>NZ_JACJRG010000019.1 GCF_014697125.1 Anabaena minutissima FACHB-250 | reverse complement strand
CTCTAGTCAGAAATACCCTTAAACGACTGCCCATATCGCTGTTACCTTTGTAGACACATTGTACGTATTTACTTATCTTTACATAGTTTAGTTTTTTCACCTCGTCCTACTTAAATGACTCTTGCGGATTAGGGACTGAGAAATCGTTACCTTCACTCAGCACCGGCTAAACGCCGCGCTACCGCTAACACAACTCACAACTCAGCACTCATGATGGTGATTGATTCGACACCCACTTTAACCACTGTCCAAAAGAACTGAAGGGATTTAAACGATGGACTCCTGGCGCACGGGCGGAGGCGAGTCCATCAACGGCGACTAAGGCGGAGTATTGCAAACCGAGGAAACTATCAACGGCTGCATAGGGGCCACCGAGGGTAATTGCCCCAGCTACATACATTTGACCTTTAGCATTTCGCATTTCTGGGATTTCAAAGTTATTGGCGACAGCCAAGCGTCCCAGATAGTTTAGAGGTAGATTGTAATGCTTCACCAAATCATCTAATAGAGGATTGGCTTGCACTTTGGCATCTAAACCAGTGGCATCAACAATAAAATCAGCCACTAATTTCATTTGACCAAAGCCTTTCTCTTGGATTTGGCTGATAGTGCGATTTTGTGCATCCCTTTCTACTGTCAATACCTCCCCGAAGGTGATTTGATACCAACCCTCTTTTAAGCCATTTTCAGTAATTTGCTGCCAGTCTAAACGGTCGGCTGTGGTTGTACCACCCCAGTCTGAGAGTAAGCGTTTGCGTTCGTCTGGTGCGGCTTTTTCTAGCATGACGCGCAGTTCACCACTCCAACAGGATTTGGGCCAGTTGAAGGGTTGAAATTCGTAATGGTTTTTGACTAGCCGTGTGGCTTTTTGGAATGTGTTACCTTGGGGTTTGGGCGATCGCATTAAATGCAAAACTGTAATATTGGGATTTTTGCGTCTGGCTTCATAAATGCGCTGTACAATCCGCGAAGCTACAATTCCCCGTCCCCGAATTAATACAGTTCCACCTTGCCGTTCTAATTGCTCATATACATGATCGTGCGCTTCATAAGCATTCACGACGGATTTAAAATCTTGATATTTTTCTCTATAAGCCTGCAAATCATCGAGAAACTGAATTGCTGGATACCCAGTAGCTAAATGTATATAACGACAAACGACAAAAGCGTGATTACCTTGTCCACGAGAATAGGCTACACAATACCGACCATCATCAGTTTTGCGAATTGCTCTGACTCGTCCATAACGATAAATTTGACTCCAGCCAATCCGTTTGGCTTCTCTGTCAATAGAATCAAAAACATTGGTTGCACGGGGAGTATAAGTTTCCGCAAAGGTTGGTTCTCCAAATACTTGCCATAAGTACCGCAATGCTGTGTTTGGCTTACCTTTAGTTAAGTCGTGCCAAGCTTCTCGCCAAGCATAGCTAGGCCAACCCCAAATATTATCAGGACAAGAATCAGAATTAGACCGCAGTCTTTCATATAAAGGAATTTGGGAATTCAAACACAGCCGCTTATAACGAGCATAAGGTTCTGGTTCTAATCCCAAAGCCGCAATCTTTTCTGCACGTACACCGCTAATTCGTAGTAAATCAGACCAGATAAAACTACCTAGTCCTCCCCCAACGGCTAAATAATCATATTCATCCACAGGTAAACCTGTCGCGTGGAGTGCTTGGACAACAATCTGTTGTTCAGATTGAAATGCCGGTGGGGGAAAATTACTTCCCAAAGGTGTAACAGGACGGGCTGGCGGTAAGCTGGGATCGGGGATATTAGTATGAGGATTAAATTGAATTAAGGAAGGGGGACTGGTGGGTGGTGGGATTGCTTGAGTGGCATTACTAGCCAAAGTCACCATCATTGTATAGGGGCCAATTTGCAGCGTATCACCATTATTGAGAACACTACGCGGTTGGCGTTGACCATTAACAAGCACACCATTCACACTGCCTTGGTCAATCACTACAAATTGATTGTTTTCCCAAGCAATCAAAGCATGGTAACGAGAGATTTCATTACTATTTAACAACATTCGCGCAACGCGCTGTCCGTCCACTTCCGCAGGCAAACGAGCAAATTCTCGACCAAAAGCTATCGGCACATTTAATGTTGGTTCTCGCCGTTCCCCCGTTGTTGGGTCTTCCCAAGTCAATTGAATTTGTAGGTTAGTCACGTCGCTGCGCTCCGAATTTAAAATTTAAAATTCAAAATTCAAAATTCAATTTTGCTCCCCTTCCCTTGTAGGGAAGAGGTTGGGGGTTAGGTTTAAGAGAAAGTTGCACATGGCATTATTTATTAATTTTTCTCCCCTGCACCCCTGCTCAATTCCCCGGTGCGACTAATACACTGACTGCCGCAGCTAAAGATGTACCACACCAGGGACAGCCTACTTGTAAATTTTCAATTCGGGACACTTTATGGCATCTAGGACACTCTAAGCCGTAATTTCCTTGTGCTGGTGTTGCTGGATGGTTGTGTATATGGGGTGTGACTGGCTGTTGTTGAGGCACTGGTGGCTGTTGTTGCAGAGGGGCTGTAACTTGACGATTTTGATGCACTGGTGGCTTTTGTTGTACAGGGGGTGTGAATTGGCGATTTTGATGTGCTTGTGGTTGGGGTGGAGCTAAAATTGTGGCTGCGATGGTATTAATATTCACAGCAGTAACTTGGAGTTGTACTTGTCCCAAGTAGATGATGCTACCTTGATTTAGAAGTCTTTCTCCTTGGATGAGTTGTTGTCCGTCTATAAGGGGAGGATTTTGCGATCGCAAATTTCTGATATAAAAATTTTGCTGCTGAGTATTAAAAAATACTTCTATATGCAGCCCAGATACAGTTGGGTTTGTCAAAACAATGTCACACTGGAGTGGATCTCTACCAATGCGGACAGTGCCAGGATTTTTACTTGGCTGTTGTTCGTAAATTTGCTGAGTTTTGTTTTGACCAGCATCATGCCACTGTAAAGTAAGTGCGTTCATTGTTCCAACTTGGGTAACTCGTATTTAGCTACTTCAACTACTTTCTGTGCGATTCCTAACACGATTGAGCGGTAGTAAGCAAGTTTTTAGAACAAAGTTCAACAAAATAATACGATGAGTTGTTACTATTATTACCTAGGTACTCGCAAGAAAAATCAAGGCTTGGCGATCGCAAACATTAAAATACGCCTTTTTTGCGTAACTCCTGTTTGTCACCCCTATCACCTGTCACCTATCAGATGCTAATTTATCAGCGATGCGGGTAGTTTCTGGCAACCGATATTTTGGTGTGCAGCGCAACACGTAGTCAATTGCTGTGGGTAAACTGATTTTATGCCCACTGGAAACATACACAGGTTTTACTCCGGCGCGAGTTCTTAAAACTGCACCAATAGTTTCACCGTGATGTATTAATGGTTGCCAACTACCTTTGGTGTCTGGTAACTCTTCATGTTTACCAATAAGTAAGGATTTTGCGACCCCAATGGTTGGTATGTTGATGATGACTCCTAGGTGACTCGCTATACCTAACCTACGGGGATGAGCGATTCCCTGACCATCACACAAGATAATATCTGGTGTGGTTTGAATTTTTTCTAAGGCATCAAGTATTGCTGGTATTTCTCGAAATGATAAGAAACCAGGAATGTAAGGAAACGTAGTAGGACGGTATGCTAATTGGGTTTCGATGACTTGCAATTCAGGAAAACTCAGCACCGCCACTGCTGCACGGCTAATAGTACCATCGGCTTCAAAACCCATATCCACACCAGCAACGTATTTTACCTGTTGTTGCAGTTGATCCTGTATAATCACTTGATTCCGTAATTCTTCTTGAATAGCGATCGCTTCTGCCAAACTCTGAGGCCAAGCATGGGGTTGATAAATCTTCATATTTTTAAGTAATAGTTAAAAGCTTTTTTCTAAAAAAGCTAATGATAACTGTGTATCTACAGTTGTCATTAATTTTAATTTGTTTGTACTTTCTGATAGAAGATGAACACGCATCCTGGTTAATTTATGAGGGAGACTCTGCGAGATATTACCCCCAAACTACTACCAATTGTTGGATTACTATTCCCAAAAGCTAAATCCCAATGATTGACAGCAATTTGTAAAAATTTGTAATGATTTGCCAGTCCGCAGTCATTGATGCTGAGATTCATCTCGATAGACAATTATTGCATAAGGAGAATAAAAATATGCGTAATATTCCAAATACCTCTGATGGTAAATTCAAATATGGTTTTTATTTAACTGGAGGGATATTCTTCTTACTTTTAGCTATCATGTTCCGTCCATTTACAATTGTAAATGCGGGTGAACGTGGCGTATTGATGCAATTTGGTAAAGTCCAAGATCAGGTTTTAGATGAAGGACTGCATACGATTATGCCCCTTGTCACATCGGTTAAAAGAATTAGTGTGCGCGTGCAACAAAATACCTTTCAAGCTGATGCAGCTTCTAAAGACCTCCAACAACTGAAAACAGAATTGGCTATCAACTGGCACGTTGACCCCAGCAAAGTCAATAAAGTATTTCAACAAGTCGGTGATCAACAACAAATAGTGACCAGCATCATCACTCCGGCTGTATCTGAAGTTTTAAAGGCTGCAACTGCTAAAAAAACAGCAGAAGAGATTATTACTCGCAGAACAGAATTAAAGGAGGAAATTGATAATAATTTAAAAAATAGACTTCAGGCTTACGGTTTGATAGTTGATGATGTTTCTCTAGTAAATTTTTCTTTTTCTCCAGAATTTAGTAGAGCCATTGAATCTAAACAGATTGCCGAACAAGAAGCTAAACAGGCAGAATTTATTGCTAAAAAAGCAACTCAAGAAGCTCAAGCTGATGTTAACCGTGCGAAAGGTCAAGCGGAGGCGCAAAGATTACAAAGGCTAACTTTAACGCCGGAGTTATTGCAAAAACAAGCAATAGAAAAATGGGATGGAAAGTTCCCAATGGTTATGGGTGGTAATGGTTCAATACCATTAATTAATATCAATCCTAGTAATTTGACTAGTAAAAATAACTAATTAGAATCCCGGTTTTTTAAGAAGCCGGGGTTCTTGATTCTCACGACTGATTTAGTAGCCACCAAACTAACATTAAGCAATATTTAGCACTTTACGTAAGATTGCTTGGTCTTCTAGCTTGACTTTTAAGCGACCATTTTCGACATCTCGAATCCAGCTTTGGCTTTTACCTGTGAGCTTGGCTAATTCTCGTTGAGAGAGATTTAATGTTTTTCGTGCCTGTAAAATCTGCTCACCAACTAAGTCATCTGTGGTGGGAGATTTACGTCTGACTCTAGCGGTGCGCCGTTGCTTTTTTTCTGATTCTGAGATTTGGCGTTCCCATTCTGGGGGTAATTCAAAAGCTAAAATCCGTGCATTCATTAAGAGATTCCACTTACCACGGGGGCCGGTGTCGGTGAGGCGGGTTTCGCCACCAGCATCATTAATCCAAAATTCTAATGCTTCATCAGGATCTTCGGGAATATCCATTAACTTTGCCCAGAGGGGTTGAATTTCTAGGGGATAGGTAATGGGGTCGAAGACGGGTTTAATACCATGATGGTTGAGAATTTCTAAATCGCTTTCAAATGTCCGTAATAGACGTTTGCGTTCTTCTCTGTGTCGAGAAGCCAGGGAGACTTTTTCTTCCCCATAGGCGATACGGAGCAAGGTAGGAACAGTGATGCGTTGTTCCTTACCCATTTTGGTTTTAAACAGCAACCACAGCATTAGCCTAACTGCGCCTTCATGTTGCTGCCAAATGCTCATGACTGTGGTTAAGACAGTTTTGGGCAGACTACCATATTGATAGAATGAACTACGTTCTTTACACCCTTGTTTATTCAAGAAATATTGAGACCATATCCCGGCGCGGATTTTAAAAGTTAGTCCGATGAGATATTTGCATCCCAGGTTATCTTCTTGAAAGTGGTGTTGAATGTTGACTAAGTGCCACAAGCGGCTATTTTTAACTGAAAACCCCTGGACTCGACCTTGTTGAGGCCAGTCGAGGGAAATAATCAGTGAACAAGCTTGCAGCACCAGGTTTTTCATTAAGGAGAGTTTGGCAATTTTACTTAGGTCTTTGCGTTTCTCCAGTCCTAAATATTTCTCTAGTTGTCGTTCGTCAATAGCAAATTCTTGCTCCCAAGGTTGATCTAAAGCTGTAGCATGAGCAGCAAAAATAAGATGGATACAAGCGGCGCGAATATCTAGAGTCTCAATTGCACTAATATCTTTGGCGTGTTCGCTGACTTGAAATGGATCTTGGATGTGAAAGGCGATCGCACCCCTTCCTTGGTTAACTTGTCTGCTATAACAGAGATAGCCTGCTTCATCCTGTTCCCAATTGAGGGATG
Source organism: Anabaena minutissima FACHB-250 (assembly GCF_014697125.1). Classification (GTDB taxonomy): domain Bacteria; phylum Cyanobacteriota; class Cyanobacteriia; order Cyanobacteriales; family Nostocaceae; genus Trichormus; species Trichormus minutissimus. The sequence goes on along the minus strand of NZ_JACJRG010000019.1, from coordinate 114,277 downwards.
TACGCTGCGCTAATAGGTTGCAAGCTTCCCAAATAGCGATCGCAGAAGCAAATGGGTTATTCTTGCCATTAGAAAACAAGTCTGAACTGGTAGCATCTCTCGGTTCTATTTTGCATCTCCCCTTCTTCGCCTGCCACGGGATCGGAGATTTGGTTGGACAAGCTATTACACATTGCGGTTCAGGATAATAGCCTTCACAATTATTACAAAGACAAGGATCTATCCAATATTGATTGCCTTCTATTTTGATCGCACCCGTAGGACATTGGGGGCGGCAGTTGTCACATCCAACGCAATTTTTGTTAGGAATTGTATAAGGCATATTGGCTCTTTTCCCACTTGAATCGTTGAGATGTTTGGTTTAAGTCTCCCCTGGATGTGTCCTGTTTATTTTGCATTTGCTACCTAGTTATTTATTCAGTAGGAAAATATTCTTACTGGAATAATTGTCCACATCCATATTTAGACTCTGCACCCAATCAGAAGCTATTTTCAGCTATTAATTTGGAGCTTAATTTTACTTCTTCATTAGATAAATATTTCATAAATATTTTGATGATTTTGTTCGTAATGAGCTTAGAAAAGGTTATTGAAAATCTAATGAAATTTAGTTGATGAAAATTTTCATTGAACCTTAAAGCCTTAACCAAAGTATTTATATTGAATATTTAAGACTATAATTATTCGATTTATTGATTTTATGAATAACTTGAATATTTAACTCATAGTAATAATCTGTCATGGCGATGACAAATTCGATGGGTGATGATGTAATTCTTATGCTTATGATTTTTCCCATGATTGTGATTAAGGCATTGATAATCATTTAGCAAAAAATAGCTTTGCTGGAAGTATATATTTATAAATATCGAAAAAATCGTTTTGTGTATTGAGATACAATTTATAGTCTAAAATATGTAATGATGAGCAATTTGCTAATTAATTGCATAACCTTATTAGTATTTTTATAGAGAATTACTTTTTGTGTTTGTATTTATTAATGCAATATTATGTTGCTATTATTAGAAATACCGCATTTAAATAAATTTTTAAGATAATAAATCCTGTATCATCCACGGACGGATAGTATGTTTAATATAAGGACAAGATCAAATCATTAATCATAATTTTTTGCATTTAAGCACAAGCATATATTAGGGGCATAATTTTGTATACAATTAGCATTTATTGACTCTACAAATTAATCACTTAATAACAAAATAACTAGATAAAATTAAAGTAGGATGAATATTCAAGTACCAACAAGTTTATTGGCAGGATAGCCGGGAGTTTATTCATGGCAGTAGTTACAGGATTGACATTTGGCGGCAAGACTTGGACACCTAAATTTGCTCAATCAATCAATAAGGACAAATGTATCGGATGTGGCAGATGTATTAAAGTATGTGGTTATTCCGTGCTGGATTTGAAAGCACTCAATGAAGAAGGTGAATTTGTGGATGATGAAGAAGATGATGAAATCGAGCGCAAAGTCATGGTAGTTTCTAACCCAGAAAACTGCGTTGGTTGTGAAGCTTGTGCGCGGATTTGTCCTAAAAATTGCTACACCCACGTTGCCTTGGAAAACTAATATGTATACCAAAGAATACGGTTAGTAGTGACATAAAAATACTCGGCAAGGTAAATAGAGGGGAATATTTTAAACTTTACGAACGGTAAAAAGTTCGTAGAAAACAAATGCGTAAACCATTACTTGTTTACTATTAACAAATTCATACTTGCTATTACAACTAACAGTGTTCTTGATGGGATTAAGCACAAACGGACTTGTTCGTCAACTTCGCAATCTATTGTTAAGTTTTGGGGGTAAGATATGAAGATATCTGGAATAATTCCCCCGATTTTTATTTCCATAAGCTAGAACTTTAATAAGTGAAAAAAACATTATCTGGTCAATAATGTAAAAGCCTATAGCTGGGGAATAGGGACTATGTGTGATAAAGCAATGCTCAATACCCCATGCTCCGCGCCCAAAGCCCCTAATACCAATAACTAAAAAGCAGGTACTATGCAACAAATTCCTGTTTCATTATGGACTCTGATTGCTGGAATAGTAATTGGAGTAATCAGTCTGTGGATAGGTCAAAATCACAATCTCTTGCCTGTACAAGCATCACTACAAGCACCCTTGGTAGACGAATTTTTTAATATTATGTTTACCATTGCTGTAGCCCTATTTTTGGTAGTAGAAGGCACGATTTTGATTTTCTTGTTCAAATATCGTCGTCGTCGGGGTGACAATACCGATGGTGTAGCGATTGAAGGTAACATTCCTCTAGAAATCTTTTGGACAGCAATTCCATCACTGATCGTAATTTGCCTAGGTATCTACAGCGTAGATGTCTTTAACCAAATGGGAGGGTTAGAGCCTGGGAGTCATCCTAGTCATGCAGCTCACACCTCTGGAACGGCTATGGCTGGTACTCTGGATGATATGACAGCTAAAACTGCTCCCAGCATTGGGATTGGCGCATCTCCTACAAATCAGGCGAAACCTGCGGATTTGGTGGTGAATGTGACTGGTATGCAGTTTGCTTGGTTATTTGACTATCCCAATAACGGCGTTAACTCTGGCGAATTGCACGTTCCTGTCGGTGCTGATGTGCAGCTTAATCTCTCAGCACAGGATGTAATTCACTCCTTTTGGGTACCTCAATTTCGGCTCAAGCAAGACGCAATCCCTGGTATCCCTACCGAATTACGATTTGTAGCGACTAAACCAGGTACATATCCAGTAGTTTGTGCTGAACTTTGCGGTGGTTATCACGGTTCAATGCGGACACAGGTTATTGTCCACACACCAGAAGAGTTTGATAGCTGGCTGACAGAAAATCAGGTTGCTCAACAGGAAAATCTTCAACAAGCTGTTGCTGTTAACCCAGCGAATTTGTCTACATCAGAGTTTCTTGCACCTCATGTTCAACACTTGGGGATTGATGCAGCAAGTTTAGAGTCATTGGTCAATGTTCGGTAGAGACGCATAGACGCTTCGATAGAGGCTTCTCAAAGAGATTAATCGCGTCTTTACAAGAGTCAATAGTCAAAAAATCGGTTATGACACAAGTAGAATTTCCACCATACAGACCATCAGATAAGGGACACAGTGTACATTTTCAACCGGCTTGGAAATGGCGGGACTATTTCACGTTTAACGTAGATCATAAGGTTATAGGCATCCAATATTTGGTGACTGCCTTTTTCTTCTACTTGATCGGTGGGTTGATGGCGATCGCAATTCGGACTGAGTTAGCCACCCCTGATGCAGACTTCATAGATCCGAATCTGTACAACGCCTTCATGACCAACCACGGGACAATCATGATTTTCCTCTGGATTGTTCCCAGTGCGATCGGTGGTTTTGGTAATTATCTTATCCCCTTGATGATTGGGGCGCGGGATATGGCGTTCCCGAAATTGAACGCGGTCGCTTTTTGGTTAAACCCACCAGCCGGATTACTACTTGCAGCAAGTTTCATTTTCGGTGGTTCTCAATCTGGTTGGACTGCTTACCCACCATTAAGTCTAGTCACCGCACCCATCGCGCAAAGTCTGTGGATTTTGGCGATCGTGTTGGTAGGGACTTCTTCAATTCTTGGTTCGGTGAACTTCGTCGTCACCATCCTGATGATGAAAGTCCCCAGCATGAAATGGGATCAATTACCTCTGTTCTGCTGGGCAATCTTAGCAACTTCTGTACTAGCACTGGTTTCTACACCTGTGTTAGCTGCGGGTTTGGTATTATTGCTATTTGACATCAACTTTGGTACTTCTTTCTTTAAACCAGATGCTGGTGGTAACGTCGTTATCTATCAACATTTGTTCTGGTTCTACTCTCACCCGGCAGTATATTTAATGATTCTGCCTATCTTCGGCATTATGTCCGAAGTGATTCCCGTCCATGCGCGGAAGCCAATCTTTGGATATAAAGCGATCGCCTATTCTACTGTCGCTATCTGTGTTGTTGGCTTGTTTGTCTGGGTACACCATATGTTTACCAGTGGTACAGCAGGCTGGATGCGGATGTTTTTCACAATCTCAACTTTGATTGTGGCAGTTCCTACCGGCGTGAAGATTTTCGGTTGGGTTGCGACTCTCTGGGGTGGTAAGATTCGCTTTACTAGTGCCATGCTATTTGCGATCGGCTTGTTGTCGATGTTTGTCATGGGTGGTTTAAGCGGCGTGACAATGGGGACAGCACCTTTTGATATTCACGTCCACGATACCTATTATGTAGTAGCGCACTTCCACTATGTACTGTTTGGTGGTTCTGTGTTTGGGATTTATGCCGGGATTTATCACTGGTTTCCCAAAATGACAGGACGGAAGTTAAATGAGTTTTGGGGACGAATTCATTTTGTTCTGACTTTAATTGGCACTAATTTAACCTTCTTACCTATGCACAAGTTGGGTTTGCAAGGTATGCCTCGCCGGGTAGCAATGTATGATCCCCAGTTTGTGGATTTGAATGTGCTTTGTACTATTGGGGCATTTCTTTTAGGGTTATCGGTCGTTCCTTTTGCGCTCAATGTTCTCTTCAGTTGGAGCAAGGGAGAATTGGCTGGAGATAATCCTTGGGAAGCTTTGAGTTTGGAATGGACTACTAGTTCTCCTCCTGCGGTGGAGAATTGGGAGGTTTTGCCGGTGGTGACTCATGGGCCTTATGAGTATGGTCATTCTTCGGAAGCATCAACGGAAGTGAGTGCATAAACCTAACCCCCCAACCCCCTTCCCTACTAGGGAAGGGGGAGTAAGAATAGTTCCGCTCTCTTTTTAGGAGAGCAGGGTGGTTTCATACAAGCAGAGAAAAACTAAACTTGGGTTTCAAAGCCTCTCCCCCCATGGGGGAGAGGTTTGGAGAGGGGTAAAAACCACACCACAAAACGAGAAATCAAGACTTATATATTTTTCTTTTTTCGTATGAAACCACTCTATTAGGGGAGAGGTCAATCAAGAAGTTTATTAAGAGGTGGGTATGACTGTAGTGACTGCGCATGAGGATCATGAGGCGCATCCTGATTTACGGGTGGTGGGGTTGTTGACTTTCCTCGCTTCGGAATCTTTGATGTTTGGTGGCTTTTTTGCTACTTATTTGTTCTTTCGGGGGACTACAGATGTTTGGCCTCCAGAGGGAACGGAGGTGGAGTTATTTGTACCAGCAATTAATACCGCGATTCTGATTTCTAGTAGTTTCGTCATTCACTTCGGTGATATGGCGATTAAGAAGAATAATGTCTGGGGAATGCGGTTTTGGTATTTCTTGACCGCTATTATGGGAGCAGCTTTTTTGGCTGGTCAGGTTTATGAGTACATGAATTTAGGGTACGGTCTGACTACCAATGTGTTTGCTAACTGCTTCTATATCATGACCGGGTTTCACGGTTTGCACGTATTTATCGGACTGTTGTTGATTTTAGGCGTGTTGTGGCGATCGCGTCGTTCGGGTCATTATTCTGCAAGTAAGCATACTGGCATCGAAATGGCAGAAATGTACTGGCACTTCGTAGACATTATTTGGATTGTTCTCTTCACTTTGGTTTACATCATCACACGGTTTTGAAATTAGGGCATGAGGCATAGGGCATTGGGCATAGAAATCAACTTTAATGCCCTATTCCCTATGCCCATTTACCAAGGAACTGATCATGCACACTGACACAAATCAATTTTCCTGGTTTCAAGTTTCTGAAGATGTCAAAAAGTTATTAATTTTAGCTGCACACCATTGGGAAAATACTTCAAAATCAGAAGAATACATCCAACAAGCTTTAGCTATAACTGGGGAAAATACCGATGTTTTAGTAGCAGCTTATAGATTTTTCTTTTATAAAAATAATTATTCTTTGGCATTGCGAACAACTAGCCAATTATTAGATAAAATTAAGGAATCAGAGAAATTTCCTGATGAGTGGGAGCAGCTTAAACCAATCTTAGTTGATCGGCAGGAAGAAGCACCTATCAGGTTGTACTTAAATGCTTATGCCGCTACAGGATTGGTATTAGCAAAGTTAGGGGAAATCGAGCGAGCTAAAGAAATCAGCATGAGAGTTAAAGAAATTGACTCAAAGCAAGATTTCGGAGCAGGAATCTTACTGGATGTTTTAACACGTCCAGCAGAAGAAGATGATTAATACAGTGAACAGTCAACAGTTATCAGTTAATACTCTACAACCATGAATAGTTTTTCATTCTTTAACGCATCTTCCTACAACGCTCTATCTGCATCTTCTAATAACAATAACCTGTTTCCCTCTAAGGTTGTTGTGCCAACATTTTCTAATGAACCTCTTCCTAATCTTGTTAGTCCCGTGTTGGTTTTTTCCCAATTCTCTCAACAAAGATTTTAAATATTATGCAAGGTAGGGATTGGCTCTTGACAGGAGACGGTCAATATCAAGCGTGTAAATCAGCTAGAAGTTGGAATTTATTGCAAGAGAATTATCGTCTATATCGGTTTTTAACTGAGATAGAAGATGTTCTTGATGGTGTAGAGGATGAATCTATTCGTCTACCCGAAATCCGAATGCTAGTGAGACGTTTGATTGTAAATTCTTACTGGGTGCAGAGTCAGTATTTAGAGCCTTCCCCTACAACCGGAATATCTGTTCTACTGTTATATGATGAATTGGGTTTCCCATTAACAGTACAAACAGTTACATTCGCACCAGGAAGCATATCTAATATTCACAATCATGGAACATGGGGAGTGGTAGCAGTATTAAAAGGACAAGAAAAAAATACTGTTTGGCGACGCACCCAACACCCAGGATTTGCAGACAAAATTGAGCCGACGGGAGAAATTATTCTATCGCCTGGAGATATTATCAGCTTCACTCCCGATGCAATTCACAGTGTAGCAGCAGTAGGTGATGAACCAACTGTCACTTTTAATATTTATGGTGAAACTGACCCCAAACAAAGATTCGAGTTTGATGCAGTTACCCATACCGCCAAAAAATTTTAACCCCCAATCCCCAACTACGAGGAGATACTGCAATGGCTAGAGTAATTTTCTATGAAAAACCTGGTTGTAAGGGTGGTACTCGACAAAAGGTTTTGTTAACTGCGGCTGGACATGAAGTTGTAGCTTATAACTTATTAACTGAACCTTGGACTTTGGAACACCTGCGGTCATTTTTTGGCGATCGCCCTGTAACCGAATGGTTTAATCCTTCTGCACCCAAGATTAAGTCTGGTGAGATAGTTCCGGGAAATTTAGACGAACAAACCGCCTTATTTCTCATGTTGAGAGAACCTTTATTGATTCGCCGTCCTTTAATCCAAGTAGGCGATCGCCGTGAGGTAGGTTTTGATGTCGAACAACTAGATGCTTGGATTGGCTTGAAGCCTGTAGATGAATCCTTCCGCGAAATGAGCGAAAACCTCATGAGTCAGGATTTGCAAGGCTGCGCCCACGGTCACGGACACAGTGATGGTCATCACCACGATCATCAAGGTAACTGCAACCATCACGGTCAACAAGAACACCACCGTCAAGGTTGTAATCATTAGACATCTCCAAAAAAGAATGTAGAGACGTTCCATGGAACGTTTCTACAAGGTTTCTGGAAAACGCATATTTAATTTCTGGAGATGTCTATTAGAAAATGAGGGTGGAGAATGGTGTGAGTTCATGTTACCAAGGAGCAATCGCTCCTTGGTACAGAGAGTTAGTATTTGAGAGTAGAGTGGATTAATTTATCAGTAAGCACAGTAATCCTATAAATTTGCACACTGATCTTCTTTACTGCCTTGGACAATATTGCTGCCACCAATCGGCTTAGGAGCATTTTCCTTACACTGCAAATTGCCATTAATGCGATTTTGCCGAATTGTCACCCCTCCAGTATTTTGAAAAGCTTGTAAATTTCCGCCAATCTGGTTTTGATTAGCAACTAGTTGTCCCGAATTTGACTCAAACTGCACATCTCCAGTGATGCGTGTACTCACCACACGAGCAGCACTACCTTGCTTGACTTGGATGCTTCCACCCACGGTAGCACTAGAATTGACTTCCACTAGTTTTGCTCCCTCTGCTTGAATATTGCCATTTACTTTTACACCTATGGCCTTGAGGGTTGCGCTGCGTTCGACAACAATATTTCCTTTAACAGTGGTTTTACTGAGAGTGCAAGTTTTACCTTGAGGTACTTTTACATTATCAACGGTAATTGCACCTAAGTTTCCTTGGCAAACAATCTCTTCCGCGATCGCAATGTGAGGGAACATTAGACTCGTGCTGAGTCCGATCAATGTCATTGAAACACCCGAAATTGCCTTTAGCATCATGATAAAAGTTTATGTGACAACAGTTATCAATGTCCCATTGATACATGAAAAATACTTAAATAATTGATGAGAAAAAACTCATCAATTACAGTCAGACAATTGAGAAATTTTTACCCAGCCCCTAATCAACAGTCAAACCCTGAAACATAGCTGTACTCAGATAGCGTTCACCGAAGGAAGGCTGAATCATGACGATGAGTTTTCCCTGGTTCTCTGGACGTTTACCTACCTGAATGGCTGCACACAAAGCCGCACCGGAGGATATACCAGAGAGTAAGCCTTCTTCTTTGGCTAACCGCCGTCCGTAACTCATGGCTTGATCGTCGCTAACTCTGATTACTTCATCAATTAGTTCCAGACGGAGAACATCGGGGACAAAGCCAGCACCAATACCTTGGATTTTATGCGAACCGGCTGCACCACCGGAGAGGACGGGACTATTACTGGGTTCAACTGCGATCGCCTGAAAACTCGGTTTACGTTGTTTCAGCACCTCTGCAATCCCAGTAATCGTTCCCCCAGTCCCTACCCCTGCAATTAAAATATCGACTTCGCCGTCTGTATCTGTCCAAATTTCTTCGGCGGTGGTTTCTCGGTGAATTTTGGGGTTAGCTGGGTTACGGAACTGTTGAGGTAGATAAGCGTTAGGAGTGTTAGCCACAATTTCTTCAGCTTTGCGTATTGCTCCCCGCATACCCTCAGCCCCTGGTGTTAATTCTAAGGTTGCACCATAGGCTTTGAGCATTGCTCGTCTTTCTTGGCTCATGGTTTCTGGCATAGTCAAAATTAACTGATAGCCACGAGCTGCTGCTACCATTGCCAAAGCAATTCCTGTATTACCAGAAGTCGGCTCGACTAAAATAGTTTTTCCCGGCTCAATTAAACCTTCTGCTTCTGCGGAAAGAATCATACTTACCCCAATCCGGTCTTTCACAGAAGCAGCCGGATTCATACTTTCTAATTTGACAATTATTCTGGCGACTACTCCTTCCGATTGAGGAATTTTATTTAGTTGAACTAAAGGAGTTTTACCAATCAGTTCTGTGACATCTTTAGCAATTCGCATAAATTTACTCCTAAAAATCTTACATTTACAGGTCTGTACTTATAATTTTCAGTTTATAACAATGAGCTTAAATACCTTGAATTTACTAATAGGCGTATATGTGAGTATGAGTCATGTACTCTCACTAAAGCACAAAATTTGTGCGTAAAAAGCAATTTGATGACATTTTTGCAGCGATTTATCTTGCCATAAGCTTCCCAGTGGAACTTTCTTTATCAAGCTAATGTCCAATAACCAATAACTCTAGAAATTACTGTTTATTTGAGCAGCATTTTTAATTCATTACACCCAATTGCTTAATTAACAAGAGAAACATGACTCATTTATAAAAATTTAATAGTTTTTTTTGAGTTATTTATATATACTCACCAATAAATAGAATTTGCTTGAGTACAACTTTTTGGCTTCAACTACTCAAGCAAAATCACCCTCAGATATCTGCTCGATAAGGGTTGAGTCTGATTTGATCAATACTAGAACCCTATCTGATTAATGCTAGTACCCCGCCCCAAAAATACTAGCACCCTTACCCCAAATTATTTTTATCACCCTCAATATGTAAGGGTTTTAAGCTTTGAGTACAAACTTAATAACTTTAATAATCTTAATCTGAGACCCCTAAAGCATAGGCGAGAAGAGCAACTGATATAAAACGTATAGGATTTACGCAGAGATTCCCCTCTACCCCCCGAAATTCAATGGGTTAAACCAGCGAACTAGGGGGGACTTCTTAATCATTAAAAAGCGATTGGTGAACAATTCTCTGTAAAAGTATCTATCTCTGATAACGGGAATACTTTTTTGTGGATTTCCATTTATTCACAGCGTAAGTTTATTATTTTTCTGTATCATTCACCCCTTTATTATCCAAATTATATCTTACGTTTTTTACTCTTCATGTATGGAATTATTACGATATTTAATTTGGTGGTGCTGACTATCTAGCAAGGGGAGCAAAGATGAAATCTAAACTGCTCAATGTTCTCACTGTTTGTCTAGTTGCTTTAGTGGTAATATCTCCTGGGCTAATAGTGTTGAGTTTAGTTTGGGAAAAACACACAGAGTTCGTTAGAACACAGAAATTAGTCCCAGATGTGAATAAAATTAATCCAGTAAATGATCAAGCAATAACTGGTAACAAATCATCTCCATCTCAAATTGTTACTCCATTACCTGCTCATCAAGGTGTAAATCAAGTGGTAACTATTGCTGAAAGTTACAAGCTTGCTATTATCATCCAATGGTTTATTGTATTAATTCCTATTTTTATTGGCTTAGGAATTATTATCCATGACCGTTATCTTGTTTATCGGGCTGCCATGTTAAAAGAACAAGTGGAAATGTTAGAAAGACTTTGGCAGCAAAGTATAGAACAATAGATTTGAGGATTCTAATGTCAGTATCTATTTTAAAATTCTGACTTATCCCTAAGAATTAATCGTCAACATAATCATTCAAAAAAGCACTATGAAAGAAGTCAAAGAAGAACGCCAAACATCATATTTTAATTTAATTGATGAATTGCTACAATGTCCTAATGGACAAGAACCAGAAATTTTAGAAGCGAATAAAGAATTAATTGATGCTAATTTTGTAGAAACGATTGTACAAGTAGCAACTACATTTGCCCATCAAGGTAATCAAGATGGTTCAAAGTTTCTCTTTTTTCTAGCTCGTGAGTTAGCAAAATATTTAGGTTTATATCCTGATTTCCAACAACCTGAAAATACTAATACTGAAGCTGCAAATAAGGAGTAACAATGCTACTTACTGCAACTGATGCTGGACATATAGCATTAGAGTTTCTGTTGGCAGACTGGAATATTTCCGTAGATTACCGAGACTGGTTTGCTATCTTAAATTCTCGGTTAGTAGGTGAGAGTTGGTACATTGTAGAATTGAGTGTGGCGGGATTTCCTGATCGGTGGTACGTTCAAGTATATGATACGGGAGAATGCGACCCAAACTATACTTTTAAGTCTCCTATTAGTAGCTCTGAGGGATTTGTAGACTTAGGTAATTTACCTGAGATTATAGCTGAGGTCTTATTTGCAGAGCGAAAATCTAGATAAGAACTTCAAAAATAAGCATTATAACTAAGCTGATTCAGCTTTCATTATTTGAGGTGTTACTTTGAAAAAGTCCACCTCATTTTTTATTTATCTCAAGATTTTATTTCCAAGAATTCATTATTTTGTCATCATTAAATAACAAATATGTGTTATATTAATTAGAGTGATGGACGCTACAGAAATATCAATTCCAATGATTACGGAAGATATATTAGCTAAAGAATTCACAAGAGTCGTCACTCAATATTATCCAAAAGTTGGGGAATTATTAGACGGGTGTCATGTGAAAGTCATCACCTGTTTTTGGGGGCGACCTGCCAGACGCTTGCAATATATAGGCATTTATTGTTCTGATGATATGCTTCCTCATGTGCAAGCTCACAAAGAAATACTGCGAGAATTAGCTGAAAATATGGGATTAGTGCAAGTCGTCTGCATGAATGCCAAGCGATTATTGCGAGATCCTCTATCGAAGCTTAAAGATAATGATCCACGTCTATGGTTGGAGTTACATATGGTAGCAAAATAGTCAGATTATGTAAAAGTCAAAAGAATTAAGACTACTTGATTGAAAACTCAATCATTGGGGATGTAGTCATCTGTCGGGACAAAATCAAGAAATTCCAGGACGAATTAAATCTAGGTACATTGGCGTTCAAACTTACTTTATTCAACCTAGCCAAGAATCAAGAGAGTTTGTTGCGCTACAACCAAGAGGTTAGAAATTATGTCTAAAATCAACCAGCTTCCTCCCGATGATTTGCCTCCAACTGGGGTGACAAAAGAGGATGGAATGCTGCATCTGGAACTAGAACAGTCTATTGGCAGATGCTTTTATCTAGCTTGCGATCGCATTACCCAAGCATTATTATCTAATTGCCAGTGGTATCTCACCAAAAAAGACACGATGATCATGCTAGTGATTGACTGTCCTGATATAGTCTCTTACTGGCACATTGTCAGCAATATTCCGCAGCTAGGCAATAGACTCGAAAGATTTACTAATAATGCCAAAATTCGCGTTTACCCTCCTTTTGGTAAAGGCGACCCCTTGGAAATTAGTGTCAATGAAATTTCAGCTTACCGAGATTGGCTATAGAGTGCTAGGCAATCTTGTTGGTATAATTACACCCGGCTTTCCCAGCGAAAGTCCGGGTTTCTTGTATTTCAACTCCTAAAAGATAGAGAGAGTAGGGATTTTAGTTTCAATTTCTTTCATTTTTTCCTAGTGTATAGCGGCTCTAGTTTACTATTGATAATAAGTGCATAAAAAGTTAAAAGTGATTATTTTTGACACAAATACCTTTTCTGTAATAAAATTTTTATTCGGTATATTCGTGATTTTTCTGGCTCAATAAACAGTTTAAATTAAAACATAAATAACTAATTATATGGCAGGAGATTTAGATTTAAAATTATTAGATGATTTAAGTCATACAATTATCCCTCAACAACCTCTACTCACCAGTAAAGAATCTGGATGGCGAAATGGTTTCCTAGCTTATTACCAACATCCAGGTGCAGAAATTTGTCAACATACTATTCCATATTATGTATTAGAAGTCATTGATCAAAATTCTTCCTCTCATCACGAACGCCGCTTAGGTAATAATTTTTTATCTTATCAAATTAGTGGAGGCGAAATTTACTTTTGTCCGGCTCATACTAATCACTGGACAAGTTGGGAAGAACAACTTAATTTCACACTCATGGCTTTTGAACCCAGATTATTTGAACAATTAGCTAGTGAAACTTTTGCTTATAATCAAATCGAATTTCTTCCTCAATGGCAAATATTTGATCCAGTAATTCAAACTATAGTTAGCGCACTCAAAGCAGATTTAAATGTGGGATGTCCAGCCGGTCGCTTGTATGGTGAATCATTTGTAACGGCTCTCATAATTCATATCTTCAAGGAATTCACTACATCAAAACCAAACTTCACTGAATATCATGGAGGACTACCAAAATACAAACTTAAACAGGTTTTAGATTATATTCAAGCTCATTTATCTGAAGATATTTCACTAGAGGATTTAGCAAAAATTGCTGGGATTAGCCAATTTTACTTTGCGAGATTATTTAAGAAATCAATACAAGTTCCGCCACATCAATATATTATTCGCCAGCGTGTAGAATTAGCCAAGCAATTACTCAATGACCCAGAATACAACATTACAGAAGTCGCTTTAGAGTGTGGTTTTGCACATCCAACTCATCTCAGCCGACATTTTCGCCGCTTAGTTGGGATGTCTCCTAGTGATTTTAGAAAGTTATAGCAAGAATGTGCTGCTGTTGGCAAAAATAGGCGCGACTTGATTAGGGGGATATAGATAGAGTTTGAATTGTTCAAATCTGAATGATTCACGTAAGTATATGATGACTACACTTAACGCCACGATGATGGAAGTCAATGGGGTTAACTACTATGTGAGAGATTCTGGCGCAGGGAAAGAAAGCGTTTTGTTAATTCATGGTTGGCCTGATGATGGTAATTTATGGCAACATCAAATCACTGCTTTATTAGAGAATGGCTACCGTGTGATTTGTCCAGATTTACTTGGTTATGGTTTAAGTGCAGCACCTACAGATGTAAATCGATATCAATTAGCTAATTTGGTCAATGATATGATTAGACTTTTAGATAAATTAGAAGTTGGAAAAATACACTGTATTGCTCATGATTATGGTGCTGTAATCGGTTGGGAACTAGCTGCACACACACATAAATTAAAAAGCTATACCGCTATGTCTGTAGGCCATTTAGCAGAATTTTTCAAAATATCTCATGAGAATTTCCAATTTCAGTGGATTTACTTTTTAAATATCCATGATATTGCGCCCCAATTATATCGAGTCAAGAATGGTTATTTACTTCGTGAAGTTCTGCGTAGTCATCCCCATCGAGAGGAAATCCTCAATAATACTCTAAAACCAGGTGTATTAGAAAATATGCAGCGACTAGAAAAAGCAAATCCTGTACCTAATTATTTGCTAGCTGTTCTAGGTGGAGAGTTACCTGAACCTGTTCCAATTCAAGTTCCTACCTTTGGTCTTTGGAGTAGTCAAGATGAGGTTTTATGGGAATCACAGATGCAGAATTCTGGAAGATACATATCAGCAGAGTGGCAATATGAAAAGATTGCAGATACAGGACATTGGTTTATGCTTGAGCAACCAGAGCAAACAAATAAATTACTATTGAATTGGCTCAAGAAGCATTCTTAGTTTAATCATCCTATTGTTGATGTAGTTTAGGGAATGGAAGCTAAATTATGGTCTACAGTTCCCATTCCTAAACTAGTACGAATTTCACTTACTTGAAAATCCCAAAACTGATCCCATTTTTGAGCTATTAGTTTACCAGGAGTCTGAGAACCTAGCCTATAACCGCGAGCTATTTCTGTCATTAAATCATTAAAATTTGTTGGTTGATAAAGACTAATCATTACCATACCAAAACTTACTAACATCACACTGATAGGAATTGGAATCTGAGCTAAAACAAATGCTTGTAATCCAATTTCTCCAATCGCATCAGTGTCAAATCCCGCGACTACATGATAAATATCATGGGTAGAACGCCACAGCATTTTGAGGTAGGAAATATCATCAACGACAGGGACTTTTTTGAAAAAATAAGGGTCGAAACCTCTAGCTTTCATTTCTCTGGCGTAGATATGACCTAACGTTCCCTCTGGAAGTTTGGCTAATTCATCTAAATCCAAAGGTGCAGGAAGCCAGCGTTCTTGGAATAAGGTGTTGACTTCTGGAATTTTTTTTAATTCATTAACTGCTAACTGTGCCATTTCTGTTTGGTCAAGTGCATCCTCAAAGTCAAATATGGGGTCAGTATTACCATTCCTGGGCTTTAAGGCACTAGCCGCTAAAAATTGTATATAGGCGAGGAGTCCTTTATCATTGTTGTAGTTAATTACATTATTCATGGTGATTTTGCCAGTGTAAGACTTACGCACTAATTTCCAGAGGAAATATGTACTTCAAGTTTTGGCAAACTAATCACAATTTTCATGAGTCCCCAGAGGTATTTATGGCAATATTGAATTTTCTTTTCACTTCACAGTTTAAAACTTTTTCTGTCAGCCATTTATACCAAGTATCTAGTCCTGCACCTGTAGTTGCAGAAACCTGAAAAATTTGCATATTTGGATTAACCTGTTGTGCGTATTCTATACAACGCTGCACATCAAATTGTACATAAGGTAACAAGTCAATTTTGGTGAGAATCATAATCTCACTGGCGCGGAACATATGCGGGTATTTAATTGGCTTATCTTCCCCTTCTGTGACAGAAAGAATGACTACTTTCGCTTGTTCTCCCAAATCAAATAAAGCTGGACAAACTAAATTTCCCACATTCTCAATCATCAAAACTGAGTTTAGCGGTGGGTTTAGTTGTTGCAAACCTCTTTCTATCATCGAAGCATCTAAATGACAGCCTGTTCCTGTATTGATTTGCACAACTTTACAGCCTGTCTCTTTGATTTTTTGAGCATCATTAATTGTTTCTTGGTCGCCTTCAATGACAGTTATAGGTAATTGATGTTTTAAATCATTGATAGTGCGAGTTAAAAGAGTTGTCTTACCCGCACCGGGGGAACTCATTAAGTTTAATGCGAGAATATTACGACCTTTAAACCAGCCGCGATTTTGGGCTGCTAGGAGGTTATTTTTTCCTAAAATCTCTTGTTCTAAAGATATAGTTGTACTATGAATTTTGGCGTGAATTTGTGGTGCTTCATGGTCGTGATCATGGGAGTGTTTAATCACAGTACCATCTGGTAAAGTGTGAGTATGATGATGGTGGTTGTGTTCCATTTCACCTGTTTCTAAATTAGTAATTTTACCTTCAGCATCATCAGAACAACCACAGGTTACACACATACTTCCTCAACCTCTATCTCTTTAATTTTTAATTCTTCACCAGTGATTAAATCTAAGTGAACGCTACCACATTTACATATACCAAATGGTTTATCGAGAGCAATTTTTGCACCACATTGACGACATTTTGCTAAACCAGGAATTTCAATAATTTCTAATGTTGCACCTTCCAAAACTGTACCTTGAGTACAAATATCAAAACAAAATTTGATAGCATCAGGCATAATAGCGGAAAGTTTGCCAATCTCTAATGAAACTCGGCTTACTTTTGAGCCTTGAGCATATTCATTAACGATCGCAACAATATTTTGAGTAATTCCTAGTTCGTGCATGACATGAAATGCTCTACTTATTATCAACAAATTCGTGGTAATTGATCGCCAACTAGCATATCAACAATTCTTTCTGTACCAAAGGCAGTTTTTAATAAAACTACTCCTGGGGGTGAATCAATAACCTCACCAATAATACACGCATCTTTACCAAATGGGTGAGATTTCATTGCTGATAAAGCTGTTTCGGCTTTTTCACTCTTCACCGCTAATACTAATTTACCTTCGTTGGCTAAATATAAGGGGTCTAATCCCAATATTTCACACATTCCTTTGACTTCTTCGCGTACAGGGATAGATTCTTCTTTGATGCGTATCCCTACGTTAGAAGTTAATACAAATTCATTTAAAACTGTTGCTAAACCTCCCCGTGTCGCATCCCTCATGGCGTGAACTTCAGGACAAACATTGAGGATAGTTGCGACTAATTCATGTAGTGGCTGACAATCACTTTCTATGTTAGTATCTAACGCTAATTCCCCACGGGCGATTAAAATTGCTGCGCCATGATTGCCTACTTCACCATTTATAATTATGGCATCGCCGGGTTGAATGTTGTGAGCGGAAATATTCACACTTGTGGGGATAATGCCAATACCAGCCGTGTTAATAAATATTTTATCAGCCGCGCCACGATGAACGACTTTTGTGTCACCAGTGACAATTTGCACGCCTGCTTTTTGGGCGGCTGTTTTCATACTGGTGACGACGCGCCGTAATGTTTCTATTGGTAATCCTTCTTCTAGAATTACACTACAGGTTAAATATAAGGGTTTAGCACCACTGACAGCTAAGTCATTGATTGTGCCGTTTATTGCTAGTTCTCCGATATCGCTACCAGGAAAAAATAAGGGGTCTACAACATAGGAATCTGTGGTGAAAGCAAGTCTATCTCCTTGTTGTAAAAGACTAGATAAATTAAAGCTGGCTTGGTCTTCTAATTGGGAAAGAATGGGATTATCAAAACTACTGACAAAAATATCATCTATTAAGTCACGCATGGCTTTTCCGCCGCTACCATGTGCGAGAGTGATGTGAGTATCTCGTACTTTAGCTGGGCGACGGCGGGCTTGTTCGATTTTTTGAAATAGGGGATTTGGTGTTAGTTTTGTTTTTGAAATATCCATTTTTAATAATTCGTAATTAAGAAGTTTTGCTTATTAATTTTATGTAAGGTGCGTTATGCTTTCGCTAACACACCCTACTATTTTTTAATGCTATCTGCCTGTTTCGTCGTGTCTACCACGATGGCGATCGCAGTGTAAAATACCATTTACAGCCCAGTTTTCTCTCTCAAACTCATCTATGTGAATAGTTATCCATTCTGGTTTGGTATCTAATGCTGCAACCATCGCATTGGTAATGGCTTCTACTAAATGCCGTTTTTTTTCGATGGAATGTCCTCTGGCAATTTTGACGGTGACAATTGGCATACAAGTTTTCCTCGCAGTGTTGTTGTGTGACGTGTATCGCCACTTTTGTGGAGGCTATGGAGAGATAGTCACTTTTGGCTTTTCGACTGCTTGATTTTGCATTACAGTCGAGAATCTGCCATATTTATAGTATGCTGCACACGCGCCTTCGGAAGAAACCATACAAGTCCCAATGGGTGTTTCGGGGATGCACGCTGTACCAAATACTTTACACTGCCAAGGTTTTAGGACTCCTTTCAGAATTTCACCACATTGGCAGGCTTTATGGTCGGCAACTTTTTGGTTAGGAAGAGTGAATTTTGATTCAGCGTCAAATTGGGCATATTCTGGACGAATTTTTAAGCCGGAATAGGGGATTTCATTTAAGCCTCGCCATTCAAAAGTTTCGCGGACTGCAAAAACTTGATTCATGGCTTTTAATGCTACTTGATTACCTGCTTTTTGTACTAGTCTGTTATATTGATTTTCGACTTCACAGCGATTTTCTACTAATTGCTGTAATAGCATCCAAATTGATTGGAGAATATCTAATGGTTCAAAGCCGGAAATAACGATGGGTTTGTGATATTTTTGGGCTATAAATTCATAAGGATCTGTGCCAATTACCATGCTGACATGACCAGGCCCGACAAATCCATCTAGTTGTAAATCTGGGTTATTTAATAATGCTTGTAAGGCGGGAATCACGAGGACATGATTACTAAACATACTGAAGTTTTGAATGTTTTCTTCAGCTGCTTGGAGGATGGTAAAAGCTGTGCTGGGGGCTGTAGTTTCAAAGCCTAAAGCGAAAAAGACAATTTCTTTATGGGGGTTGTTTTTGGCAATTTGCAGGCTATCTAGGGGGGAGTAAACCATGCGAATGTCTGCACCTTGGGCTTTGGCTTGCAGGAGGCTATGTTTAGAGCCGGGGACGCGCATGGTGTCGCCAAATGTGGTTAAAATGACATTGGGGTTTTGGGAAATAGCGATCGCATCATCTAATCTCCCTTTGGGCATGACACAAACTGGACAACCAGGCCCGTGAATTAGTTCAACATTATTTGGTAAGATTTCTTCGATACCGTATTTAAAAATAGAATGGGTATGCCCGCCGCATACTTCCATAATTTTGATGTGTTTGTCTAATTGGTAACTTAGTTTTTCAATTTCTCGCTGTAAGGCGGCGGCTTTTTCTGGTTCTCGGAATTCGTCTACGTATTTCATGGGTTGGGTGATGGGAGATATTAATTACTCATTTCTGCTTGGAGTGTGGCAATTTCTTGGAGAATTTTTAAGGTTTCGGCTGCTTCTTGTTCGTTGATTCTGTTCATAGCGAAACCGACGTGAACTAATACCCAATCTCCTACGCATGATTCGGGGGGATGTTGTTCGTCAACGATGCAGGCGATGTTAATTTGACGTTTTACTCCAGCGACATTTACTATGGCTAGTTTTTGGTTAATGTCGGTGATTTCGGTGATTTGTCCGGGGATTCCTAAACACATTTTTATGTTCCTTGATGATGCGGAATGAAGAATTTTTTCGCGCATTCGCCGCTAGGCGTTCCGCTTGCGGTAGGCGCAAAGGCGCAAAGGAGATGAGAGGGTTTTTTATGGGGTATTTTAGTGAGTTTTTATTGAGTTGGCGGCTGCAATTATTGCTTGTCCTAGGGATAAACTACCGTCGTTTGTAGGGACTAGGCTGTGGGTTAGTAGGTTGATTTTTAATTCTTGTAACTGTTTGGTTACTAACTGTAATAAAATGGTGTTTTGAAATACTCCTCCTGTGAGGATGACTTGATTAATGAGGTTTTCTTGTCGCAGATGTTTCACCATCTCGACAATGACGTTAGCTAAACTTTTGTGAAATTTTGCAGCAATGACTTGTTGAGGTGTTTGCTGCTTGAGGTCGTTGAGCAGGAATTGCCACATGGGACGGGGGTCTATACAATAAATATTATCGGAAAAGACAAAGTTAAAGGGATAGATTGCCTTTTCTTCATGATTATTTAAGGTGGTTAGATCAACTATAGCTTCCATTGCGATCGCAGCTTGTCCTTCATAGCTACATTCTTCTGGACAAATCCCGATAGCCGCCGCTACAGCATCAAATAGCCGTCCTACTGAGGAAGCTAAGGGGGTGTTAATACTTTTTTCTACAAGCTGATTCAACAGTTTTATGGGTTTTTGATTTAAAAATTGTAATATTTCTAAATCACTATATTTTTGTTGGCTATCTTCCCAAAGATTCGCTGCGAGTAGATGGGCGTAGGTATTACGCCAAGGCTGATAAATTGCTTGTTCACCACCAATCATTGGGACTGGTTTAAATGTGGCGAGGCGTTTAAACTGGCGATAGTCTGCTAAGAGAAATTCTCCTCCCCAGAGTGTACCATCTGCACCATAACCCAAACCGTCAAAGGCAATACCTAAAACTGGGGATGTATCTAAAGGAATGCCATTTTCTGCCATGCAAGCGGCGATATGGGCGTGATGATGTTGAATGGAATAAAGTTGGAGATGGTTAGGTGTGGCAAGTTCTCTACCGAGTTTACTAGATAGATATTCTGGGTGTAAATCAACTGCGATCGCTTGTGGTTTATGTGCAAATAAATTTAAATATAAACTGAGGGTATCTTGGTAAGTACCAAAGGCTGCGGCATTTTCTAAATCTGCTAAATGTTGAGAAAGAAGTGCTTCGCCTTCTCGTAAGATACAAAAGGTATTTTTTAACTCGCTACCCATTGCTAAAATTTGGGGTACATTGTGAAATCCCGGTGGTAATTTTAGCGGTGCAGGTGCATAACCTCTAGCGCGGCGAATTGTTTGTAATTTATTGTCTACAACTCTCACAACGGAATCATCTACTCTGTTCACAATCTCCCGATTATGTAAGAGAAAATAATCAGCAATGTGAGCTAATTTTTGTCTAGCTTCACCGTTATCTATACATTGTGGTTCATCAGCAAGATTACCACTGGTTAATACAATCGGGCGATTCATGCGCCGCAAAATTAAATGATGTAGGGGCGTATAAGGTAGCATGAAACCCAGTGTATTTTGCCCCGGTGCTACTGAAGGGGCGATAGATTGCTGAGTGTGTTCTTTAATTTTGACTTTTTTGACTTGATTTGTTCCCAACCCCTTTTTTTGCAACAAGACAATAGGCGCAGGCGGACTTGTTAATAACTCCCGTTCCCTATCGTTAACAATGCAATATTCTTCAATAATTTGAATATCCCGCGCCATTAAAGCGAAGGGTTTATCATAGCGTTTTTTTCGCTGACGTAATTTCTGTACCGCCGCCTCTTGTGTCGCATCACAAGCGAGATGAATACCACCTATCCCTTTAATAGCGACAATTTCACCCTTTTGTAGCAATGTACAAACTGCATCTACATCATCCAACATGGAAAACATGGAAGCCGTCACGGGTTTACCATCAGCCCGTTCTAACCAAGCTTGAGGGCCACATACATGACAGGCTACAGGTTGGGCGTGAAAGCGGCGATTTTCCACATCGTGGTATGACTTCTCACATTCGGGACACATGACAAACGCAGACATACTGGTGTTGCATCTGTCATAAGGAATGGCGCGAATAATACTCAAACGGGGGCCGCAATGGGTACAGTTGGTAAAAGGATAACGGTAAAAACGGCTAAAGGGGTCAAAAATTTCTTGCTGACATTGGGGACAGGTAGCAGCATCCGGGGCGATTTCCGTTCTAGATACACCGCTAACACTATCAGTAATGACAAAATCATCAAAGTGCAATTCACCTTGATAGGAAGTTCTCACAAGTTCCGTAATTTTTCCTAATGGGGGACATTCCTGCTGTAATCTGGTGACAAATTCTGTTAAAGCTGCTGCACTACCAGCTACCCGAATTAACACACCTTCCCCATCATTACAAACATCCCCCCGCAAACCGCAGGCTTTAGCCAAACGATAGACAGTAGGGCGAAATCCTACCCCTTGTACAGTACCGCGAACTCTAATTTCTTCCCTTCTCATATCCCTAAACGGCTTTCCTCTCCGTGTTCTCAGTGTCTCTGTGGTTCAATCACTGCCTAAAAATCCCAAAGCAAAATCCGATTATTCCCCGAATCAGAGATTATCGCCGTCTTCCCACAAACTTTTACTCCATAACACCAATTTAAGCTGTGGCGTGTTGGCATTCCAAAGTTACTATTTTCACTTTTACTTTGAAAAGTATCTTGCCCAGCAATCCCATCTGCAACTACACCCTGCAAAGATAATATTGACTCTGGCTGCTTCCATCCTAACAACCGAGAATTAGCAGTATCTGCCACTAACAACCATTCCCCAGTTGCCGCTACCCCATAAGGCATACTCAAACTACTAGCACTAGGAAAATAAACCCCCTGGTTTATCTCCACAACATCAAAATTTTTCTGTCCTAAAACCACCGCACAAGGGGTATTATTTTCTGTTGGTATCCCCTGCCAAATCATCACTCGATTATTACCCGCATCGGTAACCACTAAATTATCATTCCAAATAGCAATATCATGACACCAGCGCATACTCGCCGCCGTGGGAGAAGCCCCGCCATTTTCATTCCGCGAGGTCATATCTGGCTGTCCCAGAACTATATCAGCAGGCTGACCATTTTCTGTAGGTAATTGTTGCCAAATTAATAATCTTCGATTACCTGTATCCGCGATAAATAACTTACCTTGATGATATAAAATACCATAAGGCCAGTGCATAGTATTAGCCGCAGCTTGTTGACTACCCCGATTAGATTCATTATCAATAAAATTAGCTTGCCCTAATACTAAATCGGCTGGAACATTGCTATCTTCCGGTAACTTATGCCAAATTAAAACCCGATGATTCCAGGCATCTGCTACAGCTAAACCTTCCCCACACACACAAATCCCTGTCGGTACGCTAACAGTATTTCTGCCTGGTGTACCTTTAGCATTTTGTCCCTCATGGTAAAAGTCTGGTTGTCCAATTACCCAATCAGCCGGTTGATTATCTCTTTTGGGTAAATTTCGCCATCCTAATAACCGATGATGTCCTGTGTCTGATACCCATAATGACCCTGTTTCAGATACCAAACAAGCACTACGGGGGCCAAACATTGTAGTAGGAGTTGGTGCTAAGGGAGTTACTAATAATTCTGGGTTGAGAACATCACCTAAAATTACCTTTGCGCCTGGGGATAAAAATTTATTAATCATTAGTTATGAGACGCATAGGTGGGCATTGCCAAAAATTTAAAATAAGGGTTTGAGCAAATTTCAAGCAATGCCCACCCTTTAACAATTCAAAATTCAAAATTGTCTGCGTTTAACAAAATGTAGGGGTTTAAATCCCTGGCTTCTATCAAGCCGCAAGTGTTGTGGCGGAGTCTAAATCCCCGTTACAACACGGAAAAAGCGAATTGCGAATTGCG
This sequence comes from Anabaena minutissima FACHB-250, assembly GCF_014697125.1. Taxonomy (GTDB): domain Bacteria; phylum Cyanobacteriota; class Cyanobacteriia; order Cyanobacteriales; family Nostocaceae; genus Trichormus; species Trichormus minutissimus. Next base: position 90,750 of record NZ_JACJRG010000019.1, on the reverse strand, counting down.
AATTGCGAATTGCGAATTGCTTTAAATACTCACCCTAATTTCTGCTGTTACTTCTTGCAAAGCTTGGGCAACTGCTGCCGCTTGTTCTGTTTGTTGATGTTGGCTGAATATTTCCCAAGCTTCTTGATAGTAATTACGGGCTTGTAAAAGATTTTTGGGATTACCTAACTCTGGTTTTTCTGGGTCATCAGGTAAATTAAATAAGGCGTTAGCTTTATTAGCGATTGTGTTAGCATACTCTAAAGGTGTATCCTGAGAATTACGCACCTTTAAAGCTTCATTATAAGCTGCGATCGCCTGTAAATTATTCTCTACAGGATGGGAACTTGGTAAATATTGCAGTGCATTACCCAAGTTGTTTTGCAACATCGCATATTCCCTGGGGTGGTTAATTAAGTTAATCTGTTGCAGTGCTGCCTCAAAAGTCTGTACTGCCAAGCCTTCACAGAGATTTTGCTGTTCTGCACCCCCAGACATAGAAAGGTAAGCGATCGCAATATTATTAGACAAAATAGCGTATTCTTGAGGATAATCCTGACTAGTAAACACCCGCATCGCCTCATGGTAAGCTGCGATACTGTCTGTTATCTTGGCCAAACTAAAAGGCACTAAAGACTGTAACACCAGCCCCAAATTCATCTGTGCTTCTGCTACTTCTGCGGGTGCAGCTAATTGCTGTAGAACAGGTAACGCTTCCTCATAACCCGCCTTCGCCTGTAACAATAATTCCGCCCCCACATCGGGAATCGACCTTAACGCCCCTGCCATCCCCGCTTGAGAACGAGCTTTCCAAAGAGGATAATCTGCATCACAAATTTTATTAGCCTGTTGATATAACTCAACCGCATTCCATAAATCCTGGGCAGTTTTGGGTTTTTTCTGTAAACCTTGTGCCAATTCAATCAGCATCTGAATTTTTTCTTGTGTCGTTGCTGATTCCGATGCAATGGCTGCAAGTGCAGCTTTAACTGTTGAATCTGTAATGCTGGGTATCATCTAAGGTTAATTATGTTCAATGAAAGAGGAAAAGGTCGATACACTTAGATGCAAACAACTATATTATTGCCAAATTTTGACTGTTTATTGCCCTGAATACTGTGAGAATAGCTACTATTTTTCGGTAGTAATAGGAATTGCTAGTATTTTAACTCTCTGGTTTTCAAAATAATGAGGCGATTTTAACCAAAATTTCGACTATTTCCAGAAATATAGGGGACAGGGGACAGATAAGACCTCCGCGCCCCTACCCTGCGGGAACGCCTAACAGCAAATGCGTTTAAAATTAAGCCCTAGATGTTGGCTTCAAAAATAGCCATGCCACAAAAAACGTAGCGGCTGTAAATAGTTGCGTCAAATCCAATGCAGATAGATAGCCATCAGCAAAAGATGCAATACTGCGGTCAGTTATGCCAAACACCCAAGAGGAAAGGCCGAACAGCCAAATGCCATTCTTGAGATTACCTACGAATTCCTGAGAATCTGACTGTGGCTGGTCTTTCATACTCCTGTACTCCTTTGCTAGAAAATTCATTGGTTTCTGAAAAATGCTTGCTATCTTGAATTGTTTGCACTCCCAACCCTGGATTTATACTTATACTTAATATTAATAAATATTTCATGGACTTGACAGCACTGCCAAAAGATACATATGTAAACCTTGACATTCTTCCTTTGGTTCTGTTGACTTCACACTGTCAAAATCCAGACAAAATCAAGCTGGAGATACTCCACACTGACAAAAAAATTCAGTTAAATAATAAAGATGATAAAAGTAACAGATAAATCAATGGCTGCAACCCAGTTAAATAATTTGCCTAACACAGCAAAGTTAGAAAACAAGGCTACGCCAGAATTAGGACTGGTTTGTATTACTGCGGATAAAAAAGTTCGCTTTCGGACAATGACACGCACGCGCTACCTAAAACTCTCCCTAACTCAGCGTGAAACTGCGTTGAAAGAAATCTATCAACATAACTTGCAACGGTTGCATGATGCCCTTTCCTTTTGTGAAGAGAACAAGATTCGCCTATATCGAATGTCTTCAGCCTTGTTTCCCCTCAATGATATGGAAGACGAAATTGGGGCAAATATTTTAGCAGAAATGAGTGCTGATTTAGAAAAAATCGGTCAAAAAGCCCAATCCTTGCACATCAGAATGGTACTACACCCTGATCAATATGTAGTGCTGAGTTCTGATTCTCCCGAAATAGTCCAAACCAGCATCAAAATCTTAGCGAGACACGCCCAAACCCTAGATTTATTAGGCCTACCTCGTTCACCTTGGTCATTAATGAATATTCATGGTGGCAAATCCCAACGTAGCGAACCACTAATCAAAGTCATCTCCGAATTACCAGCCAACATCAAAAACCGTTTAACACTAGAAAACGACGAATACGCCTACAGTGCCGACGAAATTTTAGCAGTATGCCAACAAGCTAACATCCCAATGGTATTTGATGCCCATCATCATATTTGCCACGAAAAACTAGACAGTTACAATCATCCCAGCGTAGATGCCATGTTTTACGCAGCCAGAGAAACCTGGACACAACCAGACTGGCAACTAGTACACATTTCCAACGGTGAACAAGCATTCAACGACAGAAAACACAGCGATTTAATCACCGCCATGCCCAACATATACCACCAAGCCCCCTGGATAGAAATCGAAGCCAAACAAAAAGAAGCAGCAATTTCACATTTGCGCTCATGGTGGCTTATGGGACAATAGTTTCAACCTCAAACACTCTCTGCGCCTCTGCGCCTCTGCGTGAGAAAATCATAAGACTATGGCGATCGCAATCGATTTTGGTACAAGTAACACAGTCATTGCTCGTTGGAATCCCGTCACCCAACAGCCCGAAACCCTTACCCTACCTGGCTTATCAATTCAACAAAGCCTCAACCCCCCATTAATTCCCAGCCTAGTGTACGTTGAAGATGCCAACCAAGGTAAAATCATAGTAGGGCAACAAGTACGCGATCGCGGTCTAGACCTCAAAAGCGACACCAGATTTTTCCGCAGCTTCAAGCGGGGAATCGGTTCAGATATTCAAGGTTTCCTCCCAGAACTAGACGGACAAACCATCACCTTTGAACAAGTAGGACAATGGTTTCTCACCCAAATAATTCAACAACTAGCACCCCAAGAAGGCGGCTTAGATTCCCTAGTCTTAACCGTCCCCGTAGATAGCTTTGAAGCCTATCGCTATTGGCTAGGTAAAGTTTGCCAAGCCCTCCCCGTCGAACAAGTGCGAATGCTAGACGAACCCACAGCCGCCGCTTTAGGCTATGGTTTAGCCGAGGAAGAAAATCTCTTAGTCATTGATTTTGGTGGCGGGACATTAGATTTATCCCTCGTCCAGTTAAATAAAAGTAGCCAAGCCAACACCAAACCTGTAGGCTTTCTCCTCAAATGGGGTAATAAATCCTTAGCGGAAGACTCCAAACAAAAAGTCAAAACCGCCCGTGTATTAGCGAAAGCTGGGCAGAATTTAGGCGGTACAGATATTGATAATTGGTTAGTAGATTATTTTGCTAAAACCCAAGGATTAGCCGTCAGTCCCCTTACCATGAGACTAGCGGAGAAAGTAAAAATTCAGCTATCTAGCCAAAACCAAGCCAGTGAGGTTTATTTTGATGATGAAACCTTTGAAAGCTACGAACTGGAATTAAACCGCGACACCCTCGAAAATATCCTCAAAGAACACGCCTTTTTTGAGCAATTAGATGAGTCAATGGCCAATCTATTGCAGCAAGCACGCCGCCAAGGAATTGAACTCTCGGATATTAACGCCGTGTTGTTAGTGGGTGGGACTGTGCAATTACCAGCAGTGCAGACATGGGTGAGGCAATATTTTGCACCCGAAAAGATTCGTTCCGAACGTCCCTTTGAAGCGATCGCCCAAGGCGCATTACAACTATCCCAAGGCGTAGAAATCAAAGATTTTCTCTACCATAGTTATGGTGTACGCTATTGGGATCGCCGTAACCAACGCCATAGTTGGCATCCCATTATTAAAGCTGGACAAGGCTACCCCATGAGTCAGCCAGTAGAGTTATTCTTAGGTGCTTCCCTAGAGAATCAACCCAGCATAGAGTTGATTATTGGGGAACTAGGGGCGGAAACAGGCGGTACAGAAGTGTATTTTGATGGCGATCGCTTAATTACACGCCGCTTAGATAGTGGTGTTACCACCGTCAAACCCTTGAATGAGCAAGCAAAAACCATTGCTCAACTCACACCGCCTGGTTTTCCGGGGAGCGATCGCATTAAGATTATGTTTCAAGTTGATACACAAAGGTTTTTAAGAATCACCGTTGAAGACTTATTAACCAACGACACGCTATTAGAAAATCAACTCGTAGCTCAGTTGAGTTAGGAAATGCCAAATTCAGAAATAGCCTGAAAGTAATTTTGCAAATCAGCTGTAGCGATCGCCCCCTGTTTTACACATCACCACTTTTTTAAAAGGACTGAGCAGCAAAGCAAACAACACCAATCCAGGAATAATTTCTACTCGTCCCAGCCACATAAATAACATTAATATCAGCTTGCCCAATCCATGCAAATCAGGATTGCTAATTCCCACTGATAAACCAGAAGTCCCCATTGCGGAAGCAGCTTCAAAAATGACATCTGTGACTGCATATTCTGGTGGGACGATTTGGAGTAAAACCAAAACTCCCACACCCAAAAATCCTAGCCACAGTGTTGCTAAAACTGTAGCTGTCTGAATTTGGTGAGCAGCTTCAGTTTCTGTGACTAGTTTCTGATTCAGCTTATAGGACATTTGCTCATCAGAAGTGATCAAAACTCCTTGTACGTGCCATACCACTGCTTTATACAGTAAGATAATCCGCTTGAGCTTAAGTCCGCCACAGGTAGAACCAGAAGCTGCGCCAAAAATCATCCCCAAACTCATCCACAACCTAGCACTAGGACTCCAAGTAGGGATTTTAACAGTGTTAAAACCACAGGTTGTTAAAGCTGAAACCCATTGAAAACATATGTCTAACCAACTCAGTGATCCTGCAAATAGATAATGTTCTAGTAGCAGTAATATTGTTCCCAATGCCAATAGCAAGAACAGTAGCCTGTGTTGAGTATTTTCCCACAAGGCAGTTATGTGACGCTGACTGAGCAACTGCGCGTGTACTGAAAAGCTAATTGCTCCAGCAATCATAATGGGAATGGCTGCGAACTGTGTGATGGGCGCATATACACTTAAGCTTTTGCCCGTAACTGAAAAACCACCTGTAGAAATGCCAGTCATGCCGTGATTTAAAGCTTCCCACCAAGGCATTCCTACTAACCACAGTAATAATATACTCAAGATAGTGTAAAGTAAGTAGATTTTCCAAATTTTACGGACAGTCCCAGTTACTGTAGAGGCAATTTTTTTCTGTCTGCCTGCTGCTTGATATAGTTCATAAGAGTCTGCAATAGGTTCTAGCACTGCCAGCATCAGGACAATCACACCTACACCACCAATCCACTCCATAAACGATCGCCACCATTGCAAGGTGTGGGGTAGTTGACTAGCATCAATAGCCATCGTTAAACCAGTGCTAGTAAAACCAGAAACCGCTTCAAATAGAGCATTTAAAGGGTATTGAAACTCACGGATTGTTTGAGGAGTATTGGCAGATGTGGCAAGATGGGAAGCGATGCCTAGAAAGGGAATTGCCCCCAAAATAGGAATAATTGCCCAACTGAGGGCAACAATCAGCATGGCATGGCGTAAGTCTGCCGCTTCGTTTCCCCGAAACAGGCGATACAATAACTGCCCCAGACTAAATGCCAGCAATGCAGTCCACAAGAAAGGCCAAATCGCATAGTATTCAGCAAACACGATACACACAGGTAGTGACATCAATGCCATCATTCCAGGTATATGTAGTAATAAACCTAAAGCTCGGAAGATAGTTTTAGTATGGCAACTCAGCCCGCGAATTTGAATATTCACTTTTAATTTTTTACTCCCACACAGTTGCGAATCTTGCTGTTAGCTCACTGGTTGGTAGTTTGAGATTGTTGCTTTCGATTCATGTATTCACCATAGAGCTTGGTTAAGGGAGTCGCACTTAAGCCTTGAGTAAGAATAGAAGCACAAATCATCAGGCTGCAAACTAACCAAACCTCCTCTACTCTAACTTGCTGTACCGAATAAGCAGCGTAAAAAATAGCAGCCACACCAATAGGGCCAAACCAGCCAACAAACAGAGCTTCTTGAAGATTATGAATAGGACGAATGTAGCGATGGAGCAATAAAATTGCTGGTATTCTTCGTAAAAGCAATATGGCTACTACCAATAAAACTAAATTCCACCATCCCAAAGCTAACCATTCCCGCCAAGGGATAGTCAAGCCCAACAAAATAAAAATCGGTAAAGTAAAAAAGCGGTTAATTGCTTCTTGAATATTGTCTTCCTCTGCTCTTTCTTTACCACTAACAACATGACTAAAAGCCAAACCAGAAACAAATACAGCCAGAATTCCATCTGAGCCAAGTAACTTAGCCGCACCTAATACTGTCAAACTCAGAGCAATTGTGTAACTCAAAAAAGATTGTCTTTCAATTGTTCCTTTACGTTCAGCCCATTCTAAGAGATAACCCGCGATGTAACCAAACACTATGCCAAACAGAACAGCCATACCAACTTCCCATAAAACGACATGAATCAACCAGTGAGATAGCACATCACCGGAAGAAGGCTTTAGCATCAGGATACACAACAATACAAAAGGATAAGCCAAGCCATCATTAGCACCTGACTCAGCCGAAATGATGTGTCGCAAACGTCTAGGAAGGTTATCTTCAGCTACAACACCTGTAACAATAGAAGTTGACACAATGGGGTCAGTTGGTGTAATTGTTGCTCCTACTAACATTGCCTCCCAAAAAGGTATTTTTAAAATCCAATACACGATTAAACCACTGATTACCCACATCATGGGCATGACCAATCCTAAAAGGATTGCCAAAGGTTGCCAATTACGGAAAACATAATTTTTAGGTAGTCGCAGGGCTACCCCCATCAAGCCAATCGCTAGCGTAAAACGGGCAGCTTCCTCTAACAGTCTTTCCTGTGCTATTCCCCAAGCACTGGGATTCACTAATCCCAAACCAATAGGCCCCAGCAATAATCCCAATAGGAGAGCTGTTAAAGGATCGCTAGTCCACCAATTTCGGCGGAAATAGTCAGATAAGAGTCCCAGAAATAGAACGATCGCACCAATGGCTGTAACTACAATATTAAGTTCATCCAATTTCAGTCACCAAATGCTGATGGATTAGGGGTTTTTACTACTAGAGAATATTTTTAAGCGATCGCTATTCTGAATTACATCCATCTTGAGGAGAAAACTTAGAGAATGCAAATATGGCAATAGATATAACCTAATATTTAAATCCATTGCATAGGGTCTAGTTGGTAGTATTTTTTCAGTAGCTCATAAAGTGCTGGATGTAGTTGCAATAATTGCTGTGGCTTTTCAAAGAAAGTCTCAGTTGACACCGCAAAAAACTCTGCGGGATTTGTTGCACCATAAGCATTAATAAAAGTCTCAACACCTTGCTGCACATCATGACAAAGTTGTTGATATTCTGCTGTCATCACCCTAGACCAAATCGCATAATCCGACTGATTTAGCAAAATAGGAACACCCTCAGCTTTACCATCTTCTTGATCTAACTGATGGGCAAATTCATGCAGCACAACATTATGTCCATCACTCCAGTTTTGAGTATCGCCTTGTACCTGTTGCCAAGATAATATCAATTGGTCTTTAGTCCATGATTCGCCTAATCTGGCATCACGTCTTTCTTCAACAATATAATTATCAATAGCAACAGTTTGATTAACAAAATATGTACCAGGATAAATCAAAATTGAACGCAATTTAGGAAAGTATTCCCCGCGCTCATTCAAGAGTAGTAAACAGGCAACAGCAGCAATAGTTAATTTCATTTCTTCCGTTACCTGTAATCCTCCACAACCAATAAATTCTTTTTCCGCTAAGAAAACTTGCATATGTCCCTGAAGTCGTCGCCGTTCTGCCGGAGAAAGACGCAGATAAATAGGTAAATTATTTTCAGCGATCGCATTCCACAAAGCAGGAAACATCCGCTTTTGCATACGGCTTCTGCGTTTTCTCCTCAAAACGGGACTGAGAAAAATGACAGAAATAATCAGTCCAATAATTAGAAAAATAATAATTGCTTTAAACATTGCTTGTTAGTGCTGATTACTATCTATCTATAAAAATCAGATTTTTTGGAATATACATAGGAACTACATCTAGGTCTTGGTGGGCTTTGCCCACCAAAAATTACTGTAATTACGAATTACAAATTAAATTTCTCCCCCCACCACCACATCTCGAATTCGTAAACTAGGGCCGCCACAACCTACAGGTAAACCATTTTGCCCACCTTTACCACAACCGCCAGATTCATCCCAGTAGAAATCATCTCCAATAGCTTCAATATCTGCCAAAGTTTGAAAAACATTACCCGAAAGCGTCACATCTTTCACTGGTTCAGCAATTTCACCATTTCTAATCATCCACGCCTCCCCCGCGCTAAAGGTAAACATTTCCCCATTCGTCATTCCACCCAGCCAATTACGGGCGTAGACTCCCTCTTTAATACCCGTAAATAAATCTGCAACTGGCGTTTTACCCCGTTCAATCCAAGTATTAGTCATGCGGACAATCGGGTTATAGTGATAATTGAGACAACGAGCGTTACCTGTTGGGCTTTCTTCTAACTTGCCTGCGGTTTCACGGGAATGTAAACGACCAACTAAAATACCATCTTTAATCAATTGAGTAGTAGTGGCTGGTGTCCCTTCATCATCATAAAAATAGCTACCGCGATGACCTTCTGGGGCTGCACCATCAAAAATCTGTAGTTCTTCCGGGCCAAATTGCCGTCCGATGGTCATGACTTCCAGTAAATCGGGGTTTTCGTAAGCCATATCAGCTTCCGAAAGATGCCCAAAAGCTTCGTGAACAAATAAGCCGGTCAGAATAGGGTCAATCACTACAGTGTAGGTATTCCCTTTGACTGTCGGTAAAGATAAGGCCGCAACAGCCCTTTGTGACGCACTTTTTACCTGTTCATCCAGATTCATTAAATCTTCGTAAGCTTTGCGAGAACCTGTAGTTTCCCTCCCAGTTTGGACAGTTTCACCATTTTTCGCTGTGGCTGCAAAGCGCATTTCCATGTCTACCCAAGATTGATTGATGAGAGTCCCTTCCGAGGTAGCGAGGATAATTCTTTGGGAACTATCGCTATAACGAACCGAGGTAGTAGTGATGCGATAATCTTCAGCCTTTAATAGTTCAGTATAGCGATCGCACAATGCCTTTTTCTGCGAGAGGGTTACTTGACGCGGATCTTTCCCTGTCAATGGTAGAGTGCATACTGCTTGCACCGGGTCAATAGAAGCAAGTAAAGTTTCTTCATCACCTACCATCCGTGCAGCAGCCACGGCTTCCTCAATGCGTTCCTTAATAGTAGAAAGCTGATTAAAACTGCTTAACCCCCAGCCACCTTTATAACAAGCGCGGATATGTCCACCACTAGAGATTCCTTCACTAAGGGTTTCCACCTTGTCGCCACGTAACAAGATATCTGTCCCTTCTGATTCCTCTAAGCGAATCATCAAATAATCTACACGGGATGAGTAGCGGGCGATGAGGTCAGAAAGTAAATTTTGTACATCAGCAAGTGTAGTCAACATTTCTCGGTAGTCACCAGACAAACTGCATTTATTCTGCAATTATTTGGGTGATATTTGCTATTTATACCTAATTGCATTCAAAAATTTTAGTTTTGGCAGTGTAGGTTTTTAATAAAGTAATCAGTGATGACTGTAAAACTAACGGACGAATCATAGTTTCATCAACCCTTACACCCTTACACTGATAAAGAATACAACAGAGTAAAAATACTACCTATGATTGCAACTTGGTATCAATAATACAGTCTGCCTTTAACAGCGTGAAATTTCCCGTCTCTAAAACAGAACAATACTTTGTTAATGTTGCTAACGCTGGAGTAGTGTTCTTAGACAAATTGCTAACAGCCTCAGTAAATACTGGCTGAAAACTTTTCAACCAAGTTTTACTCGTGAGATACTCAACTTTAAAGGATGTACTTTCTAGCAGCCAGAAATCGACTCCATATTTTTGAATTAGTTGTTTTGCTGGTGTTAAATCCTGGCTATATTGGGCATGAATCAAATCAATAGTGCGTTGGCGAATCTGAGAGTAGTAACCTAAATGGAAAGGCAAAGCATATTCTCTACCCACCAAAATAGGTCTTTGAGCAAAAGTTGGAATGTTATCTGCCTCGTCTGCAAGAGTAGCAACTAGACTATCTTTGGGTTGCTCTTGTAAAAATTTGTACAATACTGATGCTGTAGATTGCCTATAATCGCTAGTAGGAAAGCGTCCCGAAAAGTTAGGGTACAACAACAGAACAATTACTAAAGTCACGGCTAATGCCGGTTGCCAAAGTTGGCGTTTTTTCCGATAAGTCTGGAATAACCAATCTAAGATTACAGTTAAGGTAATACCTGCGGCAATAGCCATCACTATTCGCAAAGTATGCACTGTGTAGCGAGTAGGAAAAAACAACTTGAGCAGGAAAGTATGGGCAGCAAAAAACAATATCAACGATACGATAATAATCTGTAGCAATATTTTGACTTCAGTATTGACAATTCTGACGAGAGGAAACTTGTCAAGTTTTCGTTGCACCATTGGAAAAAACAAACCCATCCAAATCAGAGGAGGCATTAATGGTGGCAAGATTCCACTATGTTGTCCAATTAGCCAAAATTTCGCAGGATTATCGTCAAAAAAAGGATGTCGTCCTTCTGTCCATAGTTCTGGCATCATCCAAGCTTGAGTAGCAGTGACGACGGGGCTAAACTCAGATGAAGCTAAAATATAGGGTGACATCACTAGAAATGCTAATACCGCAATAGCAACTAGCAAAAAATAATTATGTCGTAACCGGATAAATAAAACGCCTAGACAAATAAATAACAGGGGAGGATAAAATAATCCAGACAGCATAATAATCAGGCAAATAATTAACCAAGAACTCCTAATTAGATAATAGAAAAATGCCAAAAGCAACGGATATACAAAAGACCTAGGTGTGGCAGAAACTAAGTCAGATTGAAACCAGAGACTTTGGTTGAGCAACAAGGTAGTAATAAATGCAGCCCCTGGTACTGGAAAAATTTTTAGAGATAAATAAAAACAATAGATAGTAACAATCAAGCCCAAAAAAATAGGTAGAATTTTACTTAGCAAAAGTGGATTGATGCCTAAATTAGCCATCAATTTATATAAAGTGGCATATCCTAATGGTGTAATCGATTGAAAATAATCTGCGATCAAATCATGGTGAAATAATTCTGGATCTACAAACTGTTGCATCCAAAATACATATTCTCGTGCATCATCTTGAGCAACATACTCAGTTTTGAAGGCTCTTTGTAGTCCCAAAATGCCATAAAATACAGAGAATCCTAAACTCAGAGTTAAAGGCAATAAAATCAATCTCCAATGGCATTTATCACCAGAAGTAGCAGCAGGATTAATTGGTGTGGTGAAAAACTTATGCAGATACATTAAAAACATTATTAATCAGATAATTAAAGGTTTGTAGTAAGGACTTTAGTCCTCTCTTCCGATAAGCAAGCATCAGGTACAAAAAATGGCTATTCGCGCAGCGTTCCCGTAGGATAGCCCTGACTAAGAAATCAATTACAGGAAGTTGTTACTTATTCAAGAACATACTTTTGAGCTACCTTCCAATAGCGGGAGAATCGCTTGAGGTCAATATGCCCATCGTAATCAAAGAATGGTTCGACTTCAAAAACCTCTAGGTTTAAAGAACGCTCAATTTCATCGCAGATATCATTAAACCGAGGACTAGGGCTATCGGTTGTCGCTACAAACTCAGCATTATGTTCTTGAGCAAAAGCTAAAATTTCTTGCGCCACATTACCGCGACGAATTTCTACGGGTAACTCTAGCAAGCATTCATAAATAAAAGTCAGCCGTTTGAGGCTGAGTTGCCATTCTTCTATTAAAGCATCATCCCAAACCCAAAGAGCCGGCGCATCTGGGTATGCTTGTAAAGCTGGGTTATAAGGACTCAAGCAGTCACCGTGTATCCAGATAATTTTAGTCATTAGTTATTATTTTTCTGTCACCTATCACCTATCACCTGTCACCTATTCCCCTTTTGCCAACTTTGACTGTTGGGTTTTTTGGTAAATTCTCCTTTGGGAAAAAGTCGCTGTTCTAATTCTTCGTAGCTACCTTCAAAATCACAATGACCGTAGAGGGGACATTTTTGACAATACACTCCTTTGGTGTAGCGTTCTAAGTTTTCACGGTTGAAAAAATAAGGTTTATGACTGAAGGTGCTAGCTACCCACTGCCAAGACATATTATTACTAGCAGGATCACCGTCTAATAGGTGTTCTAGAAACCATTTTGCGCCAGCTTGCCAACGAATCCGCCGCCAATGGACAACATAAGCTGCTAACCACATCCGCATATGATTATGTAGGTAGCCAGTCTCGCATAATTCTTGGCTGAAGTTGTCTATGCAAACTAAGCCTGTAGTACCTTCTTTGATGTTTTGGGGTAACTCTGCTGCGTATTCTGCTATGGTGTAGCCGGTTTTGTATTCTTCTTGGTCTTGCCAAATGTTATTTCCTAGCTTGGCATATAATCTTTGCCAGTAGTCTCGCCAACCCAACTCATTAATTAGTTTTGTCGCATCATCACGGTGTTGGACGTTATTAAGTACATAATCACGAATTTCTCGCAGGCTTAAAACGCCATAACGAATGTAGGAAGAAAGTTTGGTTACGTCACCTGTTAAAAAATTACGTGTTTTGGCGTAGGATGCTGGGTTAATTTTTTGTAATGCTGTTTCGGCTGCTTTCCTTCCTCCCAGCGTGTTGCTAACATGATCATCACGTTCTGCGGCTTGGGGGAATTGTTCCCGTAGATAGGCTATTAATTGATCTCGACTAGCAAATTCACGCTGCATAAGTTACTCATTTACAATGTTAATGCCGTGATGGTAATCTTAATTCCTCACTCGGCTATATTAATACCACGACGGTAATCTTAATTCCTCACTCAGCTATGTTAATGCCGTGATGGTAATCTTAATTCCTCACTCGGCTATGTTAATGCCACGATGGTAATGTTAATTCTTCACTCGGCAAGCTTAATATTCAGCACAAGCAATTTTTTTAACCAAAGATATAGTGTCAGCTAAACCCATAGATTGATGAAGAGATTAGTAGCAACAGCGAGACTGGAAAGTAGAATTAATATCAATGTAGCAAAATGGTATCTCAACAATCTCGACAATATCAACGTGCAATTGGCACATTTAGAAACAAACAAGAAGCTGAAAGAGCATTACACGAATTAAAAAACTCTGGTTTCTCAATGGATCGGGTTTCTATCCTGGCAAAAGATACCGATCGCAACGAGCAAATAGCTGGTGCTGAAGTCAGAGATCGTGGTGATACAGAGGCTCAAGAAGGTGCTGGTATTGGTGCAACGACAGGAGCGGTCTTGGGTGGACTTGGTGGATTACTCGTAGGTTTAGAAGCTTTATTAATCCCAGGAGTAGGGCCGTTTCTCGCCGCCGGCACGATCGCCACTACCTTAGCTGGTGCTGGTATTGGTGCAGCCGCCGGTGGTATTGTGGGAGCATTGACTGGTATGGGTATCCCGGAAGAAGACGCAAGACATTATAGCGATCGCGTTTCTCAAGGTGAATACTTAGTCATTATCGAAGGTACGGAAGCAGAAATTGAACGTGCTGGCAGAATTTTTAGCGATCGCGGTATTCGCAATTGGCAAGTACACAACATCAGCGATACTCGTGGTTATAGCACCGGAGTAGCACCTACAGCTACTCAGCGAGATATAGACACATATCCGGGAACAGTACCCGACAGCGATGCAGTGGAAATTATTGATAAGCGCGATCGGTTAAGATAATTTCAATTGCAAAAAGTAGCTAAAAACCCCGGTTTCTTCTTGGAGAAGCCGGGGTTTTGAATTATCTCAATGCTCAGTAGACGTTCTAGCTACTATGATTTTTCCAATTATTTAGGATATCTTTCACTAAAACTTCCTGTATCCAAATTTGTAAAACAATCACCAACGGCACAGCCAAAAATACACCTAAAAAGCCAAAAAATGTCCCAAAAATAACTACAGATAATAAAGTAACTGCGGGTAAAAGTGATACTTGAGTTTTCATTACCCAAGGTACTATAATCAGACTTTCAACTTGCTGAATAATAAAATATAAAACTACTACGGCAACGGCTTTCCAAGGAGAATCAGCTAAAGCTAGCAAAGCAGGCGGAAACACACTCAATGTAGGGCCAACATTGGGGATAAACTCTAATAATCCTGCCAAAATAGCATTAATTAATGCTAGTGGTACACCTAAAATTGACAAACCAATATAGCTGAAAATACTAATTAGTAACATTGTCAATAATGTGCCTCTTATCCAACCAGTTAAAGATGTTGCACATTTATTTAAAATTATATTAATTCGCTGACGATAAAATGCAGGAAATAATAATATAAAACCTCTACGATAATGCTTAGGATGTGCCATTAGCATGACAGTTAATGCAAGTAACAGCAGCAATCCTAAAACAATAGTTAGGGAACTACTAATTAAAAAGAAAAAGTTATTAAATAGCCGATTTAACCAAAGCTGTAAATTTTGAGTCAAATATCTCAAATTACGAATATTTTCTAATACATCATTGGGGATGACTTTGATTAACCAATTATTCCACAACCTGATTCTATCTAATGCCATTGGTATCAGGTTGCTCAATTGTTGTAATTGCTCAATAATCTGAGGTACGATGATAATAAAAAAGCCAAATATGATGAATAATAAAAGACTAATCGTTATGAATATAGCAATACTCCTTTTTACTCGAAATCTTTGTAAAAAGGTGACAAAATTATTTAAAACTGTTGCTAAAACTATAGAAGCAAATACTATTAAAAGTATTTGGCGAATTTGCCAGATGATATAAAAAGATATAATGAATAGAAATATTCCAATCCATTGACCAAAACGCACAATTACGCCTCCATAATCTAATGTAATAAACTAAGCGATTGTGCTGACTTGAGTAGTTAAATATTACTGTTTCTTGTTTTATGAAAAAGCTTCACCAAGAGAGATTTTTAGGACAAAAGTATTCACCTTTAGGAATAATTGTCAAAGTAATTTTTTCTCCTGTAACCAGATAAAATCAATTGAAATTCATTGGCTAATTTAATAAAAAATACTTCCCTAGCTAGAGAGCGATCGCACAAACAATGTGAGAGCTTTAGGCTCAAAAGGATATATGCGACAACTAATTATTCAAGTGCCACGGGGATTTGGTGGTGATGTTCTTGACATTGCTCAATCTCTGGAAGGTCAGAACCTCGCACAATTTATAGGTAATAATAGTGAAGAACCCATTGATGTAGTGATGGTTCATGTTTCCAATCGCCGAGTAGATGAGTTGTTTGCTAAGTTGCAAGACCTCCCTAAAGTACATATTACGCTCCTTCCCTCTGGAGTGATGCCTCTGCGTCCACCTGCATCAGAAGCACCCCAACAAGTCAAAGATGTAGAAGCACGCAGCTCCATAGAAGTCTTTCTAGCCGGTTTACAAAGTGTTGGCTCTTGGCAAGGTTTTCTCAGTTATGCAGTAGTAGCCGGAATAGTAGTTTGGATTGGCTTGTATACCAATACAGTGTTCTTGCTGGTAGCAGCCATGCTGATTGCTCCGTTTGCTGGCCCCGCCATGAATACAGCCATTGCTACCGCGCGAGGTGATTGGCAATTACTCTGGCGTAGTCTTGTGCGTTATTTTTCCGCCTTAGCTGTCACCATTTTGACAACTTGGTTACTTAGCCTAATTCTGCAACAGGAAATTGCAACTAGTCTGATGATTGAACGTAGTCAAATTTCAGCAGTGGCTGTATTTCTACCACTAGCGGCTGGTGCAGCCGGGGCATTGAACTTGGTACAGTCAGAGCAAAATAGTTTGGTATCAGGAGCAGCAACAGGTATGTTAGTTGCTGCTTCCCTCGCGCCACCAACGGGAATTGTAGGTATGGCTAGTGCGATTGGTCGCTGGGACATGGTGACTGATTCCATATTTTTGTTATTTCTGCAACTATGTGGCATTAATTTATCAGCTTCTTTGTTATTTAGAATGTTTGGGTTGTCTACTCAAGGAAGCCGCTACCAACGTGGCAACAAAAACATATTTCGTAGTGGTTTAATCGTCACTATTATTGCGCTTTGTGTTCTTCTGACTGTGCAGTTTATGAATTCTCCCAGTTTGCAACGCTCTACTATTGCTCAAAGAGCTAATTCTGAACTGCAAGAAGTAGTCAAGCAGATAAATGTAGCCCAATTAGTTGAATCTAATGTTCGCTTCACTCGTCCTAAGATCAAAGGTCAAGATACATTACTTTGCGTTGTTTATGTGCAGCGTAGACAAGGAGTTACAGAACCTGCTGCGGCTATTCGTTCTCGTCTTACCCAAGCTATTCAAAAAAGATTACTTCAGGAAGACTTTAACTTCACGCCTCTAGTAGATGTGATTGTGCTAGAGCAAGCAGAAAATTAAACCAAAAAAATTAGAGTTATACACCTATTATCTTCAATGATAAATGTATATGTGGTTAGCTACAGTGAATTTATCAAAAGGTAGACGAAAAAATAATTTTTAGTTTTTAACATAAGTAGAATGGCTTAATTAAACATAAGTTAGACCTAACCCCCAACCCCTTCCCTTGTAGGGAAGGGGAGATTGAAAGCCTCTCCCCTCGCAGGGGAGAGGTTTGGAGAGAGGTCTTACATTTAATTAAGCCTACCCACATATGAGCAATATTGATTTTTGAAATACACGTAGTCCCCAGAAGCTCTTGATTTGTCACCCATAGAATATGGAATTCTGGAAAAAAGTTTTATTAAACCTCCGCCTGATTAAACTGCGTCGCTTTTTGGGGTCGCTATTCTATCCTATGCAACGGGACTTATTAGAGAGGCGGTTTCTCCTTTCCCAACAGGTGTTTGCAGAAATTGGTAATATCTTTAAGGCTGAAACTATACCGGGAGGGGCAAAGTTTTATTTTGAAAAGGTAGAACTAGAAATCTGCTTTTTGGCTGCTGACTTTGTGCGTGTGAATTGGCAGCCTGGAGTAGAACCAATTCCTTATGCTATGGCTGGTCAAGATTGGCCGGAAATCAAGGTAGAATTTCAGTCAATGAGCGATCGCTGGATTATAACTAGTCCAGCATTACGAGTCATTGTTAATATCGATGGTAGCCTTACCTGGCAAAATCACCAAAGCGAAATCATCCGCGAAGAACTACCTCCCCAACTGAAAACTGCTGGTTGGCTACATCAAGCCAAGCTCCGTCCTGAAGAACGCATCTATGGATTAGGTGAACGCGCTGCACCCCTCAACCTGCGTACACCCCAAAGCAATAAACCAGCTACCACCAGCTACTTGATGTGGAACTATGATGCTGGGGGTAAATATGGAATAGGCACAGACCCCCTATATCTGTGCATTCCCCTCTACATAGGTTTACATGAGTCTGGTAGTTACTTGATTTTCTACGAAAATAGTTATAAAGCGACATTTAGCTTCAACGGTTTCGCCGCCGCCGACTTTGAAGGGGGAGCATTGCGGTATTACTTTAGTATCGGTTCGCCAGCGCAACTATTAGACCGCTACACACAATTAACTGGTCGTCCGGCTTTACCACCGCGTTGGGTATTGGGCTATCATCAATCACGCTGGGGTTACGAAACAGAACAAGTAGTCCGAGAAGTTATGGAGGGATTTAAGACACATAATTTACCCCTCACTGCTATTCATTTAGATATTGACTGCCAAGAAGGATTTCGCGCCTTTACCATTGACCCTGATCGCTTTCCCAAGTTAACTGATTTTAACCAAGAATTAGTAGAGCGGGGAGTGCATTTAATTGCGATCGTTAATCCTGGCGTGAAAGCTGACCGCAAAAGTGAATTATTTGAAGAAGGGCGATCGCAAGAAGTATTTTGCAAATCAACCAATGGTAAACTCATCATTGCCCCTGTCTGGCCTGGATTGTGTGCCTTTCCCGATTTTACCAACCCCCAAGCCCGCCACTGGTGGAGTCGTCAGTATGAATATCTCCTCGATTTAGGCTTTACTGGTTTTTGGCATGACATGAATGAACCGGGGATATTTGTCCTCTGGGGTGATCCTTCCTTACCGCCACATTCTACCCGGCATTTTCTGGAAGGCAGAGGCGGCAATCATTTGGAGGCGCATAACGTCTATGGGTTGCTGCAAGCTGAGGCTGCCTATGAGGCTTTAAAAGAGTACAAACCAGAACATCGTCCTTTCATTGTCTCCCGTGCAGGTTGGGCAGGTCTACAACGTTACGCCTGGACTTGGACAGGAGATATAGAAACGAGTTGGTCAGGACTACGTATAACAATTGCCACAGTTTTAAATTTAGGACTATCCGGTATTCCTTACAGTGGTGCTGATATAGGAGGATTTAAGGGCGATCCTAGCGCAGAATTATACTTGCGTTGGTTTCAGATGTCATGTTTTTTACCATTTTTTCGCACCCATAGTGCCAACAACGTCAAACCCCGTACACCTTGGAGTTTTGGCGAACCAACGCTGAGTATAGCCAGAGAATTTTTATGGTTGCGCGATCGCCTCATACCTTATCTTTATACCTTGACTTGGGAAACAAACCAAACTGGTCATCCCCTGGTGCGTCCCTTATTTTGGGCTGACAGCAATAACCCCCAACTTTGGGATGTGGAAGATGCTTTTTACTTGGGTGATGCGCTGTTAATTGCTCCCATTGTTGAGGAAGGTGCAACTTCCCGCTCAATCATCTTACCTCAAGGACATTGGTATCATTTTTGGGATGATGCCTTATTAGTAGGGGGACATCAAATTGACATAGCTGCACCCATAGAACAAATCCCTGTATTCGTCAAGGCGGGTAGTGTGTTACCAATGGCAGAAAATCAACAACTCGTCCTGCATATTTATCCCCCTGTAACTGGAATTGGTGGAGGTACAGTATATAGTGATGCTGGAGATGGCTATGGTGCTTGGCGATTAGATGAATTTTATCTGCAACGGCACGATAATAGTTTACAACTTATCTGGCGAAAACAAGGAAATTACCCTTTACCTGATCAAAAAGTTCAACTCTACTTTCACGGTTTAAACGTGCAGAAAGTTTGGGTAGATACTCAAGAAGTTCCTTGTCAAAACAATTGCTTGGAACTTGAACAATTTCAGCAAATTAGCTACCAACTTCTTGCAGAGGATTAATCACTTGGCATCATCACCCTACACATACTGAGATTTTTAAGCGCAAGCGCAGGCTACGCCAACAAAAATAAAATCGGATTTCTATAGAAATGTAACTTTTGACTTTTAATACAAACTTTATCTGTGAAGTACGTCATAAAAGCTAAACTAATCAGATAAAAACGTTACCTGCCGAAGCCATGAGCCTCTGCATAAACCCCCGATGCACCAATCCACAGAATCCTGACAATATCCTATTTTGTCAAGCTTGTGGTTCGGAGTTGCTCCTAGAAGGATGTTATCGAGTAGTGAGTTTTCTAGGCGGTGGTGGCTTTGGTAAAACTTTTGTAGTTTATGACGCACGCACTCAAACAACTAAAGTCCTCAAGATTTTAACCAATAATCATCCGAAAGCGATCGAGCTATTTCAAAGGGAAGCACAGGTTTTAACTCACCTCAATCATCCTGGTATTCCTAAAGTCGAGGCGAATGGCTACTTTATCTATTTTTATAGGAATAGCCAAGAGCCATTACACTGCCTAGTAATGGAGAAAATCGAAGGATTAGATTTAGGCGCATACTTAACCCAAAGAGAATATCGACCCGTTGACCAGAAATTAGCCCTCCAATGGCTCAAAGAAGCAGTCACAATTCTTCAGCAAGTTCATCAACAGGGTTTATTTCACCGAGATATTAAACCATCTAACATTATGCTACGGGCAGATGGTCGTCTAGCATTAATTGACTTTGGTACAGCTAGGTCAATTACCCAAACCTACATCGCCAAGCAATCTATCGGACAAGTTACAGGCGTAGTTTCCGCAGGTTACACACCCTCAGAGCAAATTAATGGTCAGGCTGTGCAGCAATCGGATTTTTTCGCTTTAGGTCGGACTTTTGTTTATTTGCTGACTGGAAAAGAACCAACTGACTCACTAATTTATGACGGTTACAGCGATGAATTACGCTGGCGTGAGCATACAACTATCTTGCCGCAGTTTGCAGATTTACTAGACCAAATGATGGCGCGTTTACCCAATCAACGCCCTCAAAATACTCAGCTAATTTTGCAAAAGTTGGCAGAAATTGAAAAATCTTTACACCCACCTGTGATTTTTGAACCCCCAAAAATCCCTAGGCGGCGTTTAGTAAAGGTGTTTGGCTTTGGTGGAATTGGATTACTGGGGGCAGCACTTTTATATACAGTATTTCCTAAAAATAAATCAACTATTACTGTTTCTAAGTTAGCAGGCAGTGACTATAAAACTATTGCTGAAGCCATTGAAAATGCTCAACCAAACACGCGTATTGTTGTACAACCTGGGTTATATTTAGAAGGTTTGGTGATTAACAAACCACTAGAAATTATTGGTGATGGGACTACCGCAGATATTGTGATTGAAAGTCAAAATGCAGATTGCATTATCATGAAATCTGACCATGCGAAGGTTAGTGGTTTGACGCTGCGCTGTACGGCTGGTAAGAATAACAAAAAATTCTACGCTGTGGATATTCCTCAAGGAGAACTAATTTTAGAAAATTGCAATATCAGTTCTGATTCTTTGGCTTGTGTAGCCATTCATAATTCCACTGCTAACCCTATTATTCGTAACTGTGAAATTCGTGACAGTAAAGCTAGTGGTGTGTTTGTCTATGATAGCGGTCAAGGAACAATAGAAGATTGTTATATTTTTAGTTCTACTTTATCAGGTGTCACCATCCAAGAAGGTGGAAATCCTACAGTTCAGCGTTGCAGAATCCGCGATGGTGGTATTCTCATCGATAAAGATGGTCGAGGAAATATCAGCAATTGCGAAATTTTTAATACTACACTAGGTGCAGGTATAGAAATTCGTAAAAATGGCAATCCTTTCGTCGAAAAATGTGAAATTCGGGATGGTAAAGGTGGCGGTGTCTTAGTAGATAATCAGGGTAAAGGAACAATTAAAGAATGTAATATATTCAACAATACTTTATCTGGTGTAGAAATTAGAAATGGTAGCAATATTGTAATTAGAGATTGCAAAATTAATCGGAATCAAGAATATGCTATATATATCCATAATCAAGGTGTAGGTACAGTTGAAAACTCTGATTTAACAGGTAATGTGCGAGGGGCATTTGAAATTGATGAAACTTCTCAAGCGCAACGCAGTAGTAATCAGGAATAATATTAATTCGTAATGGACTAACGTCCCGCTCCGCTCTAAGTGCAGCTATGCCGCAGGCTTTACGTAATTCGTAGCGATGCTCCCCCCCGCTACGCTCTAAGTGCAGCTATACCGCAGGCAATAGTAATTCTTAGTTATAATTACTATTGCCGTATTACAGTAGTATTTTTGTGAGCGACATTCCTCAAATTGGACAACCAGCACCTGATTTTTCTAGCCCAGACCACAATGGCAATCTTGTCAGTCTTAATGATTTAAATAGTCAGTGGATTGTGATTTATTTCTACCCCAAAGATGATACTCCTGGATGCACTACAGAAGCCACCGATTTCACAGCATTGCATCAGGAATTTAGCAAACTTGGAGCAAAAGTTTTAGGAGTAAGTCCAGATTCAGGTAAAGCTCATTGCAAATTTATTGATAAACATAAGTTGTCTATTACCCTATTAAGTGATCCAGAACATCAATTAATAGAAGCTTATGGTGGTTGGCGTTTAAAGAAGTTTATGGGCAAAGAATATATGGGTGTAGCGCGTTCCACTTTCCTGATTTCACCTGATCACATAATTGCCTATGCTTGGCCAAATGTTACAGCCAAAGGTCACGCCCAAGCAGTGTTAAATAAGTTGCAAGAATTAGCGGCTAATTAAATGCAGAATTAAGAGTAAGTAGAACAGTGTAAATAATTAAAGGTTTGTAGTAAGGACTAAAGTCCTTATTTTAGGACTTTAGTCCTTACTACGAACTCGCTCATAATAAATTTATATGACTTAACATTGATATATGCTTTATCTGATCAATTTACTCTTTGGAACGGAGAGAATGAATTGTAGAAAGTTCTAGTTATATTTAAAAAACTAAGTCAAATATTGAGCTAACTATGTCTAATCGTCCTATATATCTCGATTGTCACGCCACTACCCCTGTAGACGAACGGGTGTTAGTAGCAATGCTACCTTACTTTACAGAAAAATTTGGCAATCCAGCTAGTATTAATCATATTTATGGCTGGGAAACAGAAGCATCTGTCAAACAAGCGCGGGAAATATTAGCCGCAGCAATTAACGCTACATCAGAAGAAATTGTGTTTACTAGCGGTGCAACGGAAGCGAATAATTTAGCTATTAAAGGTGTAGCGGAAGCTTATTTTCAAAAAGGTCAGCATATTATTACTTTGGCAACTGAACATAATGCAGTCCTTGACCCTTGTGAATATTTACAAACCCTTGGTTTTGATATTACTATCCTACCAGTGCAAGCCAATGGATTAATTGATTTAGCTGACTTAGAAAAAGCGTTGCGTCCTGAGACGATTTTAGTATCGGTGATGGCGGCTAATAATGAAATTGGTGTGTTGCAACCATTAGCTGAAATTGGGGAAATGTGTCATGAACGCCAGATTATTTTCCATACAGATGCAGCCCAAGCTATTGGTAAAATTCCCTTAGATGTGCAATCCATGCACATAGATTTGATGTCTCTGACAGCCCATAAAGTCTACGGGCCAAAGGGTATCGGTGCATTATATGTCCGCCGACGTAACCCCAGAGTCCAACTCGCACCCCAACAGCACGGGGGAGGACATGAACGGGGAATGCGTTCGGGGACTTTATACACACCGCAAATTGTCGGTTTTGGCAAAGCGGTAGAAATTGCCTTAGCAGAACAAGAGACAGAAAGCCAACGCCTCACACAGTTAAGACAAAGCTTGTGGAATCAGCTTTCACAGTTAAAAGGGATTCATCTGAACGGACATCCCACCCAGCGATTACCAGGAAACTTAAATATTAGCGTTGAGGGAGTCGATGGTGCAGCACTTTCCCTAGGGTTACAGCCAGTCATGGCCGTATCCTCTGGTTCAGCTTGTTCATCGACGAAAACTACACCTTCCCATGTTCTCACCGCTTTGGGACACACCGAACAATTAGCTTATGCTTCCATCCGCTTTGGGATGGGCAGGTTCAACACGCCAGCAGAAATTGATATAGTAGCGAAGCACGCGATCGCTACCATTGAAAGTTTACGTAAGCAAAGAACTCTAGTATAAAATGCCCTCCAAACCTGTTGCAGATGATTGGTATCCCGCAAATCACCGTTACTTGATGGGAGTAATTGCCCAAACCCGTCAAGTTTTAGAGCGGCTAATTGAACAGCAGGAACAGGGAAATGAGGAATTGAAGACGGGCTTCGTAGATATAGAAAAAGAGCCTGCCTTTGCTCAAGTACCTCCCGCCTTAGAACAACTGTGTCAAATCTTTAACCTCTCCCCACTTGAGCGGCAGATTGTGATTTTGTGTGCGGGGATGGAATTTGACCGCAACTGGGGTAGACTATGTGCCAAAGCCCAGGGACAGCCACAGTTAGAGTATCCCACATTCAGTTTGGCCTTATCCATCACATCCTCCCCCTATTGGGGCGCACTTACCCAGGATGCACCTTTGCGACGCTGGCGATTAATTGAAATGGGATCAGCCCCAGCCTTGACTATTTCGCCTTTACGCTTGGACGAGCAGATTACCCATTACTTGGCAGGATTGCGCCCCTTGGATGAGCGATTGGCGCAATTGGGAGCATCCCCATTACAGATGGAAAACTTAGTCCCATCCCATACAGCCTTGGCAGAACAGATGGCAAACTCTTGGGTGCAAGCTTCTCAAGAACAGCGAGTGTTACCGATATTGCAACTATGTGGCACAGATGCAGGTAGTAAGAAGGCGATCGCAGCTCATACCTGTCAGATTTTAGGATTAACAGGGTATGCTGTAACTGCCCAGAACTTGCCCCGTGAAAATCAGCAACTACATCTTGTCCGGTGTTTGTGGGAGAGGGAATGGCGACTGTATCGGCGAGTGATGGTACTGGATGGCGGGAACACAACCGAATCTTCTGAAGGGGAAAGAGAAAATAACATAACTCAGCTACTCGACACCTTAGATGCCCCCTTAATTATCTCCAGTCTAGAACGTCGTCGTGCCATCCAGCGTCCTCTGCTCACATTGGATGTGCATCAACCCAGCCCAGCCGAACAGCGTCAAGTCTGGCAAAATACCCTGAGTGAAATATCCCCCGATTGGAATGGACAGATCGATCGCCTCGTTTCCCACTTCAACCTCAACACAGCCACAATTACAGCCACCAGTTGGCAATTTAAAACTCAACACAACCCTGCTGACGACACAGCCCAAGCCTTCCGTTCCCTCTGGGATGCCTGTCGTAGCCAGGCCCGTCCCCGCTTAGATGAATTGGCACAACGCATAGAAGCCACAGCCCAGTGGGAGGATTTGGTATTACCGCCCAATGAGTTGGGAGTGTTAAAAGATATTGCCGCCCATTTAAGACAGCGTTCTAAAGTGTATGAGCAGTGGGGGTTTGCTGCTAAGGGAGGACGGGGTTTGGGAATCAGTGCCATGTTTGCGGGCGCAAGTGGTACAGGTAAAACCCTGGCGGCGGAAGTTTTAGCGAATACCCTACATTTGGATGTCTACCGGATTGATTTGAGTGCCGTGGTGAGTAAGTATATTGGCGAGACAGAGAAGAATTTGCGGCGGGTATTTGATGCTGCCGAAGGGGGAGGAGTCATCTTACTATTTGATGAAGCCGATGCCCTATTTGGCAAACGGACAGAGGTGAAAGATTCCCACGATCGCCATGCCAATATTGAGGTTAGCTATCTGCTGCAACGCATGGAATCCTACCGAGGTTTAGCAATTCTCACCACCAATTTAAAAGCCTCCTTAGATCAGGCATTTCTGCGACGCATTCGCTTTATTGTGCAGTTTCCCTTTCCCGATGCCAAACAGCGAGCCGAGATTTGGCGGCGGGTATTTCCCAGCCAAACCCCAACCGCAGATTTAGATTTTGAGAAATTAGCCAAGCTGAGTGTCGCTGGTGGTAATATTCGTAATATTGCCCTCAATGCCGCATTTGTGGCAGCCGATGCTGATGAACCTGTGGGGATGAAGCATATCCTCCAATCGGCGAAAAGTGAGTATATCAAGATGGAACGACCCTTAACAGATGTGGAAGTTAAGGGGTGGGTATCATGATTTTTGCTGAATAACAATTATCCAAAAGTCTAATTGATGTTACTGATAAAAGTGAGAGGATAGAGTATTATTTGGCTGCGATCAGAGTGTGGCTATGCGAACTTACAAAGCATTACAAAAGAAATCTTCGGCTGCTAATTCCTTGGGATCTCGTCCCTTTGTTGTGCAGCCAAAAAGGGAGGAAAATACGGAGTCATCAGGAACGCAGGGATACGCCAGCCAGATGCCAGAGTTCGCTATTTTTAATCCAGCAGGCGATCAAGCACCCGTGCAACCGAAATTAGCGATCGGCGCACCGGGAGATAAGTATGAGCAGGAAGCAGATCGGACAGCGAAATTAGTAGTCCAAAAGATTAATGGGGCTGCGATCGCTCGGTCAACTCTAGAACCGTCAATACAGCGACGGAGCGGCATAGAAGAAGAAACTCTGTATGACAACCTCAAAGTGAATAACAGTCTTCACCAACATACCATTCAGCGATTTTATGCAGTCAAAGATGACGAAAATGCCAAAGCTCATGCAACAGCCAACACGGGTCGGATTGATGAATTAAATCTGGAATGGATCGAACTCCCAGACCCAAGAGACGAGAGTGAATATCCAGACACGGTAGAAGGAACAGGCTGGTTGTATCACAATTTATACAAGAGAAAAGGGACAAGTCCGGTAAAACGCAAGCAAGTGAAAGCATCAGTTCCCTCGATTGGGTTAATGCGACCAATGGACTCACCACTGTTCAGTATTCCACAGACTGGAGGCAAGAGCGGAAAATCAAAGACAACTGTTGAGAGTCTATTGGGTTTCGCACCGATGGTTCCTGTTCCCAAGGGGGTGGCTGACAAACAATCCCAAAAAGCTAGAGAGAAAATTAGTAATTTCACACCCCAATCACCTATCCAAGAAGGAATAAAGGAAACCATAACAGACCGAGTGGAATTGATGAAAGACGGAATCCAAAATCCTCTGGGGAAATCCGATTCGTGGGAGTGGACGGATTACTATATATTCGGAGGCGGTAAAGAAGATTTAGCTCGAATGATAGATATAGCGAGCCAAAAGATGAGTAAAGATGAATCCGAAAAATTTAAAGCCGATTTAGACAAATGCCAGTTCGAGCAAACTATTAAGATGGGGGCTAAAGTGGGATTCGGTATAGCTGCTAGTCAAGCAATTGGGATGATACCGCATCCGAGCGCAAAAGTGGCAAAGTTTGTATGGACAGCCACTGGCGCGGCGGCACTCAACAATAAAATGGTGCAGGTGAGTGAGGAACTGCAAAACTTCAAGACAGCACATCCAATCGGGTATCAAGTGATGGAAGATCATAGAAATCAGAAAATGGAAGAGGTATATAAGGAAAGACACAGAATGGTCGAAGTTTATGCAAAAAGTCTAGAAACGATGGGCAATCCCTTTGCATAGTGCGATTATGTATTCTTGTCGTGCGATGGCGTTCCGCCCACCGTAGGTGATCGCCCACAATATTTTTAGGAATAGCGATCGCATTTTCAGGGATATAGCCACCCTGCAAATAATTAGCTCTAGAACTATATATCAGCTTCGGCGGCAACAATTACTAATTAGGTGATGCCTATAGCAAGCTTTTGAGAATGTTTATATCCTCTGGATTCTTGTCACCAGATATTTCGGTATAGATTGTAATTTTTGATGAATAACAACTATCCAATAGTCTAATTGATGTTACTGATAAAAGTGAAAGAATAGAGTATTATTTGGCTGTGATTTGGAGTGTGGCTATGCGAACTCATAAAGCATCACAAAAGCAATCTTTGGCTACTAATTCCTTGGTATCTCGACCTTTTGCTGTGCAGCCAAAACTACAAGAAAATACAGAGTCACAAGGAACGCAGGGATACGAAAGCCAGATACCAGAGTTCGCCATTCTTAATCCCGATCGCAGTCAAGCTATGCCTGTACAACCGAAATTAGCGATCGGCGCACCGGGAGATAAGTATGAGCAGGAAGCCGATCAGACAGCGAAACTAGTCGTACAGAGGATTAATACGCCTGCGATCGCTCCCTCAACTCCACAACCCTCAATACAGAGACAGGGAGGACTTGAGGGAGGGGAAGCAACAGCGAATTTGGAATCTGCCATTACCAGTGCTAGGGGAGGTGGACAGCCATTAGACTCAGGTGTACAAGAACGGATGAGTGCAGCGATGGGGGCGGATTTCAGTGGTGTAAGGGTTCATGCCGATGCACAGTCAGACGAGTTAAATCGCTCGATACAAGCGAAGGCGTTTACAACAGGTCAGGATGTGTTCTTTCGGCAGGGGGAATATCAGCCGGGGAGTCGTGGGGGACAGGAGTTGATTGCCCATGAGTTAACCCATGTGGTGCAGCAAAATGGTGGGGCTGTGCAGCGATCGCCTCAACAATCTTTAAACATAGAGAGAATCCAAGCAGTACCTTCAGATAAGGCCATTCAAAGAGCTGTTAATGTAAATAATGTTCCCATTAGTAGCAACCTTCTGCTAGGACATCGTCAAGACTTTATCCGAGATTGTACACCAGCATTAGCAAACTTAGGAATTGCGAACATCACTGATGAACAGTGGGATAATATCTTCGCGCAGATGGATTTAATTGTGCAAAGCGACAGAGTATATAACTTTGGTCGAACCTCTGAGTTAATGTTTCTCATCCACCATAATTTGGACATTGAGGATTACGCAGATGATGATCAAGTTAGCCCTGAAGTGGATCAATCCTTAAGTCCTCAGGAACAGCCAGACATAGACATAGACATAGATATAAGTAATCTCGAAAAAGAAGCCAACCCTGAAGCAGAGGAACCTTTGAGTCCGCAGGATAAGTCAGACATCAATGCTTTGGAACTGGAAGTGGCTAAACCTCAAGCTCAGGTTCTTGAGGTGGAAGATGAATCGGAGCAAGAAGTTGAGAAAGCACAACAAGAAGCACCCAAAGCGCAAGAGTTAGTCCGCCAAGGAGCAGAGGCAGATCCGATCGCAGCAGTTATCTTGTCACAACAGATGGATAAAATGCCCAGTGAGGCGCAAGAGGCAGCTGAGGTTGTTAAATCTCACCCTGAGGATGTTGCCGCCTTGGCGGATCTTGTGATTGACGCACCTCAAGATGTTCCAGAATCGGTGCTTGATGAAGCAAGCAAAGAGCCAGTAGATGAGCAGCAATCAAGTCTTGCTGCCCCTCGGAAAGAGGCAGAGGGCATTCTGGTTGAGATTAGAAACGGAATGGAGGAACTACAACAGCAAGCAGAATCCCAAGACCCTGAAAAGTTTAGTGATAAAGCTAAAAAAGCAACTAAAAAAGCAGTTAAAAAAACGTCCGATGTTGTGGGGCCAGGAATGGTTGCAGGTCCACACACAGAAGCGCAAGGGATTCATAACTATCCGTCATTTGATCCAAAATTTGGAGATACGAGTGCAGCAACTGTCACCCAAGGTTTTTCTCATTTTGGAGTTGCTCTGAGTGCTTTAGGTGATCTGGCAACATTAGTCAGTGGGATTATTGCTGTCATCGACA
Source organism: Anabaena minutissima FACHB-250 (assembly GCF_014697125.1). GTDB lineage: Bacteria > Cyanobacteriota > Cyanobacteriia > Cyanobacteriales > Nostocaceae > Trichormus > Trichormus minutissimus. The sequence goes on along the minus strand of NZ_JACJRG010000019.1, from coordinate 61,551 downwards.
ATAAATCATTGCCCCAGGAATCAGCAGCCGAGGAACTATTTCGGATTAATGAACAATACAAGGCCTGGATGACTGTTCACTCAGGTACTTTCAACTTGTTGAAGAAAGGCGTAGATTTTGGGAGCTTGGTTGCTAACTTAGTTACCAATGTGACACCTGCAATTTCGGGTCTTTTGGCGGGAGTCTCTGGGGGTCTTGGGATTGGTTTATCAGGTATTATCTTAGTGCAGCAAGGAAGACGAGCGTATAAGGCAACAAAGCGTGCCTATGGGTTACACCACTTACAATTGCAAAGTCAGGGTGGTAAGCGATTACGCGATTATGCCAAGGCGAAGCAGATGCGCAAAGTGGGTGTCTCTGGAGCGCAAGCAGTTGCAGCAGCGTTGGGAGTGTCTTACGGAGTTGCCACAATTGTGGTTATGGCAACGTGCGGAGCCGCGGCCGGTGCTGCCTTGGCTGCTACTCCGGTGGGCTGGGTTTTATTGGGTGGTGCAGCATTAATTGGGATTGGATTAGGAGTTTATAAACTAGTGCGGTGGTGGCAACGTCGCAAACGCGAAAAGCAAGCGAAAAGTGACGCATCCGACACAGTGCAAACAAGGGAAAGGATGGCGGAGTTATTGATTAAATTGATGAAAGCTAAAAAAGGTAGTAAGCGCAGGGCAGATGCTGAGTTGATTACCCACACACTCAACTTAAGTCGTGATACTGTTCTCAGTAAAGTTGGCAAAGATGCCATTATGAACAAGTTAGCATCATGGTAGAGCGTTGCTTAGTTTCATTTTCCCAAGATGTGATCATATCAGAGAGTTTTTATGGCTTTGGATACATCTACAATTGATAATCTTATGGCTTTGCTTCATGCAGAAGGATTTCCAACGGAAAAGTCTTCTGTTATTGAAAAGGGAGTCACCTGGCAGGTACTTGTAGGAATTGGAGTAGATTCAGACGAGCAAAATGAGCCAAATTATATCCTGGAAGTTAGTTATGTTCCGGGAATTGAAGACCTAAACCCGTTTCATTATTTTGTAAATTTGACCAAATTTTTACCATCAACTTACTCAGATACAGCACGATTTATATTGCGAGTAAATCAGCTTTTATCACTCGGACATTTTGGTATGGTTGAGGCGAGTGGAGATATATATTTTCGCTATTTTCAGCCTTGGTGCGATCGCCCAATCGAACCAAATCTTGTGGTTGAAGTTATTTGGACAATTGATTATTTAACCAATCGTTTTGCACCATTAATTATTGCAGTTGCTCAAGAGAATGTCTCTCTAGAAAAAGGGGTTGAGATATTAGGAAAAGAAATATTAGAATCGTCCTCCTAATCATCCTGAGTTTTCACGTTATGTGGAAAAGTTAACGCAAAACCTGACCACCCAACCCCCTAGCTTAAAAGTGCTGAGTCCTGAGTACAAATCCCAGTACCTTCTATCACTCTTGCGAGAGAATAATCTAAAAGGATTTCACAAAAAACCTTGATTTCAGCCATTCTATTAGGAAATAAACGCCCAAACTGCTGCTCTGTCTACAGTTAGAAAATTGACTCTGATTTTTACTTTCCGAGAGTGATTAAACAGGGTTATTCACCGGTCTATTTCTTAGTGACATCTCCCGACGCTCACCCTGGGGGTAGAGCGCGGGGCTGCTGCTGCCAAAGCTCAATACGGATCTGAATCAAACCTACCCCGTTTCACACTCCGGAAATAATAACCCTTACTAGGTGGGTTATTCAAGTCAAAGGTATCACCATTAGAAACACGCCAAATTTTATAGTCGTAATATGTCAATGGTGTTCGGGGTTTACATATCTCCGGTGGATGATCTCCTAAAACAAAATACGCCGCATTCCTCCCCATGACTTTCGCCTTACCATATTTATCTACAACTACCGATGTCTCCTCACTTACAGCGATACCTAACGCACTACTAGACACACCATCTTGAATTTGTCGCGCAATAAATGCCATAATCCGCCCCATGCGTTTGCGACTATTGAAGTGAGTATCAATGATAGTTCCCTGCAAATGATGCCATCGGAAAAAGTTGTAGGTAAAGGTAATATTCTCGTAAGGATCTTCGAGAGCATCCTTAGTTTCAATCGGGTCTTCGCAAGCACAAGCGTCGTAAATGAAATCACTTAAAATCATTGACCCGGCACTAGTGCCACCAATACCACCACCTCTTTGATAAACTGAACGAACGGCAGCTTCAAGTTTGGTATTTTTCCAGCTACGGATGTATTGGCATTGATCGCCGCCAGCAAAGAAAATTACCCCAGCATTTCTGATTTTGTGGACAATGTCACCTCTGTTTGCGTCTTGACGATTGCTCACTATCAGTGTGTCCACAGAGTTCACGCCTTTCATGGCAGAAATTAGGCGATTGTAGTCATGACTACCATAGGTGCGGATAACAACAACATTAATTTTCTGGACAGAGTTAGTACCGCCTCTGACTTGGTTGATCATCCACTGGATAGCTGCTTCTACATCAGGCCCACCGCCACCCAAGTTAAACACAGGGCCAGCTAATGGGGGCAGAATCTCAGCTGTGTTGTTATCAAAATCGAATCTCAGGTATGCTGTAAGACGGGTTATCACCCTCAACAACATAGTTCCTACGGCTTTCAAGAACCTTGCTATACTTGGGAATGCCCTTGTCATACTAAACCTTCTAGAGCAAAGTGCAACTATTGCTTAATTTCGCACTTCCAAGGGCAAAATTCCCACCGTACAGGGCTGGTGTTGTTTTTTAGCTCAAAATAGTCCAAAATAAACATTAATGCTTTGGCTGAAGCTGCGTTTTGTTACCAATCAATTTGCGATCGCTCTTCTACTACTCGGCGATAAACAGCATCAGTTTGTTGGGCTAATTTCGGCCAGCTAAAACGGCGTTCTAAATCCTCATAAGCATTGTCGACTAGCCATTGGCTATAACCGGGATTTTGCAACACTTCCAAAATTCCCCACGCCAGAGAATCGGGATCATTTACCCAGGTAATAACCCCAGTCTTGGTATGTTGCACTACCTCTGGGAATCCACCTGTGTCTGACACCACTACGGGAACTCGTGAGGCAAAGCTTTCTAAAGCTACAATCCCAAAGGGTTCGTAAAAGCTGGGAAAAACAGCACAATCAGCTACCGTTTGGAATTTATCTAAATATTCATCGGAAAGAAAGCCAGTAAAATAGAATTTGTCCCAAATTCCCAAGTCCCAAGCTTGGCGTTTGAGATTGTCGGTGTTACCTCCCCCAACAATGACAAACTTGACGTAACCCCCCATTTCCCACAACACCTTGGGGGCTGCATTGATTAAAACTGATACGCCTTTTTCGTAGGTCATGCGTCCTACGTAGTAGACAATTTTTTCATGGTCTTCAGCAAATTGGCGACGAAAATCTTGGGCGTGAAAATCTTCGTGATGTTTTTTCTTTTCTGGGCGGATACCGTTATAAATCACATCGACTTTATCGCCAGGACTGGCTAAGGCTCGCGCGACCTCTTGGCGCATATAATCGGTACAGACGATAATTCGCCAAGCATTGTAAGCCAGTAGGTTCTCTTTGCTGTGAATATAGTTTTGGACATCGTTGTGGATGCCGTTGTAGCGTCCGTATTCAGTGGCGTGAATGGTAGCAATCAGGGGAATTTTAAAGGTATGCTTGAGAGCGATCGCTGCATCTCCAACTAGCCAATCATGAGCATGGATTAAATCAAAGTTACCTTCCTCTAAAATTAACTTGCCACCATGATGTCCCATACTTTCATTGAGGTTGACCACCCAGTGAAAAAAGTCATTACTATGGGAAACTGGGACTCGATGTACATGAATGCCCTCTATTACCTCATACATCGAAGCATGACCGATCTCTACTGTGATTAAGTGGATTTCATGGCCTAGTTTGACTAGTTCGGGGTACAACTCAGCCACATGGCGCGCAATACCGCCAACTATCCTCGGTGGAAACTCCCAACTTAGTACCAGTATCTTCATGAACGAGACTCCCCAATGCTTTATAAAGATTTAAAAGTATGAGAGTGGCAACTGTAGTAAGTAAATTTACTAAAATTTTCTGATTTTTTTTCAGTTATGTGGGCAGAAGCGATCAAAAATTATCAATCCTGATGAAACTTCTTAGATTAGCTGATCCCTGTGCAAGTGAAATGAAGTATCTTACCCCTCACCATAGGGAACAGGGAACAGCAGACAGGGAACAGAATATTTCCTGTTTCCTATCTCCTGTTCCCTATCTAAAACTAAACTGTAACCTGTAACCTGTCCCCTTCTTCAAGTTTGATCTAAACGCAGCACAGCCATAAAAGCTTCCTGGGGTACATCTACTGTTCCCACAGATTTCATCCGCTTTTTACCTTTAGCCTGTTTCTGGAGGAGTTTCTTCTTCCGGCTGATGTCTCCGCCGTAGCATTTGGCGAGGACATCTTTCCGTAAAGCGGGGATGTGTTCACTGGCAATTACTTTACTACCAATGGACGCTTGAATGGGTACTTTGAATTGGTGGCGGGGAATTAGTTCTTTGAGTTTTTCCGCCATTGATCGTCCCATGTTATAGGCTTTGTCGCGGTGGACAATCATCGCCAAGGAATCCACAGGATCACCATTGATCATGATATCCAACTTCACCAAGGGATTTTCACGGTAGCCAATCAGATGATACTCCATGCTGGCATAACCACGCGATCGCGATTTCATTTGGTCAAAAAAGTCGGTGACGACTTCCGCCAAAGGTAACTCATACGTCAGGGTGGTGCGTCCTTGGGTGAGGTATTTCATATCTTTGAATACACCCCGGCGATTTTGCGACAACTCCATCAAAGTGCCAACGTAGGTTTCTGGTGTAATCATTTCTACTTTGACATAGGGTTCTTCAATGCGTTCGCGATCGTTGGGGGCAGGCAAATGGCTAGGATTATCAATATACAGTTCTTCACCCTTGATCGTGATCACCTTATAAACCACAGAGGGGGCTGTAATAATTAAATCCAGGTTGTACTCTCTTTCTAGGCGTTCTTGAACAATTTCCATGTGCAGTAAACCCAAGAACCCACACCGGAAGCCAAACCCCATCGCACTAGAAGTTTCTGGTTCGTACTTTAACGCCGCATCATTCAGCCGCAGCTTTTCTAACGCCTCCCGTAAATCTTCAAATTGGTCAGCATCAATGGGGAACATCCCACAAAAAACCATTGGGTTGGCTTCTGTGTATCCAGGTAAAGCTTCTGTGGCTTTGGCATTAGCGAGGGTAATGGTATCACCCACCCGTGCATCAGCTACAGCTTTAATGGCGGCGGCGAAGTAACCCACTTCCCCGGCGTGGAGTTCATCGACTTGTTTCTGGGTGGGACAGAGAATACCTAACTCGTCAATTTCGTATTCTTTCTCGGAGGCCATTAAATAGACGCGATCGCCTTTTTTCACCCTTCCATCCATCACCCGGAAGTATACTATGACACCCCGATAGGCATCATAGTAGCTATCAAAGATTAACGCCCGTAAGCGTTCATTGACATTATCAGGTGCTGGTGGCACACGCTCTACAATGGTTTCGAGAATTTCATCAATCCCAATTCCCTCTTTGGCTGAGGCTAAAATTGCCCCACTGCAATCTAGACCAATAATTTCCTCAATTTCACCGATTACCCGGTTTGGATCTGCCCCAGGTAAGTCAATTTTATTGAGAACGGGGATAATCTCTAGATTATGTTCCAGGGCTAAATAAACATTGGCGAGAGTTTGCGCCTCTACACCTTGGGACGCATCCACCACCAACAAAGCCCCCTCACACGCCGCCAAACTACGCGACACTTCATAAGAGAAATCCACATGACCTGGAGTATCAATTAAGTTCAGCACATACTGCTGACCATCCTTAGCTTGATAGTTCATCCGGGCAGCTTGCAGCTTAATTGTAATGCCGCGCTCCCGTTCCAGATCCATGTTGTCGAGAAACTGTTCCTTCATCTGCCGATTCTCAACTGTGCCAGTGGCTTGCAGAAGGCGATCGGCAAGGGTTGATTTCCCGTGGTCAATGTGAGCAATAATACAGAAATTGCGAATGCGAACTGCGGGAACGTCAGTCATATACTAATCTTTGCTGAAGCAGCAACCAAGGTTAAAAAGCTATTTACTTCATGTATTTTAATGCTTTCTTCGCCAAGACGCTGCTAGTTATATAGTCAATAGTCATTGGGCATTGGGCATAAAGTAAATTATTTTTACTTCCTATTCCCCAGTCACCATTCCCCATTCCCATTTTTAAAGATTCCCAACAGACTTTTTAAGAATCTCTATAAAGTCCATTTTTCGCTGCTAGTATTCATCAACCTGAAGCGTACAATAAATATATATAAGTACATAGTGTAGAGATGATGGTCAATTGCTGCCTGTAATTGCCCTGATATTCTAAGTTACTGACAAAACTTCCGCCGATTGTCTGGAAGCCGCTATGAAAATAGCAACTTGCTACCTGATGCTGTTAGTTTGATTAAATTTCGGGGAACTATGTAACTATAAACTTTTAACATTTTGTCAGTAAACAACCCGAACAGTGGATACAACTGCTTTACAAAGCTGGTGAGAAGACCGTTCCTGAGTATATAAACCTATGAATATGAAAGAAAGAGCTACCGATGCGGAGTCCATCTCAGCCGATAAGGTAGAAATCGCTGTCCGCCTGGACTCGGATTTACTGGAGCAAATCCAGCATCTCACTGATGATCCGAGTAAAGTGATTGAAGTAGCGATTCGCCAATGGTTGCGGGGTGAGATTCTTAGAGATGATGAACTGACACGCACCCCTCATCGCATCCCCGTTCCACCGAGGGGGGAATGGAATGATTGAGATTTCGTAAACAGGCTGTAAAGAATCAAGCCGAAAATTGTAAAGTTGGTCAATCTAGATTCCAGAACAGCTAAAATACGCAATACTCAGTGTGTAAAAGCTGTAAATTTTTATGCCAAGCTTTGCCTAGTTTAAGTAAACCTGTTTTGAGTTGCCATTTTTTTATCCAACTCGATGTAATGACTATTACTGCCAACTCCCAATTGCCAAACATATTTCCCCAAAATCTGGAATCGATCAACTCTAAAGCTGATCGCTTGTTACCAACCCTTGGTGCTGAGTTGGTATATACGCAGGATGGAACAGGGCGTTACCTGTCTTTTTATTGGCAGAAGACTGACCTTTTGGGTTTTAACCCGGAACGCATAGCTACTGAATGCAATGCGGAGGAAGTCTTTATCCCAGTAAATCAGGCTGCCTATTTGGAAAGAGTGCATCAAATTTTAACTAGTTTAGTTCCCGAAAGGTGTCAATGCTGGTTTAAGTGCGATCGCAATTTATTCGAGTTGGAGTTGGCAATTTGTCCGATGATTCCGCCCCTGGGAACTAACGCGACTACAGTCTTAGTAACGGGTAGGTTATTACAAGTTAAAGTTAATACTCAAGAAGTAAATGTAGCAATTAATCCACAGCACCAGATAGATTTAGAATTGCGATCGCAAAAACACCAAAAACTAGTCAACAAAATTACCAGAAATATCCGTCGGACATTAGATTTAGATGTAATCTGGCAACAAACAGTTGATAGTTTAGGCAAGGCATTGCAGCTAGAACGGTGTATTATTTGCCCTTATCAACCCACCAGCTCCAAAGTGCGGGTGATAGCAGAGTATCATCAACCAGAACGCCCTTCCATGCTGGGGTTAGAAATTGATGTCAATACTGAACCAGCCTTTGCTCAAGCCTTGGCAACCTTAGAACCCGTAGTCATGGAAGTTCCAGGGTATAATCTCTGCCCACAACAAAAAATTTTAGTAGTGGCTACCTGCTATCAAGACCAAGCCAATGCTTTAATTGCGATTAATCTGCCAGATGAATGTCACCCATTAACAGATGCAGAATTAGAACTAGCTACAGAAGTAGCAGATCAGTTAGGGACTGCGATCGCTCATGCTACCTTATATAAAGAACTAGAAGCAGCCAGACAAAAAGCTGAAGAAGCCTCCCGCCTCAAAAGTGAGTTTCTCGCCAACGTCTCCCATGAAATTCGTACCCCCCTCAACGGGATGATTGGTTTCTTAAAGCTGATTTTAGACGGGATGGTAGATGATGTAGAAGAAACAAATCAGTTTTTAGAAGAAGCCCACGAACTATCTTTACATCTGCTAACTGTCATTAACGACATCTTAGATATAGCGAAAATCGAAGCCGGTAAAATGGAGTTAGTTTGCGCTCCTGTCAAGCTAGATGAGCTATTTGCTGATGTTGAAAACTTCATGTGTCCCCAAGCAGCAGTAAAAAACCTCAGCTTCAGGATGCAATTACCTCCCACTTCAGATGACATCATTGTCCAAGGTAATTACCAAAGGTTGTTGCAAGTCATGCTGAATTTAACAGGTAATGCCATCAAATTCACCCACGAAGGTGGTATTACTGTTAGTGCTGATATCGTAGTTCACAAAGGAAAATTTCCAGAACAGCAATTTCCTGGCATGGTGAGAGTCAGGGTAGCAGACACAGGTATTGGTGTTTCCCTAGACCAACAAGACAAACTATTTCAACTATTCTCACAGGTGGATGGTTCGCGTACCCGCCAGTACGGTGGGACAGGTTTGGGATTGGCAATATCTCAGAAACTAGTAGAGGCTATGGGTGGGGAAGTACATTTTTACAGTCTCGGTGAAGGACTTGGTTCTACTGTCACCTTCACTGTCCCCCTGTATCAACAACCAGTTATGCTGTCTTCCACTGACAATGTGAGTGGGGAGTGCTGTTAGCGGTAGCGCGGCGTTTAGCCGGTGCTGAGTTGTGAGTGGGGAGTGCTGTAAAGCCCTGCGGGCATAGCTGCGCTTAGAGCGGTAGCGGGGCGTTGAGCAGCGTGGGGAGTGGGGAGGCGATCGCAATATTTGCAACACTTATATACAGACCTAACGTGAAACTTACGCTACTATAGTTTCCTATTGCCTTCGTGCAATTTTAGTGTGGGGAGTAGGAAAAAACGAATATGACAACAGTTATCAGGACGCATGGCGTAGAAAATCTGGTGGCGATCGCTGAACGATTCACGCTTCAGGGACAAATTGTGGATGTTCAAGCATTTGGCAGTGGCAATATTAATGATACTTTCTTAGTAAATATTGATTCTCCTGGGGACAAGCATTTTATCCTGCAACGCATCAATACGCAGGTGTTTCGCCAACCCCAACTGATTATGCAAAACCTGCGTACTTTTACTGATCACATTTACCAAAAACTACAACATACCCCTTTAGATCGTCGTTGGGAAATGCCGCGCGTACTATCAACTAAAGAAGCTCAAGACTATTATATTGATGCCGAAGGTTCATTCTGGCGAGCGATTAGCTTTATCGAACAGTCGCAATCTTTCGACACAATGCAAAATCTCGAACAGGCTCAAGAAATTGGCTATGCTTTAGGGATGTTTCACAACCTGATCAGTGACTTACCACCACAAAAACTAGCTGACACCCTCGAAGGTTTTCATCTTACGCCCCTTTATCTGCGCCATTATCAAGAAGTGTTGGCGAGGACTACATCACAAATATCTCCAGAAGTAAATTATTGCTTACAATTTGTGAGCGATCGCACTACCTTTGCATATATCCTAGAAAATGCCAAAGCTGAGGGTAAGTTACCTCTGCGCCTGATGCACGGCGATCCTAAAATTAACAATGTCATGTTTGATACTGCTACTCAACAAGCAGTGAGTGTGATTGACCTCGACACTGTGAAGCCAGGATTAGTACATTATGACATTGGTGACTGCTTGCGTTCTGGTTGCAATCCCGTTGGTGAAGAAACCGCAGATTGGGACAGTGTTTATTTCGATACAGATTTATGCCAGGGAATATTACAGGGTTATCTCTCCGTTGCTAAAGCATTTTTGACTGAAAACGATTATACGTATATATACGATGGTATTCGCCTCATCGCCTTTGAGTTGGGACTGCGATTTTTTGCTGATTATTTAGCTGGGAATGTCTACTTTAAAGTGAAGCATCCAGAACATAACTTAGCAAGAGCGATCGTCCAGTTTAAGCTAACTGAAAGTATAGAATCTCAAGCAACCCAGATTCGCCAAATAATTCAAGACTTGAAATGAACCATCAAACATTTTCTTTACAACCATTCCTCACCGATGACTCTTTACCTAATCTAAAAATTACAGGTAATATTAGCCATCATAGTAATCATCTCGACATTAACTACCAACTAACAGGCGACTTAGAAGAAGTTGTTATTCCCCCACCTGTAGACACACCAACCCGCCAGCATAAACTATGGGAAAATACCTGCTTTGAGTTCTTTATTGGTGTCAAGAATTCTCAACATTATTGGGAATTCAATCTTTCCCCTGCTGGACATTGGAATATATATCGCTTTGATAACTATCGCCAAGGTATGCAAGAGGAAATAGCTTTTGCTGAACTTCCTTTTAGTATTCAGAATCAATCAGATAGTTTATTGCTTTCCTTAAAGTTCGATTTAGCTAAAATTATTTCGGAAAACCAAGCTATTGATGTTGCAATAACTACTGTAATTAAACAACAAAATGGTTATGTGACTTACTGGGCATTAGCACATACAGGCGCAGAGGCTGACTTTCACCTCCGGGAAAGTTTTATTATTGAGTTGTGACTGAGAAATTTAAATAGATTATGACTACAGAGAATAGACCCCAACGAATTCAAATTAATTTAGATTTATCGCCAGAATTATATGAAACAATAAACAATCTAGTACAACAAATTAATGGAGATAACACTGAAGTATTTCTCAAAGCGATTGCACTCTTGGAAGTAGCAGTAGAAGCCAAGCTAAAAGGCAAACATCTCTGGATTACAGACGCTCAACAAAATCTGGAAACTGAAATTATTGGCATCTAACAGCATGACAGATGTAAAAGATTTATCTCAAGTAATTGCCAACAAAGGTGAAAATCCACTAATTATATTAACAGTAAATAAACAGCCAGAAGAAGATGCAAAACTTGAGCGCAAGCTGCGAGAACTCAAGTTTAGACAAGAACTCAGAAAAGATTGGATTTTATTTATAATCAGAGATATAGTAATATTTACTGCAACCATCTTATTCATTTTGGCAGCTAGCGGTTATTCCTTATTTATGCACATTTATAGGTGAATAGTGCTGAATACTGAGTAAAGACAGCGATTGATTAATGAGGGTCTGATCGCTTTTTCATACACAATTGGTTTGTAGAGACGTACCATTGCCACGTCTCTACGTCTGGTGGAATGACTGACTATTTCTGCAAGTTACCCGCGTGCAAACCACACTCCTTAGCAGTAGACTCTTCCCACCACCAGCGTCCTTCACGTTCATGCTGACTCGGTAACACTGGTCTAGTGCAAGGTTCGCAACCAATACTCACAAAGCCACGTTCGTGTAATTTGTTGTAAGGCACATCTAAAGCGCGGATATATTCCCACACTTCAGTAGAAGACCAATTTGCCAAGGGGTTGAACTTAATCAATTGATGGTCTTCAGTGGAAAAGGCACTATCAACTTCAATTACAGGAATATGGTTGCGAGTGCTGGGACTTTGGTCTTTGCGCTGTCCCGTCACCCAAGCATCCAGAGTGTTGAGTTTGCGGCGCAGTGGTCTGACTTTGCGAACTCCACAGCATTCTTTGTGACCATCTTGATAGAAACTATACAATCCCTTCTCTTCTACCAAAGCCTGAACTTCCGCAGCATCAGGGAACATTACTTCTAATTTGATCCCATAATGTTCTCTGACTTTATCTAAGAATTGATATGTTTCTGGGTGTAACCTGCCGGTATCAAGTGTAAACACGCGGAAGTTTTTGGTAATCTTGGAAGCAATATCAATTAGCACAACATCCTCAGCACCACTGAAAGAAATTGCTAGGTTGTTAAAGGTTTCTAGGGCAAATTTGAGAATTTCCCTTGGTGATTTTTGACTATATTCTGCTTCTAAGGCAGCTATATTTAAATCCGTATGGGTGGCTAGCATATCTAAATGTTCTCCTCTGTCGCACCCTGAATTTTACCAAGTTTAAGATGCCGTTATGACAATCCTGGCAAAATAGACTTAACATAGTGCCAAGATAATCACAGGAAAAATTTAGTTAAAGAGCTTCCGGTGGTGCGATATCATTGCCCACACTGATACTACCATCAGCACTAGATTTGATTCCTGGTTTAGTAGTGACATCAGCTTGGTGCTGTAGTGACTGGGAAACTGATGGAACTGGTGAATTCACTAAATTGTTAGTGGTTGATGGCTGAGATAGATGAGATAATCCTCCGACTGCGCCAGCAATAAGGGCTGTATAACCTAGATATAAATGTAGTGGACGTATTTCTAATCTCAAGTCTACAGCATCTTTCTGAGGCTGATACAACGAGGGCAAAATTGATTTGACTGTGCCAGGTGTGGGTAGAGAAGCTGCCAAAATTGTGCCATTTATCCCTAAAGCATTGCCCATGACGCGGATAAAACCCCGCAAACATACATCTTCTGGCAAAAACTCAAAATTGGCATTTTCCACTGCTTCCATTTGTTTTACTGGGATGTGAGTATAGACTTGCAGTTGCTCTACACTCAAATGTTGAGACTCACGGGCTTGCTTTAATTGCCAACCTATTTGGCGCATGGTTTCTAGGCGGTGTTGTTCTGCCATTTGTTTGGCTAACTCAGCTTTAGAAGGCTTGTTGTTTGAGTGCAACCACTGGCTGAGTCTGGTTACTGGGTTGTTGTGAGTGTTTGTTGTACTTTCTCTATCTGTAGCTATGTTTACACCTGTATTTATACTGCTTGTCTCTGAGGTTAACGCTGCTTGTGTCTGGCAATTAGATAAAGCACTGGAATTTTCTGGTTTAATATTCGCTGCAATCTCAGTATTATCTTCTTCTGAATCTTGTTGTGCAAATTGCTGGAATGCCAAACCAATCGCTTCTCTACCTACAGCTTTACACAACACTTTAGCTTGTTCACCAGCATCACCTAATAATATTTGTAACCTAGCTACAATCCGGCGATAAATTTCACTACTATAAAGTTCAGCCTCAATCTGACTCAAGAGCGATCGCAATTCATCTTGAGAAAGGGTAACTGCCGACTTTCCTGGCATATTTAATAAATACACAGATGCGGTAGACATAATTAAAGTATATTTGACTAAACAACCCAGACCATTCTGTATAATTTCTCCCGCTATTCATACATAAATCAGGAAGGTTTGGGATGAATTTTACTAACTTATTAACTCATACCAATTTAATTGATAATGGCAATCTATCCTTCGCTAGATGCACAATGCCTAATACCCAATGCTTCTTAAATAATGACTATTGACTATTAACCATTGACTTCTGCACAAAAGCCTCTACCCATTGTAGATATTGCATCCCTGCTACTTTTCCTACGTCGTTATGATCTGCACCTTGAACCAAAATGAGTTTTTTAGGTTCAGGGGCAACAGCATACAATTTTTGGCTCATAAAGGCGGGTATTGTAGAATCAGCAGTACCATGAATGAATAAAATGGGCATTTTTAATTGAGGTATTTTTTCAATAGATTCAAATCGCTGTGTCAAAAGTAAATTAACCGGAAATAACCGAAACATATTGCGATAATCTATAACATCCCGCACAGATGTAAAAGTACCTTCGACAATTAATCCTGCGGCTTTTGGTTGTTTTAGTGCTAAATCAATAGCTACAGCCCCCCCTAACGAATGACCGTAGAGAAAAATCTGCTTAGGGGGAATTTGTCTTTGCTGTACTAAGTAATTCCAGGCGGTTTCAGCATCTTGATAAACATTCATTTCATTGGGAAACGAACCCTCGCTGCGGCCGTACCCTCGGTAGTCAATTAGCAACACAGAAAATCCTAGCTGGTAAAATCTGTGAGCATGACTCACATTTGCACTAATGTTCTTACCGTTCCCGTGTAAATACAATAACACCTTAGCATTCGGTTTTTTGCTTGGCATCCACCAAGCGTGGAGACGTTCTACTTCACCAGACTCGGCTGTAACTGGTAGCCAAACATCCTCATAGGGGATACTAAAATACTCTGGTGTAAATTCAATGACAGTAGAGGGAAAAAATATCAAGCGAGTTTGTTGGCGTGAGACTAATATACACAGAGTCAGATACGCGATCGCAACAACTGTCGTTACTAACGGTAGCCACTTGCAACATATTTGTAACACAACAGGCAATTTTTTGATGATTATCGGCATAATCTGATGATTTAACAAATATTGATAAAGACAATAATTTTTTAATGCCCAAAAAAGGTTAATATCTTTCAATTAGAATTTCTAATTAAAATTAAAATCGGCAAAAAGTTTCATCATTGTATGAAATAGTAATAATATTTACCTTACTTAAGTAGTCTCACTGGTGAATAGTAAACATTAGCTAAAACTAGGAGCAGACCGTGACACTATTAAATGAGACGCAAAAAGAACAATTGCTGGAAATAAGTAGATATTTACGACAAGCCAGAGAAGAAAAATCTATACGTATAGAAGAAGTAGCTGCTAAAACACATATTCGATTATCGTTCTTAAAAGCTCTAGATGCAGGAGACTTTGAAGAATTACCAGAACTGGTTTATGTTCAAGGATTCCTCCGTCGTTATGCAGATATTGTGGGGTTAGATGGTACGGCTGTTGCCAATTCCTTTACGGTTAATGCTTTACCTCCAAACTCTCATATAAATTCCAAGCATGAAAAGGGAAATTCAGACAAAAAGTCTCAAATTCGCATACCTCTTGTTGTAACCTATATTTTGTTATTAGGTATCGCTTGCACTGGGCTAATTTATGTCCTCAATCCTAAACTCATAACTGAATCTTTAACCAACAAAAAAGACTCTGTATCCAGTCAAGTTGAACAAACTACCCCCTCACAAGCAGTCTCTTCACCCACAGATGAAAGTCTAGCTAATCAACAAAATTCGATTCCCCAAGAAACACCGCCAGTAGCCACTTCATTACCTGTAACGACAGAATCATCAGCTTTACCTAACAGCACAGATAATTCCAATCTGACAATCACCTTAGAACTGCAAGGCGATTCGTGGTTACAAGTCTCAGCAGACGGTAAGACAGAGTTTGTCGGTAATTTAACCAAGGGAGAACGAAGAACTTGGGTAGCACAAAAAGAGTTGACTGTGCGTTCTGGTAATGCTGGTGCTGTGTTGGTGGCTGTTGATAATCAACCTTCACAACCTTTAGGGGGACAAGGAGAAGTTAAACAAGTAACTTATACATCGGAGTTCAGAGGTCAATAGTCTATAGGTAATGGTTATGGGGTATGGGGTATGGGGTATGGGGTATGGGGTATGAGTCAGAGTCACTATCCCCACTCAGCACGCTGCTCAAAGCCCCGCTACCGCTCTAAGCGCAGCTATGCCCGCAGGGCTTTACAGCACTCCCCACTGTACCTATCAATTTTTGAGTTAATTGAATTATGTTTGGTATTTCTAGGTTTTCTCTCGCTGAAGCACCCTATACAGGCTTGTATCTTCTTTTTTCAGTCAAAAATATTACAACAGAATTAATTCACTAAATCTTTTTAGTACACTTAAAACTTGCTGAATTTCATTTGGTTTTTCTATTGATAAAGCATCAGAACGGGCATATTTTGGCTTTTGAGTCTGAACTAGCTTGACAAAAACAAACTCTCTACCATTGACAAGCAAACCAAAAGTTGGTCGTTCAGCATTGGGAGTGTCGAGTATGTAAGCAAGTGCTTGAGGTAGTGCAGATATCACATCAAATTTAGTGCTTTTAGATTCAATAACAAGTATCCAAAGTCTTCTATTTACGACTAAAACATCAATACTACCTTTAACAATAACGCTTTCATCTACAGCAGAAATTTCAGTGGAAGTTTCTGTTTCAATCTCGAAATTTGGTTGATAAAAACCAGCTAAATCAAGTAGTGGAGACAACACAACCATCTTCACTACTTCTTCAGACATGGGGCGGCGTTTAGTTAAATTTAAATAATTGCTTTTTACTCGTTCTAAAGATGATTTTTCTATATCCGTTAGTAACGGTAAATTTTCTATCCATTCTGGGAAAAAATTGCTACTGGTAACTAACTCTAATCCAAAATTTTCCTCTAGTTCGTAAAGACTGATATCCCGCGCTTGGATTGTTTGTACCATAATTAATTAGGGAATAAGGGATACATCCGTATTATATAGCAGGGATTACTTTTGGGTGATCATTAGGGCGTGGGTGCTTGCGCCATCGCCACAGGAGTCAGCTTCTCCAAAATAGTCACGTCTCATAATTCTTGATAAAGTTGAGCTAGAAATTGCAAATCCCTCTCTAGCCGACGCTAAGAGGGATTTTGGGTATTGGGGATTTTTTTTGAGTGCTAAGTTAAATTACTTGCTTTCTCAACTGCTTGCTTCAACTCTTCAAAGGTAATACTACCGTCTTCATCTGCATCATACTGTGCTAGTAAGTCCTGGGGGCTACTGGTATTTGTTACTGATGAGATGACTGCACTTAAGCCAGGACTTAAAAAAAGCTCATGAATGGAGATTTTGCCGTCTTGATCGCGATCTAAGTTATTAAAAAGAGATTGAAGCTCTTGCTCGGTTGACATAAGTTTCTATCTGAATTAATCTTTCACTTTAATATTTCAAAATTAAATAAACTTATATCTTTAGACATAGAAATAGATATCACTGGGGCTGAGATTAGCGAAATGGTACGAACGGTGTCTTGCCCTGGTTTCACGATTGTTGACATTATTTTTACTTTATTGAGAATAGACTTTGCTTATTGACATGATGCGGCCGCCCTGCCCCACTCAGCACGCTGCTCAACGCCCCGCTACCGCTCTAAGCGCAGCTATGCCCGCAGGGCTTTACAGCACTCCCCACTCCCCACTCAGCACTCTAAATTGTCGGCTGACGTAAATGCCAAGTAGTCGATTGCTCATAAGCATAGGCTACTTGTAGTAGTTGGTCTTCTCGCAGGACTTTGCCGATGAGTTGCAAGCCGATGGGTAATCCTTGGTCATCAAAACCACAGGGAACGCTGATTCCTGGTAAACCAGCAAGGTTTACAGGAATAGTCATCAGATCATTCAAATACATACTTAAGGGGTCAGTAGTTTTTTCCCCGGCTTTAAATGCTGTGGTAGGTGCAGTAGGAGTCACCAATATATCAACGGTTTCAAAGGCTCTTTCAAAGTCTTGTTTAATCAGGGTACGGACTTTTTGTGCTTTCAGATAGTAGGCATCATAATAGCCAGCAGAAAGGGCGTATGTGCCAATCATGATGCGGCGTTTAACTTCTGTACCAAATCCAGTAGCACGGGTAGTCTTGTACATAGACAGAAGATTGTCCGCATCCGGCGCACGCCAGCCATATTTCACGCCATCGTATCGGGCTAGGTTAGCTGATGCTTCTGAAGGGGCGATGATGTAATAACTAGGTAAGCCATAACGGAAGTTAGGACAGGAAACTACATGAATTTCTGCACCTAAATGCTGTAGTTGGTCAATGGCTTTGGTAACAGCTTGTTCGACGACAGCATCTAAACCTTCGCCAAAGGTTTCTTTGATGATGCCAATTCGTAGTTTACCTCTAGCTTTCAGGTCTGGTTTTAAACTGGCTGCATAATCGGGAATTTCAACTTTCAGGCTGGTGGAATCTTTCGGGTCATAACCTGCGATCGCATTTAATAATATCGCGGTATCTTCTACTGAGCGTCCAAAGGGGCCAATTTGATCCAATGATGAAGCGTAAGCCACTAAACCATAACGGGAAACCAACCCATAGGTTGGCTTTAGTCCCACCACGCCACAAAAAGACGCAGGTTGGCGAATTGAACCTCCGGTATCAGAACCCAGCGCAACAACGCATTCATCGGCGGCTACGGCTGCGGCTGAACCTCCAGAAGAACCACCCGGAACTCTAGACAAATCCCAAGGGTTCGCTGTGACTTGATAGGCAGAATTTTCGGTGGAACTACCCATCGCAAATTCATCTAAGTTGGTTTTGCCAACGATGACAGACCCCGCATCAATCAATTTTTGTGACACCGTTGATTCATAAGGCGGCACAAAATTTTCTAAAATCCGTGAGGCGCAAGTAGTGGGAATCCCTTTAGTACACATATTATCTTTTACACCCAGAGGAATCCCCGCCAGCAGACCAATTTCTTCGCCAGCAGCAATTTTGGCATCCACAGCACTAGCTTGCTCTAACGCTTTTTCTGCCGTTACGTGTAAGAAACTGTGCAATTTTGGCTCTAACGCTTGAATACGGTCTAAAGCCTCTTGGGTGATTTCAACGGCAGAACGTTCTTTTTTTACTAGTTGTTCGTGCAGTTCGCGGATGGATGCCATGATTGCTCTCTTAGTGACTCAAGTCATTGATTTTAGTACATATTGATGGGGACTGGGAATTTTAGATTTTGGATTGAATAATCTAAAATCCCCTCATTGCAAATCCACTCATTGAAAAGCTGGGGATTGACGATTCGGGAAATATCTTATATTAGTATTCCTCCTTGTCTGTCTGCCTAGTCTAAAATTCTTTGTATCACATAGACTTATAAATTTGCACATCAGGGTTAAAGAATATGGTTAAAATTATTACTCGTAAGTATGTAGGTAAAGAAAATGTCTACGATATAGGAGTTGAGCGTGATCACAATTTTGTGATCAAAAATGGGTTAATTGCTTCTAATTGTTTCAATAAATCACACTCAACTGCCTATGCCTATGTTACTTACCAAACAGCATATCTGAAAGCTAATTACCCACTGGAATATATGGCTGCACTGCTGACGGCTAACAGTGGTGATACAGACAAGGTGCAGAAATATATTTCCACCTGTATGAGTATGAATATTCAAATAGAACCACCAGATATTAATCGCTCTGGGGTAGATTTTACACCAGTGGGGGGGAAAATTTTATTTGGATTTTCGGCTGTGCGGAACGTTGGGCAAAATGCGATCGCGGCGACTCTCGAAGCACGTAACGAGGGAGGCGCGTTTAAATCTCTGGCTGATTTTTGCGATCGCGTGGATCTTCGCACTGTCAACCGTCGGACTTTAGAATCGATGATTTACTGTGGAGCTTTTGACAAAATTGAATCAAATCGTCACCAATTAATTCAAGATTTAGAATTAGTTTACGAATGGGCGCAATCCCGTGCTAGAGATAAGGCATCAGGTCAGGGCAATTTATTTGATTTATTAGGTGGACTCTCTTCTAATCATGATAAAAAAACTAATAATGCCTTTGAAACTGCACCAAAAGCTAAACCTGTAAATGACTATCCGCCCCAGGAAAAATTGCGCCTGGAAAAGGAATTGTTAGGTTTTTACGTTTCCGATCATCCACTGAAAGCCTTAAGGCAAGTGGCATCACTTTTGACACCAATTAATCTATCACAACTTGGTGAACAAAGAGAAGACACAAAACTCTGTGTTGTTGTCATGCTTAACGGTGTGAAAAAAGTGATGACAAAAAAAGGCGATCCAATGGCAATTTTGCAAATAGAAGATTTAACATCTCAAACTGAAGCAGTAGTCTTTCCCAAAACTTATGAACGAATCAGTTTTCTGTTACAAGTTGATGTCAGATTAATTATTTGGGGAAAACTAGACCGCCGTGATGAACAAATTCAATTAATAGTTGAAGATGCAGAACCCGTAGAAACAGTACAAATGGTAATGGTGGAATTAAATCCTCAACAAGCAGCAAATATTGAAGAACTACATCGCTTGAAAACAATTTTACAGGAACAGTCAGGCGATAAAGAAAAGTCAAAAATGCCCGTAATAGGAATTATACAAACTGAACATTCTCGTAAATTAGTCCGCTTAGGGTGGCAATTTTGCGTACAAGACGCACGTATCACCGTTCAAGCTTTACAAAATGCCAGATTCCCAGCACACCTGAGGCCTTTGATTGGTGGTTAAGAAGAAACAGTACCGCTTCGCGGAATCCGCAGGGTGCTGTAGGAGGGAAATAGAATGCCCAATGCCCAGTATATTACCGTAGCAGTCATTAAAATTAATACTTTTTTTAGTCAGTTATGCGGATGATGATTTCCTGTAGTAAGTAGTATCTTTTTATGCCATGACAACTTCGGCAAGAGGTAGGGGAAGGAGCTAAAACTTAATGATTGCTAATGATTTAAGTAAGTTTGTGTGTTATTGCAAAAAAATTCAACCCCAAAACCAAGAAGAAATTAAACAATTTTTTGAAGGGGTGATTGTATTTCCCTACGACAAGGAACTACTTTTGCAAGCTTATCTATTTTTGAATATCCGTACTTTGTTTCCTTCTTGCTATGAGTTATTGTTGTTTGAAAAGTCTCCGATCGCAGACTATACAGACTTAGGAAAGTGTGATTTTGTCTATCTCACATTTCAAGGTAATTTGTTTTTAGTTGAGACAAAATTTATCGATACAGAAGCCACAGGAGCAACAGAAAGAAAACGCAGGAATAAGCATAGAAATAAAGTATTTGAACAAGTAATTACTTTAAAAAGCAGATTTAGCCAATATTGGGATATTCATCCTGAACAGTTGGAATGTGGAGTTTTTACTACAGATTCTGAGGTTGATTGGCGAGGCGATTGTGTTAATGTTGTGACTAAATCTATATCTATAGATAATCTCGAAAAATGGCGAAGAAATTATAAGAGAATTCACTAATATTGGGTGTAGAGGTGTAAGGAGGTAAATTCAATACCCTATGCCCAATGTTAATTGATTATTAACTATTAACAACTGACTTAGCCGATCGCAACACTGCATCAAGTAAACCAGGAAACAGCACTTCTAAATCTTCTCGCCGCAATATGTTGATGTGTTGTGTTCCTTCCTTGCGACTCAATACTACCCCTGACTCGCGCAGAATCTTAAAGTGATTCGACATGGTAGACTTGGCGATCGCAAAATCAAAGTCTCCACAGCACTGCTCACCCTTGGTTGCTAGCAAACGCACCATCTCTAGCCGTACAGGATCTCCTAGCGCATACAACACTCCGGGTAACGTAATATCTTTTCGGTCTGGATGATATAAAAATTTCATAACTTGCATTATCTCTTAAATTGGCTTATATTTTTATTATTCGATAATGTCGAACTACAGAATTAAATCAGGGAGGCAACTATGTCATCCGTCATAAATGTTACAGAAGCCACATTTAAACAAGAGGTACTCGATAGCGAAGTTCCAGTGTTAGTGGATTTTTGGGCCCCTTGGTGTGGCCCTTGTCGGATGGTAGCCCCAGTTGTCGATGAAGTTGCTAGCGAATACGTAGGACAGGTAAAAGTGGTAAAGTTAAACACAGATCAAAATCCCACCGTTGCCAGCCATTACGGAATTCGTAGTATTCCTACTCTGATGGTATTTAAAGGAGGGCGACAAGTCGATACAGTTGTAGGAGCTGTTGCTAAAACTAGTTTGACTAAAACCTTAACCGAGCATATTCAGCAAGGGTAATACTTTGGGTGGGCAATGCCCACCTTAAAACTTTAGTGGATAGGTGATAGGTGACAGGTGACAGATGACAGGTGTTTTTTACTCAGCACGGACTGAACCGCCTCGCTTCTGCTAACAGCACCGGCTAAATGCCGCGCTAACACCACTCAGCACTCAAAACTCACCACTCTTTCAAAGCGTAATCCTAATTAAATCAGAGGAGAATCTCATGAGTACAATTACCCAAACTCAACCTCTAGATGTACCAAAGGCTATTATTCAGCGTCGCTCAATCAAAGCTTTTAAAACCGACCCCATAGCCCCAGAACTGCTGAAACAACTAGTAGAGTTAACTGTCGCTGCACCCAGTAGCTTTAATATGCAAGGCTGGCGGATTGTCTTAGTTCAAGACGAAGCCCAAAAGGCGGCTTTATCAGCTGCATCTTGGAATCAAAAGCAAATTATTGAAGCACCAGTTACCTTTGTGTTTGCAGCCGATCCCAATGCTGGGGAAGACGACTTGACCTTAGTGTATGAAAAAGCCTTGCAAACTGGTGCATGGAATGAAGGTACAGTAAATTATTTTAAAAATGCGATTCCCCAATTCCAGGCAGGATTGGGAGACAAACGCCGGGAATATGCCATTAAAGACGCGATTATTGCCGCTACTCATTTAGTTTTAGCAGCAGAAAGTTTGGGACTATCCACCTGTTTTATGAATGGTTGGATTGAAGAGAAAGTCAAAGAAGTAATTGGTGCATCTGACGAACCTGATTTAGCGATCGCAGTTTTAGTTCCTGTAGGTTATGCCGCCGAACCCCGTCTAGATCCCGGTCGTTTGCCATTATCCTACAACGTCTTTGTAGACAAAATTGATACCCCCTATCAAGGGTGAGTTGTGTAAGCGTTAGCGCGGATTCTCAAAATTGGGGGGAAAATTGCGATCGCTCATTTCGATTGGATACCCCTAAAAGGTAATGTAGCCGAAGCCAAAGAAAAACTGATAGAGGCGCATATTCCCTCTCTAACCAGGAGACATCAGCATGATTGATCTATATTATTGGACAACTCCGAACGGTCACAAAATTACCGTCTTTCTAGAAGAAGTTGGCTTACCTTACAACATCATTCCTGTGAATATTGGTGCTGGCGACCAATTTAAGCCCGAATTTCTGAATATTTCGCCCAATAATCGCATCCCGGCAATTGTTGACCATGAACCAGCCGGAGGTGGTGAACCGATTTCTGTGTTTGAATCTGGTGCTATTTTGTTGTACTTGGCGGAAAAAACCGGGAAATTGATCTCGCCAAATATTAGGGAGCGAGTAGAAGTCTTACAATGGCTATTCTGGCAAATGGGGGGCTTAGGGCCAATGGCTGGACAAAATCACCACTTTAGCCAATATGCACCTGAAAAAATTGAGTATGCTATTAATCGCTATGTTAATGAAACAGCACGTTTGTATGCAGTGCTAGATAAGCGATTAGCAGACAGAAAATTTGTAGCTGGTGACTATTCAATTGCAGATATTGCTGCCTATCCCTGGATAGTACCCTATGAACGCCAAAGCCAAAACCTGGGTAATTTCCCCAACTTGAAGCGTTGGTTTGAAGCAATTAAGGCACGTCCAGCAGTGATTCGCGCCTATGAGAAGGCAGAAGCTTTTAAAAATCAAGCATTAGATATCGAAAAGTCGAGGAATGTGTTGTTTAACCAGTCAGCTAATACAGTGAATATGACTACCAAATAATCATTAACTTGTTGAAGATTCAGAACCCCAGTTTTTTCGAGAAGCTGGGTTTCTTGGTTATTACGAATGATTTAGGATTAAAATATCAGACTTTTCTCTAATACAAATAACTCGGTTATTACGCCATATATTAATGTATCTGCCTAATTCAAACTGAGATTTTATGTATTCCCGACCAAATAAAACATTTAAAAAATCTGCTGCTGATTCATCCACAACCAATCCCTTCGCACCACCCCGCATGGTTGTTCAGCCTTTAGTTGAAGCAGCAGCACCAGATTTACAAAGTTCTGACCCACAGGCCAAGCCAGTTGCTAGTAGCTTTCCTGATATCTCCAGGTTTACGTATAAACCTGATCCGTCATCGCCGCCACCAATTCAAATGCAGATCATGAATCAGCCAGGAGATCAAAATGAGCAAGCAGCAAATCATGTCAACTCCTTCACGGTTTCCCAGACTGGAGGCGAAGTCTTACAAAGAGCTTATGAGTTATGTTCAGAAACTGATGTAACACCCAAACACGACCACAGAGCGAAAGAAGTGTATGTCGAAAACATCCAAGGGACACCGTTGGGAGCAGCTGCAAACTCACCTAAAGCTGCGGGGAATCCTTTCGGTTGGGCAGAACTGCACGCTGCGGGGCATACTTTAGCTAATACTGGTAGCAATAATTCTCACTATAATGCAGTGCGTATGCACCTGTGGAACGGCCGCTTAGGAGGGCCTGGTGATAAGTCATGGAACTTAGCACCAGGCCCAGCTAAGGTTAATAGCATGATGTCAGCAGGGCCGGAGACGAGTGCTAAAAATCTGGTCGAAGCAGGTAACTCAATTTGGTTGAAAACCAATGTTTCCTACTTGGGCAACTCGACTAATGCCAACGATTTCACATCCGTCGTTCCCAATCGGATAGATATGGCGTGGGGGGTGATGGGTAACACAGCTTCAGGAACTTGGGGTACTGATATCCAATTGCCAGTTGCACCACTCCAGGGACAAGCAGCACAGGAGTACAAAGATTGGCCTCAAAATCAGGCTGCTGACTTAGTAAATAAGCTAAATCAAACAGGTATAACAGATCAGATCCGCGCTCAAGCTTTCGACCTAGTGCAGTATGATGAACTGAAGTGGTCAATTATCCACAATTTCCCACAGATATACCTGGGTATGGAAGAGAAGACCAAGGGCGCGATCATCAAAGCGATGCCTGATACGGTGCTAGATGACTTTATGAAGAATAGTCTGAAGGTTATCACTAGCGCGGAACTCTTTGTACAGGAGATTATCTTACCGTTGGTAGCAGTATCAGAGAGCATAAAAGCACAAACTCTGTTTTCAACCCTGCTCAATCAAACGGAACAAAGGAAGGCTATCATAGCATACAAATGGGATCTACTCCAACATCTGGGTGCGATCGCCGAGAGCTGTGCCAAGACCGATTGGACAATATTTAACTATCTTCCAAATGCAGCTAAAGCCAACTTACTTAGCCAATTGGAGCAGAATAATCAAATCAATACGTTCCTCATTGGCCTGACCAATAAGCCAAAAAGAAAGGAATTATTTGACCTTTGGGCAAATGAGGCAGGAAAAGGTAGCTCACCACAGCAGAAGTTTGATTTCATCGATAGTAAAACGAATTTGGATGCTCAGTACAAAGATGAGTATGAAAGCGCAACAAGCCTAGAGGCGAAAGCATTAGAGTATATGCAGGGTCGCTCTAAGCGTTCTAAAAAACCAATATTTAAGCCTAAGAAGGAGGACAAGAATAAAACCTCCGGTGGGGTCAAGAAGAGAACCCCTAAAAAGGTAACAATCAAATCCAAGACAAAATAATCACATATAGAGTCAGCATAAAATGACAAGCACCTACCTCAATAAGATACAGGAACTGATTCGCTCTTTAGAAGCGATGCCCAATCTAACGGTGTGTAATGCGGAAATTGCCCCACCTGCAACAACAGCAGCTATTGCTACTGCTCGTAATTATGCTGCATATCGACTGCCAGCAGGAGTGGAGGAATTCTATCAACAGATGAACGGCTTGCGTTTGGAATGGGAATATGTGGGTGAAGTACCTGATAACCAAACCTCAGATAGCGGAGCAATTCATTTGCTACCGATAGAACGAATATTTGGTAGTTGGAAGGATGTGACTTGGTTTGATGACTTTGAAGGAGGAGACAGATTTAAGGCGGTGAAACCCTTTGACCTTTTCCAATCAGAAGCTTGTGCTGCATTCTACCAAGAACCGGATGCTGCTCCACAAGATGCAGTCTATTTTCATTACTTTGGTGAGGATCTGTGTGCAACAGGTTATTCTTTTATCGAATATATTGATCGCCTCATTACATCTCGCGGTTACTTATATTGGCAGTTAAGCCTCTGTGCAGATACCCAGAAGAATTCTGAGGTGCGCCAATTCCGAGAACGAATGCCTATCCTCTTCCCTGACTTTTCTGCTGACGCATTTGTACCACGCACATCACATCAATAGCAATTACTCGTCAGCCTAGATTCATCTATCCTGTTAAGGATAATATGCGTTTCTGTGGTACTAATTCACCATTAAAAATATTTCTGAATATTGCGTAAATAGTCTGAATATACAGTCTGTTTTACTGCTGAATTCTGCTGTATTATTCTACTTTTTGATTGTAATACTTATATCTCTGGTATGGTTCAAAACCTTATGTATCCTTGTTACGGTTGCTAATGAAATTAATTACAACCGCAATCATTATGGCTTCCACACAAACCAGCGATCCAACTATTCGCGAAAATGTCCAAGCGTGGCAGAAATTGGATACAGACGAACAGCTTGCTTTGTTTTGGTTTATTTACACAGAAATGGGAGATGCTGTTACACCAGCCGCCCCTAACGCTAGCACTGTTTCTCCAGAAATTGCTGAGGGCTTATTTAATCAAGTCAAAGACTTAAACCATGAACAACAATTACAGTTACAACGGGACTTAATTAACCGTGTAGACAACCAAATTAGTCGTCAATATGGCTCATTAAGTGATACCACAAAATTACTATTTTGGTATCGTTTAGCCCAAGGTATGGAAAATACTACTATTGTGCCTATGCCGCCTGAATACGAACTTGGTTCTCAAGCTAAACAACTGTTGGATAAAATCAAAACATTGTCATTTGAAAAGCAGATTACTGTTTTCCGTGATTATGTTTCCCCAATGGGTGCTGAACCAAAACCTGGTGCTGAGATTTAAATAAGTGTAGAGATGCGTTAGCCTAATTTCGCATTTCAATAAATCTGAGTAGTAAATAAACACAGAGTAGAAATCACAATTCTGCCTCTGTGTTTACTAGGTTGCTCTTTGGGTTAGATGCACCCAAAAATCGTAACGCCCTTTGCTTCGTATTTCATAATTTACGTTAATTAATAAAATATTGCCTCTGTCTTACGACGGGTTTAAATTTATTAGTTGTTGTCATAACGTCTATCTTTTTATAGTGTTTTAAAACAGGCTATTTTTTTAACTTAAACGAAAGTATAGTTAATCGCTATACACTTGATGACAAAGTAGATTTTATCACTTTATCGAAATAAAACTGCTTGCTCATACACAGTCAAAAAAAACATTTAATTTTGAAAATAAAGAACAATAATTAGAGAGGTTTTCATGACTTCTACAAACGTTAATCCTGTAGAACAAGCTGTAGCTGATTTTAAGCAGTTAGATATAGACGATCGCCTGGTAGTATTTGGTTCATTATTTAGCACTGTTGCTGATACAATCTCCACCAGTGATATAGACAAATTACCAAGACAAAAAGCTGCGGAGTTAGTAGCGCAAATTCAGCAGCTTTCCCCAGAAGAACAACTTTATGCTTTGCGTGATTTGCTACCAGCTTCGAGAAATGATCAAAATGAAACCATGCTAGATCCCCATCCAAGTAAAGCAATGGTTGAACTGGCTCAAGGTGGTACAAAAATTCCGACTGGAGAGTATGGCAAACTCAATGCTGAGGGTAAATTAGCTTTTTGGTATTTTTTAGGACAAGGATTAGGCAGCACCATGATCAACATACCGAGCAACTATACCCCCACAGAGCAAGCTACGGCAGTTTTGAACAATCTACAATCATTAAATACTAATGATTTGGTGTCTTTCTTGAAACAAGTGCTGCAAACCAGAGTCAAAGCATAAAGAATTCAGTGTTGCTGAAGACGGGGGAACGGGTAATTTTGCCTTGTGTCCCCCTTTTTTTCTTGAACCGCAAAGTTTGCTAGAGAAGGTCAGATATTCAGGTAAACTAGCGAACACAGGGAATATAGTGTTTCTCGGTTGAGTGAGGTAAAAGAACCCCACTCCCTAAAAGCAAGCGAGGAGAGGGCTATGAGAAGCGTATGCGAAGATGTAACTTTTGAAGAGTAAAGACAAAACAAATCTTAAAAGCTGCTTAGTTAGCCTTGTAACAGTTTACCCTCAATAACGGTAGCTTATTATGGACTGAGGAAACCACAAGACGTAAGTTTATGACAAGTGTTGTTCAATCTCCCTACACTAGTGAACAGATAACCGCTTGGTTGCGTGGACTGCTAACAATAGCTTGGGCTGACGGTAACTTTGACGAACAAGAACAGCAATCAATTGGCATTATTACCAAAGATGAATTAGCCCCTTGTCTTGATTGGGATTCACTAGAAGTAATTACACCAGAAGAATTAGCTGCTGTTTTAGGTAAAAATACACCAGCTGCGGAAACTTTTTTGCGTACATCTGTGATGGTAGCGATCGCAGATGGTACATATTCTTCTAGCGAAGATCAAGTCCTACATCAATTTTGCCAAGCCCTAGGCGAACCGGACGACATTTTAGAAGCCCTACGCTATACCCTAGCAGACGAAGAACAAATAAATCCTCTCCTAGCAGCAGCACTCACAGCCCCCTGTCCTGATGTACTCAATCCTGTCCGAGACTGGCTCGATGGGTTAGAAGTCAAAGACCCCAGAGTCGCCCGGTTTTTGTGTAAAATGATTCCTTCCCAATGTCCCTTTGAGCGAGATGTCACCTTATTTGGACGGAAAATAGTCCACATTCCGCCATTGTGTAAAATTAACCCAATATATGAGCAACTCGTAGGTTTACGCTTCCGCGCCCTTTCCTATTTGGCAGATGAATGTCAAGAAGATGTGACACCATATATTTGAGGGCTGAGTGCTGAGTGCTGAGTGCTGAGTGCTGAGTGCTGAGTGCTGAGTGGGGAGTAGGGAGTAGGGAGTGCTGAGTGGGGAGTAGGGAGTGCTGAGTGCTGAGTGGAGATTGGTGAGTAATACAGTTAGGACTTAAAAATAAAATAATGAGAGATAAAGAACCAATTAAAAACTTATAATTGATAGCTCACAACTCACAACTCAGCACCGGCTAAACGCCGCGCTACCGTTAACAGCACTCACAACTCATTCAGGATTTAGCAGTAATGCAATTTATCGACCAGGCAAAAATTGAAGTAGAAGCCGGAAAAGGTGGCGATGGTATTGTCGCCTTCCGGCGGGAAAAGTATGTACCGGCTGGTGGCCCTTCTGGTGGGAACGGTGGAAGGGGTGGTTCAGTAATTTTCATCGCGGTGGAAAACCTGCAAACCCTTTTAGATTTCCGATATAACCATATCTTTAAAGCAGATAATGGCGGACGTGGCGGCCCCAACAACTGCACCGGTGCATCAGGGAAAGATTTAATTATCGAAATTCCCTGTGGAACAGCAATTTATGATGCGGAAACAGGCGATTTGATAGGAGATTTAACTAAACCTAACCAGAGGCTAATTATTGCCCAAGGTGGTAAAGGTGGTCTGGGAAATCAGTATTTCTTAAGTAACCGTAACCGCGCCCCAGAATACTCTCTCCCAGGACTACCAGGCGAAAGAAAACTGCTACGTTTGGAATTAAAACTTTTGGCAGAAGTAGGAATTATTGGTTTACCCAATGCTGGTAAATCAACTTTGATATCATCTTTATCCGCTGCACGTCCTAAAATTGCCGATTATCCATTTACCACCCTGATACCAAATTTAGGTGTGGTCAGAAAACCTACTGGTGATGGTACAGTCTTTGCTGATATCCCTGGACTAATTGAAGGTGCAGCAGGAGGAGCAGGTTTGGGACATGATTTTTTACGCCACATCGAACGTACACGGGTACTCCTGCATTTAATTGATGCTACTAGTGAAGATGTCATCGGAGACTACAACACAATTCAGCAAGAATTAGCAGCCTACGGACGCGGTTTAGAACAAAGAATGCAAATTTTGGCATTAAATAAAATTGATGCCGTGGATAGAGAAACAGTAGATTTAGAAGCACTAGCAACGCAATTAAATCATCTTTCTCACGCTAGAGTTTTCTTGATTTCTGCGGTAACTCGCAATGGTTTAGAGCCAATGTTACAAGAACTTTGGAATGCTCTCGACCAAATTAATGCCGTTGAAGCAGCAGAGGTGTTGATTTAAGTCAAGATAAAATTTGTAGTCAGGGTTTTAGCTATCTCTCTGGTGTTTAAAGTAATGCGGTTGATGAAAAAATCAGGCACATGACTGAAAAAAACCATGAAAGAAGGCTGGCTACTAATTCAAGAAAAAAAATTTACTTCTCGCCAGCCTAATTACCAAAGAAGGTATTATTGTTTACAGAAATCTTGAACAATAGATAGCTTTTCCAGACCAGAAACGAAAGTTAATTCGCAATTGGTGGAGCTAGAGGCGCACGCAGAATCCCACCGCCCCCTATGCTATGAGGCCTATTGTTATCGACAATGTGGAGTGCTTGGAATAGGCGCATAAACTCATCATAAAACTGTCCATCTTTTCCTACCAAGCTGTAGCCATAGTTCTTTTTAAACTCTTCATTTACTCCTTTTTCGACTGCTATGTAGTGACAATCCCACGCTGAACCATCAACTGTATAAGCACCGTAATCTTGGAGTGCATGAAATAGCTTCTTCGCGGCTGGTGTTTGCAGGTTTAAGCTAGCTTCTGTCACCCAAGATGGTATTGCTAACAAAGAACCCATCACTAAAGAAGGGTTCTTTCCTCCATATGTACTTGGGGCTGTCTTATCAGCTCGATCTGCTGGCCAGCGATATCCAGGGATAGATGGAGAGTAGTAGTAATATTTTCTACCATGAAGCAGAACCTTTAATACATGGCGAATTGGTTGACTACTGGTTAATTCACCTTTACGAATAGTTCCTCCAATTGCTGAAAGACCAGAACCACCATGTGATCCCCCAATGCCGTCACTATAAATATCAACCGGGGGAGTGTAAGCGTATCCATATATTGCTCCACCTTGAATACAACGTGCCAAAGGGTTTAGTTGCTGTAAAGTTTTACCATCGGGCATCAAAAAGGCGGAGCTGTTGTTGGGTGTGGACGTTCCTACTGTATCGGGTATGATCAAATTATCTGGGATAGGTAAAACAGAAATAGTAGTCTTGTTAGTTTTGGAGCATCTCACTTCCCAAGAACCAGGACGATAAACAGGACGCAAAGGATCGCTAGCTTTGAGTTTGTAGAGATGAATTGTATCTGCCCCAGCCCAGTAAGCCTTCTCGATATTTGCTCTTTTGTAGCGTGCGCCTGAGCCAATAGGCATATTCCAAATTGATGTGGATGAAAATGGCCAGAGAAATTTATCTCGCGTCAGAGGTTCTCTAGGGGTTACCGCCTGAGTAATGACAAGTGTAGCCACAAGACTGGTTAAGACGACAAAGAAACGTAATCGCCACCTGTGTTTAGTTAAAATTGAAACAAATTTCATGAAAACTAGCCCGTAATCTTTACATAGAGGGAACGAAGTCTGTCATCATACAGTTCCTGTTGATTGCCTGTGAAGAACAAAAACAGGAGATTTCTGTACTTTTATAAAGTATAATTAAGAGGAAAGATACACAAATTGCGGCAGCAAAGGCAGATCAAACTGGTCAGTTTACTGTTGTTGTATGACTATATTTTTATTTGTATCAACAACTACTGAGTTCATTAGCTGTTTACCAGCTTGAGGTTCAGAAAACAAACAAAGTTGTCAATTTTCCAGTAGTAGAAGAGGCAAACAAAGGCGTGGGTCAGTATCAACCTGGTCAGCTAAAACGCTACAATTCAGACACGATCGCTCGTTACTATCGCTACCGCCCTTGGTTAGTTTGGGGGCGGTTACTCAAAATTAGTTGGTCTTTTGCAGTATTTGTTTTCAGTCTCAAATGGGATGAGTGGCAAAATCGGGTCGAACAAAATAGAGAGAAGCGTGCTACTCAGTTGCGAGAGTTACTTACCAAGCTAGGCCCAACATTTATTAAAGTTGGTCAAGCTCTCTCGACACGACCTGACTTAATCCGTAAGGATTTTCTAGACGAACTGATCAAACTGCAAGACCAATTACCACCGTTTGATAATGCGATCGCTTATCACATTATCGAAACTGAGTTAGACCGGTCAATCTCAGAAGTTTTTAGTGAACTTTCACCTCATCCAGTGGCTGCGGCTAGCTTGGGTCAAGTCTACAAAGGACGTTTGTTCAGTGGGGAAGAAGTAGCAGTCAAGGTACAACGTCCTAACTTACGCCCAGTTCTCACCCTTGACCTTTATTTAATGCGCTGGGCAGCTGCTTGGCTTTCTCCCTGGTTACCGCTAAATCTTGGTCATGATCTGACTTTGATTGTGGATGAGTTTGGCATCAAGTTATTTGAAGAAATTGATTACCTGAATGAAGGTCGTAACGCCGAAAGATTCGCGAACAACTTCCGCAATGATCCACAAGTGAAAGTCCCCTGCATTTACTGGCGGTTTACCAGTGGCCGTGTCTTAACTTTGGAGTGGATTAACGGCTTCAAGCTTACGGATACTAAAAGAATTCAGGAAGTTGGTTTAGATCCAGAGGCTATTATCCGCATTGGTGTCACTTCTGGCTTACAACAGTTATTAGAATACGGCTTCTTTCACGCTGACCCCCATCCTGGTAATCTGTTTGCGATGCCGGATGGTCGCATGGCTTACATTGATTTTGGCATGATGGATCAGCTAGAGGAAACTACCAAAGAAACTCTTGTTGATGCAGTGGTGCATCTAGTTAATCAAGACTACACCGATTTAGCCGCCGATTTTGTCAATTTGGGTTTTTTGACACCAGACACGAATATTGCCCCGATTGTGCCAGCTTTAGAGGCGGTACTAGGTAACGCCATTGGTAAAAATGTCGGAGATTTTAACTTTAAAACCGTTACCGATCAGTTCTCAGAACTGATGTATGAGTATCCATTTCGCGTCCCTGCCAAATTTGCGCTGATTATTCGTTCTCTGGTGACACAGGAAGGGATTGCTCTGAGCCTGAATCCGGATTTCAAAATTGTTGAGGTGAGTCATCCCTACGTGGCTAGGCGTTTGCTGACTGGAGAATCGCCTGAACTACGGCGGAGATTACTCAATATTTTGTTTAAAGATGGTAAATTTCAGTGGCAACGCTTAGAAAATTTAATTGCGATCGCTCGCACGGATAGTAATTTTGATGTATTACCTACAGCACAGATGGGTTTGCAATATCTGTTGTCTGATGAAGGCAAATTTCTCCGCCGCAAGTTGGTACTAGCACTTACAGAAGATGATCGTCTTCACACAGAAGAAGTGCAACGCCTATGGTCTCTAGTCAAAGATGATTTACAACCAAATCGCTTGTTCAATGTAGCGATCGCTTTATTGACAGATTTATCTAGAGAAGGTGTAGCGGCTGTCCTCCCAAAATCTACAAATTTAGAATTTTTTAGTGTCCCCAAATCAACAAATAAAAATTAAAAATCAACACTTTCTGCTGTTTTAATTAGACCATTCATTTTTTAATATCAATCGGGAGTTTTCATGTACTATTACCCTCTGCAACCACCATATTTTATTCTATTTGTTGGTTTATTTATGTCCGTTACTTCTGGTGTAGCTTTATCTGGCACACTGAAGCTAATTGTCCAAGAATGGAAAATCAATAGTACAGAAAATTCTCCATCAACTTCGGGATTTAAACAACTATTGTCTGTCCCTTTTATCGGTATCACTGTAGGAGTCTGTTTATTTTTATCTTCAGGGTTAGAAATATTTGGCTTTCCTTCGCTTTTAGCTTTAGGCGTTGGTTTACCACTTAGTATTTTGACTTGTTTATTAATTTGGTTTCAGTTGGGAAGTATGCTGGTTTTTGCAAAACAGAAAGGAATGCAGTCTCTTGATTTAGATTCTTTACTTTAAATATAAAATAATAGCCAATAGATGAATTAATCGTAGGTAGCAAAGTACAGAATTAAATTCATCTGTTGGCTAAAATTTTTTGAGCATCTATTACTTGATTAATTCTATAATCATGATATTTTAAAAACCAGCTATTTAAATACTTAACAAATACAATAAAATTCATGAAACTTTTTTACTACAAAGAAAACAATTTTGGTGATCAACTTAATACCTGGCTATGGGATCAGTTGATACCAGGTGTATTAGATGATGATGAAAGTACTGCTTTCATTGGCATAGGTACTCTCCTTAATGACAGATTACCGCTAAGGACAAAAAATGCTCGCTTGAGAGTGATATTTGGAACAGGAGTAGGATACGGGCAAGGAATACCTCAAATAGATGATTCTTACAAAATTTATTGCGTTCGTGGCCCGCTATCAGCACAAGCACTAGGAATTGAAAATAAATTCGCAGTGACAGATGGAGCTATTCTAATTAGAAAACTGTATAACTTTACCAGCAAAAAGCTCTACAAATTTTCTTATATGCCCCATCACGACACAGATGGGGAAGGTTGGCGTTTAGTCTGTAAAAAACTTGGATTTGGATATATTGATCCTCATTGGCCAAGAGAAAAAGTTTTGTCATCTATTAGCCAAAGTGAAGTCATACTTGCAGAGGCTATGCACGGTGCGATTATTGCTGATGCGTTTCGTATACCTTGGATTCCAGTCATTTCCCACTCTACTATTCTGTCATTTAAGTGGCAAGACTGGTGTCAGTCTATTGATGTAGAATACAAACCATCATATATAAACCGGTTGCATCATCCTAGACAAAAACTAGATATATTATCTCCAGTACGCTTGGTTCGTGATTGGGTAAGGCAAAGAGAATCTGCATCACAATTACTTACTGTTGCCAGAACTGTAAATCCTACTTTGAGTAGTGATACAAAAGTAGAAAATCTTACTCAAAAAATGTATGAAAGGCTTCAGGAATTTAAGCAAGATAGGGAAAAAGGCGTTTTGTCTTAAATATGTAGAAACGTGATAAATCGCGTCTTACAAGACCAATTATCTACACAAATAACCCTGAAGTGAGAAGTATTAATTAGAGTATTCGTGTGGGAGTCATCGATAATAAAAATCAAAATTACTCAGTGTGATTAGTCGTGCTAAGTTTAAACGATAGTAATAACCGAGTTGGCGTTGTATTTTAACCTTAACAGCTTTGGGATCTTTTAACTTGTCCCAAAAACTTTTGGAGTCTGGTTCACGAGAAGCATAAGTATGTTTTACAGCCTTTTTTAAAGGCTCTATATTATGTCTATTCACATTCCAGCCTACTTTATTTGCAGCCAAGCCAATGGAATTGCCTTCTCCAGTATGTATACTGTTCAATTCAAAATAGCTCGCTATTATTCCCCACTGTTTAATAAATTCTTGCTCTTTTCCCCCATCCCTAGTGATGACAAATAAATCCTCATGCACATAATTGGTGTTTTCTAGTGAAATCTCTAGTTTTGTGCCTAGTTTTCTGATTATTTCCAATCTTTTGGACACTCTTTTATTTCTACTATGCTCAAAAATATGTAGGAAATTATCTGATGTAATTCCAGGCAGCCATTGCATATCTACAGGTATACTTGACACAATTTTTGTATCTGCATCTACCCATATAACTGAATGGTATCTAGATAATGCTTCACCAATTACGAAACGTTTGTCATTGTAGCAGTAGCGGATACCTTTTTGAGAATGCTTAACAGCTAAAATATTATGGCGATCGCGGAAATCATCAGGCTTATCGGTATAAACTAACAATATAGTTTTAGGACAATGTAGTTCTAAGCCAGCAGCAAGTTCTTTAGCAAGACCACGGTATTTACTACCAAGTGCTAGAGTACATAAACAAAAATCTTTTTCTTGTGCAACCATTGTCAGTAATTTGATAAGTTTAATTTGTCAAAATTTTTTTTCGACTTGAAGTAGGTAACGTACCTATCTATAAAAAAATTCAAAATCTTTCAAAGCGACCAATCTAGCTTTATTCAATCGGTAGTGATAACCAACCTTTCTTTTCCATAAATCCCAGAAAGTTTGCTTATTAGTGTAGGAAGCATCTAAATGTTTAGTGATATTCCTAACTTCAGCCCAGCCATCCTTAGCCACAGTCCAGCCAATTTTAGCTGCGGCTAATCCCATCGCATTACCTGAACCAGCATGAATACCGCGCAATTCTAAATATCTACCAATCTTTGCCCAATATTTTAAATACTCTATTTCTCTACCTTCATCTCTAGCAATGATAAATAAAGACTCTCCAATATAAGGTGAGTCTTCCAAATTGATATTTAAATGCGAAGCTACTTTTTGGATATATGCTAATCTTTCAGGCGTATATCTAGTAACGTGTTCAACTAGATTCTCGCAATGACCTGCTGTAATGCCTGGTTTCCAGTTTAAAGTATCAGGTAAGGAAGATAGTATTGTTGTATCTGCATCAATATATATTGCTGCATTAAATCTCTCTAAAGCTAATTCCATAACCAAGCTTTTATCATGATAACAATGCAGAATTCCTCGCTGGTTATGCTTAAAAGCTAAAACGTTGGGATAATTTTTAAACTCTACTGGCTTATCTGTTAAAACTACAAAGGATTTTCCTGGAGAATATTTTGCTAAATCACTAGCTAATTGTTGAGTTAGCAGACGATATTTTTTTCTTAAAGCTAATGTGCAGAAGCAGTAATTGTGTTGCTCGGAATTCATAAATTTTCCTTATGTATTTCGACTTATATCCTCCAGATGGGGGATATGATGACTAATATCTTTACGGTTCTGATGGTTACACCTATTTTCTATGAAGATGTGCTATTTCCCATTGGTAAGGGGAATATTGCTAGCAAGGGAGGAAAATATGTTACAGCTTCATAAAAAAACGGTATTATTCTTACAATCAGATTACAGTAAATTTATGCTTACATATCACTTGATCAGCTAAATTTACTGTATTTTTACTGATAACACTATCAATCTTAATGATTAGCTTATAAAACACGAGAATTTTTTCAAGGTTTATACTTAAAGTGACCAAGTAAGAAAATAAATAATTTTTAACTTAATATATTGCAGTTACATTTACTTAGTATAAAATCAGACATTTGATCCTCGGAAGTTTCATAGTCAGTAGTGAAACTTCCGAGGGTAGAATTTTTTGTTTGCAGAATCACACTAATACAATTTTCAAAAATATTTGCAACGCATCAACCATCTGTAGAGGCGCAAGGTAGATTGTTGACTGTGTGCCTCTTTAGAGGGTTAAAATTCAGGCAAAATATATGAAACCAGAGAGATTTTGCTCTTAGGCTATCAAAAGTAAAAAGTCCACAGTCCAGAATAAAAGATTGTCTTTTGACTCTTGACGATGGATTATCCTAACGAGTAGATATGTAAACGCTGAAGTGTTTTATCTGATTACATTTTAAGTTGCCGTAACTGCTGTTTAATATTATTTAGTGTCTTTTGCCACTGATTTGGTTTGACAGGTGCAGGTATATCAGATGCAGATAATGCAGAATTAAGATTACGGTAGTATTCCCAAATGTCCCAGTAGGGACAACCTGGTTGAATGCGAATACCTGCCCAATGGAGATATTGCAGGGGTTGATTCACACTAGGATCAAATAAAATGTGGTCTTGAGTTTTAAATTGCGGTGAACCAGCCCAATTACCTGGAGCTTTACCCTGTCTGCGAACAATATTAAATCGGCGGTGAATCCGCTTGAGCAACATATAGTTGATAATTGGTTGGTCAGAAGTCTTTTCAGAGAAGTCAAAATACTCTGGATGAGCAGCACACTCAGCAAAGATTGCCAATAAATCCTCATTCGAGATTAAGTTTTTCTTTGAACCCCAAAAACCACCGTTAAAAATATCTTTAACTTCTGTTTCATTAAAGATATTATCTGCAAATACTTTTGGCGTAAAAACGTTTTTGATGCCGCCTAAATGTTGATAATCACAACAAATAAAGTCAGAGTCAGCTAGATAATTGAGATTATCAATAATTTTTTCAAAAACAACAATATCGGTATCAATATACAAAAATTCCTCAAAGGGTCCGAACCAACAAGCCTGCTTACGGAATTGGTTAGGACGGGCAAAAAATTGATTACCAAAAATTTCGTGTAAATTATGAGCAAGACGCTCTATAAAATCTAAGTCTTCATAGAGTTGCACACCATAATTTTTGTTGAGTAATTCTGCTATTTGATGATAATTGTCATCATAGGGTATCATCACAATTGGGGTGTCTTGGTCATGCAATCGAATACTATTGAGTAGAGCGATCGCATGATCGATGACTTTGTCATTAGCAATAATATAAATGCCACGGCTCATTGTATCAACCTCAAAGAGTTAATCCTAATTTTCGTAAAATTTTTGTCCCCAAACTTGGGGACTTATTATCAACTTTGGGCTTAGTTGTAAGTTTTGGTTGCTGGTCTGGCTCATGAAGATAGCGATAGTGTAAAAAAGTGTCGCGGTAGGGAAAATCAATATTTTCTCCTGCGGAAACTTGCTTAAAGAACCGAGATTTTAGTCCAATATAATGAATATAAGTTAACTGCTTACCGTGGTCGTACAGGATATTGTCTTGTGTTGTAAAATGATTAGAAGTTACACAACAGCCGGTCCTTTCATGGCTAGGCAGTTGGTGAGCTAAGTTACAGTAAGAAATTCCTAACCGCATCACCATATAGTTGAGAACTGTTTGATCTGGGGCCATTGCATACAAGATTTCTGCTTCTCCTTGGCGGAGTTTTTCTAAAACAATTTCTTGATTTTGGCTGGTAAATATACCTTTTTTAGAAGCATAAAATCCAGAGCAAAATATTTCTGTTTGCAGTTGTTCTGGGGTGAATAATTCTGTTAATTTTGGGGAAGCGATATCATAAACATGAGATAAATCTTTATACTGGAAATCATATACTACAAAGTCATATTTATCTAGCTGGGCAAAAATTTTATCTAATGGACTCATTAATAATGTGTCTGCATCCATGTAGACAAATCGCTCAAAAGGCCCATCAAAAGCACAGTAACGACGATGAGTACCGACTCGATGATATTTATCACCACTAACTTTTAGCCAATTGGCTTGAGCGGTGGGGTGAGTATCCCAAACACGACGCACAAATTCATCCCATTGTTGAATTGAATTTTGATCATCATATAGTTGCACCTGTGGACGGCGAGCTATTTCAGCAGCGATTTGCTCTGTATGATCATCATAAGGATAGACACAAACAGGCATGGTTTGACCATAAATTGCTTCAATACTATTGAGTAGAGCAATTAGTTGGTCATAAACTTTATCATTAGCAAGAGTACAAATACCATCCATAGAATAACTCCTTTCCTATGAGGACTTAGCAACAAATTCTGACAACCAATTGAGTAGATTTAGTTTGTGTAAGATAATTTGTCTAGCTTCCGCGATCGCATCCTTAGCTGCATACCAAGCATCAGGAGTAGAAGTCACTTCTTGGATGTAGGCAATACCTTTTTCATCTAAACTAGGCAATCGTAAAAAACTACCCGGTGGTAATAATTTATCAGCAGCCGATCCTCCATAGTAAATTGGTAAGCACCAAGCCAGTAAAGCATCCCATAATTTCTCACTCACATACCAACTGTTATCAGCATAGTTTTCAATCGCTAAATTGTAATAATATGGGGCCATGCCATGCCATTTACCGCCCAGTTCACCGGATGATTTTGACCATGCAGGTAAATTACGCCCATATAAATCAAACTTAATTTCATTATTTTGTAGTGATTCTAAAAACTGTAATCGTTGACGATGATTAGCTGTACGGTTGATACCAGAGGTAATCCAACTACAAGGGCCAACTTTTTCGGGTATTGGCATCTCATTTAATTCCCGAAACGAGTTGCCAATATACCAAATTGCAGGCATATAGTCAGGGACAGGGGCAAAATCATCAGGGCCAGAAATATAACCGCAGTAAT
The DNA here is from genome assembly GCF_014697125.1 of Anabaena minutissima FACHB-250. Classification (GTDB taxonomy): domain Bacteria; phylum Cyanobacteriota; class Cyanobacteriia; order Cyanobacteriales; family Nostocaceae; genus Trichormus; species Trichormus minutissimus. The sequence continues at coordinate 21,994 of NZ_JACJRG010000019.1, read as the reverse complement.
TTTCTGCTGCTTGATAATAACGTTTATTTTTCTCGACAACCTCATCTAAAGGTGGTTCGCGCAAAAGATATATTACTCGTTCTTTTGGCACACCTCGCAGGCGCGAACCAACGTCGATTTTTGGTTTTTGTGGTTTTCGTCGTAACTTATCTAGCCAAGATTGAGGCTGATTTTTTTTGGGAAAATCGAATTGATACATCAGCATAAAATCTGGGTTTGGTGCTGATGCTTGTATTTTAATATTGCCCCAAATGCCGAAGTGATTGGGAGTTTGTTGCCATAGCCAATCTCCTCTTTTATCAATATTGCTATAGCTGCTAATCATCCCGACAGTTTTTATATCCATTTGCATCTATAATTTATTGTTTAATTTGCGCCCTACCCTATCATTGGAGGACGTAAAGACTCATCAACATAACTGAGTATCTTATCTGCTCGATTTTCCCAAGAGAACTGTTTAGCTAATTCAATATTATTCACATAGCCTTCTATTTTTCTAGGGTAAATTTCTAAAGCTTGTTCTATGGACTTGGCAAGCTTTTTGGGATGATCAGGTTCACACCATACAGCAGATAAAGGCAAATCCTTAAATAACATTAAAGGTGGTATCTCCGTAATTATGATAGGAGTGCCTGAAGCCATGTACTGAAAAAATTTCACAGGATTTGTGAAATTAGCAGACTTACCAGAACAGTGAGGGTGAGCTAGAATATCCGCAGCTTGAAATAAACTTACTAATCGCTGTCGAGGTAGTATCCAGCCTAAAAATTTCACATTATCTATTTGTTTTTCTCTCGCTAGCTGTTGATAAGCTGTAACTTGTTCTTCTTTACCACCTGTGATCACAAACTGAATGTGTGGCAATTCCTTCGCAGCATCAATTAACACATTAATCCCTTTGAAAGGATATAAAGCACCTGAATAGACTACAAGATATTGTCGTTCATTTCCTAATAGCTCTTTGCGCCATTCTTGGGCTTGTTCTGGTTGCCTGAGTAAAAATGATTTTTCAAAACCGTTATGTAACCAAACAACTTTGTCTGGTGGCATACCCTGTTCAATTAAGCTTTGTCTAATTGGTTCTGACTGGGTGATAGCAATTTGAAAAAACGGGCTATTAACAATTTCTGGAGCAAATTTTTCTTCTTGAAAATAGTGACGCTCATAGATTGTGGGAATGTGATTCTTTACTGCGGCTTTGACAAAGTTCCAATCTCTAGTATGGACAAGTTTAGTATGAGGTAACAGATGAATCGGTAAATAGTAACGTGTTAATACTGTATTAGCAGTAGTTAACTTACCACCAATGCAATCAATCGGCCATGGCATTGGTAAAGTAGCAATTTTTAACTTATCTTGTACATCGTAAAATTCTACAAACTTTTGATCGGGTTGTGTGAGATGAAAGGGAGAAAGTAACCCTAAGGTATTCCCAGAACCACGCTGAGAATCTGGATAAACTAAAACTGAAGAATAGCCAATATTAGCTGCGGCATTAGCGCAAAGAACATCATGTATTTCGTGGGCTGTATCTGGTTTTAAGGAGATTGTTCTACTAAAAAAAATATATTTATTTTTCATGTTTATTTTAGCTGCTAATTATTATGTATACTTTCTTCAAAATTTTCTAAGAAATTGAGCAGATTCATGCCTAAATTTAGATTTTCTTTGAGTATTTGATATTGAATTTGAGGTGATTCTAAAGAATTATCAGCGAGGGAACGGAGAGAGCTTAATAGCGAGTTTAACTGTGTGTGAAATCCGTGTATTGTATGCAAATATCCACTTTGGTCACTTCTGCTTTGATTGTTCTCTGGTGATGATGTAGATAGGTAGTGGATTTGCTGTTGCACAATATCCTCAAAAATATCCAGGGTGTTGAGGATTTTGAATGTTGATTTGTATGAGTCTTCAATTAATGTTTGGTATTCTTGAGTTTGCTGTTCTTGAGTATTGTCTGCCATCTCATCAAGTAACAAGTGCAAGACACCAATCATTGAGTTCAGCCTTGTCCGCATTTCATAAGAAATTCGCAATAAGCTTTGATTACTATGATTACTATGATTGCTAGTTTTAGGAATATCACTAAACTGCATTGAGTAGAGACGTGCGTAATAACCACCTTTTTGTAGGAGTTGTTCATGAGTTCCTACTTCCATTACCTGTCCTTGATCTAGGACGGCAATTTGGTCAGCTTTCTGGACTGTGGACAGGCGGTGAGCAATGACTAAGGTGGTGCGATCGCGACTAAGTTCGTCTAGGGCTGCTTGCACTAAACGTTCGGAAACTGTATCTAAAGCACTAGTGGCTTCATCTAAAATTAAAATTTCTGGATTTTGCAATAAGGCGCGGGCGATCGCTAATCTTTGTCTTTGTCCTCCAGATAGCATCACACCGCGATCGCCAATTAAGGTATCAAATTCCTGTGGTAATTTACTAATAAACTCATAGGCATTGGCTCGCTTGGCGGCTGTAATAATTTCATCCATGGTAGCCTCTGGTTTCCCATAGGCGATATTCTTTCCTACCGACTCATTAAACAAAAATGTATCTTGACTAACGATTCCCATCCTCTGGCGTAAAGATTTCACGTTAAAATCACGCAAATCTCTACCGTCAATTGCAATACTACCGGATGTTGGATCATAAAATCTGGGTAGTAGGTCAGCCAAGGTTGACTTACCAGCACCAGAACTACCTACTAAAGCTAAGGTTGTACCACGAGGTAAAAATAAAGTGACATCTTTTAATACCAATTTCTCTTGTCCCGGATAGCCAAAAGACAAGGAGTTAAAACCTATACCCTTTTCTAATTTGGTGTAGATAACATCACCTTCACCCATAAAGGGTTTATTATCACGCCGCAAAAAATCAGTTACTATATCCACGCTAGGCGCACTATTGGCAAAACTATTGCGAATACCATTCAACTGAGAAACTAGTGGTAACAATCTCAGTAGTACCAATAAATATGTAAGTAGTACGGCTGATAGAGCTGAAACTTGATCAGAAAATAAAACTCTGCTTAAAAATACAATCAATAGCAAGGATGTAATTCCCATGACCTCACTGAGGGGAGCAATCAATTGGGAATTTGCTTGAGAATCGAAATCTGCTTGCTCGCGATCGCGAATTAGAGTGATGATTTTTTTATATTCTTTGTCTTCATTTCCTGTAGCTTTGACTAACCGAATCCCATTTAATATTTCTAGCACAGTGATTGAATACAATTTGGACATTTCACTAAGCTGTTGTCCAAAGTGTTTGGAGCGGGAAATTGTGTACTGGTTAATTAATGTGACTAAAGACAACAACACAGTAGCTGCAACAGTCAACTGCCAAGAAATCGATAGCAGCAATCCAATAAATACAAAAATTGTAATAACATTAATAATTAATTTAATGACATTACTGATAGAACCTGCCGCCCGGCCAATTTCTCCTCCCAGACTATTCAATAAATCACCAACCCTCATTTTGGTGTAGTAGTCTAGGTCAACCGATAGCAATAACTTTAATCCGTCTTCTCGGATATCTGAAGTTAACTTTCTTGTAAAAGAGCTTGATGTTAAAGAACTAGTATAAGAGGCTAAATTTTTTAAACAAATCGTCAATATAATTGCCCCCGACATGACCAATATCCGATAGTTCTCTGGGACATTATCAAACGGAGTCATGATTGACTTTAGTAGTGAAGGGGCATTAGTTAAGTCTATCTCTTGTCCCACTATCTTTAAAACTATCGGCACAATCAAAGTTGTGCTAATACCATTAAATAAAGCTCCAGAAAATCCCAATAATACTGTCAGAAAAATCCAGCCGGGATATGGTTTGGCAAACTTTAGTAGTAGTTTTCTGGTAGACATCTGTTTTTATTATCACACCTAAGATATTGTTAACATTATTCTGTAATTTCTACATATTTCAACTTTTTCATCAAGAGTAATAGAAAATTCTTATACGAATAACCGTGTTTCTACTATGACCCAAGATAATATACTCCTAAATTTTACGTTATTCAAAATCTACCACTTAGAGCTGATCTTCATAACTGAGCAATTAATGATTGCAGGGTAGAAGCCATCGCCTCTAAACTATATTTCTCTACACATCTTTCTCTAGCTTTTTCACCACGCTCATTAGCTAAATCTATATTTTGAAAGATCAATTGAATTTTCTGGGCAATTTGTTCTGGAGATGCAGGGTTAACTAAATAACCAGTATCCGCTAAAATTTCTGTAATATCTCCTACATGAGTTGATAATACAGGTTTAGCCATTGCCATCCCATCTGTCAACTTTAAAGGAAACTGAGCGCGAGAGGTTAAGGTATCTCGTTGCGGGACGACAACAACGTGAGCCGCCGCCACAATTTCTGGCATGACATCTACAGGACACTTTGGCAACTTAATAATCCAACGTCCCCATTTTTGAATCAGCTGCTCATCGTAGTCATCGTAAGGACTACCACCGACAATCACCAGTCTTAAATCTGACTCATTTAACAAATCTAAAGCCATTAAGACATCTTCCACCCCCTTGTGAGGACGTGGTGCGCCAGGAAACATCAAAATTCGATATTCAGACAGACCATAACGCTCTCTACTGATTTCTGGGTCATACTTACTAGGATCGAACATAGCCGTATCTTTCCCATTCGGTACATAAACACCGCCAAAACGTTTTTGTAAAAACTGAGTATCTACTGTGATGGCATCTGCTTTTGGTACTAACTTTTCTATCCATTGAAGATACAGTGGATGATCTGGAAATCTCAATGCACCTTTAGGCTTAAAAATATCTCTGTACAATTGCTTAAAGCCAGGACGATATTGCCATTCATCACCACCGTGCCAACTGAGTTCCCAGTCATCCATATCTAAAATTAAAGGACGATGGGTACTAAACTTTTTCAAGAGCGAAACGCCAAAACTCGTCGGTTTAGGTTTTACAGCATAAATAATATCCCCGTCTATTTTTTGTAACAGTTTTTGGGCAGAACCGAAAAAATTGGGATAGTTAGTACCAGAAATAGGAATAACTGTAATTTCATTAGGAGGAATTGCATACAATTCCTTTCCGTAAAGAAATCCAATAATCTCAACTTGATGTTCCAGAAATTTCAAAATCTGAGCTAGCAAAAAAGCTCGGACGCTACCACCACCTGATAAGTCGCTAACAATTAATGAAACCTTCATGCTTTCTAAATAAACCGTTCAATAAATGGTAAAAAAGAGACAATACTAGCTAGATAATTATTATTAATAATAGATAAATACTTGCGAATTTGTTCTAGTTTACTACCTTTTTGTCTTTTAGCATAAGCAGCTAAGAGTGGATGAGTCAATTCCCCAAGACTGTATTCTTTGCCGATACACAATGTAACTACTGCTTTCATTGAAAATCTCCGATTAGTTTATAATTTTTAAAACTTCTTGATAATATAACTGATTAGCATTTCTGCATTCTTCTAATGCTTCTGGATAAGTCTGTACATACTGCAATTTTTCCTGCCAATTATTGGGTTCACAAAAGGGAACTTTGTATTTTAAAGTGTAAAATTTAGTCGAAAAAGGAAAGGTTAAAACTTTTTTATTTAATAAAATTCCCCAATACATTCCATGATAAGTATTCGTTAAAATAGTGTCAGCTTCACCTAAAAATTTAATAATTTTGCTAAAACTTAATTGAAAATCATCTATGGGTGTAAATAATAGATTAGAAATTTTCTCAACTAATCCCTGTTTATTATTAACTTTATTATTAAACATAACTGGAAAATTTTTGGGATTTGGGGGAATTTTCCATTGAGGATTGGCGTGTTGATAAATTACGAATTCATGTTTGACATCATATTTTTTATCAAATAGTTGACTCATGCAACTGACACATGGGAGATAGTTAAAGCCTTGATTGTAATCCCTAATACCATGTAGATCAAACTTACTCATGTAATTGGGATATTTCAAATTGCCGCCTAAGTCTTCATAACTGTTATGACCAATACCCCAAGATATTAATTTCCCTTTTTTGTGATCAGCAATGTAATTCATCTTTTCTGAAAAAAAATCTCTGGCGACTAAACCACCTCCACCAATGATAATGTCATTATTTAAAGTTTCTGAATTATCCAAATCCATAATATCAATTGTTTTAGTTTCTTGAGGAAACTTGAAATATAGTAAGGGAGAAGACATGATATCCCCGACATTATTATCTCTTCTATGAATATTTATTAACATCTAGCAACATCCCTCATAGAAATTACTTTAATTGGTGTTGTATCTCTCTAGAAAAGTTTTCCCAAGTTAAATTCTCAACGGTTTTTCTCACGTTTGTTTTGATTTTAAAAGCTTGTGCAATCAGGTTACATATTTCCTCAACAGAACTATCGACATCAAAAATCAGTCCGTTTTCTCCATGAACTATCAAATCAGGGGCAAATCCTGTTTTACTAGCCACTGGAACTACATTGCACATCATTGCTTCAACCAAGGGAATTGGCCCTCCTTCTAGCTTGGCGGTTGAAACAAAAACATCCATTTCAGCATAATATTTGGGATAATCCGAATAGGGAGCTTCAATATAAGAAAAGTTGGGTAGAGATGCCATTTCTGGAAATCTGTCGTAATTTTTCCACCCTTTACCTAGGAGGATAAATTTATGTGATGGCATCATTTTAATGATGTTTAAAATGCGCTCTGGTTCTTTGCGGTAATAAAAGGCTGTACAAAAACCCACAGCACCATTTTCACGCTCATGAGGTTGAAACAAGTTTTGATCAGCCGCACCCAATATATACGTTACTTTTTGGGAATTCAATCCCTGTGAAATCAGGAGTCTAGCAAATTGTGAACAAGCACATATAACTTTGCTTGCTTGATTAAGTACATAAATTAGTTCATCGTTACTTATACCCAGGTCATTACGAGGATGCGTATGCCAAACTAGTATTTTACTGCCCCAAATAGATGGGTTTAGTTTTATACAGATTGGTAAAAAAGAGTAATGAGCAAAAAAGTAAGCTTTTGATGGAGGTAAGGAAGACTTTGAATAATGGAAGCAATATTTACCGGGAAAGTAAGTTGCAATTTCTCTACATATAGCTTCTAGTATCCAACCTCTAGCAAAATCTAAGACTACAAAAACTAGGTCATACTCTTCTATTGTATTTGCTGTATCTTTCTGACTCGGTAATTTGCTGATCAAAAATTTCCAATAGGCAAGAGTATAAGGGATGATATAAGCTGGTTTAGCAAGTATTGTTTCAGCTTTTTTTTTGATTTTTTTTAGCTTTTTTTTAATAGGGAAATAATACATAGTAATTTCATATAAGTCTTAGGTATTTAACAAATAAAATCACGCAAATTAATCAGGATAAATTGAGTGTACTTTTAACCGAATTTAATTTATCTGATACAAGAGCTAGGATTTTTTTTGAACGAGGTCCACGATACTTTTCGTATAGTAAAAAGCTAGGAGTTATCGCTCTAATTTTATTTACTAATTTTATAGTAAATTTATTATTTAACTTTATTTTTTTGTCGAATAATCTAACTGGGGTAGGAGCTATTTTAATTAATTGATCAAATATGGATTGTTCTTGTTCTCGAATAGCTTCCTCCAAAAGATACTCGATGCCGATTGTGCATAACTGATTCAAGTCTGGATGCTTTTGTACTACATTTTCATAAAATAAAATATAGTAATTTCTCATATAAGGCCAGTTATTGGTGCGATTAGTTTGGTGCTTTGTATAGTAAGCCCCAATCATAGGAGTATAAACAAAATTTGCCCCTGCTCTGAGAATATCTATGGCAAAATATCTATCCCCCAAAGCTTTAAGATATTCAGGGAATTGAATTTTACTCAATATTTTTTTGTGCATCAACATGGCTTGCTGAAGACAAGGATGGGGTGAGGCTGCTAAAAAATCGGGAATGAGTAAACGTTGAATTAGTTGCTCTGTAGTCAATGAACCGATAATATTTTCCTGACGGTTAACAATATTTTCTTGAGCATCTATAAATACTCGTTCATAATCTGAATAAAATATGACATTTTCAGAAAAATTAACTTGTGCTAGATGATTTAGTTGAAATCTAATTTTGTCTTCATGAATCCAATCATCTGCATCTAGACATTGAATCCATTCTCCCTGAGCCTTTTGAATCCCAAAATTGCGAGAAGATGGTAGTCCACTATTTTCTTTAAAAAAGTATTTCACTCGCTGATCAATACCCATTAATTGCTCAGACACTTGACGAGTGTTATCAGTAGAACCATCATCTATAATCAGACATTCAAGCTCAGTGTAGGTTTGTGACAATACACTTGTGACTGAACGCTCAAGGTAGTGTCCTTGATTAAAGCAATTAATAATAATTGATACCAGTGGAGGCATTTCTTAAGTGTTCCTCATACTTATGTTTATCAGTTAATACTCACTATTACAGAGATAGTAGGCGTATTCACTTGCCCTGAAGACTTTTGGTTCTTAAGATAGCACAGATTTTTAGTATAATTCCTGATTATGGGTTTTCGCTTAGAGTTTCACTTACCTAGCATTATTGACTATGTATAACTATTACTATGAGTTACCAATTAACTAGTTTCAGCTGTCCTGTTTGGATATGGTTAAAAACACGATTAATCTGACGACGCTCTCCTTCATGCACATCTCTTTTATTGAAAACAGTAGAGGTAAGCAAGGTATGGTCTTGGCGACTCATCTTACCAGAGCGCAGGATTCTGTCTACAATTTGCTTTGCTGACATCTCTGATTGGTCTTGAACATTACTATAGATATAACTTTGGTTACGACTCATAAATTATCCTACTTAAATAGATGTGTCATAGCACTACGACTAAATCTTCTTTGCTTTAAAGTAAATATGAATACCACTACATACGGTTTCTTAAGTAATTTGACAGCAAAAAAAGAACACACTAAATCTAACTGTGCATTAACACTTCCTCCTAGAGAAGTTTTACTGATCAATGAAAATATTCTTTATATTTTTTTTGTATAATTTAAGTGTAAGTACAGGGTTATATTACCATAAGAGATAAAAATGGGGTCTGTAATCTAAAAAATACAAGTGTTTGATCAGACTTGGGGCAATATCTAGTGATTTACTAGTAATTAAGAGTTGAAAATATATACCAAGCACTAACTTATGAGGAAATAAAGCTAATGCGAGTCATTCGTCTTGAGGCACTCTCAGACAACTATATATTCCTACTGCATGACCCTAAACAAAATATTGCAGCTGTTGTTGATCCCGCAGAGGCTGAACCAGTACTCAAGGAACTTGCAGGATTGAAAGCGGAATTAGTGGCAATTTTTAATACACATCACCATCATGACCATATAGGTGGTAATCAGCCGCTAATCCAAAAATTCCCGCAAGTGAAAGTTTATGGTGGTGCGGAAGATAAAGGCAGAATACCAGGACAGGAGGTGTTTTTGCAGGAAGGCGATCGCGTCCAATTTGCTGATAGAGTAGCAGAGGTCATCTTTATCCCTGGACATACCCGCGCTCATATTGCTTACTACTTCCCCCCCCAAACAGCCAATGAACCTGGGGAGTTATTCAGTGGTGATACCTTGTTTGCTGGTGGTTGTGGTCGCTTATTTGAAGGTACACCAGCCCAAATGGTGGAATCTCTTAGTAAACTTAGGTCTTTACCAGATAATACCCGTGTTTGGTGCGCCCACGAATACACCTTAAAAAATTTACAATTCGCTCTGACAATAGACGGTAATAATACAGAACTGCAAAAACGTAGTTATGCAGTCAAAGCACAACGCAGTCGCCAAGAACCTACTGTACCCTCAATGTTGGGAATAGAAAAGCTGACCAATCCCTTTTTACGTTGGGAGCAACCAGCACTACAACTAGCAGCTAATAGCAGTGACCCTGTGCAAACATTCGCCAGGATTCGGGGAATGAAGGATATGTTTTAGTCACTTGTCCCCAATCCCCTGTCTCTATTTTGAAATTTTTGGCATTTAGGAGTTGCGATCGCCCCCCGCCTTTCGCTAGGATCTGTAAGCTTTGGGATTATAGTATTGGTTGGGATACAGCTACGCTCACGTAGATTATCCTGCTGCCACCCAAGTTAATGAGATTTTACAGGAAAAACGGAAAACAATGGCGAAACGCATACAATTAGTTTTAACTAAGGATGTCAGCAAGCTAGGAAAATCTGGCGATTTAGTAGATGTAGCTCCTGGCTATGCTCGTAATTATCTGATTCCTCAGAGTTTTGCAACTCATGTGACTCCCGGTATTCTTAGACAAGTAGAACGCCGTCGGGAAGTAGAACGGCAACGCCAATTAGAGCTTAAACAACAAGCACAAGAACAACAAGCAGCCTTAGAAAAAGTTGGCAGCTTGCAAATTGCCAAGCAAGTTGGTGAAAACGAAGCGATTTTTGGTACTGTCACCACTCAAGATGTTGTTGATGCTATCCAAGCAGCTACAGGTCAAGAAATAGACCGTCGTGGTATTACCATTCCTGATATTGGCAAGTTGGGTACTTACAAAGCAGACATTAAGCTACACTCTGAAGTCACAGCGCAAATTGATATTCAAGTGGTGGCTAGTTAAACTAGGGAGGGACAGGTGACAGGGGACAGGGGACAGGTGACAGGAGAGGGGTGGTTTTACCCCAATACCCTTGCCCCATGCCCAATTCCCCCTGCCCAATGAATAAATTATGGCTGAAGAATTAAGTTTTGAATCGCGTGGTAGCAATAGCCTCCCACCCCAAAACATCGAAGTGGAAGAAGCGATTTTGGGGGGTATTTTACTAGATCCAGAGGCAATTAGTCGAGTTAGCGATCGCCTAATTCCTGAAGCTTTTTATATTACTGCTCATAAGGATATCTATCAAGCTACTCTACGTCTCCACGCTCAGGGTAAACCTACGGATTTACTCGCGGTGACAAGTTGGCTGGCTGACAACGATTTACTGGCGCGAATAGGTGGCAGAAATAAGCTAGCCACATTAGTAGATCGTACAGTCTCAGCCGTAAATATTGATGCCTTAGCAGGGTTGGTGATGGAAAAATACCTGCGACGGCAATTAATTAAAGCTGGTAATGAAATTGTCCATCTCGGTTATGAGACGGAAACTGAGTTGCCAATTGTGTTAGACCAAGCCGAACAAAAGGTTTTCGGTGTTACTCAAGAACGTCCCCAATCTGGTTTAACTCACATTGCCGAAACCCTGATTAATAATTTCCAGGAAATTGAGGAGCGAAATCAAGGTATTTCTTTACCAGGGATTCCCTGCGGCTTTTATGATTTAGATGCTATGACTAGCGGTTTCCAGCGTTCTGATTTGATTATTGTCGCTGGGAGGCCATCAATGGGGAAAACCGCCTTCTGTCTGAATCTAGCTCACAATATAGCCGCTTCTATGCGATTACCTGTGGCTGTGTTCAGCTTGGAAATGTCAAAAGAGCAATTAGTACAACGTTTATTAGCGAGTGAAGCACAGATTGAAAGTGGTTATTTGCGGAGTGGACGGCTGAGTCAAACTCAATGGGAACCTTTAAGCCGTGCGATCGGTATGCTGTCGGAAATGTCAATTTTTATCGATGATACGCCCAATATTACCGTTACCCAAATGCGAAGTCAAGCTAGACGACTGCAAGCCGAACAGGGGGTAGAACTGGGTTTAGTGGTGATAGATTACCTGCAATTAATGGAAGGCGGGGGTGATAACCGTGTGCAAGAGTTATCAAAAATTACCCGTTCTCTCAAAGGTTTGGCGCGGGAATTATCTGTGCCGGTAATTGCTTTATCTCAGCTAAGTCGTGGGGTGGAAGCACGGACTAATAAGCGTCCCATGTTATCTGATTTACGTGAAAGCGGATCTATTGAACAAGATGCGGATTTAGTCATCATGTTATATCGAGATGATTATTATAATTCTGATAGTCCCGATCGCGGTATTGCAGAAGTCATAGTTGCCAAACACCGTAACGGCCCCACGGGTACAGTCAAATTACTATTTGATCCGCAATTTACCAAGTTTAAAAATTTGGCTAGACAGGGTAATTATTAGACTGCTAACCTGCTAACCTAAATAGCGCACTCAGGAGCAGTAGATATATGTTAGGATTTGACCGCATTACATTTAACCCCCGCATTATGGGTGGACAAGCTTGCATTAGGGGAATGCGAGTTCCGGTTTCATTAATTTTAAATTTGGTCGCCAATGGCAAAACCGTGGCTGAAATCATAGAAGATTATCCATATTTGGAATCAGACGATATTCAGCAATCATTAATGTATGCTGCATGGTTGGCACGCGAACAGGTTTTTCCCATACTTGGTGAACAAGCTGGGTAATGCGGTACATTTAGTTTCTCAGCAGAGCAAACATATCTAAATAGAATTTGCTCCCAAATTATTCAAACCTTTTATTACTATCTTCTTCCATGTATAAGACACGATTTAACATATCGCGTCCTTTTTCTAATTCCATATTGATTGCATTCACGGCTTCTTTGACAATAGCAATTTGCTCATTTCGAGATAAATTTCCTTGGCAAATGAATACAATGCCAGCGTGGATTTCTGTAGTACGAGCAAATTTTTCAAAATCCCGCACATTTGCTGTTACAAGAATACGTTCTTCATTAAAAGCGTATTCTAAAACTTGATAATCTTTTGCACCGAGTAATCCCCGATCTCTCACAGCAATTGCATCAATAAAAAGCTCATTACACAAGTAAAGTGCAACGCCTGGTGAAAGATCCTCATCAATTAGGAATTTAATCCTTTTTAGGTCTTCCAACACTTGGGTAAGCTTTTACGTAGACTTGAGCAAATTTTATATCTTCTTCCGTTAAGTAAGGATAATCTTCATGTATATTCTCTAGAGACTCTCCTTTATCAAGCATTGAACCAATATGACGAACCGTAAGCCGAGAATTAGAAAATACGGTTTCTCCACCCATGATATTCGGATCAGAAACTAAATTTTCTTTCCAAGCCTGAAAACATTTGATAAATTCTAATATCTCCTTGGCAATAGGCTCAACTTCTATTTTGACAAATCTTGCTATTTCAATGCTTGGTAACTTTTGTTCTAAGGCTCTAACTAAGCTTTGATAAAGAGATGAACGAAAATCAACATGAATAAAGCCTATCTCTTTAATTAAACGTAGATAGACTAATGCAGCAAAATTTAGTCTAGGAGGATTATACTCAGGGAAAATTTTATGCTCTACCTCCTTATAAATCTTCTTGGTTGGTAATTCTAGAAATGCCGCAGCTTCATTAGGGGTAAAACTTTCTATGTACATAGACATTACCTAGGATATTCAAACATTAAGATAAGCTATGAAAAACTTTCGACAATTTGTTATTTGGGAACTTATTTATGATATGAATTTGGATTCAATCAATAAATAGTGTTAAAGTGTTCCCTGTACAGAGAATACTTTAGCATTAATGCTAAAGTATTGACAACAGTTATAGTTAAATATTTGTACAACAGGTCTATTGAATTTGTAGCGTAGAACTGGCTGAACGTCCAAACTCTTCTGGTATATACTGCAAATGCACTTCCGCACCAGGCCAGAGGAATGTACCGGGAGTTACAGAACGGACTAAATAGTGGAGGCTATAAACTCCTGGTTCTAAGTGGTCAGCGTAGGCGATAATGCGATCGCGGTAGATATTCTTATAGCCAAGTTGCCAACTATCCGCCTGTGCTTGTAATGCGGCTGTTGCAGTTTGAAAACTCTGGTCTACGGCTTCTAATCCTGCTGGTAATGGGTCTTTAATTACTATATGATCCACAGGATGGTCGGCAATAATTTCTAAACCAATATCAAACACTTGTCCACTTTCTAGATTTAATGGTTTATCAAAAGCATAAATCCCTGTTTTTTGCAGAGGCTTAGTTTCACCAACTTTGCTAATAGCTTTTGTAACTCGTAAACCGTTAAATCTCCCCGGTTGGTTTCCTGGCAAACGGTAGTTATAAGCTACTAAATAATGTAATTTACCATTACCAGATTTTTGCAAGGTCAAATCATGACGACCACGAGGTAATTTATCCATTGCTACATTTAATTGTAAACTAGGATTTTGATAACCATTAAAGCGATTTTCTCCGAGTTTTTTACCTGCTAATTGTACTGTGGCTAAAAAGTTTGGTGGTGTGGGTTGGAGTTGGCTATATTCTACTAATGCTGTTAAAGCTTGAGCATTATTATAATCTGTTTGCCATGTACCATTTCTGCGTTGTGCTAACAGACTTTGGAATAATTTATCGATGACTTCCGGCTTACTTTGTTTGGCGATAAATAATCTTAAAGCCTGTGCTTGTGCTGTGGTATTTGAACTCATCCATCCCCAACTATTGGGTAAGCTAATCACTGCTGTCCTACCAGTTTCGTAGATATTCTTTTGTAACTGATTGAACATTTGTTGTGATTCATCTTGCCATTCTGGGAATTGAGATAAATACCCTGCTAGTTTGATTTGAGTGACGATATCAAAGTTATTGCGCTGTTGATAAATATCACTCAAAAAACTATTGCGTTTCTCGCCAATTTCTGCTAAGGCAATTAAAGCATTGAGTTGTAGTTGAGTTTTACATAACTGCTGTTTACAAAAGTCATATTGTCCAGGGTTCGCTAAGACTTTTTGTAAGTAGTTCTTTAAGCGAGATAACATTGCAGCATCTACCGCATTGGGGAAGGCTTGCTTGGCTTGACTTAAAGCTTCAGCAGTGTAAGCAGAAATCCAAGGGTCAGATTTTTCTTGTCCTGGGAAGGCTGCAAAACCACCATCGGCGATTTGCAATTTTTGTAATTGGGTAATGGCTTGATTCGCCTGTTTTTGTGGATTAAATTCTGCAAAGGTTTGCCTATATTTTTGCGTTAAAGTTTGTAGATTAGCCGCAATAATTAACTGACTCGCCGCAGGTTCAGCGAAAGGTAAATCATTATTTGCTAATACTTGTTTAGCTGGTGCTTTGATTTCTGGGATTAAGGTACTCGCTAGTTGAATATCTAAACCGCCAGCTTCCGGGGAGACATTTTTATCAACATTGAGAGGAATTTTGACTTGCTTATCAGTCACCCCAGTTTCTACAACTTGTTCTGTCACCTCCAATGGCTTGACTTCTAACGGGACAGCAAAGGCATCGGCGGCTGTATTATTTAGCTGCGTAGTAAAGCGGACTTGCGCCACGCCGACATTCTCAGCCACCATTGGAAAGCGATAAGCTTGAGTTGCTGATTGCGTTTTGGTTTGTAAATTAGTAGTGCTGGGGTTCTTTTCAGCAAACTTGACTGTACCGTTAAGTTCACCGTTTATTGTTAAGTTTCCTGAAGTTCCCGTGTTATTGGTGACAGATAAACCGGCTAAGATGCGATCGCCTGGACGGGCAAACTGTGGCAAGATGGCATTAGTTAGTAGTGGTTTGGTGGTGATAAACGTCGCGTCCCCATTACCAAAGCGGAGATTTCCATCAGTAGCGACAACCATCACCCGCCATGTAGTTAAGTCATCTGGTAATTTCAAGGATATCTGCGCTTTACCATCAGCATCGGTGAGGATAGAACCATTGTAATAAGCTAAAGCTTGAAAATCTGTGCGGACACGGGTATTAGCTGCATTGGCTGAAAACCCGCCACCATAACCCCAACCTTTAGGTTTCGCTACATCTTGGGGTTGTATCACCACATCAGGACGATTATCACTAAAGCGGGTAGATATTGGCTGTTCTGCGTAAACTGTATCTACCAAATTTGGTGGACGATAACCAGACAGTTGCAACACTGCTTCATTTACCACCATGACGGTTAATTGTCCTTGGGTGGGTTGATTTTGGTTATCTTTGAGTTCTAGTTGTAAGGTTTCCTCTGCACCTGGTGCTAATGACGCTTGCAATGGTGTGACTTGCACTTTTAAATATTTATCTTGCAAGTTCACTTTAAAAGGCGTAAACCCAATTTTGACTAACTTATCTAAACTTCCTGCTTCTACTTGATTTAGAGGTGCGCCTTGTCTGACTAACACAGCTTCTACTGCTGCGTTGGGTAACATTTCCGGCGTGACTTGAAATTGAATTTGTGGTGCGCCTCCCTTGGTTTTAGTTAGCTGTTGATACAGGGGTTTATCTTTAATGACGGCAAAATATAACTCTGCATCTGGGTAGGGAGATTGAATTAAAGCAGTAGCAATTTCACCGAGTTTATATTCTTTTTTATCTAGTTTAACTTCTAAGCGGTTCTGTTCTTCTGAACCCCAATAAACTGGATTATTTCCTGCCACCCAAATTTGGCTATCTGTGGCTGTTAATTCTTCTTGAGAATTGCTAAAATTAGCGCGAATGCGATATGAACCTGATGCGGATGGTGTGAAATTGACAATTTGGGGACTTTCTTCTGATGTAATTTCTGCGTGTGCTACCGTCTTATATTCAACTTGGTTTTTTGCTGTGCGACTACCTTCTACTAATTGCGTCACACTACTATATTTCATCTGTTGTAATTCTACCCTGACTCGTTGATTAGTCATGAGTTTTCCTGTAGGTTCAGTCACAATCACTTCTACAGGGAAAGGTTTATCAGCATTGGCGATAAAATTACTTTTTAAACCAATCAAACGATTACTTGGTAAAGCTGTAAAAGATTTGGAATTAGCCACAGATAAATTAGAAACATCTGCAACTTGTACATCCACACGGTAAGTCATGGGATAGGGTAAATCTTTTGCCACCGTTACTGTTTGACTGGTTTTACCATTTGCATTTAATTTGGTGTTAGTTTGCAACACATCACTAGGAACAGCAGGAATTTCTTCCGGCCAAAACCATTGTCTACCAAAACTAAATTCTTCCCAATTTTTAGGGATAAAATTTTCCTGGCGACGAGTCACAAAATATTTGGCTTCTCCTCCCTCGACTGGCGCACCAAATAAATAATTACTCGCTGCGTTCGTCTCCACCTTATCCCCAAGCAAGGCAAATTCTTTATCTACATCGAGTTCGACTTTAAAATTCGGCGGTTTAAATTCAGCTACCCGAAACTCACCGGAAATTTCTCTGTTGTCTTTACCCTTAGCTTGGATTGTATAGTACCCTAATTTTTGATTATTATTGATTGGTAATTCTAAAGAGAATGTCCCAAATTGATTTGTGGTTTTATTACCTAAATCTGTCTTCTGTCCATCAGGATTTACCAAACTTACTTGGTAGACAGCATTTTTATCTTGCTGAATAATACCATTCTCTAAATAATCAGCAAAACCAGTAAAAGCAGCTTTTTCTCCTGGTTGATATAATTGTCTATCTGAGAATATTACGCCGCGTGAGACTGGTTTATTATCTGCCCAAGCTGCATCAATACCATAACCATAAACACCGCTATATTCTTCGGTTTTTGTAAATGCCCAATCTTGGTTCTCACGGGCAATTACTAATAATTCTGGTGATTTGACAAACTCTTTATTGGTGATATAACATTGCTGTAAATCTTGACGCTGAAGTCTTAAATTACCATCATTATCTGTTTTACCTGTAGCACAAGGTTGAACTGGATCACGATATTTAGCATCTAATCTTAATTGATAAATTTCGATAGGTGCAGCTTTCACAGATGAACCATCACTGAGATGATTAACGCGAATTAACCCAGCATCAGGAAACCATTGGCTAAATACACCCAAATTTGTTAACTGCACTAAGCCATAAGTCGTAGGTTCTCGCCACAATTCTTTACCGTTGTCTTGATATTTATTTGTGCGTGCCTGCACCCCATAAGCTAACATTCCTGTAGCAGCACCAAGTTTTTCTCGTAGTGCTACATTGACATTAGTTTGCTGATTGTTTTTAGCTGAAACTTTAAAACTTTGCCACTCACTGGGCTTTGGTAATAAATCATTATCATTACCTTGGGGATAAGCCCCCCTAGCGTAAACTAAATCTGTAGGTTGTACTACCCGATAAGCGGCTTTATATTGTGACTCTGGTAGGTTAACTGTATTAATATTGAGTTGCAAATTTTGCCCGGATGGAAAAATATGCAAATCTGAGGGAGTCCAGATATCCCCGGCTAAATCTCCAGTATTATAGTTAAGTGTTACAGGTTTATTTAAGGTTTGTCCAAACTTATCTTTGAGGTTTTTATCAATAGTGATTTTATAGTTAGTAGCTGGTGCTAAAGCATAGGGATTTATGGTTACAAATCTATCTTCATCACCTATTTGTAGCAGTTTAGAAATATCTTTTGGTGCAGGGTCAATTTTAATATGTTCTCTAACAGTATCTGCAACTAATATATTATTAAACTCTAGCTGGGGACTGCCTTTTAAAAATCTCCCATAAGTTCCGCCTGCATCTGGTTGTCCATAAAAGTTAATTTGTTTAAATGCTAAAGGTGAATAAGTTGCTAATTTACTGATAACTTCTTTATCTGTGGGTAAGTTACCATCCGCAGGTAAGATACCAGGAGAAAATACAAGCCGATAGTTTGTAGCTTTTTCTAAATTTTGTTGGGGAAATAAATCATAAACCCAATTACGTGCTGAAGGGTCGAATTTTTCTAAAGGTTCTTCTCTTGCTGTTGGCTGTTCGGGTTTAGCTAAAGCAATCTTAAAATTAACACCTTTACTTTTACCTTCGGGAATTAACTGGAGATGTTCTTGCACAGAAGCTAAGTTAAGTTCTGTATTAGAGGAAAATTGTAGTTTTGGCTGTAAGTCAACTGGCTGAATGTCTGCTTGTTCTACAGGATTTACACCGGGTAAGTTAGTTAATTCAATGGGGTTGGTATTAAAAGTCCAAGCTAAATCTTTTTCTAGACGATGATTTTTTAAGTCTGCTAAACCTGCTTTGAGGGTAACTTGTAATCTTGTGGCTTGGGGTAAGGCTTGTTCTGGTTGAAAGCCTACCATGCGCGGTGTTAAAAAGCGAAATTGTCCGGGTAAAGGTGGCCAAAGGGCAAATTTTTGTAATAGGTTTTGTTGTTCGGGACTGTCAAGTTTTTCAACAGGGATTAATGCTTCTTTGAATCGGATGCGAATTTGGTTGAGGGGTTTGGCGTTACCGATGGGGCTAATTTGTTCAATCCAATCTGGTAAGTTGGGTGGGGTGAGTGCTGTAACGGTTGGGAGTTGTGGTTTTGATGATATACCGATAAAGTTGCACCCTGCAATTCCTAATATGAGTGTAAAAGTTAGTAGGAATCGCATGAAAGTTTTAATAATCATGCTGGTTTATATGAGATTTAAAATAGGAATTACCTAACGCAGAGGCAAGGCAGGGCGTTGGGCGGCTTTGCCGACTTGTAGCGACTGCCGCGCGGAGGCGCAGAGAGTGAGAGTGTGAGAGTGTGAGAGTTGAGACTAATGTCACATTACATGGATAACTAATTTTGTCTGATTGTTCCTGGAAATCATTACAATTTTTAACTATTTGGTTTTAATGAATTTTTGTAAATTAATTTAGTGAAAAACGTTAACCTGAAAATTGTGATGTGTATTTATTAGTTGAGATGAAATTGAAGCTAATTGAGTGATGAAAAGGGTAAAGAGTTGGCGATGGAAAATTAAGCATAAACTTAGATATAGCAGAAGTATTCAAATTATTTTGGCTGTGGTATTGATGTGTCTATGTGTGCGATTATTGCCTTATTTTGCACCGATTAGTGCTGGAGATATTGCACAGAATCAACTGGCATTGGAATTTAGCGATCGCAATGGGCTACCATTAGGAACAATCCTCACTCGTGACCAAGAACATACCGCAGTTGTACCACTCAAGCAGGTTTCACCCCAATTTATCCAAGCAATTTTAGCGGCGGAGGATGGTAGATTCTATCAGCATGGCGCATTAGATGTGAAAGCTATTATCCGCGCTATGCAACAAGCCATCCATACCAAAAAAATTGTTTCTGGTGCTTCCACAATTACCATGCAATTGGCGCGGATGTTAGCACCATCCCCCCGCAACCTCTCTGGGAAAATTAATGAGATTTGGTTGGCTTGGCGATTAGCAGCAGGGATGAACAAAGATGAAATCCTGGCTGCATATGTTAATCGTCTACCAATGGGAGGGAATATATATGGTGTAGAAGCCGCCGCTAGAACTTATTTTTCCATCCCCGCCAGTGATTTAAATATCGCCCAAGCCAGTCTCCTCGCTGCTATCCCTAATAATCCCACTTATTTTGATCCGTTGCAGCATTGGAATCGACTCCAGCAGCGACAAAAATATGTCCTCAACCGCATGGTGCAGGATGGGTATATTACTAACCAAATAGCAGATAAAACCCTCACCGAAAAAGTCGTCTTTCGGTCACGAAAAAGGGGAATTATCGCCGCACCTCATTTTTTATTTTGGTTAGCCAGTCAGTTATCTGAAACAGAAATAACTTCCCCCGTTCGCACCACTATAGATAAATCCTTACAGCAATTTGTCGAAGCGCAAGTACAGCAAGTAATTTCCCACCTCGCCGCCAATAACGTCCACCATGCAGCCGCTTTGGTAATTGACAACCACACTGGGGAAGTTTTAGCCTACGTCGGTTCACCTGATTACTTTAACGAAGCCAGGCTAGGACGTAACGATGGCGTACAGGCGTTACGTCAACCCGGTTCTACTCTCAAGCCGTTTGTGTATGAATTGGCTTTAGAAAAAGGTGCTATTCGCCCAAACACTATTTTGGCTGATGTACCCACCCACTACGCCATTCCCGGTGCAAAGCTGTATAGTCCCACAGATTACACCCAAAACTTTCTCGGCCCTGTTAGAGTACGCCTAGCTTTAGCTAATTCCCTCAATATCCCAGCCGTGCGCGTCTTAGAAAAAGTCGGCGTACCATCTTTCTTAGCACGTCTGCATCAACTAGGGTTTACCCACCTCAAGCAAACCCCAGAATATTACGGTTTAGGTTTAACTCTCGGTAGCGGCGAAGTCTCTCTCTGGGAACTAGCCCAAGCTTACCTCACCATCGCCCAACAAGGAAAAACCACACCCTTAGTTACTGTATTTTCCCAGTCACCAGTCCCCAATACCCAATCCCCAGCCCCCACCACATGGCAACTCATCACCGATATGCTGAGTGATAACCATGCCCGTGCTACAGCTTTTGGTGTAGACTCGGTGTTAAATTTACCCTTCCCCGCAGCTGTTAAGACTGGTACTTCCTCTAATTTCCGCGATACTTGGACGGTTGGCTTTACTAACAACTACACGGTGGCGACTTGGGTAGGCAATTTCAACGGCGAACCGATGCGCCAAGTGTCGGGAGTCATGGGTGCAGCACCTTTATGGAATCGCATCATGCTACACTTGCATGAACAACAAGAACCAGCCGCTTTTCCCTCTCCAAGCGGGTTAATTAAACTACCTATATGTGCAATCTCTGGGTTAAAACCGACACCAGAATGTAACTCTGTGGTGCAGGAATATTTCTATCCAGAAGATAAAACTGCCTATGAGAATCAGCAGGATTTTAATTTACCGTCCGAGTATGACGAATGGCTAAGAAAACAGCCGTCATCAAGTTTAGTTACTAATAATTTAAGGATTATCTCTCCCCACAATGGCGATTTATTTTTGCTGTATCCCGGTACAGAAGGACAGCAAAAATTAGAATTTAAGCTAGCAGGAAATCCATCTATATCCGTGGAGTGGTGGTTGAATGGAGAAAAGCTAGATAGCCAAGTTAATTCTATGTTTTGGTATTTACGTCCTGGTAGCTGGACTTTGGAAGCAAGAAGCGGGGAAAGGCAAGATAAAGTTAGTTTTCAAGTCGATTTAGCTAATATTCGTTCTACACGTCGGGGTTTTTCTATCGCCAATCCTCAATAATATCTTCATGGTATTATCCAGCACTTAAGCTCGACTTTATCCATTTTTGATTTACTCAGGCAGCGTAAACAGCAATATCCCTCAAACGCTCAAATAAAAGACGAGGGACTTTTATCATTTGAGTAGTTTCGGAAGACGTG
>NZ_JACJRG010000018.1 GCF_014697125.1 Anabaena minutissima FACHB-250 | reverse complement strand
TCGCCCCTTGGGAGGTTAAATCGCGGCGGTTGATTAATTCATTCCACAGAATGGTACTGCGATGGTAAGTGCGATGGCGTAACCGCCCACCGTAGGTGATCGCAAATCTCCGAAAAGTTACAAGCACTAAAAAGAAAGATGTTAGCAGATACAAGTATAATAAGTAACTTTACTCAGGCATTCCCTAAGTATTAACAGTTATTTTCATAATAATGAGAGTATCACTAGCATTAATTAAATATGGAATTTGCGATCTCAATTTATAAAGGTGGCAAAAGAGTTTATGCAAAGGACTGTGATTTTGGTTCTTACTCAAAACAAGGGTTAATTTGTCCTATTTGCAAACAAGAAGTTTATTTAAGAAAGGGTAATATTAGAGAACCCTATTTTGCTCATTTTCATGCCACTAGTTCTAGAGAAATAGAAGAATGTGAACTGAGAGTATCAACCGATGGTAATAGTACAGAAACAAGTAGCTTGATTGAAAACAGGGGACAAAGATTAGAGATATTTCAACAGCATTTTTTAAGTTTGATTTATTTTGAAAATTCAAGAATTATTGAAGATGTAAAATTTAATAACTGGATTAATTCAAGAAAAGATCAAAGCAATCAAATAATCAATGACATTATTAGAAAATGTATTGATTATTTTCTGGAAAATCGGCAATTAATGGAAGCCAAGTATATTATACATACAACTAAAATCAAAAATAAACAAATTTTACTACAACAGAAAATATCTTTAGAAGTAATGAGCTATTTGTGCGACAACGCAAAATTTAATTACAATTTGCGATATCTATTGTTTTACAGTATGTATCAAATTTATCAATATGAAAAACACAAATTAATTCGACAAAATATTAAAACACAAGACATAGAAAAAATTTGTCAATACACAGTAAGAATTATCATGTGTAATTCTTGGATATTAGCATTTAAAAATACTAAAATTAATGGGGTTAATAACAAAACACAACAGAATATTATCAAAATTAATAAAAACAGAATCTCATCTACTTCATCACCTCTACAAATATCCTCGCAAAATATTCAGAATGCTTCTCAACTATATGATTTAGAACAGGCTAAGGTCAATAGTAAGTGGATTGGATCTGCAAGCATTGATATGGACATTAATCAAATCAATGCTATTGAACGCCATGCACTTGAAAACAAGTTAGATTTGCAATTAACTTTTACAGCATGGGAATACGGTAACGTCGATAAGGCGACTGGATTACCATCACGTAAAAAAGTTTTTGTTTCTTGCAAATTAATCACTGAAGTTAATCCTGATGATAAGACAGCGTTACGTTTTTCATTTATGACAAGTAAAAACGTTAACGTTAAAGTAACTACTGAAACTTATTTACCTGCTGTAGTGTATTCCTTTGGGTACGATTTCAGCCTCACTGTAGAAAAATATTCGGATCTACTTTTTGCTAAAAATGGTAAATTAATGGAATATCCTCATATAACAAAAAGAGATGAATTAGCAAGCTTAGTAGAACGAATGATTAAAGACAATAAAGTAGAATTTATCAAAACATACATCGACCACAAAGGTAAAAAACGGGTATTACATACTTACGATGATACAGTTTTAATTCTGTTAGCATTAAAACGCCGTACACAGTTAGATAACATTTCAAATGAAAGTACCACAAATATTAAAAAAGGTACATACAATAAAATCAAAAATCAAATTGTAATGGAAGCTTTCATAGAAGCTTATGAGCGGTCACTACAATGCTCTGTAACACTACCAAATACAACGATTGATAACTATTATCGCTATGCACAGTTTAAGCTTAATAAAGCTAAAGAAAAAAGACAGCTAACTAAGGAAATTGTTAAACCTAAACCAACTACAACTAATCGTATCAACACTGGTTTACTAGGTAATTGGAGTCAACCCTTTTTCTTACAATTAGAACTCGGACAGTATCTTGCAGATAAGTTAGGTACTGAACCTATTCAATGTCAAGTAGCAATGGAAAATCAGTTATTGATACTTTACACGTTAGATAAATCATATACCCGTAGTGAAGCAATTAAGGCAGCACACAGTAAAAAG
Organism: Anabaena minutissima FACHB-250; assembly: GCF_014697125.1. Lineage (GTDB taxonomy): Bacteria > Cyanobacteriota > Cyanobacteriia > Cyanobacteriales > Nostocaceae > Trichormus > Trichormus minutissimus. The sequence continues at coordinate 126,634 of NZ_JACJRG010000018.1, read as the reverse complement.
TCATTCAGTGCTAGTCTTACTCAAAATAGAACAAAGTTATTAACCATAGGTACTATTGAGTTAGAAGTTAACAACATATACAAGTGGAAAGCTACCCAACCACAATATGAGCATCTAGCTAAGTTACTCAATCGATCAACGGTATTACCTAAAGATGTAATTAAACAATACATAGGTCTAACTCTAACTAATAAAGAGTTAACTATAGGTACTAGAATCCTATGCACTAAAGAACTAGTAGGACAGAAGGAAATTGTTATAAGTTGTCTTGATAGTAAATACATGATCAATAATCAAGTTAAAAGTGATTGTGTATGGTTAGATCAAATTCGATTAGACATAACTAAAAAGATGTTACAAGCTAACGTGCATCAAATTAAAACCAACATAGATAACTATGTAATCAATAACAGCGACAGTGCAATTCATAAAGCCGTACGTGACATAAAGAAAGTTACACAAGGCATAAGAAGCGTAATTAGACAACATCAACCGGGTATTGATAACTCTAACTGTAATAGACTTGCGCTGTTAATCAGTAAATACATTTTCACTGAATTATCACTTAACAAATCTCAAGCAGTCGAACTAGTTAAATCACTCAAAACTAACGTTAACAACTACGTTAAGTTAAGAGATAAAGTAATCACTGTTAAACACGGCGATCTAACATAAGTAGTTACACCTAGCGCGGTATTCTATAGATAAAATGAGTTATTGTTTCTATCTCTAACTATCTGATAGCTTAAGGTGATAAATTAACTATGACAGTTATATTAGATTAACTACAGTAAGAAAAATAGATGAGTGCGGTTATAAATATATAGATTAATGTGTATATGGTATATATGATATTCGTCTTAATAAGCTATATTTGATTCGGATTAGTGTACTTGCGGCTGAATACGATTAATTATTTTAACTTTTATTTTCCATAACTTAACTAACCTTTAATTATATAAAAAATTATTGATAGTTATTTATATTTAGGAATGAGGATTAAATTAGATTCATAACTTTTTCTCTGGGAGCATAGTAATCAAATGCTTTTATGCATAAAATTGGGAAGTTAAGAAATTATCAGTTATTTTAATCGTTCATTTAAGGGGATTTGGGTTTTGTCTCTATGCTGCGGACAATATATGTCTTGTGCTGTAAATTGGATTGTACTATGTACTGTAAAAATCGCTTTTTGTTCTCTTTCAGTAATTGTATTATCCTTAACTTTTTTGGTTAAATCATCATATATCTCATTCACTAAAGTAATTTTATTCTTACCTTGATCAAGCTTTTTGCAATATTCTTTAGCTTCTTGGATTGATTTATCTTTTCCAAAAAGTTGTTGATACGCAACTCTTACTGAGCTATCTTCTTCTTTTAAAAAGAAATTTAATTGATATTCAAACTCATTATCAGGACTATTAGTATTACTTTTAGTATCTTGGATTTTTCCATTTGAACAAGCAGAGATACTAAATATTAATAAGGCAACAGATGACCATATCTTCCAGTATCTTCTAATCATTATTTTTTTCTTGGATTTTAAATAAGTAGTTATCTACTTTTATGAAAACATATCAATTTATACCATATACTTGCCTGAGTAAATCTACTTAAAATATTGATTTGTATATTTGTTTCATCAAATCGGAATTATTCAAAATAGCTCACACTAAATCGAAGTAAACTGTGAATGATAAGTTTATCTCAAGCCAACTATTCACCCCTATTTGCCTGTTTTGGGGATACATTGGATTGAGTGAGAGAAAACTGAGAGAAAATGACCTCTCGATTTTGTGGTTAGTCTTGAAAAAGGTAACGAGCGCGGAGGGATTTGAACCCCCGACCCACAGAACCGGAATCTGTTGCTCTATCCACTGAGCTACGCGCCCTCGTTATTGGCTAATTATATCACGATATCAAACATTTGGTATTACAGATAATCGGCTGGGTTGACTGGTGTACCATTGCGGCGGACTTCAAAATGCAGGTGTGGCCCGGTAGATAAACCAGTAGAACCGACAGAGGCGATCGCCTGACCTCTTTGCACTGTTTGTCCTTCTGTCACATATAATTCACTACTGTGTCCGTATAGTGTAGTCATACCTCTGCCGTGATCGATAATTACTGTTTTACCATAACCACCATACCAACCAGCAAAAATCACCGTCCCGGAATCGGCGGCGCGAATGGTACTCCCGTAACTAGCAGCAAAATCTAACCCAGCATGAAAGCGGCGATAACCGAGAATGGGATGTACACGCCAGCCAAAGGAACTGCTTGTACGTGCATTGCTAGGAAGGGCAAATAATCCAGTACCGCCAATAAAAACGTTTTTGCGGTTATTGGCTTTAGCTTGCGCCTCCTCTCTGGCTCTGGCTTCTGCTACCTTTTGTTGAATGAGGGTTTCTAAATTTTGGGAATCTCTTTCTAGTTGGTTTTGTGCGGCTTCTAAAGCTAGGCGATCGCTATTTAGCCTTTGAACTAATTCTGATTGAGACTGTGCTTGAGCTTGGTAATCAGCTTTTTGTGATAATAATTGCTCTCTAATTAAAGCAACTTCGTTCTTTTGTTCTTCTAATTGGGTTTTTTGTTGATTAATCAGTGTGGCTTGAGTTTCGAGCTTCGCCAAAATTTGTTGGTCAGCCTGATACACTAACTTTAATTGATAGCGACGGCTGATAAAGTCGCTGATATCACGGCTTTGTAATAATACTGCCCATCCTTGACTGATTGGCGATCGCTGGAGATACCTTAACCTAGCTATGGTTGCTAATTGGCGTTCTCCATACGCACGTTCCGCCACATATAAATCAGCTTCTAGTTGCTGGAGACGTTGAGTAGCAGCTTGTAATCGCGCCTCACTTTCTTGAATTTGGCTGTTGGTAGTTTGCAGGTTCTTGGCTATCCCAGTCAGGTGATTTTGCGCCGCCTGTTGTAAATTAGTCAGGCGATCGCGTTCCTGAATCACATTCTGGCGTTCTTGATTAATTTGTTGCTGTTGTTGTCGGAGGTTGTTAACTGTTGGAGGTGTTGCAGATACTGGTAGCCAAACCAGCATCCAGCAAATTATCAGCAAACACCAGCACAATTTCCAGTGTCGAATCAATGCCGTTTTCATGCCGTTATGTTCAGCCAAGGGATTGCAAGCATAGATAACATTGTTCCCAAAACTGAAGAACATCTAACAGCAAACTGTCTGTGAGTTCGGTAATTTACGGTTTAGGTGCAGAATTTGGATGTTTTCCTGCGTAATAAACAACGATTTTTAACTGTTCCTGATCAGGAACGTAAAACACTCTGTCCCCTTTTGTCACTTCATATTCCCATGCACCTTGATAAAGTTTGCCCTTTAAAGGGAAAACACGGCCAGGCTGTCTAGTGGTTGGTGCAGTACACAAATCCTCATAACATCGACGTGTGTTTTCTGGATGACGCTGCATTAAAGCTTCCCAGTCTCGATTGACTCGACGATTTTTAGCTACCACTAACCAAGTGCTTTCTATCTCAGATAATGCAGAAGCCGTCAATTCAACTTCTGGTGGCTCTACATTCTCCACTTTGGCATTTTCTGCTGGATTGTCTGACATCATCTTATTCACACAATATTCTCAGCAGATGGCTTGGTTAACTGTACTTCATCTGTCTCAGCACTAAACGCTGCTGTGAGTTCAGGACTAGCGATCGCGATCGCACTCTCGTACCATTCATGAATAATCGCGTCAATCATCTCCCATGCTGTAGTTGATGAATCTATTAACCGAAAAGCCTCACTGAGTTCTTTGATAAAGTCTTGCAGCTCATCTTGTTCAAATACACTCAGCCATCGATAAGGATGCTCAAAACCGATTTCTTTACCCAATAATAGGGAAAAAGCCACGGTTAATCCTTCAAAAACAGCTTTGCTCTGTGTTGCTGTCTTAACTAGAGAATTTACTTCTTCCCGACGCAACAACGCAAAAGACTGATCATTACGAGTAATTGTCACTGGACGTTCTAAAGCTTTGTCTAGAACTCGTCCAGGTTGACGATTCAATTCAGTGGCTGTAATTAGCTCATCTGAGTAGATATTGCCCAAATTCCCCAGATTCATAGTTTATGCGTTATCAATTATCTTTACGTATAATTATACGTACTATTGATTTGGGGTAAATAGGAATGAAAACTCTCAAGGCTAATAACTCTTACAAATTAGTTTTCCAACTAGCCAAATCAGCCAAGGAGCGATCGCGGTAACGTCCGTAACGTTCCTGTTTGTTTTTGATTTTCACCCCTAAATCGGGAAAAATGCCAAAATTGGGCGGCATCGGTTGGAAATGTTTAGGTGAGGCGGAACTGATAAAATCAAATAATGCCCCCATCATGGTTGTATTGGGAAGCATCATTGGTTCTTTACCCAAAGCTAACCGTGCAGCATTAATTCCCGCCAAACAACCCCCGGCTGCTGCTGCTGTATAACCTTCAGTCCCAATCAACTGTCCAGCCGCCAACAATGTGGGACGCTGTTTAAATTGCAAAGTCGGTAGCATTAACTGGGGTGCATTAATAAAGGTGTTGCGGTGCATGACTCCTAACCGCACAAATTCCGCCTTCTCCAAACCGGGAATCATTTGGAAGACTCGCTTCTGTTCACCCCAACGCAGATTTGTTTGGAAGCCTACCATATTCCACAACTGACCGGCTTTATCTTCTTGTCGCAACTGCACCACTGCATAGGGACGTTCCCCGGTGCGACTATCAGACAACCCTACTGGTTTTAAGGGGCCGTAACGCATTGTGTCCTCTCCCCGTTGTGCTTGTTCTTCAATGGGGAGACAGGCTTCAAAAAATTTCGCGGTTTCCCTCTCAAAGTCTTTGAGTTCTGTTTGTTCAGCTTGACGCAGTGCTTCCCAAAACCGCAGATATTGCTCCTTGTTCATGGGACAATTGAGATAGGCAGCTTCACCTTTGTCATAACGCGATGCCATAAAGGCAATATCGCGGTTGATGGACTCTCCCACAATAATGGGGCTAGCCGCATCAAAGAAACTCATATATTCCATCCCAGTGAAGCGGTGCAAGTCCTCTGTTAAGTCGGGACTGGTTAAGGGGCCAGTTGCTAAAACCACTATTCCTTCAGGGATGGCTGGGACTTCCCCTCGCCGAAATTCAATTAAAGGATGACTGGCTAAAGTTTGGGTTAAATCTTGCCCAAATTGTCCTCTATCTACAGCCAGCGCACCCCCAGCCGGAACAGCGTGTTCATCGGCTTTGGATATAACAACAGAACCTAGTTGACGTAATTCTTCATGCAGCAAACCCGCCGCGCGATCGCTTGCCATTGCCCCAAAGGAATTACTACATACTAATTCTGCCAAATCTTCTGTATGATGGGCAGGGCTGAAGCGTTTAGGGCGCATCTCATGTAAAATTACAGGCACTCCAGCTTGGGCTATTTGCCATGCAGCCTCTGTCCCAGCTAGTCCACCTCCAATTACTTGTATTGGTTGTTTGTCTATAGTCATTTTTGTAATTCCTAGTTTGTTAAAGATAAATTTCCTGGGAAGGTATTTATATTCTGCACCATTCTTAATAACGGTAAGGTGGGCAATGCCAGCAAGGTAAAAATCGGTGTTTTATCACTAAAAGTATTGCCCACCCTACAAAAATCTGGCTACAACGGAGAAGCTATGATGTAAAGTTACTAATAATACGCTGCATTGCCTCTTCTACATTTTCGCGACTGTTAAATGCAGAAATGCGGAAGTAGCCTTCACCCGCAGCACCAAAACCAGAACCAGGTGTACCAACAACATTGCAGGTATCCAGCAATTTATCAAAGAAATCCCAGCTAGAAAGACCATTGGGAGTCTTCACCCACACGTAAGGCGCGTTTACTCCACCATATACATCTAGTCCGGCGGCGGTGAGTTTTTCGCGGATAATTTTGGCGTTTTCTAGATAAAAACTCACTAATGCTTTAATTTGTGCTTGTCCAGCTTCAGAGTAGACAGCTTCCGCACCTCGTTGCACAATGTAGGATACACCGTTAAATTTGGTAGACTGACGACGATTCCACAGTTTCCATAGTTCAACATCAGAACCATCGGCAGCTTTACCTGTCAAGGTTTTAGGTACAACAGTCAAGGCGCAACGAGTTCCAGTAAAGCCGGCATTTTTGGAGAAAGAACGAAATTCAATGGCACAATCTCTCGCGCCGGGAATTTCATATATAGAATGAGGCAGGGCTGGATCTGTAATATATGCTTCGTAAGCTGCATCAAAGAAAATAATCGAGTTATTAGCTTTGGCATAGTCTACCCACGCCTGGAGGTGTTCTTTAGTGGCGGTTGCACCTGTCGGGTTATTGGGGAAACAGAGGTAAATTAAATCGACTTTTTGGGTAGGAATTTCTGCCGTAAAGTTGTTTTCTGCGGTGACAGGGAGGTAAACTAAACCCTCAAACTCCCCTTGTTCATTGGCAGTTCCAGTATGTCCCGCCATGACGTTTGTATCTACATATACGGGGTAAACTGGGTCAGTAACAGCAATGATATTGTTATCACCGAAGATATCAAGGATATTACCTGAGTCGCACTTAGAACCGTCCGAGATAAAAATTTCTGAGGCATCAATTTCACAACCCCGTGCTTGGAAATCTTGAGCCGCAATCTTTTCCCTTAACCAAGCATACCCTTGTTCTGGGCCATAGCCTTTGAAAGTGGCGCGATCGCCCATTTCTTCCACAGCTTGAATCATTGCTGTTCGGCAAGCTTCTGGTAATGGTTCGGTAACATCCCCAATTCCCAGACGAATAATCTTAGCATCAGGATGAGCTTCGGCAAAGGCATTTACCCGCCGCGCAATTTCCGGGAACAAGTAACCAGCTTTGAGTTTTAGGTAGTTGTCGTTAATAGTTGCCATAGTCAAGTTGAAAAAAAGACCTAGATAAAACAGCTTACCAGTGCTGAGTCATGAGTGAGGAGTGCTGAGTCATGAGTGCTGAGTCATGAGTTTTGAGTAATGAGTTTTGAGTTTTGAGTGCTGAGTCATGAGTTTTGAGGAAAAATATTAGTCTCTATCACTGGTAACTTCTGTTAAATACTAAAATTGAGTGAGCATATGATTATTCTTGTTAAGGCAGTGTTGTTATGAGCATCCCACTTGTAGACCAGCCCACAGAAGAAAAATTGGTAACTCTCAAGGATGTTTCTTGGGAACAGTTCAAAGGTATTGAGTCACATTTGTTGGGCAATCGCAGTGTCCGACTGTCATATTTGTCAGGAGTATTAGAGATCATGTCCCCAATAGGAGATAAACATGAAAAAGTGAAAAGTACCGTTGGCTTGCTGCTAGAAGCTTATATGAGAGTATTGGGTATCAGGTTTTATAGACGTGGTGGCTTCACTCTGGAAGAACAAGGGTACGCTTCTAGTACACCAGATGAGTCTTATAGCATCGGTAAAGAAAGAGAAGTTCCTGACATTGTGATTGAAGTTATTGTTACCAGTGGCACTATTGACAGGAAAGAGTTATTCAAACCCAAAAAAGTACCTGAAGTTTGGTTTTGGAAATCTCATACTATAAAAATCTTCCGCCTGACTGAGAGTGGTGAGTATCAGGAAGTTACCAGAAGTGGGTTTTTTCCAGATTTAGACCCTGCTTTATTGTTGCATTATATCGCTATGCCTGACCAATATGATGCCGTGGTTGAGTTTGAGCAAGCTGTTCGTAATTCGTAATTTACGATAAATTACGGTAAACAACATACATTCCGCCAATGTAGAGAAAGATGATCGTTAGTCCATCTAAGGTGATGTACATTCGGGAGCGACTGACGGCATGGTAAATTAAACCTGCGATCGCCACTGAGGTCATAACCATTGCGACAATAGCTGTAAAAATATGTACAGGACTCATATTTAACCACAAACTCCCCGGTAAATAGGCGAAATCGTAAATACCTAAAATCGCCAAGTTAAACAAATTAGAACCAAAAACGTTAGAAACTGCCAAATCAACGGCATCCAATCGAATAGCTGCGATAGATGCGGCGATTTCCGGTAAAGATGTTGCTGTCGCTAACAAAATCGCACCGATGAAACTCTTCTCTAAGCCAGTCACCTCAGCAACTCGATCACCTAAAAATGCCAGCCATATACCTAAAACTACAATTGCAATTGCAAATAAAGTGAACTGTCGATAGGCTTGCTGGATAGTGATGTGTTCGTATTGAAAAATCTCCTCTTCTTCCTCTAGAACTTCCATCCGTCGTCTAGATTCAAATTGAGAAATGGCTTTAGCACTAACGAAATAAAGCAAAATGAGTAAAACGCTCGGAATACCAACCCATCCTAAAGTTAAATTAATTTCCGTTTTTGCTAAAAATATTCCAGCCGCAGCTATACCCAGCATCACACAGCCGAGACTCGCTGCTAATCCGTGACTTATTTGTGCTTGTTTGAGTAAAGGATCGGGGCCTGTAAAGATATCCAGTAGTGCTAAAATCAGCAAATTAAACAAACAACTCCCCAAAATACCACCTACAGCCAAATCGGGGGAATTAAAAATGACAATGGCACTTATCCCTGTGGCTAATTCCGGTAAGGATGTCACACCTGCTAGTAGGATTGTCCCAACCCAAGTCCGGCCTAGTCCGCTTTTCTCTGCGAGGATATCGGCACTTTGTGACAGTTTTGCACCTGTTAGAATCACTAAAATGAAGCACACAAGGACTTGAAGGAAAAGTAGCATGACTATTCAGAATTACTTCTATTATTTTGGCTCATGTAACGTTCAGAATTGTCTCTCAAAATCACAAGAATTGGATTATCTTCAAGTTGATGGCAGAAGGGGGCTATGACAAATAAGCAGATAGTCAATTTTATTAGTGGACACCTCGATCTAACTGAGGCGGAATTTGATTTTCACTACCGCTTGAAGATTGATAAAGCTCTAGAAGAAAATGAGAGCTTTGTGGTTGGAGATGCACAAGGTGCTGACACACTTGCACAGCAGTATCTCTTGACAAAAACAAAGTCAGTTATTGTTTACCATATGTTGACGAGTCCTCGAAATAACGTAGGATTTTCAACTCGTGGTGGATTTAAAAGTGACGCAGAACGCGATGAACAAATGACACTTGATTCTCATAAAGATATTGCTTGGGTACGACCAGGTAAAAAGAGGTCTGGAACACAGAAGAATATAGACAGACGTTTGACTGTAACCATCACAAAACCTAACTTTATTTGTAACGACTAATGTATTGACCGTGAATATTCACTAAGTAAGGTACTATGTAAGTTAAACTTGCAGCAATCCAGCGATCGCGAGTCATTTGACCTTTGATCAGTGCTGCACCATGATTAATCGTAAATAATATAGAACCAACCACCAGCGCAACTTTTACCGCCGTCGGCATCATCTTTTTATTGCCAAGACACAAACAATATTCTCTAATAGCTTTCATCTGTCACCTGTAAAAATTTTCGTCAAAAAATCCCTTTTTAATCTCTTATCTCTGTGTCACCTGTGTCTCCGTGGTTATATAAATGATTTATAAGCCATAGAAGCGCACAGAGAAAAGCAGATATTTTATGATTTACCTTGGAAGGGTAACTATTCATGGGTCAAAATATTAACAATACTAAAATTTCTATCATTATTCCCACGCTCAATGAAGCAGCGAATATTAAACAAGCTATTTTCACTACTCAACCTAGTACAAATATAGAAATAATAGTTGTAGATGCAGGCTCTGAAGATGAGACTGTAGCTATAGCTGATGCTATGGGTGTCAAAGTGATTTTATCTACTCCTGGCCGTGCCGTGCAAATGAATCTAGGCGCGGCTGTGGCTAGTGGGGAAATTTTGCTGTTTCTCCATGCAGATACACGTTTACCCATTGGGTTTGATGAGATGATTCGGACAGCACTGCAACAGCCTGGGGTGGTTGCTGGTGCATTTACTTTGCAGATAGATGCACCAGTTTTTGCTTTAAGATTGGTGGAATGGGGGGTAAAATGGCGATCGCATTTTTGGCAAATGCCCTACGGTGATCAGGCAATTTTTATGACAAAGGTAGTCTTTCAAAAAATTGGCTGCTTTCCTGAAACTCCTATCATGGAAGACTTTGAACTTATACAGCGTGTAAAACGTATTGGTAAAATAGCTAATATAGCTGTACCAGTTATCACTTCAGCTAGGAGATGGTTGCAAAAGGGTGTCTTTAAAACTACTCTAATTAATCAAATTGTGGTGATTGGCTATTTATTTGGTGTACCACCAGCACGACTGCGTAAGTTGTATCGTCGGGGTTTTAAGTAATTTGTGATGTTTAGTGAATTGAGGGCGGAAGTTTAAACGCAAAGTATCGCAGAGGTTTGCGGAGGGTTTTTTGCAGAATTTATGGTTTTTTAAGCTGATTCTCATCTAAGTGGCATATTCTATGGGGAGGTAGGGATGAGAACTGTCAAAAATTCAGGAATGTTGAGGTTTTCGGCTGTTTTTATAAAAATCATCCGTAAGTGATTGACAGGAACATTAAAAACTCAGGTGATCCCATGATTCCCAAGTATCAACTGCGATTCAATGGCAAACTTAAACTCCTGCTGTTAAGTTGTTTGGTAGTTCTATTAATAATCGCTGCAAGACAATTTAATTTCCCAATAATTTTAGACACATTATTTACTTGGGTGAATAGTCTGGGAGTTTGGGGGGCGATCGCCTATATAATTATTTACAATTTAGCTACTTTATTATTTATCCCCGGTTCGCTGCTAACGTTGAAAGCTGGTTGTTTATTTGGCGTTGTTTGGGGTTCGGTTTATGTGTTAATTGCAGCAATTCTGGGCGCAACTCTGGCTTTTCTCATCGGACGCTATTTATCACGAGATTGGGTTTGCAAACAACTAGCAAAATATCCTAAATTCAAAGCTATTGATCAAGCTGTAGGACAAGAAGGGTGGAAAATTGTCCTGTTAACGCGTCTGTCTCCTGTGTTTCCTTTCAATTTATTGAATTATGCTTTTGGAGTGACACAAATCTCTCTGAAAGATTATATTTTAGGCTCTTTTGGGATTTTACCGGGAACTATGATGTATGTTTACATTGGTTCTTTAGCTGGGGATTTGGCAATGCTGGATACGACTAATCAACCAGTCACGCCAGAAACGCAAATGCTGAAGTTATCGATGCAAATTCTCGGTTTAATTGCAACTATTGGTGTCACTATATATGTCACTAAAATTGCTCAAAAGGCTTTAAATAAAAGTATGGTTGTCGATGCAGGAGACGGGAGTTAAGAGGTAAAAGTCAGGAATTTATGAGAAATCAAGTTATGAAAAATATATTTAATCACAAGACTGTTAAGTTATTTAGTTTAACATTGCTGACGGTAGCGATCGCTTTCTTGGTCAACACAGATTTGGCGGCGGCGCAAACCATCGATAATCCTAGTTCTTGGCATCCCCAAACTATTTTACGCAATGCTTTGCAGTGGATTGATAGTTTGGGAACAGTAGGAGCGATCGCTTTTATTGCACTATATATTATTGCTACTGTGGCTTTTCTACCTGGCTCAATCCTCACCTTGGGTGCTGGTGTAGTGTTTGGTGTCGTTTGGGGTTCAATATACGTTTTCATTGGTGCAACCCTAGGGGCGACAGCTGCTTTTTTAGTGGGACGTTATTTAGCAAGGGGTTGGGTTGCCCAAAAAATCGCTGATAATCAAAAGTTTGCCGCCATTGACCGGGCTGTGGGTAAAGAAGGCTTAAAAATTGTGCTTTTAACCAGACTTTCCCCTATATTTCCTTTTAATCTATTAAATTACGCCTTTGGAATTACAGGGGTTTCACTCCCAGATTACTTTATTGGCTCTGTCGGTATGATCCCCGGAACTATTATGTACGTTTACATTGGTTCTCTAGCGGGAAACCTCGCTATGATTGGGACTGAAGGTCAACCCACAAACCCCACAGCACAATGGGCAATTCGGATTATAGGTTTTATCGCCACGGTGGCTGTCACCATCTATGTCACCCGCATTGCTCAAAAAGCTTTAAATGAGGAAGTTTTGTAAAGAATGGGGACTGGGGACTGGAAGGTAGATTTTACCCCAATCACATCGGTTAAACGCCGCGCTACCGCTAACAGCACTCACTACTCACTACTCACTACTCAGCACTCAGCACTCAGCACTCAGCACTCACTACGCAGCACTCAGCACTGACTACTCTTAGTTAAATTTAAAATTTCTGAAGGAGATACCATCAATGTCCAATTCCGAGTTAGAGAGAGTTATTGTTCGCCCAGTCGATGAGTATAACCAGAAGTTGGTTTCTTATGTGCATCCGCCTAATTGGGTGAATCCTCAACCTGCTGATTGTTATGACTTGGTGGTCATTGGTGCTGGAACTGCGGGGTTAGTGGTGGCGGCTGGTGCGGCTGGGTTGGGTTTGGGTTTGAAAGTCGCATTGATTGAAAAGCATCTCATGGGAGGAGACTGCTTAAATGTGGGTTGCGTACCTTCTAAAACTGTAATTCGGTCAGCGCGGGTGGTAGGGGAAATTTGGAATGCGAAAAGTTTGGGGATTAATATTCCCAAACAACAAATCGAAATTGATTTTTCTACTGTCATGCAAAGAATGCGGCGCGTCAGGGCGGGAATTAGTCACCATGACTCGGTGGAACGTTTTTCATCCCTGGGGGTGGATGTTTTCTTAGGTAGTGGTCGCTTTGCTAGCAAAGATACGGTGGAAGTTGGCGGTAAAATCCTCAAGTTTAAAAAAGCTGTGATTGCAACTGGTGCAAGGGCGGCAAAACCAGCGATTCGGGGTATTGAAGCGGCGGGTTATTTGACTAATGAAACGGTGTTTTCTCTCATCCAAAAGCCGGAACGGTTAGCGGTAATTGGTGGTGGCCCTATCGGTTGCGAATTGGCTCAAGCATTCCGGCGTTTGGGTTGTGAGGTGGTGCTGTTCCATAGCGGTTCTCATGTTCTCAATAAAGAAGATGGGGATGCAGCGCAAATTGTGCAGCAGGCGTTAATCCGCGATGGAATCCGCTTAGTCTTGAATTGCAAGTTAGAAGAGGTGGTAAGTGTCACCGATGGGAAGCGGTTGTACTTTTCTGTGAATGATTATCGAGATTCTGTGACTGTGGATGAAATTTTAGTGGGTGCGGGACGTGCGCCGAATGTGGAAGGACTGAATTTGGAAACTGTCGGGGTAGAATACGACAAACGCCAAGGTGTGAAGGTAAATGATTACCTGCAAACGACAAACCCTAAAATTTATGCGGCTGGAGATATCTGCATGAATTGGAAGTTCACCCATGCGGCAGATGCAGCAGCACGGATTGTCATCAAGAATACGCTGTTTTCTCCCTTTGGTTTAGGACGTTCTCAACTGAGTAGTTTAGTTATGCCTTGGGTGACATACACTGACCCAGAAATTGCCCATGTAGGGATGTATGAACATCAAGCTAAGGAGAAGGGGATTGATGTAGAGACAATTAAGATTCCTTTTAGTAGTGTAGATCGAGCGATCGCAGATGCTCAAGAAGAAGGGTTCTTGAAAATCCACCACAAAAAAGGTTCTGATGAAATTCTCGGTGCAACAATTGTCGCTAGTCATGCAGGCGAGATGATTTCGGAAGTGACAACAGCAATTGTCAATAAAATTGGTTTAAGTAAGTTGAGTAATGTGATTCATCCTTATCCCACCCAAGCTGAAGCAATTAAAAAAGCCGCAGACGCTTATCGTCGTACACTTCTGACACCGAAAACAAAAAAACTTTTGGGATTTCTGACCAAGTTTTCTTGATTTAGGCAAAGTAGGGTGTGTAGTTCATCGCCACAACTGGCTAAGGATTATTCACACTCGTTTGTCTAATTTTGAGTTGCGTTTGTAGTTGTTCGAGTGTTTGTAGGTGTGCTTGCTCTAATTTATGATTGAGCCACAAAAAACTACCACCAAATGAAGTAATTGCCAGGATAAAAATTGCAATTAAGACTCTGACTTGAGAACGAAGGTTTTTCACTTCTCTGTTCTTATGTTCTAATATTACCGGTAAATCTTTTGGGATTTGTACCTGTTCTACAACTATTTGTGTCTGCGGTGTAATTGCTTTGTTAAAACTAACTTGTTCGTAGAGCCAATTAGTAATCAGTTGTGGGCAATTTTTCTTGAACCATCGCCAAGCAATCATTCTAAATACAGGCTTAGATAATCTGGCAACTTTCTTAACTGCACCATTCATGAAGTATGAATGAAATTTTTGGTTGATTATGTTGGTTGCTCCTACATCATATAAACAATCTAATATCAACTTAACTGTTGTTTCTTCTCGATATGACAAATTTTCTAACAACAGCAGCACATCATGGATACGCTGTTCTTCCATGATTTGTTCTGTTGATTTTTGTGACAAAGAAATTGATTTATTAGTAGTAGTATCCATGACAATTATACTTAATAATTTTCTTGATGTAGGCGGGGATTTTTTTAAATTAGTTGCATCAAATATGCAATCTAAACCTATTTGTAATTGAGCTATTTGTAGTATTTACTTGGTTTTTAGCTAAACTGCAAGAGTCCAAAGGATGATATTTCTTTACACAAGAGACTATTTGTCTAAAATCAGTTTTAGCTACGTATATTCTTAGTAAATTTACTGATACTGCTTACATCTTATCATTAATGTGGGACTAGCTCAATGACTGCCTAGCTTCTTCAATGTACATATTATCTAATATTTCAGCATAATATTGAGGTGATCCGCATTATTTATTACATCTTATCACCATACACTACCATATACTATAACATAGCAGTATATTTGCTTTGACTTAAATGTTTTACATATAACGTGAAACACGGAAATAAAAATCTGTATTCTTGATTGCTAATTTAAAGATACCCAATCTCTCAAAGAAGCCGAGTATAGTGTTAATCTCGCATGATTCAGGATGACTAGAAAATTTTAGAGTGATCTAGACGTTAATTAATTTATATTCATTTTTCTAGATTACAAAAAATCAAGCTCTCAAGAGTGTAATTTGAGAGCTTGATTTTTGGCTTTATTATGCAATAGACTTTTCGTTGATTATTCCACATCCCTCCATGAGAATAAATCAACAGTGAAAAAATGCTGATTCTTAAGCCCTAGCCATAGACATTCTCCGGCAAGTCTCGGCACAACGGCGACACATATCAGCACAAGCCTTCATTTGTGAATCATTGTCGAAGCGATCGCAATTACGGGCGCATCGTTCACACACTTCAGCACAAACTCCACAGGTACGCACATCCAAATCAGAACCACGCAACATAAAGTTGGCACTTGTTTGGCAAATTTCAGCACAATCAAGCATTAATCGTATATGCTCTGGTTCTGTGTGCATACCACCTTTGGTTATGCAATATGCGGTCACAGTATTTAAACAAATATTAGAGCAGTCTAAACAGTCTTGAATACATTCTTGGTTTTGTTGGTTAACTTTTTGCAAACTTAACTGTTGTATTGCCATTTTCAAAACCTCTTTTATTTCTGAATTTTTTCGATGAAGTGATATGACTTCATAGGCTTTAATTTAGAAGCCAGGTAAAATTTTAGCGTCTGACTATTGATGTATTAATAAATCTTGCTTGAAGAGTATAAGCAAATATTCCACTTGGCTCTGAGTATGGAATATGAGCCACTTTCTTGCACCTCATACTTAAATCACAAAAAATCACAACAAGTTTAGGTTGATACTTTGCCACTATCCCTTAGACTAGGGGCAGCAACTTTGTTATTACTGGTCGAGGAAAGTGGAAAGTGACAGAGACGAACAATTTAAACTCTGCCCTTCAGGATATGTCACGTAGGGAACTACGAGATTTAGTTAGGACTCAGCTGCGAATGCTATTAGAAGCAGGAGATTTGCAGGGAGCTAAAGCTATTCTCGTACCTGTGCAGCCTGCGGATATTGCTGAGGCGATTGAAGGTCTACCAGAAGCAATGCACGCTCTGGCGTTTCGGTTACTTTCAAAAAGTGAGGCTATTGAAGTTTATGAATATCTCGATTACAGCGTTCAAGAACGGCTAATTGAGGAACTGAAAAGCCAAGAAGTCCGTGATATTGTTGACCAAATGTCTTCAGATGACCGAGCTAGGTTATTTGATGAATTACCGGCTAAAGTCGTTAATCGTCTTTTAGAACAACTGAGTCCAGGAGAACGCCAAGCTACAGCTTTACTTTTGGGTTATGAAGCTGATACAGCCGGGCGGATCATGACTTTAGAGTTAATAGCTCTAAAAGAAAATTTTACGGTAACTCAAGCCTTAGAACGGATTCGCAGCCTAGCTAATGCTAGTGAGATGATTTACTATCTTTACGTTACGAATGCAGCGAGACAATTAACGGGGATAGTTTCACTGCGAGAGTTGGTAACATCTCAGCCTGAACAAACTATTGGCGAAATCATGACCCGCGATGTGATTTTTGTTCATACTGATACAGACCAAGAAGAAGTCGCCAGATTGATTCAAAGATACGACTTTTTGGCTGTGCCTGTAGTAGACCGAGAAGAACGTCTGGTGGGTATTGTCACCGTCGATGATGTCATTGATATTTTACAACAAGAAACTACCGAAGATATTTATGCTGTAGGCGGTGGCGTGCAGTCTAATGGCGATAATTATTTTCAAATGGATTTATTTAAAGTAGCCCGTAAACGAGTTTTATGGTTATTTATCTTGCTGATTACCAATACTGTCACGGGTACGATTATTAAATCCCAAGAAGATATTTTGACCAAGTTTGTCACTTTAACTGCCTTTATTCCCTTACTTACTGGTACTGGCGGTAACGTTGGCGCACAATCTTCTACTGTGGTGATTCGGGGTATGAACACCGATGAAATCAGATCCCTGGGGACTTTGCAGGTAATTGGGCGTGAGGCGATCGCTGGTGCATTGCTGGGTGGTATGTTAGGTAGTATCGCTACAGTGTGGGCTTTCTTGCTACAAGGAAGATTAGAAGTAGCGATCGCAGTCGGTACTAGTTTAGTAGCTATTTCGATTTTAGCTTCTGTCTCTGGTTCAGCACTACCGTTTTTATTTCGCTTTCTGCGTTTAGATCCAGCCTTGATGTCTGCACCATTTATTACTACAGCAGTTGATGTCTTAGGTGTCTTGATTTACTTCAACTTGGCAAGATTCATCTTAAACTGATTAATGACAGCTGAGTCCTGAGTAGGAATTACTAGTACAGCAGGGTGTAAATACAGCAACTATTCTCAATAACTTAAAAGCCTATTTTATCAGCTTTTTCTGCCGGGTAGCGGTACTAGCCTCCAATTTCTACAGTTCTGAAGATGTCTCTGGAGCAATGATTTCACCAGTACCCATTTCTAGTATTATGTCCTGGTCAGTCACCAATCCACTCAGATCCTTAACTTGTAAATTCATCTGCTCACAAGCTTGTCTGAGTTCTCGTGCAAACGTATTAATATCGTCACCATAACCACATTGATAAGCAGCAGTTTCAATTCCTAGTTTGGCATTTGCCCTAGCACAATCTACTAGGTCAGTTCCATGCAATTGTTTTGCAGATACCATAGGCTTTTTTCGTTAATTCTAAATCTTTTTCCCCCGTTAGACTAACAATGTTTGCTCATGAAATCATCCCTCTATTGGCAGACAAAGCAATTCAAAATTTACTAAAGATGTGATTTATCAAGTCTTCAGTAAAATTTGATTACTCATTTTGCTATTTCTAGCCATTAACTATTTCCCTACCATTGAGATGTAATACTTGACCAGATATATAAGAAGTTTTGAATTATAAAATAATTAAACCTTGGATAATATCAACCCAAGGTTTAATTATTTGTCCTTTGACTTGCTAAAAGCAAGTATAGGACTTTTACCCCGGATATTTAGCCAAACGTACAAATTGCTATTCAATGTACGTAACTGAATTACTCCTCACACCGAACACACACTACTATGAAACTGACCACGAAAACAAGTACACAACTCTCTTACTTACAATGAAGGATTTAGTCCATTCATCTGCTTTAAAATTAACTATTAAATTCTGGCACTTTATCGCCCTGGAGGTGGAAACAAAAATAGAATATTATCCACCTCTAGATTGAGAAAAATTATTCAATGACAACTAAGACTCTGGGACTCGAACCAAATTTATATGATTATTTACTATCTGTTTCATTGCGAGAGGCAGAAATATTAACCCAATTGCGGCAAGAAACAGCCCAACATCCAATGGGTAGGATGCAAATTGCACCAGAACAAGGACAATTTATAGCGTTGCTGGTGCAGTTATTAGGCGCAAAGAAAACCTTAGAGGTGGGAGTCTTTACGGGCTATAGTTCTCTAGTGGTAGCACTAGCTTTACCCCCCAAAGGACAGATAGTAGCGTGTGATAATAGTGAAGAGTTTACAGCGATCGCACTTCGTTATTGGCAACAAGCTGGAGTAGCCCATAAAATTAACCTACACATCGCCCCAGCTTTAGAGACTTTAGACCAATTACTAGCCACAGGTGAAGCAGAAACCTTTGACTTTGCCTTCATTGATGCTGACAAGAGCAATTATGACAACTATTATGAGCGATCGCTGCAACTAGTTCGTCCAGGAGGACTCATAGCCATTGATAATGTTCTCTGGTCAGGACGAGTCGCAGACCCCCAAATCCAAGATAATCGCACCAAAAAAATCCGCGCCTTCAATGAAAAACTACTACAAGACCAAAGAGTAAGTTTAAGTCTCGTCCCCATCGGCGACGGCTTAACTTTAGCCTTGAAGAAGGTGACAGGTGACAGGTGATAGGTGATAGACAGAAAAGTAACTCATACCCACTCAGCACCGCTAAACGCCCGCGCTACCGCTCTAAGCGCAGCTATTTTACAGCACTCAGCACTCAGCACTCAGCACTCAGCACTCAGCACTCAGCACTCATTACTTTTTCGGCCAACGCCAATTGAATCTATTCCACTCGTAAATGCCTTGAATTTCGTACTCAGTCCCGTTATAGAAGCGAACAACGCAGTTAGTAGAGGAATCTTCACTACTATTAAGTTCATCAATCTGAATCACAATAGAAAGAAACCATTCTCTTTTGCAGGGGCCATCATTCTGCACCCACTCCCATAGGGCATTGGAAACTTCAATGCGATCGCCTACTCTTAGTTTGAGTGCATCCTCAAAATAGGCATATTTGTCGAAGTGATAAGACTCTACACGATTTAACCACTGTAAACCATAGCGATCGCGAATAAACTGCACTTTACCTGAGTCGTTGTTATGCAGCCAGTCGTTCAGTAACTGCACCTTCCAAGTGCGGTTTTGTTGTTCCTCTATCTTCACGAACTCTAAAAATATCTCTAGTTCCTCTGGGGTGAGTTCATCTAAAGGATTGGGAGTATCTAACTTCCCTCGCTTAGATTGTTTGTAAATTTCCTCGACCAATTGCAATAAAATCTCTTTTTGCCTGTCAGTGAGAGGACAGCTGGCTGCATCACAACGATTAAAAGCTGCTTGCAACGCTGTTGTTATCTCATCTGGTGTCATAATTTAATAGTAATCGAGGGTCTGATTTAATAATTATTACAAAAGTTAAATAGAAGTTTCTAGTCATGGGGTATTAGGCATTGGGCATCATCAGTCCCCAATCCCCAATCCGCAATCCCCAGTCCCCAATCCCCAACTTTCCTTGCTACCTTATACACTTATGGAAAAGAAAATCAGAATAACATTTAAGTTAAACTACTCAAGACTTATGACAGGCATCTTGCTTTCCTGTCTCATGGCATTAATCTCGTGGGTATGGACTCCTGTGGCTGTAGCGTTGACACAGATTAAACTCTCTGACTTATCTTACAAGGATTGTCCGCCTGAATTGGCTCAAGGGGCTGTTAGCAGTAGTGGTAGTGCGGCTGCTAATTGCTTTATTGTTATTGGAAAAGCCCAGAATGGCACTTATAAAACCGTCTACGATGCAGATATCTATGGGCGCATATATGATGCCAACAATGACTCCATATTACAAAATCGTAATCGTCTTGGTTCTATTGCGGAAGTCCCACCCGGCACTAGTGATTTTGAATTAAGAATTTCTGTACCTACAAATCAGCCTTTACCTTTAAAGCTGAAGCAGTTTAAAGCTTCGGGGTTTAGCGCACAAATCCGGAAGTAGAAGTTATTTTTGAATTTTGAATTTAATGGGGTGATCAAATCCACCCCACTAAATTCAAAGGTTTGCAGAGTTAAAATGCTCCGAACAAACGTAGAAGATAAGGATTGCTTAGAAGGTTAGTGACTAAATTCAACGCCACGAAAGCGAGAATGGGAGAAAAATCCATACCACCCAAAGGGGGAATAATTGAACGGAATAAGTTGAGATAGGGGTCTGTGACTTGGCTTAAGGCTGCAAATGGTTGGTTATACCAGTTGATTTGGGGAAACCAAGTCAACAAAACCCGAATAATTAGCAAGTAGCTGTAAACGGTTAAGAAAGTAACTAACGTAGTAATCAGTAAATACATGGATGGTTTAGTTTCCTACTAAGTGTTAAACGCGGTCTTACTATAGATTTTAATTTAGTCGATGTCATTGACGTATGCGGAGAGTTACCGCATTAACCGCCATGAGCAGGGATATGACAAGTGTAGGTTTTGAATCAAGCCATAGACCTCTTGCATAAATGCTTAAGCTGTCATGTTGAGCAAAGCGAAACATCTCAAAGATTCTACATTTCATTCAGAATGACACATCTCATTTTCAAGCTAGGTCTAATGAGTGATGTTTGTAAAACTAACGGAATCATCATAGTTTTATCAATTTCTATGTCCTTACACCTTCATAACCCTACACCCTAAAAGCAGTATTGGTTGGGGAAAGTCTCAAAACCTACACCTGTGAGGAAGTGGGGGAATAGTGTAGATGTCACCTTTTTAAGAATCTTGGCTAAGAGATCGATCATTAACAGATTGAGTAGAACCGCCATTGACATCCCCCAGATGTTTCCTCACCTCATCGATTGTGGCGTTTAACTGGGCAATCTTATCTTCGAGCGATCGCCGTGTTGTCTCCATTTCTATGCCTTCATTCTCTGAAGATATCATCTGACGGCGTTTGGTTGATACTTTCTTATTTTCTTTGGGGCTATTCATCAATTCTGTACCTTCTTCCACTATTTCTTCATCTCGACGAGAAGCAATGACAGCACCCACAATTCCCCCGACTACGCCACCAAATATCGCCCCTGCGAAAAAACCACTAGCAAAACCATCGCGCTGACTCATAACTTTATCCCTTTGAAGAAACTTGGCAACTTTTAGATCAGTTTTAGATCAGTTGAGTTATTTTCCTTCCCTAGCTGCATACTAACTTATGTGCCAAAGATGCGATCGCCTGCATCTCCTAGTCCCGGTACAATAAACCCTTGAGTATTGACTGTTTCATCAATAGTGGCAGTGTAAATTGTTAAATCAGGATAGGTCTGACTCAATTTTTGTAAAGCTGGCGGCGCAGCTACTACACAAACAATTCGCGTTAAAGCTGGATCAACACCTCGCCGGATCAATTCTGACATAGCTGTCATAATTGATCCACCTGTAGCCAACATCGGGTCAGTAATCAATACCCTCGTTTGGGGGTGAAATTTTTCTGGCAATTTGTTCAAATAACAAGAAGGTTCTAGCGTTTCTTCATTTCGCACCAAACCCAGATGATAAATCGATGCTAAGGGTAGTAAAGTTTGCGCTCCTTCTAATAACCCCAAACCTGCCCGTAAAATCGGCACAACTGCCATAGGAATTTGTGGATTAACCACTGTCCCAGGGCAGCTATCCAGGGGGCTTTGCACCATAATCTCTTGTGTCGGCAACCATTCCCGCGCGGCTTCATAAGTTAGCCACCGACCTAACTCAGTCATAGCACTACGAAATAAGACTGAAGGCGTAGCCGCATCACGGGCAACTGCCAGCCAATGCTTGATTAAAGGATGAGGAGGAACATAAACGCGCAGTTGTACCGCCATAGCTCAAAATAGCCGTTTTTTATTCTACAAGAACTGAAACATCATCATACTCTTTCCTGGTCAACCCCCTTCGGGGAATTCAAAATTCTTGCATTAAATCAGTCATAAGTTACTGACCCTTGTCCCCAATCCCCACTCCCCAGCCTTTCAATTTTGGATTTTAGATTATTCAATCCAAAATCCAAAATCTAAAATCTAAAATTCCGAGTCCCCAATCCCCAATCCCCAATCCCCACTCCCCAAAACTATTGCAATAAATTTGCAGTAATAGTTGACAAGTATTCTCAATCGTGGTTATATTATTATCAGTGTTCTCCTCTCTTTAAGGATCGGCAGACGGGATTGGTCGGCGGTAGCAGACTCGTCCCTCTTTTTTATGTTTTTAGGTACTCAAAAAAAATAGCCAAACATATCTTTGTCTTTCTCAGTTTTTGCCTTAGTAAAGACAGTCGATGATTGGACTAAATAAAAGTAATATAGAATACAAATGTCTTAGTAAATTTCTTGTATCGGCTCTCCCCATGTCTCCTACTCTCAGCACTACACCATCTTTATTTGACGTAATTGTAATTGGTTCAGGTATTGGTGGCTTAGTAACAGCTACCCAGCTAGCAGCCAAAGGCGCGAAAGTGCTGGTACTGGAAAGTTATTTAATTCCAGGTGGCAGTGCTGGCTACTTTGAGAGCGAAGGTTATCGATTTGATGTGGGGGCATCGATGATTTTTGGATTAGGAAACAAAGGTACTACAAATTTACTTACCCGCGCCCTGAAAGCTGTCAATACTAGCCTAGAAACAATTAGCGATCGCGTCCAAATTCATTATCATCTCCCTCAAGGTTTAGACTTGAAAGTTGATAGGGATTATAACAACTTTTTGCAAAGTCTTATTGCTTACTTTCCTCATGAAGCTAGAGGGATTCGTCGCTTTTATAACGAATGTTGGCGCGTATTCAATTGTCTTAACAATATAGATTTACTGTCTCTAGAAGAACCTCGGTATCTGCTGCGGGTATTTTTGCAGCACCCTTTAGCGTGTCTTGGTTTAGTCAAGTATCTGCCTCAAAATGTTGGAGATGTAGCCCGACGTTATATTAAAGACCCCCAATTACTACAATTTATCGATATGGAATGTTACTGCTGGTCCGTAGTTCCAGCCAACATGACACCCATGATTAATGCTGGAATGGTCTTTTCTGATAGACATTATGGCGGCGTAAACTATCCCAAAGGTGGCGTAGGACAAATTGCTCAAAAGCTTGTACAAGGGTTAGAAAATACAGGTGGTCAGATTAAGTACCAAGCTAAGGTAACAAAAATTCTCACTGAAAAAGGCCGGGCTGTTGGTGTGCAATTAGCTAGTGGTGAAATTTACCAAGCTAAACGCATAGTTTCTAATGCTACACGTTGGGATACATTTGAAAAATTACTTCCTGTGGAGAAAATACCATATAATGAGAAAAATTGGCAGCAATCTTATCAAAAATCTCCAAGCTTTTTAAGTCTGCACATGGGAGTAAAAGAGTCTGTTTTGCCTGGTGGGACGGAGTGTCATCATATTATTTTGGAAAATTGGCAAAATATGATGACACCGGAAGGCACGCTTTTTGTCTCCATTCCTACCTTGCTTGACCCAGACTTAGCACCAAAGGGATATCATATCATTCATGCCTTCACACCCCACTGGATTGATGATTGGCAAGGAATGTCTGCTGGTGACTACGAAGCCAAAAAAGAAGCTGCGGCTTGGCGAATTATTGACCGACTAGAAAAGATTTTTCCAGGGTTAGATGCAGGTTTAGACTATCTGGAAGTGGGGACACCGCGCACCCATCGCCGTTTTTTGGGGCGTGTAGATGGGACTTACGGGCCGATACCCCGGCGCAAGTTGTGGGGATTATTGGGAATGCCCTTTAATCGCACATCTATTTCAGGGCTTTATTGTGTGGGAGACAGTACATTTCCAGGTCAAGGGTTGAATGCAGTGGCTTTTTCTGGCTTTGCTTGCGCCCATCGTATTGCTGTGGATTTGGGACTTTGAAACGCCTCAAATGAGAACGGGAGCAACGCTGCTCAAAGCCCCGCTACTGCTAACAGCACTTACAATTAATTAGGAACACTCAAAGTTCTCCAGAAGTTATTTTTATCAAAGCTTGTGAACTTCTTTATGGGTTGTGCTGTTTGGGCATATAAAGGTTGGTTGGGGGAACTTTATCCCCAAGGTACTCGTGCAACAGAATTTCTCCACCTCTACAGTCGTCGCTTTACCACTGTAGAAGGTAATACCACTTTCTATGCTATACCTAATGCAGAAACTGTCAGCCGATGGGCGACGGAAACACCCCCAGGCTTTGAGTTTTGTTTGAAATTACCACGGGATATTACTCACAAAGGTTTATTAGCACCTTATATTCCGGCTGCTTTAGATTTTTTAGCAGGAATGCGTTTTTTGGGTAAGCATCTTGGCCCCATATTTGCCCAGTTACCGCCAAGTTACTCCCCTGCATCAATTGATGATTTGGCTATGTTTCTAGAAGCTTGGCCGCGTCAAGAATCACCACTAGCACTGGAAGTAAGACATCCCGACTGGTTTAGAGAACCACACACTACTAATTTGACACAGCTTTTAGAAACTTTAGGTGTGGGAAGAGTGCTTTTAGATTCCCGTCCCATCTACTCTGGAGATGATGACCCCCAATTACAATCAGAGCGACGCAAACCTAAACTCCCTTTACAATTCAGCGTCACCGCACCTTTTTGTCTGATTCGATTTATTTCTCATCCCAACTTGTCAGTGAATCAGCCGTTTATGGAAGAATGGGTGAGCCAGATTCAGCAATGGTTGGACTCAGGAGTAAAAATTTATTTCTTTGTTCATTGTCCCCTAGAAGAGCGATCGCCTAACATAGCTCGCCACTTTCAACAGCTATTAGAACAAAATGCTGTTGCAGTTCCCCCTTTACCTTGGAATCAGCTAGACTCTCCACCTAATCAACTTAGTCTTTGGTGACGAGAGGAGAACTCAGAATTGAGCGTGGTTTTCCATTTCGACTAAGTTAATGAAAGATTCGCGTGTTTGAGAATTTGGATAGAGTGTGGCTTCAAACTGCACTACTCCCATCGCTGCAACCATTTGATTATTATATTTCTTTACCTCATCTGGCGATCGCAAAGATTGTTTGTTCCAAGATGGAAAAATACTCACCTCAGTACCATCCTCAAGCACAATTTGCGATTTTGTATAAAGTCCTTGAAAATTCGCAATTCCTGTAAATCTTGGGTCTGGTTTCCAAGTTTTTGATGTATAACGCCCAATCAGTTTGACCCTTTGACCATTGAGACGAATTAAATCACCACGGTTTTTGACTATTTCCAATTTATGTGACGGAGATTCTTCATTACTTAACTGGGGTACTTTGCTTTGAGTAGGTTTCATCACAGCAAATATACTTAATATTAGTGATACATTTAATCCCCAAGTAATAGCCATCCAGACCAATCTCATGTTTTTCTCCACTTTTGACGTATAGCGTTTATCTTATGGCACTATCTTGTATATCTCTCTAGATATCTATCGATATACTTAAATTCATGGTTTTTTGACTTTTGCAATATATCTCATCAAGACTACTTTAAAAAAAAGAGATAATGGTGATTGCAATCCTTTTTTGATCAGAACTTATCCAGTATCATCTTCAAAAAAGGGGGTGATACCCCTCTTGTCAAAATTGCTAAAAGGTTGTTCAACAATGCTGCTAATTAACTCATAGAAATGGGTTCAATGCTCATGCGGATTGTTGAGGTAATCGCTGTTGAAGCTGTTATATCAAAGGAGGTTAAGATGAGTCGTCTTCTTTATGAAAATTCGGTTTCATATAAAGGATATCTCATCATTCCATTTATTTTTGGCAAAGCAGACCAGTACGAAATTTATTCGTATAAACTCTTGTCAGAAGTGGGACGTAAAAGTCAGTTTCATAAAGCAGATAATCCTGCAAAAATCTATGGCAATAGCACTAATAATATTGTTGAAATTGCCACAGAACATATAGACAAAAATGCAGATTTTTTTAGTCAACGTGACATTTTTCAATCTCGCTATGTTTATCGTAAAAATTTAATTATTCTCTTCCATGAAAATGGCAGGTATTTTTACGATCATTACCCACCAGAGTTGTTAAATAACATTGCTGCACCGAAATTATTTAAATCAGAATATGAATGCCTGAAATGGATCAAGCAAGGGCTTGACAGTCAACATATGGGGCAAAGAGCAATGTAGGGTTAATAATTTGTAGTTAGTAATTTTAATTACGAATTACTAACTACAAATTACGAATTAGAAATTATTTCAAAAGTAAGTAGTATATAGAACCAGTAGCGACTGTAATACCGGCGCGATCGCCTGCTAAGTCACCATAACCTAAGAAGTAATCTACTCTACCAGGGCCTTTAATCGCACTACCTGTATCTTGGTCAAGCACAAAGCGGCTAACTTGACGGTTTACCAATTTACCACTGCGATCAGGATAGGGAAATGAACCATTAATGACAGCTAAAGCACCGGGAGGCATAATGGCTTTATCTGTAGCAATGGAACGTTCTGGTACTAAAGGAACGCTAATACTACCTGTAGCTGGTTCACCTTTAGTTTCTTTGAAGAAAATAAAGCGTTCCCAGCGTGGTAAATAATTATCCATTGATTGAGGATTTTTCTGGAAATACCGAATAATCCCTGGCATATTCAACTCTTCCTTAGAGAGTTTGCCATCTTGAAACAGTAATCGGCCGATACTATTCCAAGGGTAATCTGTACCGCGTACAAAACCAACACTAGTTTGAGTGCCATCAGTTAAATTGAGTTTGGCTGAACCTTGGATATGGATCATGTATGCTTGAAAGCGATCGCGTAACCAAAACATTTCCAACCCATTTAATCGGCTTTTATTTCCCAACAGACCGTCTACCCCTTCTAACTCAACTCGTTTCGGGTGGGGTTTAGTCCATTGCTCAAAGTCTGAGGGTACGCGATAAATGGGATATTTGTATTGTGCGGTGCGGGTGCGACTGGCTTGATAAATCGGTGCGTAGTAGGCGGTAAACTTCACCGTACCCCGATTATCGTCACCCACTGACTTATAAAAAGCAAACTCCCGACGTACCGCAGTTTGCAGTTGTGCAGGTGATTTAGCTGTAGCCACTAATTGGCGAAACCTTCTTAAACTGCGGCGTACTCTTTCGAGGGTAATTTCCTTGATAGGGTAATTCTTGTAGACTGCGATCGCTCTTGGTGTATTTAAATAACTTAAACTATTGTCAATTGATTTTAATAGAGATTGGCGATCGCCTCTGGCGGGGCGTAGACCATCGCGCTTTAAACCGCCATGACCGAGAAACAATTGTTCATCCCAACCCAAACAAGCACGCGCAGGTTGACAAGTACCAATATCAACTAGTTTTAACGCTGGCGTTACCTGAGATGGCGGTGCAGATGGTTGGGGAGTTACCTGACTCACAGCTATTGGTAACGGGTTGAAAAGTGTAATTCCCAAACCGAAGGAAAATAAAGCCAGTGGTTTTTTCATATTTAACAGAATCTCAGATGAACATCTTTGAGATGTTTTTATCACACCCTAAGACCATTGTTTCCTACTTTAGTTTCCCATCCAGCAGAAAAATCAAACACTCTGCATGAACTTCGTCCCAGATGATACAGCAGGTTTCCGTCCCCGCGAAGGGGAATAAATGGAAAACGATGATTTTATCCAGTTTGTCAGTATTAGTAACGTAGGGTGTGTGACGGCAGCGATAAGATTTAAAACATCAGCCATATATTCAACTTGCCGTCACGCACCAAACAGATATCAATAATATCAACCCAACCTACTGTGTAATTAGCCTGTATTCTCCTACGGCAACCAAAAATTAGGCAACATAGATTTACCTAAATTACGTACTATTTGATTAATATTTCTCGCTACTTGTATATGTGCTTCGTCTTCCTCAACGGGTAAAATCTCGGCAATTGTACCATCTCCCAAATGAGAAATTACTAGATTCGCCGCTTCTAAACCTGTAACATACGCCTTTTCCTGTGACCAAGAACCGTGACAGTTAATAATCCAATCACCACTCATAAATACATTGCTAAAACTAGTCTTAGCTGGCAACATATGACGATAGCTACCGGGTGCAAAGTGAGTCACCGCCTGGGGTAAACGAATCACACTACTATCTATTACTTTCGCTTCTCTAAATCCTGGTACACAAGTAGTTAAATATTGCTGGACTTTAGCCACAATTTCCTCATCACTCCAATTTAAAAACTGATTGGCGTGATAAAAATCAGCTTCAATTACTGTGCCTTCTTCATGTTTATATTCGTCATGTAAAGCATTCAAATCAAAGAATGTCCAGCCTGTGGTGTCATCAAAACCAAAACAAGCATTAGAAGCACGGGGAATATCAATTTTACGGTCAAACCACAACCGCGTTGCCAATACATCAATTGCCCCTAAATTATGCAAATTACGAAATTCATCGCGGCTTTGTAAGCTGGGGCTATTAGCGACAATCTTTTTCATCCCAGTCACACCAACTGCAAAAATTACCGCATCAGCTTCAAACACTTCATCACCGCAAACTACACCAGTCGCTTGATTATTACTATCAATAATTAAGTCAGTAACACGGTGTTTTGGTAAAACTTTCACCCCAGCTTTTTCTATGCGTTCCACCCACGGACGAAATATTTTCTCACCGACAGTTCCCCGACACCAAACTACATCAAAATCAGCTTGGTGAGCCAAAATAAAAAAGTACAGCATCCCCAATGTTGCGGCGGCTGAACATTGTTCACCAGGGGCAAATAACCCCACTAATAACATTGGTTCAAATGCTTCTTTATACAGTCGTGCTGACACACCAAAAGATTTGAATAATTCTCGTGCTGTTACATAGTCATAACGTCGCCAAGCCTCATCCGAATTATCAAAGTCAATCAGACTATAAAATAAAGGTAAGGCACTGAGACGGTCAATTAATGGTAGACGTTGAAATTGAGGATAAATAAAAGTGCCGATGGGTGTGGGTAGTCTAGGTAAATCTTGAAAAATTGGTGATTCTACTTCCAAACCAGCCGGAGAATATTGAGCGGAACATGTCCAGGTAGTGAAGGGATTTATTTCTAATTCGTTGATGAGGGCGAAGATGTTTTTGTAAGGATACCAAAAGCCGTGAATTCCTGCTTCTACAGATTTACCTGCGGTTGTTTGCCAACCTGCTACTAGTCCACCAGGATAGGGGCCTGCTTCCAGAAGCGTCACATCATAACCTTGTTTTGCTAAATGGTAGGTTGCGCCTAAACCAGCCCAACCAGCACCCACAACTACTACTCGTTTTGGTTGTGCTTCTTCTGTCATTTTGCTCTCCAATGATTGCAGCCCATCAACTAATCTACCTGAAGTTGCGATTTACCGCAGAAATTTTGCAGTGAGGTGATGGTTTGTTTTGCATTTTTGATCAAAAATGCTCCCACTACACAGGGTAAGCAGTTAGCGGGGGAGAATATCAGTTAAATGTCTCTCTAACTTTGTGAGAGCAGCGATCGCATGGACTCTGACAAATTCATCACCATCTGTCAGCATATCAGTCAACAGTGGTGTAGCTTCTTGACAACCTAACTGGCCTAAAGATAAAGCGATCGCACTTTTAACACTAGTAATTTTTGTCGCTGGATGCTGTGATTGCACCATATCTAACAAAATTCCTGATGCTGCTGAGATTAACTCTGGTTTTTGTACTCTTCCTATAACTGTGACAATTTCTTGTAAAAGTGTTGCTGAATTTAGATGATTCAGTGCCTTTTGCAAGCACTCCAAACCCAATAATGTCTCTACCCAAATCAAGGCGCGGATGATTTCGAGTTGTAGAGTGATTGGTGTGTGAGGAGAAATTAAAACTGTAAATAGATGCTGAGTAGCTGCATCACCACCCATCCGCGCTAAGGCGATGGCGGCGTTACAACAAACCTCAATATGAAAGTCATAAAGTCTAGGTTGTAGTTGAGCAACCAAATCTAATTCTGTACATAAGTCAGAACGATAACCTAAACCTTGGACTGCTACACCTCTAACGTGAGCAGCGACATCCTCTAAAGCGTTCAATAGTATAGGTGGGACACGTTGATCATGAAAACTGCTGAGGGCTTCCAGAGTGGCTGCACGTACTGCGGCTTGGGCATCTTGTACTACACTCAATAGCGGTGCAATAATTTCTGGGCGACGAATATAAGAGAGCGATCGCACAGCTAAAAGCCTGGTATCTTCTTCGGTAAGGAGTTCTGAGAGTATGGGAATAGCCAGAGTTCCCATTTGTCCTAGTGCTGTAGCGGTGATCGCTTTGAGTTCTTCATCCTCACTAGTTTTCAATAATTCTACTAAAGGAGCGATCGCATTTGGGTATTTATACTCCCCGACAATCCGCGCCGCAAACCAGCGTAGTTCATCGTCTGCGTCTTCGTCTTCCAAGATGGCAATCAACGGCGGAATGGCGATAGTTCCTAATTGATTCAGCACCTTGGCAATATCCCAACGTTGCTGAAAATCCCCCATCTCTAAAATTGTCAACGCTAATTCCAACAGATATTCTGGATTAGCTATTTCTGAATGTTTGGAGTCATTCGCCAAAATCAACTGATGTAAATCTTGAACTAGCGATGACCAATCAGCCGCATCATGCGCTGCTTGCGCCTGCACCAAAAGCTGCCCGATATTATTCACAATACCTTACTTAAATTTTGATTTTTGATGAATGCTAATGACTCCAGCCAAGTAACTATACGTGTTGCTGACTGAAACTAGATTCGCTTAACTACCACTGAACTCCCCTCAATCTTGGCGGCGTAAGTATTGAGTGGCTTGGTAGCTGGGTCTTTCTGTACTGTACCATCAACTCCATATTCTGCACCATGACAAGGACAGACAAATTTTTGGTTTGCGGCTTGCCATACCACCGTGCATCCTTTATGGGTACAGATGGGATTAACAGCAATCAAATTTTTAGCTGTAGATGTACCTACTACTAATACAGATCCAGCCGGGGAGTCATTTAAGAGTAATTGCCCAGTTTTGTCTAATTCGGCCACAGTACCTATTGTTTGCCAAATATCAGAACCTGAAGTTGTGGATGTTGTATTGGTAGAAGCACAAGCGGCGATTGCTACAGGTAAGCTACTAGCTAGCCAACCCAAACCCACCCAATTAATAAAATCACGACGTTTCATAGTTATTAGTTATTAGCGATTAATTATTAGTGATTAATTATTAGTTATTAGTCAATAGGCATTGGGAATTGGATTTTCTCCCCCTGCTCCCCCTGCTTCCTGTCACCTAAACCCATGTTATGCAGAAAACGCATATTAATGATTTAATTTCAGCATTATTACTAGAATTTTGTAGCTAGTTATACGATTTTATCTTAAATCCCAACATAACCTGAGAAGTATCGAAATTGTTACATAAACATTCACACAAACCTCTTGACAAATTTAGCCAATGTAAAAAATTACAAATTCTCTCTAATTCATTCGTGAATTTGCGTTCAGTGAGTAATAGGCGGCCTCCTTCGGGGGAATTAAAAAATAAAGCTCTCTAGAACGCATTTGAGAACAAGTAATCAGGCATCAATATTGGTTTTTCATGTACCAATACGGTTTATATAGCCGCACTTTTGAGGGTGACGGTCACAGTTAACTGTATTTTTTCATATGGAATTTTAAATTGTTTAGAGGTTCGTACTTGACCAGCAATTTGCAACCAGAGTCAGCTTATGACGGATACAGCAACTACCACAAAAGCCAGTCCGAATAAATTCGAGAGATTCAAAGCCGAAAAAGATGGACTGGCCATCAAGGAGGAAATAGAAAAAATTGCCTCTTTGGGTTGGGAAGCAATGGACGAAATTGACCGAGATCATCGCCTCAAGTGGGTGGGTGTATTCTTCCGCCCAGTTACTCCTGGTAGGTTTATGATGCGGCTGCGGATGCCCAATGGTATTGTTAACAGCGAACAGATGCGTGTATTAGCGGAGGTAGTACAGCGTTACGGAGATGATGGTAATGCTGATATTACAACCAGGCAGAATATTCAACTGCGGGGGATCAGAATTGAAGATTTACCAGATATCTTCAATAGATTTCATAGCGTTAGTTTAACTAGTGTCCAATCAGGGATGGACAACATCCGCAACATTACAGGTGATCCTGTCGCTGGGTTGGATGCAGATGAATTGTATGATACCCGCGAGTTGGTACAGCAAATTCAAGATATGTTGACCAACAAAGGACAAGGAAACCCAGAATTTAGTAACCTCCCACGCAAATTTAATATAGCGATCGCAGGTGGACGAGACAATTCCGTTCATGCGGAAATCAATGATTTAGCCTTCGTTCCAGCATTTAAGGAAGGGACTGGGCAAGATTTTTCCCAATCCCCAGTCTTCGGCTTCAACATCCTAGTCGGGGGCTTCTTTTCCGCCAAACGTTGCGAGGCGGCGATTCCTCTCAATGCTTGGGTAACTCCAGAAGAAGTAGTGTCTGTATGTAGAGCCATTTTGGAAGTTTATCGAGACAATGGACTACGGGCTAATCGTCTCAAATCCCGCTTGATGTGGCTGATTGATGAATGGGGTATAGAGAAGTTTCGTCTAGAAATTGAAAAGCGTTTAGGTAAGTCATTACTACCCGCCGCACCCAAAGATGAAATTGATTGGGAAAAACGCGACCACATTGGAGTGTATAAACAAAAACAACCCGGATTCAACTATGTAGGTTTGCACATACCTGTAGGACGTTTATATGCCGAAGATATGTTTGAATTGGCACGGTTAGCGGATGTTTATGGCAGTAGTGAAATTCGGCTGACCGTTGAGCAGAACGTGATTATTCCCCATATTTCTGACTCCCAATTGAAGACATTTTTAACTGATCCTTTATTGGAGAGGTTTTCTATTGACCCTGGTTTATTGACGCGATCGCTAGTTTCCTGCACAGGCGCAGAGTTCTGTAACTTCGCCCTCATCGAAACTAAAAATCGCGCCCTCAGCATGATTGAAGCCTTGGAGACTGAATTAACATTCACGCGTCCAGTCCGCATTCACTGGACAGGTTGCCCCAACTCCTGCGGACAACCCCAAGTTGCAGACATCGGTTTGATGGGAACGAAAGCCCGTAAAAATGGCAAAGCCGTAGAAGGCGTTGACATTTATATGGGTGGCAAAGTGGGTAAAGATGCCGAGTTAGGTAGCTGCGTCCAAAAAGGCATACCCTGCGAAGACTTACAGCCAGTATTAAGAGATTTACTCATCCAACACTTCGGCGCGAAAGCGAGAGAAGAAGCTTTCGTGAGTGCTGAGTTAGGAGTGCTGAGTGCTGAGTGCTGAGTGAGGGTTTAGGGAAAGTAAAGGAGACTTAAATCACTGATAACTGTTGATGCTCAAAGCCCAATGACTAATGACGAATTAACAACATACACAGAAAAATGACTAACTTTTCCAGAAGAAAATTTATTGTTACTACAGGTGCGGCGGCGGCGGCTTCTATCTTGACTCATGCTTGCGCTGCTAATAATTCCAACTCAGCTACCACAGGCGACCAAGCACCCTCAGCCAATCCAGCCGCTAACGTCTCGGTAGCTAACGCACCAAAAGTAGAAACGACCAAAGCCAAACTCGGATTTATCGCCCTCACTGATGCTGCACCTCTAATTATTGCTAAAGAAAAAGGCTTCTTTGCTAAATATGGCATGACCGATGTTGAGGTAATCAAACAAAAATCTTGGCCTGTCACCCGTGACAACCTGAAAATTGGTTCAGGCGGCGGAGGAATTGATGGCGCACACATCCTTAGCCCCATGCCTTATTTAATGACCATCAAAGACAAAACCCCAATGTATATCTTGGCGCGGTTAAATACTAACGGTCAGGCTATTTCTGTAGCAGAGAAGTATAAAGAACTCAACGTCAATCTAGAAAGCAAGGCACTCAAAGCAGCAGCCACTCAAGCTAAAGCTAATCAAAAAGCATTGAAAGCTGGTATTACCTTTCCTGGTGGAACTCACGATTTATGGATGCGCTATTGGCTAGCGGCTGGCGGGATTAATCCAGATCAAGATGTGGTTTTAGAACCTGTTCCACCCGCACAAATGGTAGCCAACATGAAAGTCGGTACTGTAGATACTTTCTGTGTAGGAGAACCTTGGAATGCTCAATTAGTTAGCCAAAAATTGGGTTATTCTGCTTTAGTTACAGGTGAATTATGGAAAGATCATCCAGAAAAAGCCTTTGCGATGCGGAAGGATTGGGTTGATCAAAATCCCAATGCTGCACAAGCGATGTTAATGGCTGTTTTAGAAGCTCAACAGTGGTGCGAGAAACAAGAAAACAAAGAGGAGATGTGTAAAATCTGCTCTGATCGTAAATACTTTAACGTTGCTGCCGCAGATATTGTAGAAAGGTCTAAAGGCAATATCGACTATGGTAATGGACGGACTGAGAAAGAATTTGCTCATCGCATGAAGTTCTGGGCAGATAACGCGTCTTATCCCTACAAGAGCCATGACATTTGGTTCATAACTGAAAATATTCGCTGGGGTTATCTGCCAAAAGATACAAATATCAAAGAAATTGTTGATCAAGTAAACAAAGAAGACTTGTGGAAAAAAGCAGCTAAAGCAATTGGTGTGGCTGATGCCGAAATTCCTACTAGCACTTCTCGCGGTATTGAAACTTTCTTTGATGGTGTGAAATTTGACCCCGAAAAACCAGAAGCATATTTACAAGGCTTGAAAATTAAGAAAGTCTAATTATAGGTGACAGCTAGTAGGTTGGATTTCACTATCGTTCAACCCAACTTACATCTGCTGGATCCTGCATTTACTAAAATACAAAATACTGTAAAGATTACGGAAATAATAGAAAATATGGCTGCTGTTTTAGGAAGTCGGGTAATCAGAAAAAAATCTCGAAATAATCTCAATAAATTACTTTTAAATAAAGTTGTACCACCATTGGTAGCGTTAGTAATTTTTCTAGGACTTTGGGAACTAGTTTGCTTGCTGCCTAACTTTGAGTTACCGGGGCCAATCGAAACTTTTACTGAAACTTGGGACCCGTTTATTGTCCATCCTTTCTTTGATAATGGTGAAAGTGATAAAGGTTTAGGCTGGCAATTACTTAGTAGTTTGGGTAGAGTTGCTTTAGGTTTTTCATTATCTGCGATCGCTGGTATTGTCTTAGGTATTTTAGTCGGTGCAAATCGACTAGTTTACAATGCTGTAGACCCCATCTTCCAAGTATTACGAACTGTCCCGCCTCTAGCATGGCTACCTATTTCTTTAGCAGCATTTCAACAAGCTAATCCT
This sequence comes from Anabaena minutissima FACHB-250, assembly GCF_014697125.1. GTDB lineage: Bacteria > Cyanobacteriota > Cyanobacteriia > Cyanobacteriales > Nostocaceae > Trichormus > Trichormus minutissimus. Next base: position 91,185 of record NZ_JACJRG010000018.1, on the reverse strand, counting down.
TCAGCAATTTTTGTGATTTTCATTACTTCAATTTGGCCCATTATTATCAATACGACAGTTGGCGTACAACAAATTCCTCAAGACTACATTAATGTAGCTAAGGTTTTAAAACTCAAAGGAGCAAAGTATTTCTTAAAAATTGTCTTTCCTGCAACTGTTCCCTACATATTCACTGGATTAAGAATTGGTATTGGTTTATCTTGGTTGGCAATTGTCGCCGCCGAAATGTTAGTAGGTGGTGTGGGAATTGGTTCATTTATTTGGGATGCCTATAACACGACCACGGAAACTAATTTAAGTGAGATTATTTTGGCTCTGATTTATGTTGGGTTAGTTGGCTTATTACTAGATAGATTAGTAGGTTTTATTGCCAGTAAAGTTGTAGCAGACCAGAAGTAGGGAAGAAGGAATTACTTCCCTAAATTAAAACTACGAATTACGAATTACGAATTACGAATTACGAATTAAAATGACTACTTTTGTTGAAGTTGACCACGTTGATCGGGTGTTTGATTTACCGAATGGTGGTAGATATATTGCCCTGAAAAATATTGAGTTAAAAATTAAGCAAGGGGAATTTGTTTCTCTAATTGGACATTCTGGTTGTGGTAAGTCTACGCTGTTGAATATCATTGCAGGTTTAGATCGCGCTAGTATTGGCGGTGTGACTTTGGAAGGGCGGGAAATTAGAGATCCTAGCCCCGATCGCATGGTGGTATTTCAAAACTACTCGTTGCTTCCTTGGTTAACTGTTAGGGAAAATATTGCTCTGGCTGTAGATGAAGTTTATCAGGGTAAGCCCAAGGGTGAGCGGCGAGGAATTATTGAAGAACATATTGATATGGTGGGACTGCGCCCAGCAGCTAATAAACGTCCTAGTGAGTTGTCTGGGGGGATGAAACAACGGGTGGCGATCGCCCGCGCTTTGGCTACTCGGCCTAAGTTGTTGTTGTTAGATGAACCTTTTGGGGCTTTGGATGCCTTGACACGGGGGAGTTTGCAGGAACAATTGATGAAAATCTGCAACGAGCATAACGTTACCTCTGTGATGGTGACACATGATGTAGATGAAGCATTATTGTTGAGCGATCGCGTTGTCATGCTCACCAACGGGCCAGAAGCCCACATTGGACAAATCTTAGAAGTCCCAATTCCCCGTCCCCGTCAGCGTTTGGAAGTAGTTAAGCATCCCAGTTACTATAATCTGCGGAATGAAATAATATACTTCCTCAATCAGCAAAAACTAGCTAAGAAACGTCAAACCCAGCGTTTAGTCACTTCTTCCACAAGCACAGCCAAAGCCATCCTAGAAATTGGCTTTATGCCCTTAACTGACGCTGCACCTTTAATCGTCGCCAAAGAAAAAGGCTTCTTTGCCAAGTACGGCTTAGACAATATCATCCTCAGTAAAGCCAACAGTTGGCAAGAAATCACCAAAGGTTTTGTCACCGGGAGATTAGACGCAGCCCAAATGCTTGCAGGAATGCCCCTTTCACTGACCTTGGGTGCAGGTAATAAACATTCAACTCCCGTAATTAACGCCCTCAATCTCTCGCGCAACGCTAACGCCATCACCTTTAGCAAAAGATTGTATAACCAAGGCGTGCGTAGTCTGGCTGACTTAAAAGCAGTGATTAACGCTACTCCCGACCAGATTTTCACCTTGGGTATAGTGCATCCAGCATCAATGCAAAACTTAATTTTGCGTTACTGGTTAGCAGCTGGTGGGATAGATCCCGATAAAGATATCAGCCTCACAGTAATTCCACCCACACAAATGGTTGCTCAACTCGAAGCCGGATACATTGACGGTTACTGTGCAGGAGAACCTTGGAACTATCAAGCTGTGCATGAAGGCTTGGGTTTTGTAGCAGCTACAGCCCTAGATATTTGGTCAGGACAGCCAAAACAAGTATTAGGAGTACGGGAAGAATGGGCGCAAAAACACCCAGAAACCAACTTAGCCTTAATCAAAGCACTTCTAGAAGCTTGCAAATACTGTGACGACCTCCGCAACCGTCCAGAAATTCTCGAACTACTCTCTCGTCCTGAGTACCTAGATGTAAACCCTGCATACATTCGTCCCGGTTTCATCGACCCCTACGATCGCGGCGACGGTAAACCAGCACAAGAACTCACGGCTTACAACCAGTTTTACCTCAATAAAACCAACTACCCCAACCGCACAGAAATCTTGTGGATGCTCACCCAGCTAGCACGTTGGAGTATCACACCATTCCCCAAAAACTGGGTAGAAGTCATCGAAAGAGTTTGTCGCACAGACATATTTGGTGAAGCAGCCCGCGACCTAGGCTTACTAGACATAGGCGAAGACAACCCCATTCACCTATTTGACAGTAAAACCTTCAACCCCTCCGAACCCCTAGACTACCTAAAAAGCCTAGAAATCAAACATCAAATCCGAGTAGAAGAAATCTTCATCTAGCCACTATTCTTCTTCTCTCCCCCTCCGCGCCTCCGCGTCTCTGCGTGAATAAATCCTAAATTTAACAAAGCCATGCAAACAGTAAGAACCACCCAACCCAAAAAACTCCCCACCCCCAAACCAGATAACTTTCTAGTAATTGAAGGTGTCAGCAAAATTTACCCCACATCCGAAGGCCCATACACCGTACTAGATGGAATCGACCTCAAAGTCCGCGAAGGCGAATTCGTGTGCTTAATCGGACACTCAGGCTGCGGAAAATCAACCCTACTCAACATGATTTCCGGGTTCAACACCCCCACCGATGGCGTAGTCCTCCTACAAGACCAACCCATCACCGAACCAGGCCCAGACAGGATGATGGTCTTCCAAAACTACTGCTTATTACCTTGGCTAAACGTCTTTGAAAACGTTTACCTAGCAGTAGATGCAGTATTTCCCCACAAACCCCAAGCCGAAAAACGCGCCATAGTCAGAGAACATCTAGCAATGGTGGGCTTAACAGAAGCAACCGACAAAAAACCCAACCAAATTTCGGGCGGAATGAAACAAAGAGTAGCGATCGCCCGCGCCTTATCTATCCGTCCCAAAGTCTTAATTCTCGATGAACCCTTCGGCGCATTAGACGCAATCACCAAAGAAGAACTACAAGAAGAACTACTAGAAATTTGGCGTGAACATCAAGTCACCGTACTGATGATTACCCATGACATCGATGAAGCTTTATTCCTAGCAGACAGAGTAGTGATGATGACTAACGGGCCAGCAGCCCAAATCGGCGAAATTCTCGATATCCCCTTTTCTCGCCCCCGCAACCGCCGCCGCATCATGGAAGACCCAGAATACTACAACCTGCGGAACTACGCCCTAGATTTCTTATATCGCCGATTTGCTCACGATGAGTAATGAGTAATGAGTGCTGTTAGCGGTAGCGGGGCGTTTAGCCCGTGCTGAGTAATGAGTAATGAGTAATGAGTAATGAGTTGTGAGTTATGAGTCATTAGTTTGTCTCCCCTGCGCCCCTAAAATTAGGAGATTAGAATGCTTAAAGAATTATTTTCATTCAAAGATCGTTACCGCATCTTACATCTGACTTGGTTTGCTTTCTTTTTATCCTTTGTGGTTTGGTTTAACTATGCGCCGTTTCAAACAGCAGTTAAAGAAGCCATTGGTTTAACTGAAGGACAAGTGAGAACGATCGCTATTTGTAACGTTGCTCTGACTGTGCCAGCCCGAATTATTATTGGCATGGTTTTAGACAAATATGGGCCAAGAATTACTTACTCACTGTTGCTAATTTATGCAGCTATTCCCTGTCTGGCCTTTGCAATGGCACAGAATTTCAGCCAACTGGTCATCAGTCGCTTGGCATTAAGTATTGTTGGTGCTGGTTTTGTTATCGGTATCCGTATGGTTGCTGAGTGGTTTTCGCCCAAGGAGATTGGGATAGCAGAAGGGATTTATGGTGGCTGGGGTAATTTTGGTTCAGCAGCTGCGGCTTTTATCTTACCTTCTTTAGCTACAGCCAGTGCCGTATTTGCAGCTGGTCAAATTAACTGGCGACTAGCGATCGCACTCACTGGTATTATTGCGGCTGTATATGGAGTCATTTATTTATTCAACGTTGAAGATACTCCCTCTGGTAAGGTTTATCAGCGTCCCAATCGCCACGGTGGGATAGAGGTTACTAGCCAAAAGAGTTTTTGGCTGCTGATGTTAATGAATATTCCCTTAGTTGGGATCTTAGGTCTATTGGCTTGGCGGATCTCAAAAATTGGCTTATTGAATCAAACTCAATTGCTGATTGTTTACCTGTTGTTACTGGGTCTTTACCTCTTCCAAGCCTATAAATGCTGGGATGTGAATAGGGATATGATGCAGGGTAAAAAGCGTTATCCTCCTGAAGAACGTTATGAATTTTCTCAGGTGGCGATTCTAGAGTTGACTTACTTTGTGAATTTTGGCTCAGAGTTAGCAGTAGTTTCCATGCTACCGGGATTTTTTGAGACTACTTTCAGCTTAAGTAAAGTCTTAGCCGGAATGATTGCTGCTAGCTACGCCTTCATGAACTTATTTGCACGTCCCGGTGGCGGTTGGGTTTCCGACACTTTAGGTAGTCGCAGAATGACCATGACTGTATTAACAGGTGGTATGGGTCTTGGTTATCTGCTGATGGGTGGGGTAAGTAGTAGTTTGTGGCTACCTTTGGCGATCGCTTTAACTATGCTTTGCTCATTCTTCGTGCAAGCTGGAGAAGGTTCAACTTTTGCGATCGTACCTTTAGTAAAGCGGCGAGTAACTGGTCAAATTGCAGGTAATGTTGGTGCTTACGGTAATGTGGGAGCTGTAGCTTACCTGACTCTCTATAGTTTTTTACCTGCGGGAGATGTCGGTAATAGAATCTTCTTCCAAACCCTGGGTATTGCTGCACTGATTGTCACTTTCCTGTGCTATTTCTTCCTGAAAGAACCCAAAGGCTCGTTTGCTGAACACCATGAGGGTGAAACACCAGAGATGGAAATAGAAAAATTACCAATTTTCAGTGAAGAATCCTAGTTTGTAGTGTACCCCTGCGGGGAAGCAAGCTACGCGGAGCGTCTCGCAGAGAGGACTTTAGTCCTCATGGTTTCGAGGACTAAAGTCCTCACTACGAACAATATTAGCGATGACCGACCGTCGGTCGGAGACCATCTCAACGAGAGGCTACGCCAACGCCTACGGTGTAGCGGAGCATCATCACAAATTATTATGATTGAATCTACCAAAACTCTCTGTCCTTACTGTGGTGTCGGCTGCGGCTTAGAAGTTTCACCCCCAGCACAAGCCAATACAGCAACTAATCGAGATAGCCAAGGAAATCCCATTTGGCGAGTGCGGGGCGATAAATCTCACCCATCTAGTCAGGGTATGGTTTGCGTCAAAGGTGCAACGATCGCCGAATCGTTAGATAAAGATAGACTACATTACCCAATGGTGCGCGACTCGTTAGATCAAGAGTTCCGCCGCGTCAGTTGGGATGAAGCTTTTAATCTCATCACCCAACGCATTCAAACCGTGCGCTGTACTCAAGGTGCAGATGCTATATGTATGTATGGTTCTGGTCAGTTTCAAACTGAGGACTACTACATCGCCCAAAAATTAATGAAAGGTTGTTTGGGTACTAATAATTTTGATGCTAACTCCCGGTTATGTATGTCTAGTGCGGTATCTGGGTACATCCAAAGTTTTGGTTCAGATGGCCCTCCCTGCTGTTATGACGATTTGGAGTTAACTGACTGTGCATTTTTGATTGGGACAAATACCGCCGAATGTCACCCCATCGTTTTTAACCGCTTGCAGAAATACCACAGAAAAAACCGTCATGTAAAAATGATTGTGGTTGACCCCCGGCGCACACCCACAGCCGAAGCTGCTGACTTACATTTGGCGATTCGTCCCGGTACAGATATCGATTTGTTAAATGGGATTGCCCATTTATTAATGCGTTGGCAGATGATAGATGTTAGCTTCATTGATGACTGTACGAGTAACTTTTCTGCTTACGCTGAAGTCATCCGCCACTATTCACCGGAAGTTGTAGCCCGTCAATGTGGAATCAGTATTGAAGATTTAGAAACCGCCGCCCGTTATTGGGGAAAATCACAGCGTGTATTGTCTTTGTGGTCGATGGGGGTAAACCAATCCACTGAAGGGACAGCAAAAGTTAGAACTATTATTAACTTACACCTGATGACCGGACAAATCGGTAAACCAGGGGCGGGGCCTTTTTCCCTCACCGGTCAACCCAATGCAATGGGAGGAAGGGAAGCTGGGGGTTTAGCCCATTTGTTACCGGGTTATCGCTTGGTGAAAAATCCTCAACATCGGGCTGAGGTAGAAGAATTTTGGCAATTACAACCTGGGCAAATTTCACCCCATCCCGGTTTAACTGCTTGGGATATGATTACAGGTTTGGAAGATGGGGCTGTCGGGTTGTTATGGATTGCGGCTACTAACCCAGCTGTGAGTATGCCAGATTTGGAACGGACAAAGAAAGCATTATTGCGATCGCCTTTCACAATTTACCAAGACGCATATTACCCCACAGAAACCTCAGCTTATGCCCATGTCCTCCTCCCTGCGGCGCAGTGGAGTGAGAAAACTGGCATAATGACTAATTCCGAACGTCGGGTAACTTTGTGTTCAGCATTCCGTCAACCCCCACGAGAAGCTAAAGCCGATTGGGAAATCTTTGCGGAAGTTGGGCGTAGATTAGGTTTTGAGGACAAATTCGCCTTTACTAATTCTGCGGAAGTTTACGCCGAGTTTGTCCAATTAACCAGGGGTCGTATTTGCGATATGACTGGACTTAGTCATGAACAGTTACGCCAAGAAGGGGCGACACAATGGCCGCATCCCTTAACCACTCAGCACTCCCAACTCAGCACTCCCAACTCAGCACTCAGCACTCAGCACTCAAAAAGACTTTATACTGATTTACATTTTCCTACACCAGATGGACGCGCTAAATTTGGGGCATATTACTCCAAAGGATTGGCAGAACCACCAAATCCAGATTATCCTTTTGTGTTAACAACTGGGCGACTTTACGGACATTGGCACACCCAAACGCGTACAGGTCGGATTGAAAAAATTCGCGCTATGCACCCAGAACCATTTATAGAAATTCATCCCCGTGATGCGGCTAAGTTGGGAATTATCGATAATCAAATGGTAGAAGTGCGATCGCGTCGGGGTCAAGCTCAGTTTAAAGCCAAAGTCACCAAAGCAATTTCACCCGGTACAGTCTTCGTCCCCATGCACTGGGGTTCACTCTGGGCTGACAATGCCGAAGCTAACGCCCTCACTCACCCCGAATCTTGCCCTGATTCGTTACAACCAGAATTAAAAGCCTGTGCTGTACAACTAATACCTATCTCTTTGACTATTACAGCTAAAAGTTCTCAACTCCAGTCCTCACAATGGTAAGCTGCTGGATAATGATTTTATTACCAGAAGATAGTCAATCGTTACTATTATAACTTTTGATGTACTAAAGTTGACTATTACTAAGATAAAATATTTTTAATATAGTAATAAAACATTACCAATGAATCCTCTAGAGTTATCTATAGGATTTTTCTTTTGTTTTTTAATTCTTGAGCTTATATGAAAATGGGTGCAACCAATGAAGAAATTAATCAGGCAAATTTTAGGCTTTACTAAAGATGAAAGTTTCATGCACGCCATTGAACATATAGAGGTAATAGTTTCCAAAATCCTATCTATTTTTATGGTGATAGTAATTTTGGTGGCGATTGTAGATTTAGGAACTTATATAGTTAAAGAAGTATTTACTACACCCTATGGGGCAATTAATACAACATTATTTAAGGTTTTTGGGTTATTTTTAAATATATTAATTGCATTAGAAATACTAGAAAATATTACTGCTTATTTAAAAAGGCACGTTTTCCAGGTGGAATTAGTAATCGTCACATCATTAATTGCTGTAGCTAGAAAAATCATTATTCTGGATTTGGAAAAAGTGAGAGGTCTAGATATTATTGGTTTAGGAACTGCGGTTTTAGCCTTATCTATTAGTTACTTAATAATTCGTTCTAGTAATAGACATTAAAAATTTTAAGTAGGTATGTACAATTAGTAATTTAAAAAATTAAAATTTCAGGAAAATAATAGTATTATTAAAAAATATCTAAGTAGAACAGCGTAAATAATTAAAGGTTCGTAGTAAGGACTTAAGTCCTTACTACGAAACCGATCACATTAACTTTATATTACTTAACATAGTTAGGTTTATTCCCACCGACTTACTTATCATCATTTTTTATACTGGTGAAACTTAGTTAAAAATAAAAACAAATACTAAAAAATTGCATATAAAATATGAGCTTTTCAAGTGATGAAACTCCTAGTAATGAGCAATTACTAACTAAGCGAATCATCTCAATAGATATGTTGCGCGGACTGGTGATGGTTTTAATGGTACTAGATCATGTGAGAGTTTTTTTCACTAATGTTCGCTTCCGTCCTACAGACTTGACCCAGACAAACATACCTTTATTTCTCACCCGTTGGGTAACTCATTTATGCGCCCCCACATTTATATTTTTGGCTGGAGTAGCAGCTTATCTTTTTTTTATTAGCCGACCACAAAGTAAGCAAAAACTCGCGCAGTATCTGATAATTCGTGGATTGTGGTTAGTGTTTCTAGAATTAACAATAATACGTTTTGGCTGGATATTTGACCCAACATACTCTTTTACGGCGGCCGGGGTAATATGGGCAATTGGTTGGTCAATGGTCGTTTTAGCACTATTAATTAGGCTACCAATTCCTATGATAGCTGTACTAGGAATTTTGCTTATAGTTGGACACAATTTATTTGATCATATCCATGCGGAACAACTAGGAACATGGGGTTGGTTATGGGCGGTAATTCATGAACAAAAAATGCTTACTCCTTTTCCTAATAAAATTTTTTTCATTAGTTATCCCCTGATTCCTTGGATTGGAGTAATGGCAACAGGTTATGCTTTTGGGACTATATTTAAACTAGGAAAAACTTTTAGGCTGCGATTGTTGCAATGGTTAGGACTTGGGCTAATTCTGAGTTTTGTAGTTATCCGTGCTTTGAATGTATATGGTGATCTGTACCCTTGGACAGTACAAAGCAATTTTTCCTATACGATACTATCGTTTATTAACTGTCATAAATATCCACCTTCATTGCTTTATTTATTAATGACTCTAGGTCTAGCAATGCTCTTGCTCTACTTGTTTGAAAAGCAGCGATGGAGAATTTTTCAACCCCTAGTGTTATTTGGTCAAGTCCCTTTATTTTTTTATATAATTCACCTTTGGCTCATCCATTTTACTGCTATCTTACTGGCTTTACCCAAATATGGGTTCAAGGCAATTATTATGCCCTTTATAGCTTCCCGCTTGATGCCAGCAGATTATGGATATAATTTGCCAATGATTTACAATATTTGGATAATCATGATAATTATTCTTTATCCTCTGTGTAGTTGGTTTAAGAATTACAAATCCAATAATCCTCATAAGTGGTTAAAATACTTGTAAATAGTCATCCCATACCTAAAAATAGAACAAAATCACAACTATTAGGATTAAAAACTTAGCCATATATCTAGATGTAGCATTTAACAAGCATTGAGTAAAACTTATTACAACGGCAGAATTTAATGAATTTAAATATAATTTTGGTAATGCAAATATGAATACTTTCTTTGAATTTGAAGCAGATTTTGTTGATTCGCTCCGTTGTATACCCATGCAAGTACGTTATAAACTTGATACCTGTGGTATTAAGCTAAAATTATCTGATTGGCATCACATCACTCAAGCTGAACGGGAAGCTTTAGTTACCTTACCTTGCACAACAGAAGATGAAATTCAAGCTTACCAAGAATATCTCCAGGAATTAATTTTAGAACGCACAGGTACACCTGTTGCCACATTACCAATAGATCCTTATGCCGCATGGTTGGACTCTAACAATATGCCAGTCACTCTGCAAGAAAAAGCCCAAGAAATAGGCATAAATATCACTCTGTCACAGTGGACAAATTTAACACCATTGCAACGTTTTGTTTTGATTAAACTCAGTCGTCATGGACACGAAAACAAGAATTTTCCGCGTGCGATCGCCGAATTTAACTTAGTCAATAGTTAGAAGCCAGGAAAATGGGTCATGTGTAAAAATTAGCAAATAAAATTAGGTCTAATACATCCTCATTGAATAATATTTACTTGAACTCGTGATGAATTCAATACTGATACTTTACAAGTTAAGCAAGGACACCGCTATATGGCTGCTAAGAAAATTTTGATGCTGATTGGTGACTATGTAGAAGACTACGAAGTCATTGTTCCCTTCCAAGCTTTGCAAATGGTAGGACATACTGTTCACGCAGTTTGTCCAGACAAGCAAGCTGGTGACAAAGTACGAACAGCAGTTCACGATTTTGAGGGAGATCAAACTTATAGCGAAAAACCTGGACACAATTTCACCCTCAACGCCACCTTTGCAGAAATCAAAGCCGAAAACTACGATGCTTTGGTTGTACCTGGTGGACGCGCGCCAGAATATATCCGCTTAAATCAAAAAGTCTTAGAAATAACCCGCCACTTTGCTCATAGTAATAAACCAATTGCTGCTATTTGCCACGGATTGCAGTTATTAGCGGCGGCGGATGTCTTGGATGGTAAGAACTGCACTGCTTACCCAGCCTGTGGCCCCGATGTGCGGAGTGCTGGCGGTAACTATGTACAAATTCCTGTGGATGAAGCGATCGTAGATGGTAATTTAGTCACAGCACCAGCTTGGCCTGCTCATCCCCGTTGGCTAGCAGAGTTTCTCAAGGTACTGGGTACTAAAATTGAGCATCCAGAAGTAGCTAAAGTTTAATTGAAATTATTCATAGGCTAAAAAAATCAACATTTAAGGCTAGGAATTTACTTTATTCCTAGTCTTTAACTGATGTTCAAGGAAGGAGAGTTTACTATAAAATCTCTGGTTAATATACTACTAAAAAAAACAAAATTTTGATCGTCAAGATTTTGAAAAACTAATTTCTACTAGATATTGAGAAACTTTTAATTTATTGAGAAAAATAAATCTTCCAATTTATAGCATTAAAACTGCTTGCTCTCCCCCTGCTTCCTTGCATTTATAGAGATGGGATAATTTTCTTATTGTAAGTTTCTAGATGTGGTAAATAATACTATAAATTAGTTCATATCTGTACATATTTATGTATATCAGTATTGTCAAAACCTCTGAGATATATAATCCCATTGAAACATCTTATCAACAAGGTACAAAGGATACTTTTTGAAGTGGAAATCCTTGCCACAATTGGTTGAAATAACTGGTTGAAAGAATTTTAAATTTTGAGTGAGCAAATTTTGAATTTATTCGCATAGAGTAAAGCTATAGTGTACTTAGCAATGCTGCTGTTAGTGTGGCTGAGGTTAAGTCCTACTGCCAAGGTATTTTTTTGTGGATTAGTTTGGAAAGACACTCTCTAACTCGATGACAGGCAAAAACGCAAGACATAGTGCTTTTCTAAGGCTAGTGTCTGGTAATGGAGAAGCATTTGGGTCAGAATCTCGCTACTCGCTTACCAGTAAAGAAGCAGTAATTGGACGTGACCCCAGCTGCCAAGTTGTCTTGGATGCCATGATGTACCGGATGGTATCCCGTCGTCATGCTGTGGTTCGTCCCGTTGCTTCGTCCTTAGATAGCAAATTTAACTGGGTACTTTGTGATTTGAATAGTGCTAATGGCACTTATTTAAATGGACAACGCTTGTATGGATGTCAAGAACTGCACGCAGGCGATCGCATTGCATTGGGTGCTGATGGGCCACAATTTATGTTCGAGTATGCAATTGCACCTCAACCCACGGTCATTACAAACCAAATTGCACCGCTACCATCAGCAAAAAATGCTAGACAATCAAAGCCTGATGCTGTCAGCTTTACCCAACTATTTCCGATTATTTCCACGGGGAAAGATTTAACTCGCAAAGCTTATCTTGTACCGGGAATTCTCACAGTGATATTTGTGGTGCTGATGTTTGCTACGGTAGGTCAGCCGCAAGCTAATCAGGTAATTGTCGCCTCTTACATCGCACTGGCTGCTTACTATTTCATTTACCAACTGTGTGGTAAACCCAAGCCTTGGTGGATGCTCGTAGGCGCAGCTTTATCGACGATTATTATCTTACTCAGTCCCATATTAAGTTTCTTTATCTTCGTTTTTCGTGAACTTCTCCCTGGTAATGTACCCCCGATAGATCAGCCTGTCAGCAGCCTTACAGAATTATTTGTGCGCTACTTTTTTGGCGCTGGGTTGATGGAGGAATTACTCAAAGCTTTGCCAATACTTGGTGCTTATCTGGCGGCTTTAGCACTCCCCTCTCCCTGGCGCGAACGGATAGGAGTATGGGAACCTTTAGACGGCATTCTCTTGGGAACGGCTTCTGCTGTTGGTTTTACTTTAGTAGAAACTTTAGGTCAATATGTACCAGCCGTATCTTTACAAGCAGGTTCAGAGGTAGGTTTACAAGTTCTGATTGCGAGGATTTTGGGTTTACCTGCTGGACACATGGCTTACAGTGGTTATTTGGGATATTTCATCGGGTTGGCTGCACTCAAACCCCGTCATGCAAAACAAATTCTGGCTGTTGGCTATCTTAGCGCGGCTGCACTCCATGCTTTGTGGAATACCGCCGGACACAGTAATAACTTACTATTAGTTGTTGTTGGTGTGTTGTCTTACGCTTTTTTGATGGCGGCGATTCTCAAAGCGAGGGCATTATCACCCACGAGATCGCAAAACTTTGCTACTCGTTTTCTGGGGCCAAAATAGAAGGCAAAAGGCAAAAGAAAGAATACTGATTTTGTCAGCTTTTCACTTATTTGAGATGGTAGCTTTATTTCCGTAGTGTTTTACTAGCATTCATGACTCATCATTCCCTATCTTTATCTCTTAGGGTAGATGACAGAATTCTGTGATTCTTTTATTCTTAGCTTACTGTGGCATATTTTTGTTTAAAACAAATGATAGTTAATCGAAAGAATGCCACACAAGCTTCTTCTGTGAGCCAAATCATACCAATTTTAGATATAGGGATATTGAAGAAAACGTTTTTATTTCTTGCCTGTTCTAGCAATTGAAAACCCGCCTTCTGATCCTGATTTAAGATTGCTGGTTAAAAAAATCACAAGAAAAATTAAACTATTAATCAACCTTCAGACTCAGATTCGTCAAGTTGTCTAAGGGCATAGTAGGCGATCGCCATTCCCATTTTTGCCTGTTCTATTTCTGATAGAGCTGTCCAATCTTCCACATTATTAATTGAACCGATCTTATGTGGTTCACCGCTACGCATCGCATAGGCATAGGGACGAGCTAAAATTGACAGATCATCCGCTCCCCAGCTAGGTAGTACAGCCTGGACACACTCTATCAATTGATCACCTAAACATTGTTGAGAGGCGACAATTTCTGTGGCTTTAGCTGCGATCGCATTCAACCAGTTTTGAGGTATGCTGGCCGCAAAAGCTTTTTGTAAATTTTCTTGAAGACTACTCACAGCAGTCGTAATTGTATTACAGTTGTAACATGTTGAATTTTCCACCTGTAACCACAAGTTATCTAATTGATGAAAAAAACTTTGCGATCGGCTAGTGAGTTCTTCTTCTAGCACCTCTGCCATCGCAAACTGTTGTTCTAGTTCATAAAAATAAGATTCTGATTCATTATCTGCTGGATTCCAAGGATAGGTAGCATCTTCTGGTTCTAACAAAGCTGCTAACAATTCTAATTCCACTTGAGATGTGAGAGAATGGCAAGTATCTGAACCGTTAATTTGATGAGTCATTGATTCCTTCCTCATGAAGTAGTTTAGGGATATTGACAGCTACACTTGTTAAATTCTATTTTCCGCAAAAAAGAATTTTATTGTCTCACTGGGGAAACCCTCGTGCTTCAAGAAATTTTCGAGTCTTCAATCATAAACTCCCAAATTTCTCCTCTAGAACTACCAAACTTTAACTGCATTCCTGATTGTAATGGTACTTCCTCCCGGAGTATTTGTTGCCAACCATTAGTTCCTAAATACCAGGTTGTACCGTAGGTAGAGAAATCTTGGAGGTAATAAGTTCTCATTGGAGTTGTGCCGTTAAAAGTATTACGACAGAGAATTTCAGCGTGTCGTTTAGAAACAGAGGGTTCGGAGATGACAATATCATTGTCTTTAGTGCGACCAATGCGGGTGACACCAATTCTTAAAAACCAGGATCTTCCGCCGGGAGAAAGCGATCGCAAACAGGCAACAGGTACTGAATCATCTAAGTTAGGAATGATTGTATCCGGTAATTCCGTCACACCTTCATCGACACCTTTAATCAATTCCCCATCAAAATCTGGATGCAGGTAAAGAACTGGCAAAGTCCAAGCAGGTTGATTGTACTTATACAGTGTTAACAGTTCTTGCCTCGCTTCCGCTACTGCTTCGTCAATTGGTTTACGTGACCTTAAAGCTTTAGCAAAAACCTGGATAAAGCTGTGACTTTCACGATCAGCAATTTCATCCCGCATTCCCAACACCGCCGGGACACCATGACGAATCAAAACTTCTGCCAAGCTACTGGCGGGAATAGCTTGATGATTAATCGCTGCGGGTTGCGCTCCCCAACAGGCGTTAAAGACTGCTAATTTCACCGCACTACGAGTTAAGACTTGGGCTAATTCTATGCCATTAAGGGTCATACCCGGACGCAAAAATAACAGTCCGCCGTCGGGATTTGGTAAACCGTGACCAGCGTAGAAAAAGACATTGTATGCTTTAGTTTCTAACTCTTGAATTAACTCTTGGGGAGTAGGTTGCAGCAGTGTTTTAACTGTACAAGACGCATACTTTTGACCATAGCTACCCACCTGTCCACCACTTAAGAGGGTTTGCTCTAGGATAGCGGCTTCTTTTTGCAGTTGCAGGTTTTGATCGTGACCGAGAACCAAGAGAATTTTTAAAGCTTGATCGGTGCGTAAAAGTGGTAGGTGTTCAACTTCGCTAGTGGTGCGGCTAAACAGCAAATCTGGAGAGAGAGACATAGCAGGTTGTCCAGGCTCTCGCTGCATAATTTCCCAAGGTAGAGCAATCAAATCTGGGTCGCGGATTTCCAAGCGAAATTTCAGCCGTGTTTTTTGACCCATCGCCATCCCACGACTGCGTTCTAGACTACCGAGAATTGATCCTTCAAACACCCAACGCCACAGATTAATCCCCAAATATTGCATCAAACGACTGCTGTAACCAGTATTTTGTCCACTAGGAGGTGCGACTAAATTCATAGGCAGTTGATTGACTGACCGATGGGTTGAGCTTGTAGAAATATTGATACCGCTATGACCAGCAAACATTTGTTGCCATTCTTGCCAAACTTGAGTGAGTTCAGCCGGCCATCCACAGTCATGCAAAACGTAGCCACTGGGATAGGGAGCTTTAACCACCCAAATGGCGAAACTATCATTGCCAGTATTGACGAGACGGGCGATCGCCAGATTCAGGGATGGCATGGATTCATGACACTAACAGCTAGACACAAATAATATCTACCAACAATTTATAGGAAAATTTTGATCTTATAAATTTAAGTTTAGTTATTATCTGTATTATTTCAGGTTTTTACAAGTTTATCGATTATTTGTTTGTGTTGCACTAGGCTTACTGGGTGTAGTGGTCACAAAACGCAAAGCCTTTGTTTAACCTCCGCGCCCCTTTGCGTTAGTTCAGATAATTTAAGGATGTTGGGTTTCCTTGCGTCAATCCAAGCTACCTGCTGGGTGTGCTTGGGGTAGGTAATTGACTGTCTACGGAAGAACTGTTACAGGTAGTGTCAGCATTGGCTGAAAATACACCTATTTTCCCCTCTGCTTCCCAGGTTTTCAATTGCGAGTGTTTAAGTTGGATTGGTATGTCTGGTAATTTTGGTGTTGGCTTTGGCTGTGTTGGATTAGGGCATATTCTCAAATAAACATCGTAATCGTCACTATCTAGGAAATTTTTCGTCTCCTCAACCTGTAAAAAGGTTGTAGGGGATAAACTTATCTGATTTTTTAAAGGAACTTCTTTCTTGATTTGAATCGCCCATCCAGGAGCGAGATTATCGAGCGATCGCCTTGGCGGTGGTAGGGGCTGTTCGGTAGCTGCTGGTAAAGTGGTAGTAGGACGATTAATCGGAATACCGACCAATTTCCCTGGTCGAATTGAGGCTTTTACCCAAAATGTGACTGCACCAAATGCGATCGCTAATACTAATGGAACTATTAAATTTAAGGGTAGATTTATATCAGTGGAACTTGTTACAAACACTGTGGGGGGAGACTGAGGAGAAGCAGGAGGCTTTGCGGGAGGCTTTGCGAGAGGCTGAGTTAGCGGTAATGGTGGAGGTGGTGCAGCTTTGCGAGTCAAGTCTTCAATTACTTCATCTGCTGATTGATAACGATCCTCAATTTCTTTTTTCAACAGCTTGTCAAGAATTTTAGCCAATTCACTACTGATAGGACTTTTTAAATATTCTTCCCAAGATGTCATCCAGCCAAAACCATGATCTATCGACAAATGAAAAGGGGAAACTCCTGTCAGCAGATGAAAGGAGGTAGCCCCCAAACTGAACAAATCACTTGCTGGATAAGCTTTACCACCTTTAATCTGCTCAACTGGGCTATATCCATGTGAGCCGATTGTTGTCCCCATTTGTGTATGGACAGTGGCGGTTAACTGCTTAGAAGCTCCAAAATCAATCAGGACTAAACGATTGTCACTTTTACAACGGATAATATTTTGCGGTTTGATATCTCGATGAATTACGTTTCGCTCATGGAGAAGTTTCAACACAGGTAGTAAATCCAGCAAAAGCTTGCGAATGTCAGCTTCTCCATAGATTCCCTGCGTATCTAATTCTTTAAGCAGATTTTGTCCATCAATAAACTGCTGCACCAAATACATATTGTGATCTTGCTCAAAGTAAGCAAACAGAGTGGGAATTTGAGGATGTTCGCCCAACTCTTGCAGTCGTTTTGCTTCTTCTTTAAACAACTCCACTGCTTTTTTCAATGCCCAAGTACCCTGGACTTTCGGTGCAAACTGTTTAACTACGCATGATTCATCAAGCTTATGTACATCTTCCGCTAGATAAGTCCTGCCAAATCCACCTTCACTAGAAAGGAGATTGGTAACTTTATACCGACCTCCAAGCAGTTTGATTAACGGTACGCTGCAACTCTGGCAAAAAACATTACCATCAGGGTTTAGAGGACTAGGACAATCAGGATTGAGGCAGCAGAGCATTATCTGACAAGCATCACTAAGAAGGATTCTGTAGATATAGTAACCGAATTTTCCCTGAGCCTACTTGTCAAATTTTTAATTTTTATCTTGGTTGATCAGCAATCCACAATTTCAAATGAACAACCACTTATCAATCAACATCCTGATTACAGTTTTCCCTTAATTTTCCAACACACAACACAAAGCTTTATTAAACCTTCGCGTTCCTCTGCGTAAACCTCCTCACTCCTTTGCGTTAGTTCAGATAAATTAATGATATTGGGTTTCCTTACGTCAACCCAAGCTACTCCCTAGGCGTAGATATGTTTGCTGGAAGAGGTTTGCAGGAAACTTTATTTATGGGTGGTGAAGCATCTACTTTCCCCTCTTCTTGCCAGCTTTTTAAGTCTAAGAATTTAAAAAGGACTGGTTGTTTTAGTGGAGGTCGGTCTTGATCGGGACACAGATCCAAATACACCTCATAATCCCCTGAAGTTTGTCGAGTGTTTTTTTTGTCAACAAATAACACTGTATTAGATGGGAATTTTTCACCTGTAACTGAAGTAATTTCTTTATTGGTTCTAATGATCCATCCAGTTTTGAGGTTATCTATCGATCGCCTCTCCTCATTTTTAGCATCTCCTGGTGTGTTGGTAATCACCGTACTTGGGTTTATCTCAGAAGGGTTATTTCTGTTTTTCAATATGAACTGGACCCAGATGACTAATGCACCAACTGCGATCGCTAAAAATAATGGAACTATTAAATTTAAGGGTAGATTTCTGAAGTCAGTTTTTTGACGTAAGACTTTTGTCTGTTGCCCAGGGTCACTTTCTAGTAATGTTGGTGATGTCGGTTGTGCAGTCGCATTCACGGTTGGTATGCTGGCACTATCGGGCATGATTACTTGAATAGTTGCCTCTGGTTCAGAGTATTTGACTTGATAGTGTACTAAAGCAATAGTGACATTATCATGTCCATTTTTTGTGTTGGCAATTTCTATCAGGCGATCAGCAACATCGACTAAACTCTTGCCACCATTGAGAATTGGTAAAATTTCTTTTTCCCAATATTCTTCCACGCGATCGAAGTCACTCAATCCATCGGAAGTGAGCAGAAACACCGTATCTTCGTCGCAAATAAATCTCTGTGCTGTGGGATGTAAAGAACTGCTGGGACTCATTCCCAAAGCCTGGACTAGAGAACCTGCACCACCTTGCTGTACTGCTTCCCGATAGATGGCATAACCTAATCTAACTTCCCGTGAGGCTACATCATCATCTAGGGTAATTTGATAACAACCTTGGCGGGTAATCCAGTAAGCACGACTATCACCCACATGAGTAATGTACATTTCATGGGCAATAGGTAGAGCCATCACCAAGGTTGTCCCCATGCGTTTTCTGCCCTGGCGATTTTCGCTATCATTGCGCTGACTAATCTTGTCGTTAGCGATCGCTACTGCTTTTTCTAAATCGTCCAACACACTTGATGGGTCTACACAATCAGCACGTAATCTTGTCAACTCCAGGACTTGCTGCTGGATAGTTTCAATCGCTAAATTGGAAGCTACATTTCCGCCCTCATGCCCACCAATACCATCGCAGACAATAGCTAAAGCTGTCTGAGGTGGTTTACTCAACAGTGTTCCACTAGCGGGATAACAGGCATCTTCATTCCGTTCACGCCTAGTTCCCGTGTCTGTTTTGGTAATAATTTGAATGGTGGGTGTTTGGGTTTGCCCTAAATCTCTTAAACCTTGGTCTAAAACGGCAATAAGCAATTCTGGTGCATCAATTTCGCCTGTAATCAATAAATTACTAACTTGCTCAACAAAATCAGCGATCGCAGGTTTGGCACTGCTCACTAATTGCTGCCAAAATTTGCCTAGTTGCGGTAATTCTGGTGCTGTAGCATGGTCAAAACGCAATTCCAACAACCGTACTAATGTCCCTTCTACCCGTAATAGATAAGTGTCAAGTAAGCTAGAGACTACGCCTTCACTCTTTAAAGGTTGCCAAAGCTGGGCAATTTGCCACAACCAATTGAGTTGGCGTATGGATGTAGCATGACCCCAAGCATCAGTTAATCCACTGCATAAACTGACTTGTTGGCCTGTGCTGTCGGGTACTATTGGCGGTTTTTCTAAGAGGAGAATTTCATTGGGGCTGTCTCCCTCAAATAGCTGTAGGACTCCATATACCTGGGGAACGTTTAAGCGATAAGGAATTAGCCTGAGATACGGTCTAATGGGTTGTGAATTTTCTACCTCTGGTGATTGGGGAGGTAGACCAGGGGTAGTATCGAAAACAACAGATTTATTAATGATTAAATAGCGATCGGCTAATAATTCACCGGGACTACCTACACCTAGACCATTTCCGCCAACCCACAAGTAACGTTGAGGTAAGGGTGTGGAGCATTGCTGGCAAAACTTGTTAGTCAGGAGGTTTGTAGCCTGACAATTTGGGCAGTGGAGGAGCGTTGCCGCATCATTTGTCATAGTGTTCGCACCGATCAGCGATTGGCAATTTCTTCAACAATATAAACCGCTCATTTCTCTTCAATTGGACGTATCCAACTTGGGATGATGATTTTATCTGGTAGATACCAGAAAATACTAATACTTAATTTACAATCTATGCAAAGAACAGGCTCTTGTGTCAACCATACAGCCTCATCATAGCTTCTATTTTGCAACTCCCTATCACTAGATAAACTCACTTACACCCTGTTTCTCAAGCATAACTACAACTATATATCTCATTTTTCCTGGTAGTGTATGACTTTGTGAGTAAGCAGGCTTTTTTCCAGTTTATAATTTGCTGCACCGCTATGAACTTTAATTAAGGATTAAGATGGCTGCTGTTTAAACAAATTTTGTTCTACTTCACAGAGTGCAAAATCTCAAAATCTCCTATTAACTTCATCGGCATCAGGTATACATTCATATTTGGTTGTGGGTTTTCCCATGAGTAGCCGATTTTTAAGAGTCCTGAGTCCTGTTAGCGGTAGCGCGGCGTTTAGCCGGTGCTGAGTCCTGAGTAAGAAAAAGAGTACGCTGCCCAACGCCCCGCTTTTGCTCTAAGCGCAGCTATGCCCGCAGGGCTTTACAGCACTTTCAATTCAGCACTCTTCATCTGTTCTGGTGTACGCATTTCCTGAAAGCCAATTAGGCATTAAGCGCGACTAAGTAAAAGAAATTCACAAAATTTAACTTTTTAAAGTTAACAAATTTCAACGAAAGATAGTTCTGCACTATGCTGACATAAATTGGGAGCGCAATTTTTTAAGGTTAGGCAATTCCAAAATTCAAGGTTGTATCCATCTATGATGAAATAAAAATCAGTTATTTCATAACGTGAAAGTATTATTGCTATTTTTTAGGCAAATTTTTGTATCAGAATCTACTATATATTCCTGAATAATTATCTATCTATTTGCGAATTACTCAATCAAATAGATTCGCAAATAAGTTAAATGTGGAGATAGGGGAAAGTTAACTTATTATTTTGCACTGGCTTTTTCATTAGCCAAGAAATTTATGTCTTAGTTTAAAGCTAACGTCAGGTTCAACTGATATGCCTCAGTCTTTGAATCCGTTAAAACTTAGCATCTGGCAATATTCTCAACAATACCTAAAAAACCGGGTTTCTCCACGAAGAATCGGGGGCTTCAGCCTCATATATTCTCAAGAAACCCGGTTTTGTCCCAGGTACAGATTTCAGCACCCCACTAGTGCAGCTAGGCACTAGCAAAACATAAAGACTATTTACTTCTACTCAACAGCCACTTGGGGGAGTCCCATACTATAGTTAGTGACCCGCGCAGAGAGATTGTAGCTGATTTCGCCTGTTTGCAGGAGCGATCGCAAATAATGCTCTAAATCAGAACCAATCCGACGTAAGTTGTAGTCTGTGAGGTCTACACCACTGGATTCTTCCACTAGTTCATCAAATTTACGATAAATCTTTTGCAAAGCGTCTTCGTTCCAGTTAAATTCGTTGTCTGGGTCAACATCCAATGTTAAGACCTGATTACTGGGAACCAGTTCGCCGTCCCGGTCAATTTCTCCTGCGAAAATGCGTATATGACGAGTTGTAGACTTGAGCAGCGTCGGGTTGTCCATAGGTAGGATCTGAGATTTAGGTTGATGATACTGAAATCATTGTAGACGCTACACCAGGGACTAATAAAGGGAACGGGGAACTAATCAATTCAAAATTCAAAATGTAAAGAACGCCTGGGACTGGTGACTGGTTACAAGGTAGAGAGTAACTCATGTCTAATGCCTAATTCCCTGTTACTCACAAACTGAGGTGAGGAAATTCCGGCTAATTTAGCTTCTAGTCTATGCTATGGTTTAAAACCAAGATTTTAATCTTGATAAAATTGTTTATTTTACTCTCCTGAATTTTATGTTGAAAAAAACGTACATCAAGTAATTTTACGTAGTGACGATAAAAATACCTCTGGCTCTAATAAAAGCTCAAAAAACTAGCGTATTTACTTACGTGTAAACACCAAAAGTTTAGTAAAAACTCAAACTGTTATTGACTTAAAAATAAAGTTGATGTAAAAAGCTTTAAAAAGCTAGAACAACTTCTTACAGAAACTTTATTGTATACAATCTCAAAAACTGAATAATAGTTATGGCTTGCTTTAAAAGCATCTGACACAGGTAGATGACAAGCTAAAAGCTGCAAGTCTGTCTAAAAACATACAGGAGAGTGCAATGGAAGATAAATGCTATGACTTGAAAAAAGATTCTTAATTCCACCAGAGTGGATTCAAAAAAAATATAAAGAATTTTTTCTGGAAATATAAGTCCTTACCTCGTAACCACCAAGTACAGGAATCCTCAAAACTATGAACTCGAAAGCATTACCACGGCAGATAAATAATATCGAAGTAGGTGTTTATGATTGCGAAATACATCTGAAATTCCGACTGATTGAGGAAAAGAGTTTATTAGGCGATCGCGAACAACTGTTGCAAGTGCTACTAGACGCTTTGACAGAAGGCTCTGATGATTTCTTAGAGATGCTACAAGCATCTGTTAAAGCGCAGGAGATTTCTGAATTTAAAGCTTCACCTCAAATGCGCCGTCAACTAATGCGGTTGCGTAATGCTGTTGATAATACTCAGTAATCAAAAACAGAGCTGTCATAGGAGTAGCGGTAAATTTAAAATTAGGCAGACAATCTTAATTTTTTTATTGATGTTAATTTGCCTATTTGCTCTCAGTAATTGAGTTGATAATTGTATAATTAAATTCCTGGGTAAGAGCAATTCACCCTACTCTTTGAAAAGCTAAATGGGGTATTTATTAAGTGAGCTTTAATTTTGGCACTAAGTAAATAACTAAGTGCTTACTCATGCAAAAATACTGAATTTCCAGTAATTATCATTGTTTGGGAAGATTCAGATTGCAAAAAAGTTGCTATTACCAGGGTTTTACTTGAGTTTATAAGTATTAATTTAGTCAGACAATATATCGGGAATAATCTAGGGAGCATCCACTTTTGGAAGATATACAAGTTCTGGGAGAATATAACAACAGATAAAGCGTGTGGATGAGTCACAATGAACCAGGATAAACAAGAACGCATCAAAGCCTGTTTACAAGAATTGTCAACACTGCTGTATGAAGAAGCAGATAAAAGTAAGCTGACAGACCTCGAAGGTATAGAAAAAACAGTTAGGAGTCAAATATTAGAACTAGTCAGCCCAGAAATAGCCATTTTTTTATCGAACAGAGAACTGGAACAAAAGTAGGTAAAACCAGGAAAATCAAAAGTTTAGTAGGGGAATTGGCTCTTAAAGCCAAACAGATACACAGACTGGGTTTAAAGCCAAGAAGTCGTTTAAGTCCATTACTTCAAAAGTGTTGTTTAAGGCTATCAGCAAATGAATCATACCAAAAAGCAGAAATCGAGATTGAGGCATTAACAGGAGTGAAAGTTGGTCACACGACACAACAAAAACTCGTTCTCGAACAAGATTGGCAGCTACCCGTAGCATTACAAGCCGTTTCCGAAGTGAGCGTGGATGGTGGAAAAGTACGACTACGCAGCAAATCGCAAGTAGGCTGTCACTGGCGAGACTATAAAACTGTTCGTCTACAAGGAATTTATTATGGCGCATTTTTTGATGACAACCAATCATTAGTTGATTATGTCAATAGCCAGCATTTGGTTAACCCACTTGTCTGCTTGGCAGATGGTCATGATGGTGTGTGGAATTTAGTCAAATAATTTGGACTATCACAGCATTTTGAGCGTTGGGAAATCTTAGATTGGTATCACCTCAAAGAAAATCTCTATAAAGTTGGTGGTTCTTTAAAACGACTCAAAGCGGCTGAAACTTTGTTATGGCAAGGTCAGGTAGATGATACTCAAAATTTATTTCTTCATTGCCGAGGTAAACAAGCAAAAAACTTCATTGCTTATCTTAAAAAACATCGCTCACGCAAAAGTCAATTACAGCTATTACCAGGCTGAACAACTTTGTTCTATTGGTTCTGGTGCGGTCGAGTCTGCTATTAAACAGATTGGCTCTAGGATAAAAATTTCTGGCGCACAGTGGAATGTTGAGAGTGTTAATCACATCCTCTCTGTTCGTTGTGATTATCTTAACGGGTTACTTGCTATCTGAGTATTTCTGCCAAAAGTGGATGCTCCCATAATCCATACCTCAGATTTTTAAAAATGTATTGTTTGGTTGCATCTGTAATTTTAACTGTTTCTTTAATTCATGGCGGGTGGTGCACCACCGATGCGTCTACTCTTAACTAAGAAGATTATTAATTTGTCAAAGCTTGTTTTAATATTACCTATACGTCAAACGCAATTTTTCAAATCTATATTCAGTTAAATATAGAACTCCTATTTGATTTTTGAACAACTAACCCGCCTATAAGCTCGCCATAAAAAGGTTTCCTTCTCCGGATACTGAGCAAGATTCTCGTAGGATTCCTATAAATAGAATGGCGGAAATAATTAAAGGTTCATAGTCAGGAATTAAGTCCTTACTACGAACTCGATCACAATCATTTTATATTACTTAACATAGTTAGGTTTATTCCCACCAACTTACTTACATAAAGTTAAGAATTTACTTAATGAATTTTATATTTACTGCATTTTTGAAAATCCTCAATTAATACAAACTTTTTAACATGGGAACTATGCATTTTTAATCGCCGTGAGTAAAGCACAGTCAGTAAAAACTTCCAATTAGCAAAAGAGCATAAAGATATATTTAATAATCCTAAAAAACCTTGTAAATCTTTCTTTTTTAAAGCGACTACAGTCCAATGTAATTTTAAATATTGTTTAATCTCTTCTATATCAGGTAAGTAATCATAGTGCTTCTTATTAACTAAAGAGTATATCTTTTCCTTCATCAAAATATTTGTATTTAAACGCTGAATGAAAGAGAATTTCTGATTATAAGCACCAGGCCAAATTGTCCGATAAGCAAGACACTGATTGAGGAAAATTCCATGGCCAAATTTAGCAATGCGAATCCAAGAATCTATATCATCACAGTTGGTGTTTAATTGAGAATCCCAGCCACCTGTTTTCAAAAAAGCATCACGGCGGCAAGCAACTTGAACCGGTGTACCAAATGGGACTAACTCCAAGAGCATACCGTAGTGAATATCTACTTGGGGAATATAAAAGGCTAAACCGGGGCCAAAGTGAGGAGTACGGCTGAGTTCCATTGCATTTGTATCGACTTGAGCCGCGATACAAGAGCAAATCACAGCATCAGGACAAAGTGCGATCGCCTTAGCCATCTGTTCAATACAATTAACATCTAAATAGTCATCATCATCTAAAAACTTGATCCAATCACCGCTAGCTTTCTCTACGCCAGCATTGACTGTTGCTGCATGACCTTGATTGACTTGGTTTCGATGATAGACTACAGAGCTACCCAAACTCCTGACATATTTTTCTGTATCCTCAGATGAGCAGTCATCAGCAACAACTACCTCACAAGGAATAGTCTGTTTCAGAGCAGAGTCAATCGCACGACGTAGTAAGTGTAGGCGGTTATAGGTAGAGATGACAATACTAAATTTCATAAATCTCACACCTGGAACAAAAGTTTTTACAATATAACCGCCATTCCTCACAGATCGTATTGGGGATATAACCTAGATAACGAGTAATTTCTGGAAAATACTAGGTGGGAGGCTACAGACTAGTGGAACATGACAAAAGTGGCCAAACAGCTCCTCACTAGAGAAACCCACAACCAAACATAAAAATGCCTTTCCTCTATATCTTTGCACCCTATTCCCTAGGTCTATTTTCAATACAGTTACTTCAAATAGTGGACTGAAAGATGATTATCCATTTATGATGAATGATCGTGAGTTTTTTAATCAGACTAGCCATGAATGCTCAAGAAATTATCCGTTCTATTGAAGCAGAACATCTAAAATCAAACCTCCCCCAAATTTACGTGGGCGACACTGTAAAAGTTGGCGTGAAAATTAAAGAAGGCGAAAAATACCGCGTGCAACCTTACGAAGGTGTCGTAATTGCTATGCGTAACGGCGGTATTAACGAGACCATTACAGTCCGGAAAGTCTTCCAAGGTGTAGGCGTGGAACGAGTATTTCTCCTCCATTCTCCTCGGATTGATAGCATCAAAGTCATACGTCGCGGTAAAGTCAGACGTGCCAAACTCTACTACCTCCGCGGCCGTGTTGGTAAAGCCACCCGGATTAAGCAACGCTTTGACCGGGCTTTATAACTGTATGGCTCTTGAGTATGCCAGAAATTTTTAGTTAACAGGCGGCATCTGCCGCTAGTTTGTTTCTTCAATAAAAATGTGTTATCATAACGATTGTGCGTTAAACTCAAAAAGTTCAACGTAGCAAACAAACCCAACCCAGCTTGTGCGCTCTTAGTTCAGTTGGTAGAACGCAGGTCTCCAAAACCTGATGTCGGGGGTTCAAGTCCTCCAGGGCGCGCTCGAAAGTAAAAACACAGCCCGAAGCAGTAGCACACCTGCTAAGATAGCAGAAGGTGCTATTGATTTCGGGTATAGTTGTTTTATACTTGCAGCTTTTTTGCTTCCAGTTAATATTTGATGGAGTTAAAGCTGTCAACCTGGATGAAAATTAGCAGAGTATAGCTGTATTGAAAAAGATGGGGGGATAAACGACCGTGGCCAAAAAGAATGAAGCAGAAATAGCAGAAACTCCAAGTGGGTTTAACTTCCTCAACTTCTTCCAAGGAACAAGAGAAGAACTAGAGAAAGTAGTTTGGCCTAGTCGCAAGCAACTAGTCAGTGAATCAGCTGCCGTGTTGTTAATGGTGACACTCTCAGCTTCTTTAATATATTTGGTTGATGGATTGTTTTCTTGGGCAGCAAAGCAGGTATTCTGATGACTTCTGCAACAGACGAACCAATGAACTCGGCGTTGCAGTCAGAGGAAACAGCAGAAGCAGCGTCAAAAGAAGCACGCTGGTATGCAGTACAAGTAGCCTCAGGCTGCGAAAAACGGGTTAAAACTAACTTGGAGCAGCGCATCCAAACTTTTGATGTGTCCGATAAAATTGTCCAAGTAGAAATCCCTCATACACCATCAGTGAAAATTCGCAAAGATGGTAGCCGTCATCATACAGAGGAAAAAGTATTTCCTGGCTATGTGTTAGTACGGATGATGTTGGATGATGATACTTGGCAAGTAGTACGCAATACATCCCATGTAATTAACTTTGTGGGAGCGGAACAAAAACGTGGCACAGGCAAAAGTCGTGGTCACGTTAAGCCATTACCCTTAAGCCACTCAGAAGTAGAACGCATATTCAAACAAACCACCGAACAAGAGCCAGTTGTCAAAATTGACATGGCGACAGGTGATAAGATAGTTGTGCTTTCTGGCCCATTTAAGGACTTTGAAGGTGAGGTAATTGAGGTTAGTCCAGAACGGAGTAAACTAAAAGCCTTACTATCGATTTTCGGGCGAGATACACCAGTAGAACTGGAATTTAATCAGGTAGAAAAACAGAGCTAAATACAAATGGCGAAGAAAGTAGTAGCGGTCATTAAACTGGCCCTGAATGCTGGAAAAGCCAACCCAGCACCCCCAGTTGGCCCTGCATTGGGTCAACATGGTGTGAACATCATGATGTTCTGCAAAGAGTACAACGCCAAAACAGCAGACCAAGCTGGCATGGTAATTCCTGTAGAAATTTCGGTTTATGAAGACCGGAGTTTTACATTTGTACTCAAAACGCCACCAGCATCCGTACTGATTCGCAAGGCAGCGAAAATTGAAAGAGGTTCTAACGAACCAAACAAAAAGAAAGTAGGCTCAATTACTACAGCCCAATTGCGGGAAATTGCCCAAACCAAACTACCTGACCTCAACGCCAATGATATAGATGCGGCAATGAACATTGTGGCAGGAACAGCTAAAAATATGGGTGTCACCATCACAGATTGATGATGCGTTTTGAGCGAAAAATTCAGATCACATCGAAAATCAATCCGAAATTTAAAATCTAAAATCCACGTATTGAATCGGGGGAGAAGCGAAGCTTCGTAAGTTACCCCAGGAGATAAAAATGACAAAAAAAGTATCCCGACGCTTGCAAGGACTGCAAGCCAAGGTGGAAGATAGAGAATACACACCTTTAGACGCTTTATTACTTCTGAAAGAAACTGCCACAGCTAAATTTGCTGAAGCAGCAGAAGCACATATACGCCTAGGTATAGATCCAAAATATACAGACCAACAATTGCGTACCACAGTTGCACTACCCAAAGGTACAGGACAAATTGTGCGAGTAGCAGTGATTTCCCGTGGTGAAAAAGTTTCCGAAGCCTCCAATGCTGGTGCTGACATAGTTGGTTCTGAAGAACTAATTGACGAAATCCAAAAAGGGCGAATGGATTTTGACAAATTGATCGCCACACCAGATGTAATGCCGCAGGTGGCAAAACTTGGTAAATTGTTAGGCCCTCGTGGTTTGATGCCATCACCAAAAGGTGGTACAGTCACGTTTGACGTAGCAAGTGCGATCGCGGAATTTAAAGCAGGTAAATTAGAATTCCGGGCTGACCGTACAGGCATAGTTCATGTTATGTTTGGTAAGGCAACCTTCGCGCCTGAAGATTTATTGATCAACCTGAAGGCTTTGCAAGAGACGATTGACCGTAACCGTCCTTCAGGAGCAAAAGGCCGCTACTGGCGTTCAATTTATGTGTCTGCCACGATGGGACCATCAATTAAACTCGATATTGCTGCTCTACGAGATTATAAACTGACTGAAGCTGCTTAATTAGTAAGTAGAGAGTGGGTAGTAGGAATTTACCAAACTCACCACTTTCCCCAAAATTTAATAAGCAAAGCCGGAGACCGCAGGTGCTAATCGCTTAATATCCTGCCTAGGTAAAGCTCTATTGCCAAAAGCGAGACTCATAATTGTGTCTTGTCATGGCAGCCAGAGTATTAATCCTCAACCCCGGCTAACATAGCTGGGGTTTGTTGTTATGCCCTAGTCAGATAAAAATCATCACAGAGAAATCGACAATTATTTTCGGGAGGTGAAACCGACATGGGTAGAACACTAGAAAACAAAAAAGAGATAGTAGCTGATCTCAAACAAACTTTGAGTCAGTCAACTTTGGCACTGGTAATTGACTACCAAGGGCTGACAGTTGCCGAAATTACCGACTTACGGCGGCGGTTGCGTCCCACTGGCACTAGCTGCAAAGTGACTAAGAACACTTTTATGGGTATTGCCATAAAAGACGATGAAAAATGGCAACCCCTGTCGGAGTTGTTGAAAGGTGCTTCTGCCTTTTTATTAGTTGAAGAAGATTTTTCTTCTGCAATTAAAGCTTATCAAGACTTCCAAAAAGCCTCTAAGAAGACAGAACTTCGCGGCGGTGTAATGGATGGTCGCCTGCTCCAAGCACCGGATGTCAAGGCTTTAGGAGACTTGCCATCTAAAGAAGAACTCATGGCTCAAATTGCTGGAGCGATCAACGCTTTGGCGACAAAAGTGGCTGTGGGTATCAACGAAGTTCCCAGTGGACTGGCGCGTGCTTTGCAAGCTGTCGCTGATAAAGAAAATAGTGGCGATGAGAGTGCTAGTGAGTAATAGATAAGGGGTGATAAAAAACCAATTACCTATGACAAACTGCCAATTACCAAAAAAAACAAATCAAAATTACGGGAGTAATATAAATGTCTACTGCAACCGACCAAATTCTAGAACAATTGAAATCTTTGACCTTGTTGGAAGCTTCTGAGCTAGTTAAGCAAATTGAAGAAGCTTTTGGTGTAAGTGCTGCTGCACCTGCTGGTGGAATGATGATGATGGCTGCTCCTGGTGCTGCTGCTGCTGAACCAGTAGAAGAAAAAACCGAGTTTGATGTAATTCTAGAATCTGTACCAGCTGATAAGAAAATTGCTGTACTGAAAGTTGTACGGGAAATCACTGGTCTGGGTCTGAAAGAAGCAAAAGACTTGGTAGAAGCTGCACCTAAAGCAGTTAAAGAAGCGATCGCTAAGGACGCTGCTGAAGACGCTAAGAAGCGGATTGAAGAAGCTGGTGCTAAGGTGACAGTTAAGTAATTAAGTCAGAAGCCAGTAGATATTTACATTCTGCTTTCCGCATCAATTGCTTAAATATTCTTGAATAAAAAAAGGGGTCTAATTAGACTCCTTTTTTGTTGCTAATCCAACGATATCAAACACAGTTGTCATCTGGAAGCACGTAGATATAGCGATCGCTCTTTTCCCCTTTATCTTGCAAATGCGTTAGCCTGTGGCATAACACACCCTACCAAAGTTGATTATCTGACAGAGAATGCCTCACTAAATCGACGAGTTACGGGTTCGATGATGAAAGTCAAAATTGATTTTTTACGTGTCACAATTTCACCTGTAGCTGCCATACCGGGAGTAAATGCTACCTCCTCACCTCGAACATTTAGAGAGTGTTTTTTCAGTTTGATTCTAGTAGGAAAAACTAAACCTAAATCTTTATCAATAGTGGCGTTGGGACTGACTTGGACAACTTCACCATCAATAGTTCCGAATTCTTGGAAAGGGAAGGTAGCGATTTTCACTTTTGCTTTCATTCCTTTTTGGATAAAGCCAATATCGCGGTTGAGGACTTTCACTTCTAGCAAAATTTCTTCCCCTTCCGGTAAGATTGACAGTAATTCTTCCCCTGCTTGTACTGGCCCCTTAGTTGCCTTAATTTTATAGATAGTACCTGCTACTGGAGCTTTGATAGTTTCTCCGTCTGTTTCTTTTCTGGCTTGCTCCAACTGACCGGAAATATTGGTGAGTTCTTCTTGGCGTTTATTTATCTGGGTCAAAATTTCACTTTGACGTTCTGATGCTACACGTTGTACTTGACTACGGGCGGCTTGGTAGGCTTCTTCGACTTGGCGAATTTCTTGAACTTGAGCTGCTATATCTTTTTGTAGGGATGTAACTCTGTCTTGAGCTTCTGTTAATCTATTTTTGGCATTTGTTACTTCGTCTTTAGCCCTGGTAATATCTGTCTGGGTGCGAGTTAGTCTTTCTTTTGCTTCTAGATAATCGACTCTAGGAACAGCACCAGGCGTAATCAGAGTACGGAGATTTTCTTCGCGGCTTTGGGAAATTTCTAGATTACTTTCTACCTTTACACGGATGTTTTCGGCATTGACAAGGTTCGTTTTAGCATTAATAACGCTGGTTTTGGCACTGGCGAGATTATCTTGCAATCGTGTAAAGCGGACTTTTGCTTGGTCGATAAGTGCTTTTTGACGATTAGCTTCGGCTTCTGCGGCTGCTTGACGTGCTTGGTAGTCACGCAACCGGGATTTTAGTAGTTCATCTTGGATGTCTGTAGTAGTGGTTTGACCACCAATGCGTTCTGCTTGCAAACGCTGCAAATCTTCTCGAATTAATTTAGTGCTTTGAGCTAGGCGTGTGACATCGGTTTGTTTTAGTTCTAGGTCACGCTGAATCAGGGCTTGATCTTTGGTGACGATATCGCCTTCTTTCACCTTGATAGAAACAATATCCCCATTACCTAGAGATGTAACTGGGCGTACCTGGGTGGAAGCGATTAATTCCCCTTGTCCAACTGCTACTTCGTCGATTTCTGAGAAACCAGCCCAGGCGATCGCGCCAAATACTATGAAGCTAATCGTTCCTGCTAATAATCTGGTGTAAAGCGGCGGTAATTCCTTAACGGCTTTACCCAGTTCGTAGGATAGTTGATCTTCTGGTCTAGCAAATTGTTCTTTGGTTTGACGTGCTTGAGCAGCATTGGCTGCTAGGGAATTTTTCATATTGGGATTAGGGATTGGGGATTAGGGATTAGGGATTAGGGATTGGGGATTGGGGATTAGGGATTGGTATTCTGTTATATCCCATGACCCATTCCCTATGCCCCATAACCAAACTTAAACTGCTAAATATCGCCGTAAAAAACTTTCTAGGGTTTCTAAAGAGAAATTGAAAGTTTGCTCTATGTTAGCTATTTCCTCTTTTCTACAGAAAAACTCATTGGACAGTAATGTCCGAAAAGTTCCTAAAGCCTGTTCTGCTTTCGGGTTAATTAATCCCAACACACCCCGTAACCCATCCACTACCAATAATGGGGAGTGAATCACGATTGGCTCTTTATTCAAGATTCGACTAAAAATTTGGGGAATATCTTCACGGAATAAAATCTCTGGACCTCCGACTGGAAATATTTGGTTAACAGCACCGCCAACAGTAATTGAATCTACTACTATCCTGGCTAAATCATCCGTACTGAGGATAGAAGTGCGGTTTTTGGGGTCGCCAATCAATAGATATAACCCTGTTTCGCGGAATCTTTCTGCTAAGGGAAGCAAGTTAGATGCTAATCCAGCCGGACGTAAAATAGTGTAATTGATACCACTAGCAGCTAAATAGCGTTCTACAGCCCGTTTAGCTTTAAACACGGGAGCATCTTCATACCCCCGTTCAGCTCCTAGTACAGAAATAAAGACAAAATGCTCTACTCTATTAGCTTTAGCCTGATCAATCAGTTCAATATTAGCCCGGTAATCTAGGGCAAGAGCATCACTATCAGAACCGTGGGTGCTGATTATATATTGAACACCCTGACAAGCTTTGGCAATATCTTTTTCATACCTTAAATCACCGATAAAGATGTCTGCACCTCGGTGTTCTAATTCGCCATAACGTGACGTGAGGCGGACAAATGCTCGCACACACTGCTCTCGTTGGCGTAGGAGTCGCACAACTCGACGACCAATATCTCCCGTTGCTCCAGTTACCAAAAACATAATTATTAGGGATTAGGGATTAGGGATTAGGGATTAGGGATGGGGTAGTTCTGAGTCATGTTAGCGGTAGTGGGGCGTTTAGCCCGTTCTGAGTGAATTTTTCACTCGTTACTCGGTACTTCTGACTCAGCACTGTGTTCCAGTCCCCAATATCTAATCTAAAATCTCAACTTTAAAATTCCACAATTACTGGTGTATGGTCGCTAGGTTGGGGTAATTTTCTGGGGGTGATGTCAATAGTGCAGCTTTTTGCTTGCTCGTATAATACAGATGTCAGATAGTGATGATCAATGCGCCAACCCAAGTTGCGACGGAAGGCGGCGGTGCGATAGTCCCACCAACTGAAGTTTCCGCCTTCGCTGGTAAATTTGCGAAAGGCATCAGCAAAGCCTAATTCTAGAATATCTCGTAAGGCTTGGCGTTCTGCTTGAGAAGCCATGATGTGATTTTCAGCTTTGACTTGTTCGTGAATATCTCTGGCTTCTAGAGCGATATTAAAGTCGCCACACATACAGATGGCAAGTTCAGATTGCAGAAGTGTTTGCAAATATTCCCGCAGCACCGTCAACCAGCGTAGTTTAAACTCGTATTTCTCACTACCAACAGATGAACCGTTGGGAACATAGAGGTTTAGAATCCTCACACCATCTATTACACCAGTAATTACCCGTTTTTGCTCGTCCCATGCTGGATCGATATCTGGTAACAATACTGTGAATCCGGTAGTAACATCTTTAAGCGGTTGCTGGCTAATTAAGGCTACACCGTTATAGGCTTTTTGTCCTGACACATACAGGTGATAGCCTAAATCTTCTAAAGGCGATCGCGGAAAATCCGCATCTACAACTTTGGTTTCCTGCAAACAGAGAACATCAACAGGATTTTGTCGTAACCAATCAATAACTTGTTCTAGACGAGTGCGAATCGAGTTGACATTCCAAGTGGCGATTTTCATTAGTTAATTAACAGTGTCTGTATAGAGAACAAATTTTTAACGATGATTTTTTTAGAATTATTTAATATTTATCAGGTTTCTTTATTTTTAGCCATTTTCTCTAAATGGACACCATAAAAAATTGATCCCATCTGTAATTTTTAGTATTGTTAGCTACAAAATTTCACTAAATTGTGAGTTCTGCTACAAAATATTTTACTAGTTTCTGATCCCCAAGGTAGATGAAACTTAGAATACATGAGTTATATTTAAAAGGCAGTGGGTTAGTAACTATGACGCATGATCTCAAATTAACCAAGATTACCCTTTCAGGTATCAATTAGGTTAATTTAAATTGCAAAAGTGTCAGTAATAATCTTATTTCCTCATAATATTATTGAAGTTTTTATTGTGGGGAGCATCTTACCGACAGAACCAAAACAATTTATGAAAATCGCTCAAGTTGCCCCCCTGTGGGAACAAGTTCCACCTCCCAATTATGGAGGGATTGAACTGGTAGTGAGTCACTTGACCAATGAATTAGTACGTCGTGGTCATGAGGTTACATTATTTGCTTCTGGTGATTCTCAAACCCTGGCTAATTTAGCAGCAGTTTATCCGCGTGCATTACGCTTCGACAATACAGTCCAAGAGTATGCAGTATATGAAACTCTAGAACTTAGCCAAGTTTACCAACAAGCAGAGGAATTCGACCTGATTCATTCCCATATAGGGATTTCGGCATTACCCTTGGCGAGTTTGGTTTTAACGCCGACAGTACACACCCTGCACGGTAGTTTTACTAAAGATAACCAGAACGTTTTTAGTCATCACCAAAAGCAGCCATACGTCAGTATTAGCAACGCCCAACGTCAAATTAATCTCAACTATATTAAAACCGTTTATAACGGGATTGAAACAGCAGATTATCCATTCATTGCCCAACCACAAGAACCCCCATACTTAGCATTTTTAGGGCGATTTTCTCCCGAAAAGGGGCCACAATATGCGATCGCAATTGCTAAAAAAACTGGCTGGCAGTTGAAGATGGCGGGGAAAGTTGATGTAGTCGATGCCAAATTTTTTGAACAAGAAATTTTTCCCCATATAGATGGGCAGCAGATAGAATATTTAGGCGAAATTAACCATACACAAAAAGCTCAATTACTTGGTAACGCTGCAATAACTCTTTTTCCTATTAGCTGGCAAGAACCTTTTGGATTGGTGATGATTGAATCAATGGCGACTGGTACACCAGTAATTGCTATGAATCGAGGTTCTGTAAGAGAAGTGATAGAACAAGGCAAAACAGGTTTTATTTGCGAAACCTATGATGAAATGGCTCAGATGATTCCGGCGGCTCTGGAATTAAATCGTAGCCAGTGTAGAGAATATGTAGAAGACAAATTTAGTGTTATCCAAATGGTTAACAAATATGAAGCCGTCTATGAACAAGTGATCAATAATCAAATCGAATTAAATGGCTATATTCATGCGGCTCAAATCTAATTTTAAACAACAACTTTTTTTAACATTTTTCAACAATAATTTTTTGAAGAGGACATTGGTATGATGAGTATGCGAGCAAACAATTGCCCATGTTGCGGTGGTTCTCTCCTGCGCCACGTTCGTCACAGTGAATTGTATTGGTTCTGTTTGTCTTGCCGACAAGAAGTTCCACTTTTAAATACTAATCGTTTACCAAATGTGGATACTCGCAACACTAGTGTAGTTGCTCAATCTTCTGTGAGTGCTGAGTTATGAGTGCTGTTAGCGGTAGCGGGGCGTTTAGCCCGTGCTGTTAGCGGTAGCGCGGCGTTTAGCCGATTATGAGTTGTGTTAGCGGTAGCGCGGCGTTTAGCGGGTGCTGAGTTGTTTCTTTCCTCTCTACTGTAATCTCTTGGTTTTTAAATATGTAGTTTTTGGCTCTACCTGATAAAATCAGGTGGAGCTAAATTAATAGGTAGAAGGCTGTGTTAGCAGCATTACTTTATGGTCAAGAAGATTTCCGCTTAGAACAAGTTGCAGATCCCTCTCCAGATTTAGGTGAAGTAGTAATTAAAGTAGGGGTTGCTACTACTTGTGGTACAGATTTAAAAGTATGGCGGCGTGGTGGTCATGCCAAGATGTTGAAACTGCCAACTTTGTTTGGTCATGAAGCAGCAGGACAGATTGTTGCAATGGGTGCAGGTGTGACAGGTTGGCAAATAGGCGATCGCATCGTCGCCAATAACTCTGCACCGTGCATGAAATGTTTTTTTTGTCAACGCCAGGAATATTCCCTATGTCCGCATTTAACTTGGAATAACGGCACATTTGCGGAATATTTAAAAATTCCTGCCCCCATTGTGCAGCATAATATGTTACGCGTTCCTGATGAGTTGCCATTAGCATTGGCAGCAATGACAGAACCTTTGGCTTGTGTACTGCATGGAATCGCCCGTTCTAATGTTAAACCCCAAGATAGAGTCGTGATTTTAGGCGATGGGGCAATTGGGTTGATGTTTGTGGCAACTTTGGCGGAGACTACTGAGGTGCTGCTGTGGGGAGGTAACGACCACAGACTAGAAATTGGTCAAAAACTTGGTGCAGCTAAAACCTTTAACTATCATCAAATACTAGATATTCCTGGTGTGGTGAAAGAACTTACCGAAGGTTGGGGTGCAGATGTGGTGATTGAAGCGACGGGAGTACCCAGCGTTTGGGAAACTGCGATCGCCTGCGCCCGTCCTGGTGCTACCGTTAATTTATTCGGTGGCTGTCCACGAGATACAACAATTACCGTCAACACAGAACAATTACACTACAGCGAACTCACCTTAAAAGGCGTATTTCACAACACCCCGGAATATGTGCGGGCTGCGCTGTCATTGATTGCTAGTCGTAAAATACCCTTTGAATTATTGATTAGTGAACAGCGACCATTAAAAGATTTAGAACAAGTTTTTCATGATATGAAAGCGCGGAAAGTAATAAAAGTGGCTATTAATTCTTAAGAAGAAAATAAGGGATTTAATATGACACTAATAAGTTTATTAATTATAGGTTTTCTTCTGGATTTGCAAATAGAGATGTTAAATTACGTCTGGCACTGACAACTCTAACAATTTCGATTCCGTCGTTAGTAATTATGTAGAAAATAATATATCCATCTAATGGAAGTCCTCTTAAGTTTGGAAGCAAATCTTGGTATTTTCTTCCCATATGAGGAAAGCTAACGAGTTGTTGACATTTTTGATTAAACGCATATAAAAGTCGCTCACCAGCCTCAACATTTTCTACCGCGAAGTAATCTGCAATAGCTTGTAAATCACGAGAAGCAGGTAGTGAGATAATATACCGATTCATTTTTCAGCCTTTTTTGCTTGCTGCAACTGTGTTAAAAGCTGATTCACAAAAGTTTCACCATCAATTCCTTCTCCCCTTTCAAGTGATGCTATCCCTTCATCAATCTTGGTGCGAGTTTCTTCAAGCCACCCTTGATTAGAAATAGTCTCTTCTTCTAAAAGGCGTAATGCACTTTTAATTACTTCATCAACGCTGTGGAATCTACCTGTGGCTAGCAAAACTTGAATTATCTGTTCTTGCTCTGGGCTTAAGGTAATACTCATAACTATTCTATTTCTTGCCTTTCTCTTATGATAGAGCGTTTATATAGCGTTGCCTTGTCTGCTGAGGTACAAATTTATCTGTTTTTATCCTCATCTATCCGTTGTCAAGACACCTTACCATTCTAATTTGACATTATCTTTCTATAAAACGGGAATCCTATAGTTATCCCTTCATTGTCACCACACAATGAAGAATTTTTCTGTGATTCCCGTATAGGAAAATGCTCAAAAAATCTCAGCTTAACTTTTTGATTTGCGCCTGTTCTCTAGTTTCTGGGCTAGGCGTGGGAATGCTATTTGATACCAAAGCGAATGCTTTACCAGGACAAAGTACAGAGGAAGTTGGTACTTGGATTAAAGCTCATCCTACCCTACGCCCTGGTAGGGGAGAGAAATTATATATTCAAAAGAGTGATACAGCAGCCCAGCGATTTACTTTTCAGGCTTCCGTATTGCCTCCGGGTAGAGTAGAATTCAGCAAAGACCGGAGTAGGATTCGCTACGAGCGTCTAGCTATGTACGATGCTGTTAACGGCATGAGTTTTCAGCGTTTGCAAGAATCATTGCGGGTAATTTACGGTTTAGATATTTATCAAGACTTTAAAAATGCTCAACCCATCTATGAATATCCTAACCAGAGTGCAATTAACTCGGCGCGTTTTGCGAAAACTCCTATTAGAGAAGCTTTAAGGGGAGAATTACGAGTAGGCGATCGCTACGCCTATTGGATAGAAATTGCCCAACCACGAACCGGTAAGGCTTTCACAGGCCAAATGACTGTTTTACTCAAAACTGACTTAGATAAGTTAGAAGCAGAACTGCGAAATCGTTAGTTAGGATATGACAGTCCTAATTTGTTATGAAAAATAAGATACCCGACTTTTCAAAAAAGTCGGGTATCTGTTTAAGGTGATAAGTAGTCCCCAATCCCTAAAAACTTCCAGAAGGTGGGGTTTGCCAAACGCCAGAAAAAATACTTTCCACAGCTAAAGCAATTCTCAGCAAATCTTCCTTGAGTAATGGCGGCCAATCTACACCAGCCCTCCGCCCTGCTACAAATAGCTGTTGCGCCTTAATACTTAATTGATAAAGGGCAAAAGTTAGCTCTTTATCTAGGCTGGGGGATTCTTTCAGGGCTTCAAATACCACTTTCAAAGCTAATAAAATCGAAGTGATTTGACCGGGTACAGGTGGCTTTCCCCACTTCATCCGCGTCAATAGGGCATCTGAGTTATCCTCAGTTGCTATTGTTTGCCCTACTAGGAGTTTGCGAGCTGTTTCGTAATTCATCTATCCAGCGTAGCGTAAGTTTTTACACAGTATAGATACTTGGTTATGCGCTATCTTTTGCTATCTGGAATGTCACCGTATGGTGCTAAGTCCTCAAGGGCAATGTCTGACGACAAGCCAATTTAATCTACGCATCCCGTAAGTCTAGGATAAATATATCCTTATATGTTGTATGTAACATTAAGATTCCCCTTGAATTTGTCTGACGACTGTCAGGGCGGAATAACTTACCCCGGCTGTACCTTCTCCTGGATGGGTGGAGTCACCGACTAACCATAAATCTTGGATAGGTGTCCGATTAGCAAAACCAAAGGGGCCAAAGGTGGGGATTCTTTGACCAATACCGCCAACTATACCGCGATCGCGGGCTGTGAAATTGGCAAAAGTTCTGGGCGTGGCAGCTTCTTGATAAACTATGGTTTCTGGTTTGAGATAGAAGTATTGAGCGAGTTTAGCGATCGCTTCTTGGGTAAACTTTTGTTTGAGTCCTGGATAATCTTCAGTACGCCACCACTGTTCAGGGTCTACAAAGGATGAAGCGATAATTGTGGCTTTCCCTGCTGGTGCGCGACCATCACCAGCATGACTCACAGACACAAACAAAGAATTATTCTCCCCAATCTCTCCATCCGCATCATACATAAACTGTAAGTGGGGCGGACAATCCAGAGGGATAGCACTAGCATCTACTCCTAGATACACTACAAACGCACCAGATGCTTGGGGCAGTTTTTCCACACGCTGCTTATAGCCGGATGGCGTTTTATCTCCCAATAACTGCACTAAGTTCTGCACAGTGACGTTAGCAACGACATGATCGGCGGATTCCGTCCAAACTTTGCCTGTTTTCTGATTTTTGATGACAACAGCAGTAGCTTTGCCATTTTTGACTGCGATTTTTTCGACAGTGTGGCGCATTAATAATTTACCACCGTCTCTTTCTAAAGCTTCAACTAGGCGATCGCTTAATACCTGCATACTACCCTGGAGATGAAATAATCCTTGGGGTAGTTGGGATACACTCAAGGCTGTAGCGGCGTAAAGTAAAGCTGTTTCCTCCGCACTGACTTGAGAATATAGCTTGAGTTGCAAATCTAAAAATGTCCGCAGTCGTCGGTCATTTCCCAACCCAAATAACCTTAAAGCATCACCCACTGTGAACAAAGTGAAGGGTGCAGTTATAAATGTACTCGGACGCACTGCTTGAATTAACTGTCCCAAATCCCACAAATTGCGCGGTGGTAACACAGGGTCACGCCCTTGGAATTCCCAACTGGCGTTAAATAAAGTCGCCATCAGTTGCCAAAACGGTTCGCTACCAGGAAACTGTTTTTGTCTTTCTTCCCGCCATTTCTCAGGGTCACGCCAGACATTAATCGGTGTATTTTCCCCAGGTAAAAAGACTGCACAAGCCGGGTCACAAGGGGTTGCATCGGGTAAATCTATTGCTAGTTCCGAAAATATCCGATGATGGATTCCTCCTGTTTCTAACCCTGCTACCTGGGTTGCACCAACATCAAAGGTAAATCCTTGGCGTTTAAATGTCGAAGCACAGCCACCTGGGACAATGGCTTGGTCTAGAATTAACACGCTATAACCACGATGGGCTAACAATGCAGCCGCCGTCAGTCCACCAATTCCTGCACCGATGACGACTACACGAGGTTTACTTTGATCAACAAAAATATTAGACATTAATATGAGTGTTACAAAATTTAATATTACTACTCATAATTTTACAAGTTAATTGCAGTGAAGTTGGGGCGATCGCCGAAGAAGAAACCTATGCAGCTTGGGAAATTTTATGATATTGTCTGACTTGTTTTATAGGAAATTTTATATAAAATGAACAATGACGAGGACATTATAGAAATTCCTTTACGACCGCTTGTTTGGATGGGAGACTCTCTCAAAAATATCCGCTCATTTCCTGAAGAGGTGCGTGCATCAGTAGGATATGCACTGCAATTGGTGCAAGCAGGAGAAACACTAATGGATGCCAAACCTTTTAAGAGGGTTGGAAGTGGCGTGTATGAAATCGTCAAACGCTATGATACCGATACTTATAGGGCTGTTTATGCAGTAAAGATTGGAGAACAAATCTATGTCCTGCACGCTTTTCAAAAGAAATCAAAGCAGGGTATTAAAACCCCACAGGCTGATATTGAACTGATTAAACAACGCTATAAGGATGCGGTAGCAAGGGAGAAACAACAATGACACAGGAATCCGTTTTTGAAGAAAGCAGTGGTAACATATTTGCTGACCTCGGTTTGTCCAATGCAGATGAACTGTTTACACGGGGTAAGATAGGGATTCAGGTACTGCGCCTTTTAAAACAACGCAACCTGAAACAGCGTGAAATTAGCGAACTTCTTGGCATTCCTCAACCAGAAGTATCTCATTTAATGAAAGGAGAGTTTCAACGGTTCAGCGAAGGTAAACTCATCATTTTCCTGAAACGACTTGATACGGAAATCACCTTACATCTTCGCTCTCGTCACGCACCGGAAGAATCGGCTGAAACTGTGATATCGCTATAGGAATGGATAACTTCTACGCAAAAAGTGCCTTAACTGCTCGGCCGTGCAGCAAGCTAAAATCCTTAGCAAATCGTCCCCAGTCGTCTAGCAATCAACTAAGTAACGCAGCCAAAAGAAGAGGCTAGGATGCACGTTGGTACAAGAAATTAGCTACTGGAAAGCCTTTTAGTACCTATTCGGGCAACTTAAGATATAGAAGTAAGAGCTATCTTCACTCACCACTACCCATGACCTCAACCCTGTTAAAATTTCCGCGTCTTAACGCCCCAAAAATACATCAATTACCCAATGGCTTAACCATCATAGTTGAACAAATGCCAGTGGAAGCTGTGAACCTTAACTTGTGGATCAATATTGGTTCAGCAGTGGAGTCTGATGAAATTAACGGCATGGCTCACTTTTTAGAGCATATGATTTTTAAGGGAACTGAGCGAATTGCTAGCGGTGAGTTTGAACGACAAATAGAAGAACGTGGTGCTGTCACCAACGCCGCCACGAGTCAAGATTATACCCATTACTACATCACCACCGCCCCCAAGGATTTTGCTGAACTAGCTCCCCTGCAAATAGATGTAGTATTAAATGCCAGTATTCCCGATGAAGCATTTGAACGGGAACGATTGGTAGTTTTAGAAGAAATCAGACGTTCTGAAGATAATCCCCGCCGCCGCACCTTTCGCCGGTCGATGGAAGCAGCTTTTGCAGAGTTACCTTATCGCCGTCCAGTCTTGGGGCCGGAATCTGTGATTTCCCAACTGAAAGCCCAGCAAATGCGAGATTTCCATCAAACTTGGTATCAACCCCGCTCCATGACGGCTGTAGCTGTGGGTAATTTACCTGAAGAAGAATTAATCGCAATCATCGCCGAAGGATTCACCCAAAACAATCCTATTACCCAGTCCCCAATCCCCAGACCCCAGTCCCTTAATCTCGAACCTGCATTTACCGAAATTGTCCGGCAAGAATTTATCGATGAAAGTCTCCAGCAAGCAAGATTAGTCATGCTGTGGCGAGTTCCAGGAATGAATCAGCTAGAGCAAACTTATGGATTGGATGTGTTAGCAGGGATTTTGGCGCACGGAAGAACATCAAGATTAGTTCAGGACTTGCGGGAAGAACGGGGATTAGTCTCCTCAATTGGTGTGAGCAATATGAGTAATCGCCTACAAGGGACGTTTTATATTTCTGCTAAGTGTGAAGTAGAAAATTTACAAGCTGTAGAAGAAGCGATCGCAGAACACATTCGCAGGTTACAAACAGAATTAGTCACAGAAAAAGAAATCGCCCGTGTCCAGAAGCGTGTAGCTAATAGATTTATTTTCGCCAACGAAACACCAAGCGATCGCACCGGCTTATATGGTTTTTATCATTCATTGGTAGGAGATTTAGAACCAGCATTCAACTACCCAGCCCATATTCAAGCCCAAGCCGCCCAAGATTTACTTTTAGCAGCTAATCAATACCTTTGCCCAGAGGCGTATGCAGTAGTTGTCATCAAACCAGAATGAATTAGTGAGTAGTGAGTGGGGTGTGGGAGAATACATAAGTTTCTCATTCCCTTCTCCCCAATTTAATGATGTGGACTGAAATCGATGCCCATATTAGCCGGGTAACTGGCGAAAAATTTCAGAGTCAACACAGGCGATCGCTTAGTGGTGGTTGTATTAACCAAGGTTACGCTGTCTCTGATGGTCAGATGACGTACTTTGTCAAGCTCAACCAAGCATCTCTAGTTGCTATGTTTGAGGCGGAGATGCTGGGGTTACAGCAGATGTACCATACTAATACAATTCGCGTGCCAAAACCGATTTGCTGGGGTATAGCTGGGAATTCTGGTTACATCGTTCTGGAATGGCTGGAAATGGGAGGAGGTAACAGCAAATCCTGGGCGGAAATGGGACGCAAGTTAGCCGCGATGCACAAAGCCACCAGCCAGAAAGGTTTCGGCTGGGAGATGAATAACACTATCGGTTCTACACCCCAAATCAACACTTGGACAGCAGACTGGGTAGAATTTTATACTGAACACCGTCTTGGCTATCAGTTCCAATTAGCCAGGCGACGGGGTGGTAAATTTCCTCAACAAGATGATTTACTAGCGGCTATTCCTGATTTATTGGCAGATTACCAAGTCCAACCTTCCTTAGTACATGGTGACTTGTGGGGTGGAAATGCTGGGTGTACGGTTGCTGGTGAACCAGTGATATTTGATCCAGCAACTTATTTTGGCGATCGCGAAGTTGATATTGCAATGACAGAACTTTTCGGCGGGTTTCCAGCCGCTTTTTACCAAGGTTATAACGAAGTCTTCCCTTTAGATGCAGGCTACGAAACTCGCAAAACCCTGTATAACCTGTATCACATTTTGAATCACTTCAATTTATTTGGTGGTGGTTATGCTTCCCAAGTTAATCGCATGATTGAACAAGTTCTGCGCGTAAGGAAAGAGGGATGAGTTACTCTCCCCCTGTCACCTGTCACTTGTCACCTGTCACCTCTTTACGGAGTATTAATAATCGAAGGTATCAATTGCTCAGGTTGAGGGTTGAGAAATTGTTGCCAAGTTTTAATTTGTTCTTGCGCTGCACTATACACAGAAGTACCACGTGGAACTAATCGGGCAGTTTCAATACCTTTGGCTATATCTGAACTACCTTGAGTACGGGCAATATCTAATATTTGCTGACTCCATTGCTCAATAGCTATATTCGCATCCATCCGCAAGATGCTGTTGTTTGAAACTTTATCAGCTATTCGGATTGCTTCAACCAAAGCTTCGGGTGTACCAGTCAGTGCTACAGCCTTGGCTTGTGACCAGTTTTCCCTGGCGCGAATTTGTCCTTGCCAATCCTCTATAGCTGTTTTTGCTTCACCAGCAAGCGATCGCCCGGAAGATGCCAGAGGTCTAGCAGCGTTAATTGCAGCCGCCAAATCTCCAGTTTGTGCTAAGTCTCGCGCTTGATCTAATAATGGCT
The DNA here is from genome assembly GCF_014697125.1 of Anabaena minutissima FACHB-250. Taxonomy (GTDB): domain Bacteria; phylum Cyanobacteriota; class Cyanobacteriia; order Cyanobacteriales; family Nostocaceae; genus Trichormus; species Trichormus minutissimus. The sequence goes on along the minus strand of NZ_JACJRG010000018.1, from coordinate 47,198 downwards.
GGTCTTGGATGCGCTGTACTCTCCCTACCCAAGTTCTAATTCTGCGGCGTGCTTCTGGATACAATGCCCGACCCTGACGAATTTGACTAGCTTCAGCGATCGCAGCTTGCAAAGAATTAATATCACCTAAAAAGGCTATTTGTTCAGCCCTTTCTAAATAAGGTCTGTCTTCAATAGTTTCTACCTGTGCTTGCCAACGGTTGATGTCTTGTCTAGCTTCTGAACCACGGGGATTGCTTGTAGGTATTAGCTGTGCTTCGGCAATAGCTGCGCTTAAATCGTTAATTGTGCCTTGATTTGCCAGCATCCGCGCTTTTTCTAGCCGAGACACATCTTCTATTTCTAACTGCCATCGGGAGATTAGTTGTTGAGCCTCATTATAGACTGGTCGTGATGGCTCTATTTGTTGTGCCTGGGTAATTGCTGCTTCTAAACCAGCTATATTGCCTATCCATGCACTCCTTTTCGCGTCAGCTAAGGCGATGAAGTCTTCAACTTCTATTCGCAACCCAGTAATTTCCGGAATTTGTCTGGCAATATCTAAGGCTGTATCTGCATCCCGTTCAGCCATTTTTGCCTGGGCTAACTCTAGCATTTTGCGTCCATAGGCAGGGATGAGTTCTTGGGCTTTTTGATATAAATAGCTATTTTTGCCAATTGACTCAGCTAATTTAATTGCTTCTACGTAATTATCAACTACCTTACTACTCGCTAATGTTTCAGCTTTGTCTAGCTTATCAACATCTTCTTTAGCTGAAGTAATAATGCCATTTAGTTCGTCATATTTAACGCTTGACCAGTATTTATTATCTACACGCAGCAGCTTCGATGACACCATAAACGCTGATTGCCAACGCTGTTGACGCAGTTCTTCTTCTGCGTTCTTATATATGCCTTCTGCTTTAGCCCAAATGGTTTCCCACTTGGAAATTTGTTCATCTACTACTTTATAAGTTGGTAAGTCTTGGGGTATTTTACGAGCAGTGGCGATCGCTTCTTCTATTTTTCCGGCTTGAAAACTCCCATCAGCCAGTTTTAAAATATCCTGTGACCAAACCTCTAACAAACGATCAATTTCCCCTCGCAGTGGGTGATCTGGAGGCAGTTGATTAACTAAGGCGATCGCTTGTAGTAAGTCGTTAACTGTTTGTTTAGAAGCAGCTAGCTGGGCGCAATGTAACCGCACTGAAGCACTAGCCAGAGGCCAAAAAATTGCCGGGCAATTGGGAGCAGTTGGTAACTTCAGTAGCATCGCCGTCGCCATAAATGCCACACCACCTGGAATAAGCGTTAACAACAAAGCCCACGCCACCCAGCCTTTCATCCAGCCTGGCAACTTAATATAACTTTTCTTGACTCTCTGAGTTGCGTCGGATTGATCCTTAACAGGTAATCCTTCGGTATTATGGTCTGTTCGCTGCTTGACTGAATCATAAGAACCAGTAGCTGGGATACCAGATGCTTGGTGATCACCGACCTTTTGGGTTCGCGATAATCTTTCCTTCTCATCTGGATTTATTCCTCTGGTTGGATGCCAACTTTCTGGGATATCCCGCTCTGTCATCTCTCACACCAAAATAGTTGAATAGCTATCTGTTTTAGAATGATAATTCGATTTTCGCCAGAGTAACTTTCTCATATTTAAAAAGCTACTTGTTACATAATCAATCACCACAGATAGCATTAATAATTCTGAGATTCAGCGTCCTTGTATACCTTATCCTGAAACCGAAGATTCAGTTTGCAAATCTACAATTAGTTGAGCTAGATGATCACTACTAGCTTGATAAACGCTGCCACAAAAGTCACAAGTTGCTTCAGCCCCATCATCTTTAACAATCATATCTTGCAACTCAGCTTCTCCCAACATTTTTAATGCTCCTAACACTCGGTCAAACGAGCATCCACAGTGGAAGCGCAAAATTTGGCTTTCCGGGAAGATATTTAAACCCATGTCACCTAATAGATCGTTAAAGATTTCTGGCAAAGTCTTACCAGCTTGCAATAACGGCGTGAACCCTGATAAAGCTGCTACCCGCGATTCCAATTTTGCCACTAATTCTTCATCTCTGGAAGCTTTAGGCAACACCTGCACTAATAATCCGCCAGATGCTGTCACTCCACCAGCACCAACAAACACACCTAAAACCAATGCTGAAGGTGTTTGCTCAGAATTTACGAGGTAGTGAGCCACATCATCACCAATTTCCCCCGAAACTAGTTCTACTGTACTAGAGTAAGGGTAGCCGTAACCGATATCTCTCACAACATACAGATACCCATCACCAACTGCACCCCCAACATCTAGTTTGCCCTTAGCATTGGGAGGCAATTCCACAGATGGATTACCCACATAGCCACGCACTGTCCCATCTAAGCCAGCATCCACTAATATACCGCCCAACGGCCCGTCACCCTTGACCCGGACGTTAACCCTAGAGCCAGAACGCTTCATACTAGAAGCCATCAACAAACCTGCTGTCATCGTCCGCCCCAGAGCCGCCGTTGCTACGTAAGAAAGCTTGTGGCGTTGCCGTGCATCTTCTGTTAAGCGCGTAGTGATCACGCCCACTGCACGAATTCCACCGTCGGCTGCTGTGGCGCGAATTAATTGATCCGCCATGAAAACCTTACCAATAATAGTGTCTCAACAAACGCCCTTGCTATTCAGCGTCGGGTTTCAAGTAATATTTAGTATAACAAAACTTAACTTATACAAAAGTTACGTAAGTATATCTAGTAGAAACAGAGACTTTTCATAATTTTCTGTTCATAGTTTGAAGTCAACCATCCTAAGTCAGAAAAAAATAGGACAATCTCGTTTCTTTATTCATTTACAAGCTTGATGTACAGGTGTTTCGGCAGGTGGGACTGAGTATCTCTATTGCTCTGTACCTAGCTTACTTAAGCTTTTTTTAGAGGATACTTGTATAAAGCCAACACTGTTGGCGAATTCGGAAAATGCTTGCCTAGAGTGGATGGCTTTGGGAGTAAAGTGATGAAGTTGTGAGAGATCAAGCCAAATAGTTTGTACAGTAAATAGTGATATTATTTCTCAATAAATATTTATGCGTCAAGGATAGGAAATGCTAGATAACGAAGTCAATACTATATCTTATGCCCTGTTATCAGCATTTTTTGCCGCCTTGACGACTATATTTGCCAAGATTGGAATCGAAGCAATTAATCCCAATTTAGCAACCGCAATCCGTACAGTAGTCATTCTAATCATGGTTTGGGGTTGGGTTGTCGCTAAAGGACAACTAGATACACTACTAACGATTAACCCAAAAACCCTACTGTTTCTTGTCTTCTCTGGGTTGTCAACTGGTTTATCTTGGTTGTTTTACTTTCGTGCTTTACAATTCGGAAAAGCTTCTTTAGTTGCACCTTTAGACAAATCGAGTTTGGTTTTGGTGCTGATTTTTTCGGTATTTTTTCTTAAAGAACCGCTAACGCTGCAAGTGATATTAGGAACTGGCTTGATTTTAACTGGTACACTTATTTTGATTCGTTGAGGGTCAAATCAAGTAATACTCTGCGAAAATATTCTAATTTGTTCCAGTTACAGAGCAAGGAGCTTGCTCCTGCACGACCGAGCAAGGAAGTTAACCAGTAATGGCAGCTAAAATCCTTATAAGGAAAGCTTAAGAGCAAAGTAATAAGATTTTTTCTTAACTAGATTTCTTACTTGCGCCTAGCTCTATGTTAGAAGTATCCATAATCAATTACGAATAAACGCCTAACTCATTCTATCTCCCTGACTTTTGCACCTATGATTTAGGATAAGTAAAGAAACTTCCGTCATCGAGCTTCTACAAATGCTAGGTACTTTCCAACACACCCAACTGCGAATAGAAATAGAAGCATCAGCCAATGCCATACATGATAGTCTCTTACGCACCGAGCAACTGGGAAAATGGCTGATAGGGCAAAAATTCGCACCAGGAATACCAGATGAACTGACACCAGGAGTAGAGTTTACTAGTTGGACTGGAGCGATCGCTATTCATCATAAAGTAGATGTCGCCAAATCCAACTGCTTACGTTTGTTACTCAGTGGCGGTATTGATGGATTTCATGAATGGTATTGGGGAGACGGTTGGGTGCAATCTCGGATTGAAGGTATATCATTACTACCCCTCAATTTAGGGCAAACCATCAGCTTATTGAGTTTACGTCAGTTTCTCACTGAGTCTCACAGCAAGGTTTAATTACGGCTCATCACCCGCAAAGAATACTTGCTCAACTGTTAATTGTAAGTCTGGAAAAGTAGAAGATTGAATGCGTTCTGCACCGACAAATTCCGCAGATTCGTATAAATCCTCAATTAAGGTAAAAACAGTAACTTTGTTAATTAAAGGATCAACAATCCAATATTCAGGAATGTTGAGAACGTTATACTCAACTCTTTTAGCTCGATAATCCACAGTTTTGGTTGACTCACTGACAACCTCTACCACTAACAAAGGAGGTGATTCATTGAGTTCAATCACTGCTTCTCGGTTTCTCAACTCTTGCCACTGAGATACCGGAAGCACAACCACATCTGGAATTCTGGATGTATCCCATTTACCAGCACGGGGAGAACGAACACCAATCACCATTTGCTTAGAAGTCCAGTTTAATTTTAAGCGGAGAATTTGATCACGAAAAAAATCATTGAGAAATTCTGCGATCGCTCCATGTTGTCCACTTCCTAAACTCATAGGAACTAGTTCCCCATTGACCAGCTCGTAGCGAGTATCAGTCCCATCATCATAAGCTAGGTACTCTGCAACAGTAAATTTTTTAGTAACTGCCGGAGTTGTGGTCATGACATGATCTAATTTTAATTTGGCTTCACTACCAACACTGAACAAGCCGCCTCTTCCACTACTTGACTACTCACAGAACCCAAGACAATCCTTGTCATACCTGTTAAACCACGACTGCCAATAATAATTAAATCTGCTTTGTAGATATTAGCAAGACGAATAATTTCTTCGGCTGGATTACCAGCTACTATTTCAATTTGACTTTTAACTGATAACTGTTCTTGAAAAGATTGTAATTGCTGTTCAATTTGGAAAGCGGAAAATCTCAAAGACTGGGGTTGAGGACGATCAGCTGGTAAGTCTATTTCTGACTCTGCTGTGGAAAAAACATGACATAATATCACCCTAGCCTCTGGTGATAAAACTAAATCATCTAAAGCCTGAATTACTTGTGTTGCAGTTTCCGAACCATCGAGAGCCACCAAAATAGTTTTTAGCACAACCGTTATCTCCTCAGATGTGGACTCCTGATACAAGTACCTAGACTTTCAGTTTGTAGCTACTGACTAGGTTTTAGTCAAACTACAGGAAAAAATTAATTATTCTTGAGGTTCATCTTGTTGCAGGCGACGACGGACTGAATCAGCATGAGAGGGTAAACCTTCAGCAGTTGCTAATGTGTCAATGATACCAGCAACTTTTTGTAGAGCAGTCTGGGAATATTGAATAATATTCGAGTGCTTGAGGAACGTTTCCACGCCTAAAGATGAGGCATAACGAGCAGCACCGGAAGTAGGTAAGGTATGGTTTGGCCCTGCTAAGTAATCGCCTACTGCCTCTGGGGTAGAGTAACCTAAAAATATTGCTCCTGCATGACGAATCAGGGGGAGTAATGCCCAGGGGTCTTTAATTTCTAACTCTAAGTGTTCCGGTGCAAATTCATTAGAAAGTTCGGCAGCAGCTTCTAAAGATTCCACGAGGACAATTAAACCATAATGAGCGATCGCTTTTTCGGTATCTATCCGCCGGGGGTGATCCACCAACTGTCTTTCTACTGCTAATTGCACATTTTTAGCTAAAGCCGGATCTGTGGTTAACAAAATCGCCGCCGCCATCGGATCATGTTCAGCTTGCGCTAATAAATCCGTTGCTACATGAACGGGGTTGGCTGTTTCATCAGCAATGATCAAGACTTCACTTGGCCCTGCTAAACAATCAATACCGACTGTGCCATAGACTAGTTTTTTCGCTAGGGTGACATAGATATTACCAGGGCCTGTAATTACATCTACCTTGGGGATTGTTTCTGTCCCATAAGCTAAAGCCGCGATCGCTTGCGCTCCTCCCACCCGATAAATTTCTTTCACCCCGGCTTCTTGCGCCGCCACCAACACTGCCGGGTTAATTACTTTTTCCGTACCTGGTGGTGTCACCATGACTATACGCGGTACACCTGCTACCTTAGCCGGAATCGCATTCATCAGCACTGAACTGGGATAAGCCGCACGACCACCAGGAACGTATAAGCCTGCTTTATCTACGGGAGTGTAACGTTTGCCTAAAACTACGTCATCATCCCCAAAGTGTACCCAACTTTTCGGGACTCGCTGTCGATGGAATGCGTCAATTTGGCGACAAGCCAGCCTAATTGCTGCCAACAATTCTGGTGATACCTGTTGGTACGCAGCATCCAATTCCGAACCTTTCACCAGCAGTTCTTCTTGTTTGAGAATTTGATTGTCAAATTCGGCAGTATAATGTAACACAGCTTTATCGCCTTGGCGTTTCACTGCTTGCAAAACTTCCCGCACCGTCGCTTCCTTGTGAAGCACTTGGTCATCATGGGTGCGATCGCAAAGTCGTTGCAATTCTGCTTTTACATCTGCCTGCTGAGTAATGATTCGCAGCATGGAGTAAGGACAATGCCAAAGTTTTAGAATATTCCCACCTGAGAATTAGGTTTACCCTTTCCCAAAAAAGGTAGAGAGCTGACGCGAATTCTCTTCTCTAGCTTAACCTGGATTTTTTTGATACTCTCAAGGTGTCTGAAATTCAATGGGGAATCAAGAAACAAGAGTAACATCAATGCTCAATGCCCAATACCTCATTCCCAATAACTAATTTTTTTTCAGAAACCCTAACATTGGCAATATAGATGCTATATTAGTAAGTCTAGTAGTGTGTGTACATAATTAATAGTCTTTTTGGAATTGACTGTGGCGAATACAAAGTCTGCTCTTAAGCGCGCCCAAATCGCAGAACGCAATCGGCTGCGTAATAAAAACTACAAATCATCAGCTAAAACGCTGATGAAAAAGTACCTAAATGCGGTAGACATCTATGCCGCTAACCCCACCCCAGAATTAAAACAAGAGGTGGAAACACGCCTGTCGGAAGCTTATAGCAAAATCGACAAAGCAGTGAAAACGGGAGTTCTCCATCCCAACAATGGGGCGAGAAAAAAATCGAGATTGGCTAAAAAACTCAAGCCAATTACGCAACCGGCATAAATAGGTTATTAGTCATTAGTTATTAGTCACTAGCTAATGACCAATGACTAAAGATCAATGACTAATAACTAAAAAATGCAGCTGATTGATACCCACGTTCATCTCAACTTCGATAATTTCCAGCCAGATTTGGCAGCAGTGCGATCGCGATGGCAAGAAGCAGGAGTAGTACATCTAGTACATTCTTGCGTCGAGCCAGCAGAGTTTTCCAGTATTCAAGCCATAGCACACAAGTTTCCTGAAGTGAGTTTTGCTGTAGGACTGCATCCCTTAGATGCCGAAAAATGGCAAATTGAGACAGCAAAGGAAATATTATCTTTAGCCAGGTCTGACTCAAAGATAGTAGCAATTGGCGAGATGGGGCTGGATTTCTACAAAGCTGATAACTATGAGCAACAGCAAATAGTATTTGAGGCACAACTAGCGATCGCCTCTGAACTGAATTTACCTGTAATAATTCATTGTCGGGATGCCGCCGTTGCAGTCAGGAAAATATTGCAAAAATGGCAAGAGGGCGTAAATCATCAGCTAAGGGGTGTGATGCACTGTTGGGGTGGTACACCAGAAGAAACTCAATGGTTTCTAGATTTAGGCTTTTATATTAGTTTTAGCGGTACTGTCACATTCAAAAACGCTAAAGCCATACAAGCCTCAGCAGCGATGGTGAAAAGCGATCGCCTGCTGGTAGAAACCGACTGTCCTTTTTTAGCCCCAGTACCAAAGCGAGGTGAAAAACGTAACGAGCCGGCTTATGTCCGCTACGTAGCAGAGCAAGTAGCTCAAATACGACAAGAAACATTAGAGGCCATTTCTGCTCAAACCACCCAAAATGCCTGTGAATTATTTAATCTCGCAATATAAAGTTTGTTTATTCATCTTGTAGGGTGCAGTTAAAAAATAAAACGCTAGGAGGACAAAAATGTGCTACTATGAATCCCTCCAAAACATTTTGTGTGCGCCATAATGATAAATAAAGGAACGGAAAACTCGTAAGCTTGATTTTGTAAAGTTATCAACTTGACCATCCTCACATCTCTACAAGCGGATGCTCTGAATGCGTGATAAAACCTGGCAACCAACATTGAGATAGACTGGCCTTTTATTCAACCTATAGAAAATTGTTAAAAGAAATTGTCTTGTGATTATAATCCAGCAAAATCCCGACATTTTGATCCAGAAAATACAAAGTGTAGCTCGATTCCTCAATTTGAGACTATTACCGTGAGTATAAATGGTGTAGTGCAGACCAAATAAGAGATGCGTAAATTGGTAAGCGCGCTTTGAGGAGAGGAAATGAGGCAAAAAAACAAACTCAGGCATATGTTAAGACTACGGCTATTGAAGAATCATTCAAATAGCTGTATCTTCGTAGCGGTGAAGAGTGTTCAGGGGCTATAACCCCCCTTGCCAAAATCTCCCTCTCCAGTTTCAATTGCGGCGTTCACCTACACCTGTAAATAGTCAGGTGACATTGAAGGATAAGTTTCCTAACGGCTAAGGACAATAGCTGGTGACACCATAAAGTGACAAAGCTTTGTCCTCTAAAAATTTGACCAGGTTGACAAAGGTAGAGGCATGATTACCGAAAATTATATTGAACCCGCCTTTTTGTTGCCCGACTTGATTGAAATCCAGCGTTCAAGCTTTCGCTGGTTTTTAGAAGAAGGGCTGATTGAAGAACTTAACTCCTTTAGTCCGATTACAGACTACACGGGCAAACTAGAACTGCACTTTTTAGGACAGAACTACAAGCTCAAGGAGCCTAAGTACAGCGTAGAAGAATCCAAACGGCGAGATAGTACCTATGCCGTCCAAATGTATGTCCCCACACGCCTGTTGAATAAAGAAACTGGGGATATTAAAGAACAAGAAGTATTTATCGGGGATCTGCCTTTGATGACCGATCGCGGCACGTTTATTATTAACGGAGCAGAGCGGGTTATTGTTAATCAAATTGTGCGATCGCCTGGAGTTTACTATAAATCAGAAATCGATAAAAACGGGCGACGTACCTATTCAGCTTCACTCATTCCTAACCGGGGAGCGTGGCTAAAATTTGAAACAGACCGGAATGATTTGGTCTGGGTACGTATTGATAAAACTCGGAAACTCTCAGCCCAGGTACTTTTGAAAGCCCTAGGGTTATCGGATAACGAAATCTTTGATGCCCTCCGCCACCCCGAATATTTCCAAAAAACCATCGAAAAAGAAGGGCAGTTTTCGGAAGAAGAAGCCCTGATGGAGTTATATCGAAAACTCCGTCCTGGTGAACCACCAACCGTATTAGGTGGACAACAACTGCTAGACTCCCGATTCTTCGACCCCAAACGGTATGACTTAGGTCGCGTAGGTAGATATAAACTCAACAAAAAATTGCGGTTGTCAGTTCCTGACACCTTACGCGTTCTCACCCCTCAAGACATCTTGGCCGCCGTCGATTACCTGATCAACCTAGAATATGATATTGGTAGTATTGACGACATTGACCACTTAGGCAACCGCCGGGTAAGAAGCGTCGGTGAATTGCTGCAAAACCAGGTACGGGTAGGTTTAAACCGCCTAGAAAGGATCATTCGGGAACGGATGACTGTATCCGATGCAGAATCTCTGACCCCAGCATCTCTAGTCAACCCTAAACCATTAGTAGCAGCCATTAAAGAATTCTTTGGCTCTAGCCAATTAAGTCAGTTCATGGATCAAACCAATCCCTTAGCAGAACTGACCCACAAACGCCGTCTGTCAGCCCTAGGCCCTGGTGGTTTAACCAGAGAACGGGCAGGTTTTGCCGTGCGAGATATTCACCCCTCCCACTACGGACGTATCTGTCCCATTGAGACACCAGAAGGCCCTAACGCTGGGTTGATTGGTTCTTTGGCTACCCATGCACGGGTTAACCAGTACGGCTTCCTAGAAACCCCCTTTAGACCGGTGGAAAATGCACGAGTAAAATTTGACGTGCAGCCAGTGTATATGACCGCCGACGAAGAAGATGACCTGCGGGTAGCCCCAGGAGATATTCCTGTTGATGAAAATGGCTACATTATTGGGCCACAAGTGCCTGTACGTTATCGCCAAGAATTCTCCACCACAACACCAGAACAAGTAGACTACGTGGCAGTATCTCCGGTACAAATTGTATCGGTAGCTACCAGCATGATTCCCTTCTTGGAACATGACGACGCTAACCGCGCCCTCATGGGTTCTAATATGCAACGCCAAGCAGTACCCCTACTGAAACCAGAGCGTCCCTTAGTCGGTACAGGCTTAGAAGCTCAAGGTGCGAGAGACTCAGGGATGGTGATCATCTCCCGGACTGACGGTGATGTCACCTATGCAGACGCGACAGAAATTCGCATCCGTCCCAAACCGAACGCCCCAGAAATCAAGTACACCCTTTCCAAATACCAGCGTTCTAACCAAGATACCTGTCTCAACCAAAAACCCTTGGTGCGGATTGGTGAACGGGTAGTAGCTGGTCAAGTATTAGCTGACGGATCTTCTACCGAAGGCGGAGAATTGGCACTGGGACAAAATATCGTCGTCGCTTATATGCCTTGGGAAGGCTATAACTACGAAGATGCGATTTTGATTTCCGAGCGATTGATCCAAGATGATATCTACACCTCAATTCACATCGAAAAATATGAAATTGAGGCACGGCAAACTAAGCTAGGCCCAGAAGAAATCACCAGAGAAATTCCTAACGTCGGGGAAGATGCCCTACGTCAGTTAGATGAACAGGGAATCATTCGCATTGGGGCTTGGGTAGAAGCCGGCGATATCCTTGTAGGTAAAGTTACACCGAAAGGTGAATCAGACCAACCGCCAGAAGAAAAACTATTAAGGGCGATTTTCGGCGAAAAAGCGCGGGATGTAAGGGACAACTCCCTCCGTGTACCCAACGGTGAAAAAGGTCGGGTAGTTGATGTGCGCTTATTCACCCGTGAACAAGGGGATGAATTACCACCAGGAGCTAACATGGTAGTCCGGGTGTATGTAGCTCAGAAGCGGAAAATCCAAGTCGGTGACAAAATGGCAGGTCGCCACGGGAATAAAGGAATTATTTCCCGCATCTTACCGATGGAAGATATGCCTTATTTGCCCGATGGTTCAACCGTTGATATCGTCCTCAACCCCCTTGGTGTACCCAGCCGGATGAATGTCGGACAAGTATTTGAATGTCTTTTGGGTTGGGCTGGTCATACTTTGGGAGTGCGCTTTAAGATTACTCCCTTCGATGAAATGTATGGTGAAGAATCATCCCGGAAAATTGTGCATGGCAAATTGCAAGAAGCACGGGATGAAACCGGGAGAGATTGGGTGTATAACCCAGATGATCCAGGCAAAATTATGGTCTACGACGGTCGGACAGGTGAAGCCTTTGACCGCCCAGTGACTATAGGCGTGGCTTATATGCTGAAACTAGTACACCTAGTAGATGATAAGATTCACGCCCGTTCTACAGGCCCCTACTCACTAGTTACCCAGCAACCCTTGGGTGGTAAAGCTCAACAAGGTGGTCAGCGATTTGGGGAAATGGAAGTATGGGCATTGGAAGCTTTCGGTGCAGCGTATACCTTGCAAGAGTTACTGACAGTAAAATCTGACGATATGCAGGGGCGCAACGAAGCTTTAAATGCGATCGTTAAAGGTAAAGCGATTCCCCGACCTGGAACACCAGAGTCCTTTAAGGTGTTGATGCGAGAACTGCAATCCTTGGGGTTAGACATTGCTGTACATAAAGTAGAGACCCAAGCTGATGGTAGTTCCTTGGATGTAGAAGTCGATTTGATGGCAGACCAAGCCAACAGAAGAACACCACCTAGACCAACCTACGAATCGCTTTCCCGCGAGTCTTTGGAAGATGACGAGTAGTGAGTGCTGTTAGCGGTAGCAGGGCGTTTAGCCCGTGCTGAGTGCTGAGTTTTTAATACTCAGCATCCAGAACTTAGATATCTCTGAACTCACATCTTTTAATTGAATAATCTACTCAAAACTCAAAACTCAGCACTTAAGTATGAGACCTGCCCAAACTAATCAGTTTGACTACGTAAAAATCGGCTTGGCATCACCAGAACGGATTCGCCAATGGGGTGAGAGGACATTACCTAATGGACAGGTAGTCGGTGAAGTCACCAAACCAGAAACGATTAATTACCGTACCCTCAAGCCAGAAATGGATGGCTTATTTTGTGAGCGCATCTTTGGCCCTGCGAAAGATTGGGAATGTCACTGCGGTAAGTATAAGAGAGTCCGCCATAGGGGTATTGTCTGTGAGCGTTGTGGTGTAGAAGTCACCGAATCACGGGTGCGCCGCCATCGGATGGGATACATTAAACTTGCTGCCCCAGTAGCGCACGTTTGGTATCTCAAAGGGATTCCCAGTTATATTTCCATCCTCCTAGATATGCCCTTGCGGGATGTGGAACAAATTGTCTATTTCAACTCTTATGTTGTCTTGAGTCCTGGCAACGCTGAAACTTTAACCTATAAACAGCTACTGAGTGAAGACCAGTGGTTAGAAATTGAAGACCAAATTTATAGTGAAGATTCTCTGTTGCAGGGTGTAGAAGTAGGCATTGGTGCAGAAGCATTATTGCGCTTGTTGGCTGACATTAATTTAGAGCAAGAAGCTGAAAACCTCCGGGAAGAAATTGGCAATGCCAAAGGACAAAAGCGGGCCAAACTGATTAAACGCCTGCGGGTGATTGACAACTTCATTGCTACCGGTTCAAAGCCAGAGTGGATGGTGATGACAGTCATTCCCGTAATTCCTCCAGATTTGCGCCCAATGGTGCAGCTGGATGGCGGACGATTTGCTACCAGCGATTTGAATGATTTATATCGCCGCGTTATTAACCGGAATAACCGTTTAGCACGACTGCAAGAAATTCTCGCACCAGAAATTATTGTGCGGAACGAAAAGCGGATGTTGCAAGAAGCTGTGGACGCGTTGATTGACAACGGTCGTCGAGGACGCACCGTGGTCGGAGCAAATAACCGACCCCTGAAATCCTTGTCTGACATTATTGAGGGTAAGCAAGGACGTTTCCGGCAAAACTTGTTGGGTAAACGGGTTGACTACTCTGGCCGTTCTGTAATTGTAGTTGGGCCAAAGCTGAAGATTCACCAGTGCGGTTTGCCCAGAGAAATGGCCATTGAGCTATTTCAACCATTTGTTATTAATCGCCTGATTCGCAGTGGCATGGTAAATAATATCAAAGCTGCGAAAAAGTTGATATCTCGCAATGACCCCAGTGTTTGGGATGTCTTGGAAGAAGTAATTGAAGGACACCCCGTCATGCTCAACCGTGCGCCGACACTGCACCGCTTGGGTATTCAGGCCTTTGAGCCGATTTTGGTGGAAGGTAGAGCGATTCAACTACATCCTTTAGTCTGTCCTGCGTTTAACGCTGACTTTGACGGAGACCAAATGGCGGTACACGTACCTCTGTCCTTAGAAAGTCAGGCTGAGGCACGGCTATTAATGCTGGCTTCTAACAACATTTTGTCACCAGCCACGGGTAGACCAATTATCACACCTAGCCAAGATATGGTATTGGGGGCATATTACCTAACTGCCGAAAATCCCAATGCTACTAAGGGCGCAGGTAAATACTTTGCTTCACTGGATGACGTAATTATGGCCTTCCAGCAAGAGCAAATTGACCTGCACGCTTATATCTATGTGCGGTTTGATGGTGAACTAGAATCTGACGAACCAGATACAGAACCTCTGGAAATTACAAATAACGAAGATGGTACTCGGACTGTAATGTACAAGTTCCGCCGCGTTAGACAAGATGCCCAGGGAAATTTACTTTCTCAGTATATACGCACAACTCCAGGTCGCGTTATTTACAATAAAGCGATTCAAGAAGCACTTGCCAGTTAGTAACGAGTGCTGAGTGCTGAGTGCTGAGTAAAAAACACTCAGCACCCAGGACTCATAACTCAGGACTCAAGACTAAGGACTAATGACTAATGACTAACGAAAAAATGATTTTTCGCAATCGCGTCGTTGACAAAGGTCAACTGAGAAATTTGATTTCTTGGGCGTTTACCCATCATGGGACGGCGCGAACTGCGGTGATGGCGGATAAACTAAAAGATTTAGGATTTCGCTACGCTACTAGAGCCGGGGTTTCCATCAGTGTTGATGATTTGATGATTCCGCCTAGTAAAAAGAGGCTGTTGGAGGCGGCTGAGGAAGAAATCCTGGCGACCGAAGCCCGTTACCAACGGGGAGAAATCACAGAAGTAGAACGCTTCCAAAAGGTAATTGATACCTGGAACGGTACTAGTGAAGCCCTGAAAGATGAAGTAGTTGTCCACTTTAAAAAGACTAATCCCCTCAACTCCGTGTATATGATGGCCTTCTCTGGGGCGCGGGGTAATATCTCTCAGGTACGGCAATTGGTAGGGATGCGGGGACTGATGGCAGATCCTCAAGGGGAAATTATTGACTTACCTATCAAAACCAACTTCCGCGAAGGTCTAACTGTAACGGAATATATTATTTCGTCTTACGGTGCGAGAAAAGGCTTGGTAGACACAGCTTTACGTACTGCCGACTCTGGTTATCTTACCCGCCGTCTAGTTGACGTATCCCAGGATGTGATCATTCGGGAAATTGATTGCGGTACTACTAGAGGGATTCCTGTCCGGGCGATGACCGAAGGGAGCAAAACCCTGATCAAGCTGTCTACACGCTTGCTAGGACGGGTCATAGGCGAAGATGTAATACATCCTACTACAAAAGCAGTAATTGCACCCCGCAATACTCCGATTTCTGACGACTTAGCCAAAGAGATTGAAAAAGCTGGGGTGACACAAGTTGTGGTGCGATCGCCTCTAACTTGTGAAGCAGCCCGATCCGTCTGTCAACACTGCTACGGTTGGAGTTTGGCTCACGCTAAGATGGTGGACTTGGGTGAAGCGGTGGGGATTATCGCGGCTCAAAGTATTGGTGAACCTGGAACACAGTTAACCATGCGGACATTCCACACCGGCGGTGTGTTCACGGGGGAAGTAGCGCAACAAGTGCGTTCCAAGGTTGATGGCACTGTCAAGCTACCAAAAAAATTGCGGACAAGAGCCTATCGTACCCGCCACGGGGAAGATGCCTTGTACGTGGAAAGTAACGGCATTCTGATTTTAGAACCACGTAAGGAAGGTTCTGAAACCCCAGTACCCCAAGAAGTTAATCTTACCCAAGGTTCGACACTATATCTATTTGATGGGCAGTCAATAAAAACTGGTCAGTTACTGGCAGAAGTTGCCCTAGGCGCACGTACTACCCGTACCAATACAGAAAAAGCCGTCAAAGATGTGGCTTCTGATTTGGCTGGGGAAGTGAAGTTTGCGGAAGTAGTTCCTGAACAAAAAACAGACCGTCAAGGCAATACCACCATCACAGCCGCCAGAGGTGGTTTGATTTGGATCTTGTCTGGGGAAGTTTATAACTTACCACCAGGGGCAGAATTGGCCGTCAAAAACGGCGACGCAGTAGAAACTAACGGCGTTTTGGCAGCAACTAAATTAACGACTATACACGGTGGCGTCGTCCGTTTACCAGAAGCTACTCCAGGTAAGAGTACGAGGGAAATAGAGATTATCACGGCATCTGTGGTTTTAGACCAAGCTACAGTCACCGTTCAAAGTTCCCAGGGGCGCAACAATTACTTAGTCACCACTGCCAATAACCAAGTATTTAACTTGCGGGCAACACCAGGCACAAAAGTTCAAAATGGTCAAGTGGTAGCTGAGTTGATTGATGACCACTACCGTACCACCACAGGCGGCTTCTTGAAATTCGCAGGTGTAGAAGTCCAGAAGAAAGGTAAAGCCAAGCTGGGCTATGAAGTGGTGCAGGGCGGCACAATGTTGTGGATTCCCGAAGAAACCCACGAAGTGAACAAAGACATCTCCTTGCTGTTGGTAGAAGATGGTCAATATGTCGAAGCTGGCACTGAGGTCGTGAAAGACATCTTCTGTCAAAACAATGGTGTAGTTGAAGTTACCCAGAAAAATGACATTTTACGGGAAGTGGTGGTGAAGCCAGGGGAACTACTGATGGTAGATGACCCAGAGGCAGTGATTGGGCGTGACGACACATTTCTTCCGGCTGGTGAAGAATTGTTGGGACGAATTTTCACAGAATTACGTTACATCCAATATGTGGAGTCACCAGAAGGGCCGGCATTGTTAAGCCGTCCAGTTGTGGAGTTTGCCGTACCTAATAATCCTGATGTGCCATCCACTACCTCTGTCAGCCAACAAACAGGACGTTCGATTCAGTTGCGGGCAGTACAGCGTTTGCCTTACAAAGATTCTGAACGGGTTAAATCAGTGGAAGGCGTGGAACTGCTACGTACCCAATTAGTTTTGGAAATTGAGCAGGATGGCGAACAAGAACATAATGCTTCTCCCCTGGCAGCAGATATTGAGTTAGTCACGGATGCTGAAAACGCAGAAATTCAACGCTTGCAGTTGGTAATTTTGGAATCCTTGGTCATTCGTCGTGATATTGCGGCTGATGCCACCCAGGGCAGTACCCAAACTACTTTACAAGTCCAAGATGGCGACACGATCGCACCTGGGGCTGTGGTAGCAAGTACCCAAATCCTATCTAAAGAAGGTGGGATTGTGCGGGGTGTGCAGAAAGGTTCTGAAGCTGTGCGTCGTTGTTTGGTACTGCGTCACAGTGACATGATCACAGTGAATACCAGTGTCCAACCCAAGGTTAAAGCGGGTAGCTTAATCGTCGCGGGGACAGAAATTGCCCCTGGATTTTTAGCTGAAGAATCTGGACAGGTTGTCTCAGTGAAAAATGCCGCCGCCACTTCCGCGAGTAAAGACTCAGCTCTCAGCACCCAAAACTATGCGGTGACTATCCGCGTGGGTCGTCCTTATCGAGTCAGTCCTGGTGCAGTGTTGCAGATAGAAGACGGCGACTTGGTACAACGGGGCGATAACTTAGTGCTGTTGGTGTTTGAACGGGCGAAAACTGGGGACATCATTCAAGGTTTACCTCGGATTGAAGAACTGCTAGAAGCCCGCAAACCCAAAGAAGCCTGTATCTTGGCAAAACGGAGCGGGGAAGTAAAAGTGGTTTACGGCGATGGTGATGAAGCGATCGCTGTTAAAGTCGTAGAAGCCAATGGTGTAGTTACCGATTACCCCCTTGGCCCTGGACAAAATTTAGCCATGCCAGATGGTTCTCCTGTAAATGTTGGACAACCTTTGTGTGATGGGCCTTCTAACCCGCACGAAATTCTAGAGGTATTCTTCAGCCTCGGTTCAGAAGACGGAATTTATGCTTGCGCCAGCCACGCCTTACAAAAGGTACAGACATTCTTAGTGAACGAAGTGCAGATGGTTTACCAATCCCAAGGGATTGATATTGCCGATAAACACATCGAAGTCATTGTGCGCCAAATGACCAACAAAGTCAGAATTGATGATGGTGGTGACACTACTATGCTTCCTGGTGAGTTGGTGGAATTACGCCAAGTTGAGCAGGTAAATGAAGCTATGGCTATTACTGGCGGTGCTAGGGCGGAATACACCCCAGTATTGTTAGGTATCACCAAAGCATCATTGAATACTGATAGCTTTATTTCTGCTGCATCCTTCCAAGAAACCACACGGGTTCTCACGGAAGCAGCGATTGAAGGGAAATCTGATTGGTTGCGTGGCTTGAAAGAAAACGTAATTATTGGTCGATTGATTCCGGCGGGAACTGGTTACAATACCTATGATGAACCCGGTATGATTGACGATTATGCTACTTTAGATACCACCAGTGTTTTAGATGAAACTGATGATCCACTGGATATGGTACTAGATGACCGTACAGCTCGCGCCTACAATTTAGACACTCCTGGTCTAGATACTGGATTTACCAATCGTCGGGCAATTCTGGATGATGATGATTTAATCGCAGATGAAATTCATGATCTCATAGAAGACGACCAAAGCGACGACTATGAAGAAGAAGATGATGATGATGATGATGACGAATATGACGATGATTAACTTAGAGAATTAAACAAATAAATTTCAAAGGCAAAAGATGCAATTCTTTTGCCTTTTTCTTTTTTTGTAGGTGCTATCTAGTGCCAAAGACTTACCACATTGTGCATCGATAAATAAAGCTGTATTAAACAAAAACAAGCTATCCCAGTTGACTTTTATCTTACAGCAAAGCACCTCCACAGCTAGAACCACACCCGGCAGTGCAACCATAGCAATAATCAGCAGTTTGAATTTCATCAATTAAGTTTAAACTGCCAGATTCTAGTAATTTAGCTACAGTGATAGCTTCACCGTTAGCCGTTTTTGCAGGTAAATTCATCATTTGATTAAAGTCGCAATCATAAATATTACCTAAATAATCTACTGAAAGCTGATCACGACACATTAAATGTTCTACTGTACTCTCATTAAAATGAGATTCTAAAAATTGTAAGTAGCTACTATGAAGATTTTTTCGCTCTAAATGAAATTTGGTTCTACCAACTGGTAGGTTGGTAATTGTAAACAGGTGATTAAATATCAGATTAAAACGTTCTTGCAAGAATATTTTATAATCTCGTTCTAGTTTTCCTTGTTCAGGTGTTAAGGAAAATTTTTCACTCTTGGGGAGTTGAGGATTGTAAACCAAGTCTAAAATTAAATTCGGGTCTGTACCATAGCCCAGTTGATTCAGCCATTGCAACGCTTTAATTGAAGCGTCAAATACACCATTACCCCGCATTTTATCCACATTATCTGCTAAGTAGCATGGTAAAGAAGCGACAATTCTCACCTGATGTTGGGCAAAGTATTCTGGTAAATCATCAAATCCATTTTCAAAATAAATAGTCAAGTTAGAACGAACAATTACTTGTTTATTGTTTTTTCTAGCAGATGCAACTAATGATTTAAAGCCATAATTCATTTCTGGTGCGCCACCAGTCAAATCAACAATCTGAATTTCTGGAAATCTCTCTATTAACTCAATTAATTGGTGGCAAATTTCTGGAGACAATTCTTCCGTGCGCTTGGGACTAGCTTCTACATGACAGTGGGTACAGGAAAGATTACAGCGTTTACCTAAATTAATTTGTAAAATCTGAATCTTTTTTTTAGTAAAAGATTCATTTAATTTGGTTTTAAATGGCGTGATGATTGTATCTATATTTAGCATTGATGACTACTCCCGATAAATAACAAATATTTTTGTTTCAATTTTGCAATAATCTATAAATGATTCCACCAAGAATGGTGGCAATAGGTAATGTTAAAATCCAGGCAATAAAAACCTTAAAGAAAACAACGTTGTTAGTTTTTTCAGTTATTAATCCTACGCCAAAAATAGAACTAACAGTGACATGAGTTGTAGAGATAGGTAGACCAAAATAGCTAGCTGCAATAACTAAACTACTTGTAATGATATTGGCAGATAAACCCTGAGTATGATTCATGGGGGTAATTTTTATGCTCATGGTTTCAGCAACTTTTTGAGAGCTAATTAAACCACCTAATGCCATAGCCATTGCAATAGTGATCATTGACCCTTGTCTGGAAAAATATGCAATCACCATCACCAGAGAAACAAGTTTAGGCGTATCATTAAATCCTTTAGTAAAACAGATTATTCCAGCACTGATATAGTGAGCAATCTTAATAAAATTTTGATTTAGGGGTAAAGAAACTTTTGGCTTGATATATTCAACTATGCTGTAAACTCCTGCGCTTAAAACAATAGCAAGAATGGGACTTAAAAATAAGGGTAAAACAAAGTAACTTAAGAGGACTGCAAAATTAGCTTTAAGTCCAATCGCTACTAATGCACCGCCCAGAATAGCACCTATTAAACTATGGGAAGTCGAAATAGGTAAACCCAATATTGTAGCAATTAGTACCGTTAATCCAGTAGCGATCGCCACTGCAATATGAAAGTTAGGAGCATTAGCGATCGCATCTTTAACAATACCCTGACCTGAAAACGTTTTGACTAACTCATTAGCAAATATAGTGGACGTTAAAGCCCCTGCAAAAGTTGTGACAGTTGCCCACAAAATTGCTGTTTGGTAGCTAGTTATACGACTACCAAACAGCGTAGCTACACCTTTAAAATTGTCATTAGCTCCTTTAACATAAGCCAGAAATAGCGTAGCAATAAATATACTTACTAACCACATTTTAAAGATGATAAATTAACAACAACCACCACCGCTATAATGCCAGGTTGAATCAGTAATCATTATTTCTGATGGCTTTAAAGCTCCTAGTTTAGCAGCAGTTTTATCACAAACTGCTGCCGGAATGCCACGTTGCAATAAATGACCTGCTGAATCATCAAAAAATGGGTCAGAACCAGCATAAATAGCGGTTTTACCCGTAAAAATACAAGCACCATCTTCTGGAATTTCTACTTTGAAAGCAACCAAATCTAGACTTTCTAACAGTAGATGCTTTTCTAAGTTATAAGTTTCTGCGTCTAGCAAACGATAAGGACGACGAGCGCGAATTTCAATTTGACCAAAGCCAGTGTCAATAATACGTTGAGTATATTCTTCGTAGGTGAGTGCGCCTGATAAACACATAGCCCTTAGCCGTTCATCTTCTTGTAAATGGTTAGGGATAGAACGGGTAGCAATGGGATCACTCATTTGCAAGCGTCCACCTGGTTTTAACACCCGATAAGCTGCTCGTAGTGCATGAGTTAAATCTTCAGGTTCAAAAATATTAAACAGGCAATTCTGGGCGACAATATCAACGACAGCATCAGCCACAGGTAAATTAAAAGCATCTCCTTTCCGAATTTCCACAAAACTGGTGTCAAACCAAGGGTTTTCTTCAGCCGCCAGTTCTAAATTACGTATCGCCGCTTCTCGCATAGCCGCAACAGGTTCAACCGCAATTACAGCCCCAGGACGGCGAGAAAAATAAGCAAACTGCAATGCTTCTAAGCCACCACCAACACCGATATACAACACCGTAGGCTGATGGGAAAGTTCCGTAGGGTGAACTGTAGTTCCACAACCATAGTTCATTTCCTGCATAGGTAAAGGGATTTTTAGCCCTGGAAGTTGCAGAGGTGTACTTTGAACACAACAAAGTCCTATTTGTGGAGTTTGAGCGACTTCGCTGTAAAATTGGGCTGCTGTTTCTAGATAGGTCATGGCAGTTCTGGTTGTGCGTGTTGTTATGTGGAGTCAACTTTGTGCATCCTAATATAACTAATGACTAGTTATATTAGTTTTTGCTGAAAACTCTAAAATTAGGGGTGTAGGGGAGATAACTTCACTAACTACTCACAACCGGCTAAACGCCGCGCTACCGCCAATACAACTCAGCACTCATAACTCTGGGGCTTTATGCGTAAATAAGCGTTAACTTTAGTTAATAGTTCTTCTATATTGAAGGGTTTGATTACATAATCATTAACAATGATGTCTAAGACTGAGATGCGATCGCTCACTTCATGTTTAGCGATTAGTAAAATTATCGGCACTTGATTATCCATACTTTGCAAGCGATGATAAAATTCTAATCCTGAGTCTCCAGGCAGTGTCTCATCTAAAATGATTAAATCTAGCTGTAACGCCCGTGCTGCCATGATTGCAGTTAATCCATCGTAGGCGACGCTTACTTGATAACCTTCATAGTTCAGTTCTAACTCCATAAATCGAGCTAGCTTGACTTCATCTTCAACCAGCAAGATGTGCGTCATGATCGGGCAAAAGTAAAAAGGTAAAGGTAAAAAATTAATAGATAACCTATAATGTGAGCTGTTGTCTGCACATAGTCTTTTGACTCCTACTGTGCTGTGCTAGCCAATAATATGGGCATCTAAATAGTTCTCCGTTAGCTTAGTATACTTTTGCGTAACTAACAAGGGTAAATCTGTAATTACCGATTATAAATTGCTGCACTCTTGAGCAATTGTCATCATTTAGCAATAAGCTGTTATGTCTTCACCACATTCATCAGCAAGATAACAAAGTGCCTTGAAACGTAAAGCTACTACTTGTTCGTAGAAAGGATTTAATTTACACATTGGCGGAATGTGGAATAGTTTACGCCCAAACAGCTTCACATCTCGTTCAAATGGACATTGAGCAGGAATAAGTCTACATAAAAGATGAGCTAGTTTATGGTTATGAATTTCGATTCCTTCTAACCATCTGCGAATAGGATTAAGTAGGTCGTTGTGGGAGTGAAGTTGAGTAAAGCTTGTCATAATCCATTACCTTCATTATTATTACTTTGTGTATTTAACCTTCTATACATAAATACAGTTAGGCTATGTCTTTTTATGCAGTTCTCAATAGAGACAGATATTATCTTTGGGAACACTGTTAACTACAGATGCAGGTGTTGCGATTACAGAAGATTGCCTAAGCACCGTCACATATATGTTTTGCTAAACGTTAGTGTAGATAAGTCTGGCTCTTGTTGTGATTTAATTTTTGGGAGGCGCAGCTCAAAACTCATCGCTGGAAGCATTTAGCTGAAAGCAGCTGCGAAAACTAATGACTAACGACTTTCTCAAGAACAAAAAGTTTATTTTTGATCGATGGGCTTATAGTTATGACTGGCTCTTACCTTCTGTGTTTTACCAGGCTGTCCACAAACGACTGCTAGAATATGTCGATTTACCAGAGCGCGCAAATATACTTGATTTAGGTTGTGGTACTGGCCGCCTGCTGGAACGGCTAGCTAATAAGTTTCCCTACTTGCAAGGTACTGGTTTAGATTTATCGTCTAAGATGTTGCAAGTTGCACGACAGAGCAACCGCCACCATCCCCGGTTAATTTTTATTGAGGGTAAAGCCGAGGCTCTACCTTTTGGTAATGCTCAATTTGATGCTGTATTCAACAGTATTAGTTTCTTGCACTATTTAGAACCAAAACTGGTTTTGCAGGAAGTAGCACGGGTGCTGTCTCCTGGTGGACGCTTTTATTTAGTTGATATCACTACGAAGAAAGAGAAAGAACCACAAACATTGTCAATTTCCCATCAGGGAATTAAATTTTACAGTCCCCAGCAACGGGAAATTCTTGGTGCTGCTGCTGGTTTGTCGTGTTTGCATCATCACTATTTATTAGGGCCTGTGTTGCTGACAGTCTTTGCTAAACCGTGAATAGTTTTGAGTGCTGAGTTTTGAGTGCTGAGTGCTGAGTGCTGAGTGCTGAGTGCTGTTAGCGGTAGCGGGGCGTTTAGCCCGTGCTGTTAGCGGTAGCGGGGCGTTTAGCCCGTGCTGTTAGCGGTAGCGCGGCGTTTAGCCGGTGCTGAGTTTTGAGTGCTGTTAGCGGAGCGGTGCGTGAGCAGTGTATTGAGTATTTAATTATACTTTTTGCTCAGTACCGATCTTGATAGTGCATAAACACTACAGGAACTTTGATGAGTTTTTTGGCTAATTGGGATAAATTAAATTTACGCTGGAGTGATTTTGGTAAGTTTTCAAAGTTGATTTGCACAAAACCTAAGCGACTGTAAAATTTTGCGAGCCTTTTACCTAGACATTCAAGATATAACGGTTGCGTGGCTTGAGTGATAAGATGTTGTGTGAGCAGAGTTGCTAAACCGCGACCTCTCCAAACTGGTGTAACGACTAAACTACCGAGTTCTTGGGCTTGTGCAAAGTTACGTAGTTGTCCACAGGCTATGACATCCTCTTGAGATTCAATCACCCAAAACTGCTGCCAACGTAATTGGGTAGGGTCAAGTATAGCTGAAAAAACTAACCATCTTAGCGATCGCATATCCCTAGATGTCGCTCTACGCAGTATACATCCAGGTGGTAATGATAAATTACTCTGCTTCATAATTAATTGAATATAGATAGTGGAACTCGTTTTTATTGATAAAAATTTTATTTGGGGCGTTTTTGCAAGTATACATAAATAAGATTAAACAATACTTCTGATAGAGTCATAAATTAGCCATAACTAGATTTTAGATAGATACATTTACCATACGTATTTTTTAAAATGAAGTCTGAACTAAATGAAGGAGTATAGTTATGTCTGAAGAACGGAAACAAAAATCTAAAAATCAAGAAACCACTCCCACCTCTTCTGGTGGCTACCAAACACCACTACAAGAAGATATCCGCAAAACTGGTGATGCTTCTCAATCTGATGCTAGAGAATCTGCTACACCTGAAGCTCCAGGAGAAGATGACGTAGCTGGTAGCCCCAATCAAGGTACTGAATCACGATAATTTTGCAGAAGTCTAAAGCCTAAAAACCTTTAAGAGAACTCCACAAAAAGAAATGCCCAGAGCCTCCGGCACGCTAACGCGAACGTTCCGCTCTGCTACACTCAGCATGACAAGACAGGATCATTTATTTTGTGGCTTACTCTAATTGGCTTTTTTGGTAGTTAAGATAACTCAAAAAAAATGAGTAGATATTTGTAGTTTACCGCTACACTTCTACTCATTGTTTATTTAGTAAATATTTTTGAAACCGGCTCAACGCCGCGCTACCGCTAACAGCACTCACTAATGGGTAAGGTAATAGTAAATATACTACCTTCTTCTAAACGGCTACGGACTGTAACACTACCACCCATACCTTCAACAAGGGTTTTCACAATTGATAATCCTAAACCACAACCGCCTATAGAGCTAGTACGAGCTTCATCTACACGGTAAAATCGTTCAAAAATCCGTAATTGGTGTTGTAAAGGTATTCCATAACCTTGATCACAAACTTGTATAATTACTGCTTGTTCTTGCTGATGTAATTTCAAAGTTATTGGCGTATCAGAATCAGAATATTTAACAGCATTGTCAACTAAATTTAGTAATACTTGCTTGAGGCGATTGTAGTCTGCTTTCACTACAATGGGATTGATGGTATATTCGATTGTAATTTGGCGATCGCTATATTTTTCCGCCATGCCTGCAACTTCTATAATTAAGTCATTCAATGCGCATTCTTCCAAGCAAAGCTGCAAGTAACCACTATCGGCTCTAGCTAAATCTAGTAAATCTTGCAAAAGCCGAATTGTTCTTTCGGCTTCTGATGCAGCCGTTTCTAAGGCTTCTCGCTGCATATCGGTGAGATTAGTCTGTCGGCGTAAAACACTTTGCAAGTAACCGTGTACTATTGTCAGTGGTGTACGTAATTCATGGGAAACATTACTGACAAATTGACGCTCTTGCTCCCAAGACTGGGAGAGGCGAGCTAACATCATATTGAAGGTTTGTGCTAATTCTTTGACTTCGCTAGGTGCTTTATCTAGATACAATTTAGCTTGTCCTAAATCTGCGATGGAAATTACAGAAGTCATTTGACTGAGTTGCATGAGTGGTTGCAGAGAAAGCTTGATGTAAAATGCGATCGCCACAGACATCACAATAATTGTTAATACACTACCGACTCCCAAACTCTGCACCATTCCCAAAAATATCGTCTGTTCACGAGTGACATCCTGGATCACAAATAATTTACCTAGGACTTTTCCCCGTACTGGTATTGCACCACCACATAACACAAAGTAGCGTTGACCGACTTTATCTATTCGTGGTTTTATTGTCATTTCACCGAGAGACATTAACTCAGTTGCTGTTGGATTCGACAACTGATTCCAATTATTAGATTTTGCTAAAATCTGATTTTCAGGACTTTTAACCCACAAAAATGTATTTGTCGCTGTCAAGTTATCAATTGCTTTTTGTAATGCTGTCGTTGATGGCATCATTTCACTATAAATCTGCACATCGCGGGGTAGCCTTTGGGCAATTGTTTCAATATTGCGTTTGTGGTTATTGATTAACACTTGCCGCATTTTCCAGCTTGTCCAGAGAGCCAGATTTCCTAAACCCAAAGCGGAAACTATAGCAATCCCAACTGTCAAACGTAACCGTAATGAAAAAGGATCTATTTTTTGATAAATTTTTCGTATTTGTGTCACTTTGGAGTTTCAATATTTGGGGTTGGACAAGTTCTTTGGGGATAATTACACTGATAAACGTGCGATTCTTGCCAGCTTAGAGGGATTTCTAACAAATCTCGTGAACCTGTAAAACCTTGACCGATAAATAGTAATAGGGCAATGCAATTTATAAAAGTATGAATTATCCGCCAGCGATTAGACCTATCTTGATAAATATCTTGCACAATTGCTATCGAAAAAATCATCAGTAGGGCTGCGGTAATCCCTATATAGTAGTGTGACCAATACCATTCATTTGTGCGACGAAATACGCCATCCTGACAGCCAAGAATCACTAAACCTGCACCTGTCAACGTGGCAAAGACACCGCGCCATAGTCGCTGTTTTGCTTGAAAAAGTAAAACTAAACAAACTATAGTCAAAACAAACATTAGCAGAATAAACATAACTTGGAATAAATTTTTATTCCAAAGTTGGTTGTTAATGATATTTTTACCAATTGGATAGGCTAACCCTAGTAAAGATAAACCTACAACGGCACTAGTTAGCCATTCACCTATGCGCTTATGTTCTCCTCCCACTATCGGAGGAATTTTACTTTTACCGCCGTCTACAATTTGCAGACGACGTTGGCGTGTCTGCCAAGCAAAATGGCTGACAATGCCGATGAGAGGGAAGACAAAAATAACTGCGATCGCAGGATGTACAATCGCTAAAAAGTCTACTAATTCCATATAAAAATTGATATTAATTTTTAGGTTTATCAAACTAAAGTAAAAAGAGAATTTTTACTAATCTACTGACTCTCTCTTTTTACTTTTGACTTCATAAGACCTCTTGCAAAAGTCCGAAAATGAGATGTATCATTCCGAATGAAATGTAGAATCTTTGAGATGTTTCGCTTTGCCCAACATGACAGCTTAAACATTTATGCAAGAGGTCTATAAAGTGGCATAGCCAAAAGTAGCATTAAATTTCCGGCACCAGATAGCTACAGATTTATAATTTGCTAACTTGATATTATTAGGTAGAGCATAGCGTTGATTGCCACTGATTTTTTGTAAAGGGGCAAGAGTTACATAATCTTTTTCTTTAATGCCAGATACTGGTGGTGCATCAGAAGTATGAAGAATTACAAATAAGTCAGGGCCTTTATCTGTTTTAAAATTCTGATCAAACTCTAAATATTGTTTACCTTGTTCCGTCACTACGGTTAATTTACCCTGAGTTGGGTGTTCCCCAGCTTGAAAATTGCCAGCCTTAGCACTTGGACTAGTTGCAGTAGTGGAGGTTTGAGTATCTACCTGATTAGAACTTACTTCTCTTGTACAGCCCATAGCTACAGTCGTAATAATTGCCAAAATTACTAATTTTTTCCATTTCATAGCTCAAATCTCCTGACATTGCTATCTAAAGACAATTTAAAGCTTTCTGCTACCTACAAAATTAAATTAAGCTGAGAATTTGTTAAAAATTAACTTTATTAAGAAGTTTCCGGTAAATTATTTAAGTAAGTGTAAGTTACGTTTTTCATATTGATTTAAGTATTAATGCTGGGATACTTCGGATTTATCGATCTATAATCAATCAAGCCAAATCCTAGCTACAAGCTATCTCAGTATCATAGTTGACGAGGCATTTCAGCCTAATTTTATGGAGTATCCTATGCTGCGATCGCTCAGAAAAACACTTGTATTAGCAATGATATTAGTGTTCTCTTTCATACTATTTCCTAACGCTGCTTTAGCTTTTGTACCCTTTGAAGGTCAATTCACCGCTACAGATGCTTGCGAAGCCCTAGTCTCAATTAAAAAAGGAACTAACCCTGGCAACGTGAAATTAAAGCAGGGAGAGACTTATCAAGTAGTTGGGAAAAATAAAGATATCCCCTCTCACTACCTTTTAGAAATTGCTGGGGCTAACCCTCCTCAGCGTTGGGTTGCTACGAGCTGTCAGAAAATGGCTAGTTCACCTCCTGATCCAACTTCTGACACAACTGTGAGTAACCCTCCTGTAATTCCAATTCCTATTGACAAAGACTACTTACTAGCCATCAGTTGGCAACCCGCATTTTGTGAGGGCAAACCAGACAAAACAGAGTGTAAAATCCTAGCTAAAAACCCAGACCGTCCTGAAGCTACTAATTTCGCTTTGCATGGTCTCTGGCCTCAACCCAAATCTAATATTTAC
Source organism: Anabaena minutissima FACHB-250 (assembly GCF_014697125.1). Classification (GTDB taxonomy): domain Bacteria; phylum Cyanobacteriota; class Cyanobacteriia; order Cyanobacteriales; family Nostocaceae; genus Trichormus; species Trichormus minutissimus. The sequence goes on along the minus strand of NZ_JACJRG010000018.1, from coordinate 18,837 downwards.
TGCGGTGTTAGTCAGAGTGATAGGGCTTTTGATGATGGAAATAAGAGAGACTGGTCAAAGCTACCGGCTATAGAGGAAGATTTATCTCCTGAGACTTGGCAAAAACTACAAGCAGTTATGCCTGGAACTTTATCCAATCTGCATCGACACGAATGGATTAAGCATGGTACTTGCTACCAAGGTACGCCAGAGGAATATTACACCGAGTCAATTGTCCTTCTGGAAGCCTTTAATAAATCTCCAGTGCAAAAATTAGTTGCTAGTAAGATTGGTCGCCAACTTGCTATCAAGGAGATTGATCAAGCCTTATCGTCTTTTGGTTCTGCAACCGGAGACAAGGTAGAAGTAAAATGCAATAATTCATTATTGAATGAATTTTGGGTTAACCTTGCAGGCGATATTACCCTAGAAACTCCAGTTACTAACTTGCTTGCCAATAGCCCAAATGCCAAGGTTGAAAAGTTTAAATCTTGCTTAATTGATGATGCCCGCGATTAATTGTATTGTGCTTTTGTGAACCAGTAGAGATGTTGCAGTGCAATGTCTCTACAAGAGTGATTATAAATATATTTAGTCTGCCTGATTGCGATCGCCTATAAAAATCCTCACTTGAATAAAATTGCTATATCTTCCCAAATTCTGGAAATGTGGCTTCAGCTTGTGAAGTAAATGTATTATGTAAACACTACACAAATTCAGGTCACGGTTATGTAATCCCTTGGCTCAATCAAATTCGGATTCATCGCGAATGGTAGCAACTGTTAAAAATGCCTGCTCATTCGTGTTATTTCGCTACGCAATGATTTTGATTGCTCTTACCAAGGTGTAAAAGTCATGGAACAAATCTATAAATATCCGCGAACCCCTCACATTCAGGGTTCGCGATCGCAGCCTGGGGATGAAGACCTAGATAGTATCCCTTTCGCAACTATCAAAGAACAGTATGTAGTAGTTGAAGAAAAAGTGGATGGTGCAAACGCGGCTATCAGTTTTACTGTGGATGGACAACTCCGACTGCAAAGCCGGGGACACTATTTAACAGGTGGTGCGAGAGAAAAGCATTTTAACCTGTTTAAGCAGTGGGCGCATACCCACGCAGGCGCGTTTTGGGAAGTTTTAGGGAGTCGTTTTATTCTCTTTGGTGAATGGCTATATGCCAAGCACACGGTTTTTTACGATGCTTTACCCCACTACTTTTTAGAGTACGATGTGCTGGATTTAGAAACACAAGTATTTCTTAGCACCAAACGCCGCCAGCAGCTACTAGCAGGACTACCACTGGTTTCTGTACCGGTTTTATTTACTGGCAAACTACAATCTTACAAACAACTCTTGGGGTTATTGAGTGAGTCTCATTATCAAACCTCTGGATATTTAGAAAATTTTTGTCAAGTTTGTCAAGAACAGGGATTAGATGTAGAACGTTCACTTAAGCAAACTGACCAAAGTGCTTTGATGGAAGGTTTATACATCAAAGTCGAACCAGGAGATATGGTGACAGGACGCTATAAATATGTGCGTTCCAGCTTTTTAACTACCATTCAACAGTCTGATGGTCATTGGCTGAACCGCCCGATTATCCCTAATCGACTACGTTCTAGTGTCGAGTTATTTTGACTTGTTTGTTTTGAGGACTAAAGTCCTGACTACGAACAAATATTACTATTAATTGAGGATGGCAATATGAGTTGGATTTTTCCTCATTGCCCAGATGCAAACAACTGGACAATAGATTGGCGCACATTAGAAACAGAATTTGATTGGTTGCGATCGCTTGCAGATTGTCCCCAAGACCCACGTTACCATGCAGAGGGTAATGTCCTCATCCATACGAAATTAGTATGTGAGGCATTAGTAGCATTACCAAAATGGCGAGCCTTACCAGTTACAGAACGCTCAGTTTTATTTGTGGCGGCTTTGCTGCATGATGTCGCTAAACCAGCCGCTACCCTCATCGAAACCGATGGTACTATCTCCTCTAAAGGTCACGTCCTCCAAGGTGCAAAGATGGCGCAGCAAATTCTCTGGGATTTGCAAGTCCCATTCCGCGAACGGGTGGCGGTTGTGGCTTTGGTGAAATACGGTAGCTTACCTCTGTGGTTTTGGGACAAACCCAACCCCGAAAAAGCAGTGATCAAAACTAGTCAAATCATCCGTTGCGATATGCTGAGTTTGCTAGCCGAAGCCGATGTCCGGGGGCGATATTGCGACGATCAAGCCCAGTTATTGGAACGGATTGTATTTTTTCGGGAATATGCTCAAGAAAATCACTGCTTTCACCAGCCGCGCACCTTTCGCTCAGATCACAGTCGGTTTATTTATTTTCAAAAAGAAAATGGCAACGCAGACTATGCAGCCTACGATGATACACGGTTTGAAGTAGTGATGATGTCAGGATTACCGGGTGCAGGGAAAGACACCTGGATTCAGGAAAATATACCCGACTGGGCAGTAATTTCTCTAGATGAACTCAGAAACACCATGAGGATTGCACCTGACGAAGACCAAGGAGCAGTGGTGAATGCAGCCAAAGCCCTAGCTAAAGACTATATGCGAACTGGAAAATCTTTTGTGTGGAACGCCACCAACATCAGTCGCCAACTGAGAGGTTCACTTATACGTCAGTTTGCCAATTATCAAGCCAAGATTCGCATTGTTTACTTAGAAGCACCTTGGGAGGAACTACTCAAAAGAAATCGCGATCGCCCTGCCAAGTTACCAGAAAAGGTACTCTATAAAATGAAGAATCGTTTAGAAGTACCAGATATTACCGAAGCACAGGCAGTAAATTGGATAGTACGATAATTGCGAATCGCCGTTCGCGAAGTGTTCCGCAGGAAAGGCGGGGTATAGCCCATCGCTATTTTGATACTATTCAAATGGTAATGGGTAATTGTTTGATTACCCATTACCAAAACAACTATTTCCGCACTACTACCACAGTCCCATTAGCAGCCCAATCGTAAAGCTTGCGGGCTTGTTTAACTGGTAAATTCACACAACCACGACTAACGGGAGTGCCAAAGCGGTTATGCCAATAAGCTCCGTGAATAGCATAGCCTTTGTGAAAATACATAGCATAAGGGACATCTGGAATATCGTAGCCACGGCCTCGCATCCTGTTAATACGATATTTGGAATTAATCGTAAATTTGCCTGTAGGTGTAGGAGTGGAACGTTTTCCTGTAGACACACGAAAGGAATACACCAGTTTATTCCCTTCCCAAGCAAATAAACGTTGTGCCGATAAGTCAATCACAATCCGCCGAGATTGAGATATCTGTTGAATATCCGATGTACTAATACTGCTGTCATTAACTGATGCAGCTACGGTCTTGGGTGGATTGGTATCAGCTGCCGTTGGCGGCAACCAAGACAGCAAAGCCGCCATTATTATTACTGCACCAGGAGAGAATTTTCCTAAGCAATGTCTTCCGGTACTGCGAATCCAGTTTTGCATATTGCTAAAGTCATCAATTCCTAAACTTCGGATCACTGAAAATACAAGATTCAAAACATGAAACTTGATGTTTGGGGACTGTAGAGTGTTTTGAATTGCAATCTAGCTAAAGTCAGGATTTACGCAGATTTGTTGAGGCAGACAGATTAATTCTTCGTTCTATAGTTTATTTCAATTTCAGTTATGCCAATCCCGGAAAATAATAGCGATTATCTTGTTTTGGAGATATTTATGATTTTTTAAAGATAGGCTATGGCAATCAGCAATCATTTATTATTAATAATCATACATTCGATTTTTTAATAAATTGAAAACATGAATATATCAAGTTTTAGTAATTTAATTATCAACTAATATTTTCTGTGTAACTTCGACTCAATATTAATGTAGAAGCCGTGCAGCATTCTGCACAAAAGACTTATTAGAAACTGTAGAGACGCGATTTATTGCGTCTCTACTTTGACTACGATTGAATATCAGTCCATCTTTTGCAACTGTGCTACTCTAGGGTCAATAATCTTTTGTCCCAAGCTTGCGAATTTAACTGCTACAGATACCTTATTCCCTTCGCCAAAAATGTGAGTTATTTCACCAAGACCAAAACTTTTGTGTAAAACTCGCTCACCTACTCGCCAATCCTGATTAGCAGCTTGCTTCCCATTGGTTGCAGAAGTTTTGGTGTAAGTTTGCCGCTTTTGTCCGGGATTTGCTAATAATTCTGGGGGTAATTCGTCGAGAAATTGCGATCGCATGGCGGGTTCTCGTGAACCATACAAGCGGCGTTCACGGGCGAAGGATAAGTGTAGTCTCTCTTGGGCGCGGGTAATCCCGACGTAACACAGGCGGCGTTCTTCTTCTAAGGCGGCTGGGTCGTTCATGGAACGGTAATTGGGGAATAGTCCCTGTTCTAATCCCACCAAGAAGACAACGGGAAACTCCAAGCCTTTAGAAGCGTGTAATGTCATCAAAGAAACGGCTGTTTGTCCTTCTTTTAAGTTATCTAAATCAGAACTGAGGGCGGTACTTTGCAAGAAGGCTGTTAAAGAAACATCTTCATTTTCTTCTTGAAATTGCAGTACAGCGTTGTAAAGTTCTTGGACGTTTTGGATTCTATCTTCGGCTTCGTCTGTTCCTTGATTTTGTAAGTCTTGCACGTAACCAGAATCTTCTAAAATTCCCGTTACCATCTCCGAAACGGGAACTGTGGCTATTTCTCCTTGCCAACGGTTAATCATCTTAGCAAAGTTGTTAACAGATTTGGCAGAACGTCCAGCTAAAGTATTGACTGAGGTTTCATCACTCAATATTTCCCATAATGTTGTGTTTAATTGCTGGGAAGCATTGATTAAATTATCCATAGTGGCTTTACCAATACCACGCCGGGGTGTATTAATAACTCTTAACAAACTAACTGTATCTGCTGGGTTAGCGATCGCTCTTAAATAAGCTAAGACATCTTTAATTTCTTTACGGTCATAAAATTTCATCCCGCCGACAACTGTATAAGGAATTTGATTCCTGACTAACTGTTCTTCAAAGGGGCGAGATTGGGCGTTGGTACGATAAAGAATGGCAAAACTACCCCAATCCAATTCAGGATGTTGATGTTCTAAGCTGCGAATTTGTCTAATTACAAAATCAGCTTCAGCTAGTTCATCATCTGCTTTGTGGCAATAAATTTGCTCACCTGCACCCCTCGTAGGCTTGAGGACTTTATCAATGCGTTGGGTGTTATTTTCAATTAGTTCATTGGCAGCTTGTAGAATGTTTTCACAAGAGCGATAGTTTTCTTCTAACTTCACCATTGTGCGTGTATCTTCATCAGCTAAAGCATCACCAAAGTCATTTTGAAATTCTAATAGAATGGTGAAATCTGCCATTCTAAAACTATAAATAGATTGGTCAGCATCACCTACAACAAAAACTGAGCGATTCTGCCAATTCCATTCAGTCTTTTGCTCTTCGCCATTAGTTGCTAACAGGCGAATCAGGTCATATTGAGTGCGGTTGGTATCTTGATATTCATCTACAAGAACATGGCAAAATTTGCGATGCCAATAACCCAAAACCTGCTCATTTTGCTGAAATAATCTAGTAGGAATCAGAATTAAATCATCAAAGTCTAGGGCATTATTTTGAGAAAGCCTATCTTGATAAAGATTATAGACATTAGCTATAACTCGCCCGCGATAATTCGGTTGTTCTTGCTCTAATTCTTGTGGAGAGAACCCTTGGTTTTTAGCGTTACTAATGGCGTAACGTACAGAACGGGGGTCAAATTTTTTATCGTCTAAATTTAATTGCTTAGTGACAATTTCTTTAATTAAACTCATTACATCAGATTCATCAAAGATAGAGAAATTTTTATCCCATTTTCTACCTTTTTCATCTTGGTATTTTTCAATATCAAAGCGGAGAAGTCGCGAAAATAGACTGTGGAAAGTACCACACCACAAGTCTTTAATAGTAGTTTTATAAACGCGCGATCGCAGTTTAGTTTGTTCGTATTCTGGCAGTAAATCCAACTTTTGTCCATGTTCTGCCATTGCCAACTGTTCAGCAAATAGCCTCTGAATCCGTTCTTTCATCTCCCGTGCGGCTTTGTTAGTAAAAGTCACCGCCAAAATATTTTCAGGCGCGACACGGTGTTTGAGAATCAAGTTCGCAATTCGGTAAGTTAAGGCGCGTGTTTTACCAGAACCCGCGCCAGCCACAACGAGTAAAGGTCCGCAGTAATGTTCCACGGCTTGACGTTGGCTGGGGTTAAGATGGCTGAGAAAGTCGATGCTTGTAGTCATGGTGTGAGGAGTGCTGATAACTTAGTCAATGGTCAACCCCTGCGGGGAATTCAAAATTCAAAATTGTACTCCTCTGGAGTAGGCTTACGCCTGCGTAGCAAAGCAAGCTACGCGCCAGCGTCATTAGTCATTAGTTACTATACCTTGTACCCTTGTCTAACTTGTCTCCCAATGCCCCATTCCCAGTTTACTCCTGCACCGTCAATGGTAAGTGAACAATAAAAGTAGAACCAATTCCCATCTGACTCTGCACCAAAATTTCACCGCCCATCAGCTGACAAAAGTGGCGACTGATAGCTAAACCCAGTCCTGTACCGCCATACTTTTTTGTAGTAGAGGTATCACCTTGGATAAAGGGTTGAAATAATTGTTGCTGTTGTGTGGGAGACATCCCAATACCTGTATCGCTAATATTGAAAGTAATCATGCCCAGGGGAGCTTCTGGTGAGCTGTCTTGTCTGTCATTCTTAACTGTTAGCGTTATCTTGCCGTTAGTAGTAAATTTAGCAGCGTTACTTAATAGGTTGAACAATACCTGCCTCATTCTGGTTTGATCAGCGTACATTGAGCCTAAGTGTTCATCACAATACACTGCTAACACATTGCCATTTTTTTCTATCGCTGGTTTGACTGTGAGGACAACGTTATTAATTAGCGTAGCAATCTCAAAGGTCTCTGGGTAAAGAGACATTTTCTCGGCTTCAATTTTGGATAAGTCAAGGATGTCGTTAATCAGTTCTAGTAGATGTCTACCAGCAGAGTTGATAGTTTCTAAGTCAGTGATGAAGTCTCCCGATACATTGAGATCCGTTGCATCATCTTGTAGCAGTTGGCTTAAGCCAATCACTGCATTTAAGGGTGTGCGTAATTCGTGACTAACATTAGCTAAAAATCTACTTTTGGCTTTGCTGGCGGCTTCGGCTTGTTCTTTGGCTTGTTCTAGTTCTTTTGTGCGTTCTGATACCCGCTCAATTAGATGATTTAAAGATTTTGCTAATAAACCAATTTCGTCTTCGGTGGTGACGGGTGCGCGTAAATCAAAATTGTGTTTCCGTGCTACTTGTTCAGCGACTTGGGTGACAATGATCACTGGTTCTGCGATCGCTCGACTGGTACGCCATGCTATGATGGCGGCGATCGCTACTGACACCAGCATACTCACCATTACAATTAATCTCTCTACTCCCTTGGCTTGTTCTACATCTCTCTGTCTGTATTGTTCTTTCTCTTCCGCAGTCTGAAGGATATTACTTAATTTTTCTGATAGCTGGTCTAGTTGCATGGCTGTTTGACCACGCATAATTTGTAACAGCTTGTCTCTGGTGACACTCACCTGCTGTTGATTACTTTCCTTTAAAACCACTTCTATTTTGTCAACATACGATTTTAAGTAAAAAGCGTAATCTTGTAATAGAGCCTGTAAGTTAGTAGTTGTCGCCGCTAATGTTTCAGGTTTTTTATCAATAAATTGGTCGATTTTTTGCTCTAAATTCTTAGCTTTCTCTACATTTTTCAGAAATTCTTGTTTTTTTGCTGGTAGCCGTTGGGGATCTTCTAATAACGCTGCCATTTTAGAACTATGCAGTTGTGCGCCCATAACTGCATCTTTATACTCACTCAGTAGTTGTCGTTGCTCCTGGGCTTGATTAAATTGCCTGATTTCTCTCCCACGGTAGTAGTTGGCGATGACCAAACCCGTGAGTGAGCCGAAAAAGCCAATACCAATCGCCACAAAATATCCATAACCAATTTTCTGATGTATGCGCCAGGAACTGGCTTTGAGTTTCCCTCGTGAGGGAAATTCTATAGTCGGGAGTTCATCGTTGGATGTCTCTTCTACTGGCACTTTTTCGCTTTCTAAACTGCTGTACACAGGGATTGGCTGTTGAGTTTGCATCCCTCAAATCTCCTTATCCCTACCGCAAAAATCACCAAATCAGTCTTACTTATACAACCACTGCCAATATTGATCAATACTTCAGATTATTTTCTCTTATAACAAATGCAATAAATCACCTTCTAGATAATTCGCATTACTTCATGACATTGAAGTGGTTTTGATACGAATTTTTACACGAATATTTGCTGGTATCAGCGATATCGTGCTTAATGAATCGGTAGTTGACAAATCTAACATTTTCCTAGAAGTGCCTTTGATTCTCCTCTATTTTTGCAGATCAGATTTTGTCTGAAAGTATGGGGATACTCTAATCTAACGCATTTCCATGATCTCCCGACTGATGTTTGCTAGTTCTCTAAAGCACTTTTGTTAAACTCAACCAACATCTTCAAGCACTATAGTCGCAGATGTTTAAAAGTACAAAAGGGCTAATTCACTTTACTAGAACTTTCCAGCAATTCAGCACAGGAATCCTGACAAAAACGCAGACAGGGAACTTTTTCACTCAACTAGTTCTACTCTAGAATCAAGAATAGCTTGACTAACTAACAAGAGAGAAACTTTTTTAGATATAAATCTAGTTATCACATAGCAAATAGTATCACCTCTTGACTCTATTTTCCCAAAAATTACTAGGTTGCTATTTCTATAAGAAAACCCACTGCCCAGAAAGTTCCTGAGCAGAGGGCTTATAACTAAATCATTTTTTCAGTAGTATTGGGATCTACTTTAAAGCCTGCGCGATCGCAGCTGATATGGCATGACTAGCGGCTTGCTTCAAAAATTCTGCCTTATCGGTACGTTCCCAAGGCAAGTCTAAGTCATTCCGCCCAAAGTGACCGTAAGCCGCGATGTCCTGATAAAAACGTCCGCCTCGTTCACTTGGTAAGTTACGTAAGTTGAAGGTATGAATAATCCCAGCCGGACGTAGTTCAAAGTTCTGTTTAACTAGTTCCAGCAAGGTTTCATCATCGACAGTGCCAGTACCAAAGGTATCGAGAAAAATGCTCACGGGTCGCGCTACACCAATGGCATAACTCAACTGGACTTCACATTTTTCTGCCAACCCAGCCGCGACGATATTTTTCGCCACATAGCGAGCTGCGTAGGCGGCTGAACGGTCTACCTTCGTGGGGTCTTTGCCTGAAAAAGCACCACCACCATGTCGTGAATAACCACCGTAGGTATCCACAATAATTTTCCGTCCCGTCAAACCAGAGTCACCTTGAGGGCCACCAATGACAAATTTTCCGGTGGGGTTGACCAAAAAACGTGTTTCTTGGCTGGGCTTAATTTCCATGTCACCAAACACAGGTTCAACTACCGCAGTCCACAGGTCTTGTTTAATTTTCGCTTGGACTGCTGCCTCATCAGTTATATTACCGATGGTGGCTGTGTGCTGTGTAGAAATCAGAATGGTATCAATACCAACAGGGCGACCGTCTTCATAGGTGACGGTAACTTGGGTTTTACCATCAGGACGGAGATAGGGCAAATCCCCAGTTTTACGCACTGCGGCTAGTCGGCGAGCGATGCGGTGAGCTAGACATACAGGTAAGGGCATCAGTTCTGGGGTTTCGTTGCAAGCAAAACCAAACATGATTCCTTGATCACCAGCACCAATAGTGTCAAATAGTTCTTCACTATCTTGCTGACGAGTTTCTTGAGCAGTGTTCACACCCTGGGCAATATCAGGAGATTGTTCATCTAAAGCAACAATCACGCTGGTACTGTTGGCAGAAAAGCCGTTATCAGCATCAATGTAGCCGATTTCCGCTATTTTCTTCCGGGCGATATTCACATAATTGACGTTGGCTTTGGTGGTGATTTCACCTGTGATTAGCACTAAGCCAGTGTTGACAACTACCTCAGCCGCAACTCGGCTAGAGGGGTCTTGTGCGAGTAAGGTATCTAAAATCGTGTCAGAAATCTGATCACAGATTTTATCAGGATGCCCTTCGGTAACTGACTCGGAGGTAAATAAGTAGCGTCGAGACAATAGAGTATTCCCCCTGTAAAAGTATTTTCACTGACTAAACATCAGATACATATTTAGTGCAGTTACTAATTACTGAAATCATAACAATATTGACACATTCAGTAGTTAGTTTCCTTGAACTAGTCATGAAGAACGTAAAAGTAAAAATATCAAATAATTAACAATGTGGATTTTCTGGTGTTGGCGCAGCCTCTCTCTGCGACACGCTACGCTTTCCCTCTGGGAACGTGCTGATCGGAGCTATATTGTACTGAATATAGGTTTTTGTGCCTTAGATGACATTTTCTCTGAAAATATCACAGTAAATTATTCTTATATATAGTATTTTGCAGAAGTCTATAAAAAAAGGGAGTACGCGGAATGTACTCCCTAAAGTTTTGACACAAACACTGCTGTTTTAAACTTGAACTGCTAGCTTGGCTTCTTTTGCTGTTAAACGCTCGTAAGTAGCACGCATTTTCAACCCTGTTAATACTTGGAATAAGCCAGTACCGTTGTTAGAACCTGGATACTCACGGTGTTGTAATAACAAGTGAGTCATTTCACCTGCGTATTTGGTGGATGTGTTACTTAGGTGGCTCTCGATGTAAATCACTTCTTCTAGGTTGTCAAATTGTCCGTCTACTTCCAGAACTGAGACATAACGACCGTAGTAAACATCAGAACCATAGTAAAGTTGCATACCTGGGTAAGAACAGGTGAGCTTACGTCCGCAAGGAGTCCACTGGATGGTTGAGCCTTCATCAAAGAGGTAACATGGCTCAAAGCCTTCCTTCCCTTCCCGTTGTAGCATCCGCACCCGTAGCACTTTGCGCTCGGTATCGTTTTTAATCAGGTTAGTGGGCAATACTTGCAGAACCACATCCGCAAATTCTCTTTGTGGTTCGATATATTTTTGGAAATCGGGTTTACGGGAGTTGATGGCGGCTAAGACATCTTCATAGCGATGGCCTCTTTCTGCCATATCACGCTGAATTTTCCAGGCAATTTTCACTTCGTCGCTGATGTCGAAGTAAACGCTAAAATCAAGCAGCGATCGCACCCGTTCATCATACAGAGGATGTAGCCCCTCAACCACTACAATATGATTTGGCTTGACAATTTCGGGTGGATCGATCAGGCCGGTTTCGTGGTTGTAAATCGGCTTATTAATTTCTTGACCTTCTTTGAGAGCCTTGATTTGCTCATACATCAGGTCAAAGTTGTTCGCCCTGGGGTCAAGTGCCGTGATGCCAGTTTCTTTACGTTGTTTGCGATCCAAACAATGATAGTCATCTAAACAGATAACTGTCATGAACTCTTCACCAAACAAATCTATCAAACGACGCAAAAACGTAGATTTTCCGCATCCGGAGTCTCCGGCTACTCCGATTAGTACCACGCGTTCCGGCTTACTTGTCATAAATCTCCTCTATGTACTAAATGTGTCAATCAATAATTTTTTCTCACAGCAGATGTGAAGCCAGGAGTTTACCCGTTTGGTTTGTCCTGCGTTCTTGCTACTCAGCGACACATAAGATTCATCAAACGGGTTGTCAACCAAATTAGTAGTTGTTACTCGTCTGAATATCTTGCTTTGAAAACTGGCTAAGTATTTAATCCTAGTGGTATAGTTGATTTTAACAGAATGATGTAACCCATACAAGATTTACTGTCAAGAGAATCTAGTGCTAGAAGTAAAAAGGTAAAAGACAAAAGGCAAAATAAAGAATCTTGATTATATAAGCTTTTCGTCTATTCCAGATGGTGACTTCGTTTACGCTCTGTTGTACTAGTAACTCCCTAGAAATATTTTCCAGAATCTGCTTTTACTACTCACAGCACGAAAAAAAAGATTAAATTGACTCATTATTAACATTATCCAAGAGACTTATCCTTTAACTTAGAAGGTGAACAGGTGTGTTTATTCCTAAGCCTCCACGTCCTTGGTGAGTGTATTAATGCAAGGCATTATTTGATAGTGCCACTTTCTCATAACGTTAGTTTTAGGAACACGAAATCCGATAAACTAAAGCTAGTTTGTGATGGGAAAAGTTTTTTTTTGATAAACGGTTAAGTAAATATCGGAGTGGTAGAAAGAATGTACAACCAAGGTGCTTTTGAAGGTGCTGCCAACGCAGAATCAGGTAGCCGTGTCTTCGTTTACGAAGTGGTGGGTCTGCGACAGAACGAAGAAACTGATAAAACTAACTACCAAATTCGTAAAAGTGGCAGTGTGTTCATCAGAGTACCTTACAACCGCATGAATCAAGAAATGCAGCGTATCACTCGCCTAGGAGGGAAGATTGTTAGCATTCATCCTGCAAATGGTCTACAACAACTTAATGGGAAAGTGGCCGATCAGGTGAATCCTAGCACTCAGGGAAATGGTCATGCCACACCTGTAACAGCCAATAGTGAAGCGAAAGGCTTTGCTCAAAAACCAGCTGAAGAACAGCAGAAGAATAAGGATAACAAAGGCAAAACCATGACTCAAGCGAAAGCCAAAAAAGCCCACGCTGATGTTCCTGTAAACACCTACCGCCCCAATGCGCCATTTGTTGGTAAGTGTATCTCTAATGAAACATTAGTCAAAGAAGGCGGAATTGGGATTGTTCAGCACTTAAAATTTGACATTTCCGGTGGTAATTTGAAATACATCGAAGGTCAAAGTATTGGGATTATCCCCCCTGGTGTGGACAAAAACGGTAAGCCAGAAAAGCTCAGACTGTACTCCATTGCATCCACTCGTCATGGTGATGATGTAGATGATAAGACAGTCTCCCTATGCGTCCGTCAGCTGGAGTACAAGCACCCAGAAAGCGGTGAAACAATTTACGGTGTTTGCTCTACATACCTAACTCAGTTGCAGCCTGGAGATGATGTCAAAATCACAGGGCCAGTGGGTAAGGAAATGTTGTTACCCGATGATCCAGAAGCCAACGTCATCATGATGGCGACTGGTACAGGTATTGCTCCCATGCGTGCTTACCTGTGGCGGCAATTTAAGGATGCAGAAAGAGCTGCTAACCCAGAATATCAATTTAAAGGATTCTCTTGGTTGATTTTTGGTGTTCCCACAACTCCTAATATTCTATATAAAGAAGAATTGGAAGAAATGCAGCAGAAGTATCCCAAAAACTTCCGCTTAACTTGCGCTATCAGCCGGGAACAACAAAATCCCCAAGGCGGTAGAATGTACATCCAAGACCGCGTGGCAGAAAATGCTGATGAACTGTGGAAGTTGATCAAAAACGAAAAAACCCACACTTACATCTGCGGTTTGCGCGGTATGGAAGATGGTATTGATGCTGCTTTAACTGCTGCTGCTGCTAAGGAAGGCGTAACCTGGAGTGACTATCAGAAAGACCTCAAGAGAGCAGGCCGTTGGCACGTTGAAACATACTAAAAACAGAGTAATGAGTAATGAGTAATGAGTTCTGAGTAATGAGTTTGTAGGGTGGGCAATGTCCACCCTACATTTTTTTGTATAAATAAATAGCTGAGATAAGAGTGGTAAGTTCTGAGCCAAATCAGCACTCCATACTCAGCACTCAGCACTCAGCACTCAGCACTAGATATAGTTGAGACAAGAGTGGTAAGTTCTGAGCCAACTCAGCACTCAGCACTCCGTACTCAGCACTTAAATATAGAGTTTGGGGTTAATTTTGTGGGTGTAAAGCTGGGAATTTTAGGATTAGGTACGGTAGGAACGGGGACTGTGCAGTTGCTACAAGATGCGGCTGGTCGTCACCCGTTGTTACAAGAAATTGAAATTTATCGAGTGGGAGTGCGATCGCTAGATAAACCCCGCGATGTTAATTTACCTGCGGAGATCATCACAACAGATTTAGAAGCAATTGTCAATGACCCGGAAATAGATATTGTCGTCGAGGTGATGGGGGGATTAGAGCCGGCGCGATCGCTAATTCTCCAAGCTCTCAGGAATGGTAAACACGTCGTCACCGCCAATAAGGCTGCTATTTCTCGCTTTGGGGCAGAAATTTTCACAACTGCCAATCAAGCGGGCTTATACGTCATGCTAGAGGCGGCTGTGGGTGGTGGTATCCCCGTAATTCAACCCTTAAAGCAGGCTTTAAGTGTCAACCGCCTGCATACTGTGACCGGCATTGTTAACGGCACAACTAACTACATCCTCACCCGGATGCAAACCGAAGGCATTGACTTTGCTGATGTGTTGGCTGATGCCCAACGCTTGGGTTATGCAGAAGCCGACCCCACGGCTGATGTCGATGGCTTAGATGCAGGGGATAAAATCGCAATTTTGGCATCATTGGCTTTTGATGGCCGGATTCATTTAAAAGATGTGTATTGTGAGGGGATTCGGCAAGTTAGTCAAACCGATATTGCCTATGCCGAAAAATTGGGCTTTGTCATTAAATTACTAGCGATCGCTACAAATCAGGTTAACAATAACTCCCAGCTATCTGTGAGGGTGCATCCAACGTTAGTCCCCAAGGCACATCCTCTAGCAAGTATTAACGGTGTTTACAACGCCATCCTCGTAGAAGGAGAACCCATCGGTCAAGTGATGTTCTTTGGCCCTGGGGCGGGTGCGGGTGCTACTGCTAGTGCCGTCACATCAGATATTTTGAGTCTAGTGGCAGCATTAAAAAGCAATACCGCCGCACCGAATCCCCTCTTAACTTGTAGGCATGAGGATTACTGCCAACTTGCCCCGATAGCAGACCTTGTAACTCGATTTTACGCTCGATTCCTCACCAAAGACCAATCCGGTGTCATTGGTAAACTCGGTACTTGCTTTGGTGATCATGGCGTAAGTTTAGAGTCAATTGTCCAAACAGGCTTTCAGGGAGGACTAGCAGAGATTGTAGTTGTTACCCACGATGTTAGGGAAGGCGAGTTTCGCCAAGCCTTAGCAGAAATTCAGAGTTTGGCAGCAGTTGATAGCATTCCCAGCATCTTACGGGTGTTGTAAATTGTGAATGGGCATTGGGAATACGAGTGATAAACAACAAAAATGGTCAAGCATTTTGCTTGACCATTTTTGTTGTTTATCTATACCCTGTAGTAGCCGTCAGTAGGTGATGTATCATTTAGCCAAATATTAGCTTTCTGAACCATCGTGACCAACTACTTGGGACTTCAGAGTTGTAATTTCACTGTTTAACTCTTGTCTGGTTGAAGCTTTTAGTAAGTAGCGGTAAACAAACCAAGCAGAGTAACCAATTCCAATCAACTCAAAAGTTGGTGCTACCAAAGGAATATCATTCAAAGCATCTAATACTGCCAACAGTACCCTGACTGCAACTAATGATCCTACAATTAAGCCTACGCTCACCAAGGGCTGCTTATATTGATTAAAAAAGTTACCTACATAATCAGGCAGTGTTCCTAAAAATTCAGAAATTTGTTCTCCGTATTTTACCCATTGCTCTTGAGACTGTACAGGAGGCTGGAGTTTAGTAATAGTTCCTGGTTGATTGTTGATATCTGGCACTGTTGTCTCTTTGGGTTGGGTTTGGGCGAATTCCGGTTCTTGCATGTTCACTTCCATAAATTTGACAGTTGAGTTTCTCTAATCTGGACAATTACAACCAAAAGGCTGTTGATTAGGTGATGCACTCTTGCATTCAATCGAGTTTGGCAACAGGATTTAGTGTCCTATAACCATAATTGCCCTGTAACATCTACTGCATCAACTACAAGGTAGACAGTCACTAAGCAAATAGAAGTCAGAAGGCTACAGGATGTCTAAAACCATTGGCTCTCTGAGTTCTTTTGTCGTGAATCAACTGGAATCTTCAGGTTGTTATTATCCTAGGCTGTGTCAGTTGCTCATCATCGTACTTAAATAAAGTACAGATCATGCAAAAATCACTCTACCTCTCATTTATATAAGCACAAACGCTGATTTCATCTGAATATTAAAGCTATCTTAAGCCGTGTTCGTCAATGAAAGTATTGATTCTTGATACCAATACTTCATAAAAATTAGGACTAGTTGCATTTCCCAACATTATTGGCAAACCATTAATTGGCTTTATAGTAGTAATTGTGTACTGATTTACTACAGACCAATAAAAATGCACCCTATTTAGATTGACGGGTAAGCAATTTCGTATTGAGGATCTTAGTCCTAATGCTTCTAAGCATTTTAGTCCTAATGCTTCTAAGCATTTTAGTGCTGACTACAAAACAGTAATGCAACGGCGTACTCGCCCGCCGCAGATCATCGCTTGTTGAAGTAAATAAATGTTAAGTTTTGGCAGAGCAGAGGTTTTTGTCTCAGTTTAAATACTTTTGATAGGTATGTGAGAGATCATATTGGCTAACACCCAATTCTCTCACCCCATCTTTTGTTTCTTAAAGTTTAGCTGACTTAGTTCACCCTAATCCCAATCGGGAATTACTGTACCATCTTCGCCACCCACACCGATCGCAGTGTGATAGATTTCTGCATCAGTGATGGTGAGGTTTTCCATTGATGCACCATACACATTGGAATCGATAACATGAGCGCGAGTCATGTTGACATTGTTAAGATTGGCTTTTTTGAAGTTGACGTTGGTGATAAAGGCTGCACTTAAGTTCGCGCCTTTCAAGTTAGCGTTAGTGAAATCAGCACCTTCGAGATTTGCACCAGCAAGGTTTGCTCCAGCAAGGTTTGCTCCTCTTAAATCAGCACCAATTAAATGTGCGCCATTGAGGTTCATTCCTGATAGATTACACCCACCACATTCCCCAGTTGATAATAGCCTTTGTAAGTCTTGTGGATTCCCAGCCTTGACTGAGTTTACAAAAAATAGGGGAGTAGCTAACACTACTGCTGCTAATAGCTTGAGTTTCATAAATTTCCCCCTTTCTCCTTATATTTAGTGTCCGTTCTTTTCCTCACGCTTCTATTATCTCACTAACTTCCTAAATAATGTTGATTTAAATCACAATTTGCTTTTCTAGATAACAGATGTATTCGTGAGGCTGAAAAGATTACTATTTATGCTTTATAGCCATCTTTGAGCAATAAATTAAGCATAAATACTTGACTTAATTTAATATTAAATATCTTTAAGCAAATGTATCATTAGATATATTTTTTAGGATGAAAATTTTTCAGCATTTATCAATAAAAAATATGATCAATTTTTACAAAAAATTAGTATATTAAATCACAAAGCAAGTCATAGGTTACTGATTAAATAGTTCTGGACTCTCTTGTTGAACCCAATATCCGCAACCGGGAATATACTTAATTTTGAGATTTTGGAGATAGGCGGCGGTGTCACAGGTAAGTTCTTTACCCAGAGCAGTATTATTTTCACTCGAAATTATCAGTATAGGGAATTCTAAAATACCCCTATTCTTTTGGGATAGGAAGCTGGAGAAAACATTACAGTAATAGTTCAATAGGCTGTGAGTGCGAGACTTTTGGCAACAGATTTTTTACAAGTAGCAATATCATCTGGAGCGAAGGTAATTTTATTAGATTTTGTCATTGCGAATGAAGCGTTTGCGTCCTGGAGGGAAGTGGAATGTTTGCAGAGCTTTCTCGCAGGGTCGCAATCGCAACACCTAGATATTGCGATTACTTCGCGCCATTTCATTACGCTCGCAATGACAAAATATGTTTTTACACATTTGGGATACTCCCAAATGTAACCACGGCGGATTATTATTTCCTAATTTCGTGCATATTTCTCACAACTTTGCTAACTATGTTTCTGGGTGCAAATCTGACAGATTTAGCTAATATCTTATTTCTAAAACCAGGAATTACAATAGTTTTATTTGCCATTAAACCATCGTAGCCAATTTTAGCGACAGTCTCACTAGTCATCATTCTATTAACATGAGAAATTTTGGATTCTTCCATTGCGGCTGCTTTTTGAAATTCTGATGCTGTCGGTCCTGGACAAAGAGTAGTTACTGTTACGCCTGTACCCTCTAATTCATTAGTGATCGCTTCGGAAAATGATAAAACATAAGCTTTAGTCGCAAAATACACTGCCATTAGTGGACCTGGTTGAAAAGCTGCAACTGAGGCAACATTTAATATTTTTCCATAGCCTTGGCAGATCATATCCTTGAGGAATAACTTAGTTAAATGAGTGAGACTTACTATGTTTACTTGTAACATTTTTAGTTCAGTAGTGAGGTCAGTTTCGCTAAATACTCCATAAGTACCAAATCCAGCATTATTAACTAATACATCAATCTTGATTGCTGCTTGTTGTAATTCGGTGAATATTTCTTCTGGGGATGTTGATATAGATAAATCTTTAACTAAAGTTTTAACAGAAATGCCAAATTCCTGGATAAGTTCCTCAGCAATTACTGCGAGTTTTTCTTCATCTTTATCCACTAAAACCAGATTGTAACTATGACGGGAAAAAATATATGCCAATTGGTAGCCAATTCCATGTGCTGATCCTGTGATAAGCGCAGTTTTTTGTGGATATTTATGATTATTTTTCATTTGATAAAATAGCTGATGTAACTTGAATAAAACAAAAAAGTTCTTAGAGGAATCTTATTGAAATTTACCTTTATTAACCTTTGCAGAATTCAAATTAACCATATTAGTCTCCCACCAGAAAATCTGTATTCTCACTTCTTGCACCTGGAAATAGAGATGTCAAAACCACAACTACGTGTAAGGGTAGCGAGGCGTTCAATCTTAAGTAAAAGAAGAGACACGACTATTTGGGGAAAAATAGAT
>NZ_JACJRG010000017.1 GCF_014697125.1 Anabaena minutissima FACHB-250 | reverse complement strand
CTTAGTTCTTTTTATAACAAAATCTAGTTAGTAAATTCTAGCCACGTGTTGTTACACTTGAACACTAGTTTATTTGGCTTGTACGTATGAATACGGTTGGTGCAAGAAATGAGTAGCGTTCCATGACAACGTGCCGCCGAATTTTCAGCGTTTGTGTCATTAAGCCATTTTCCATCGAAAACGGCTCTAGAATCAGTCTAAACGGCCCTACACGGTCATCTGAGCGATAACCCGGACGGTTCTGCACTTCCCGATTTAATTCTTGCCGGAATAAATCCTGGATCATTTTACTCTCCAGGGTGATGGTTTCACTGGATGAAGAGGTTAAATTATCATCCTGCGTAACTAAGGTAAGATTTTGACCCTCAGCCCATTTTTCCAAAGCTTCTAGGTTGGGGACAATCAAAGCACCGATACAGCGTTGGTCTTGTCCAACTAGCATAATCTGGTCAATGTAGGGCGATCGCAAGCAAGCATCCTCGATGGGTTGCGGCTCGATATTTTCCCCATTGGTCAAGACAATCGTATCTTTTGCCCTTCCCGTCAGCACTAGGTCATTATATGGTGTTATCCAGCCTAAGTCACCGCTATCAAACCAACCTTCAGCATCAATGACTTTGGCTGTAGCTTCAGGATTTTGGTAATAGCCTTGCATGATTTGTGGCCCTCGCAACAACACCAAACCTCGTTGTCCATTTGCTAAAGGTCTGCGAGTTTCAGGGTCTACAATCTTAACTTCTGTACCAGGAATTGGTTGTCCGGATGAACCGCGCAAATTGTGCCAAGGACGACGGGCGTTGGTAACGGGGGAGGTTTCTGTTAAACCGTAACCTTGTAAAATTTCTACACCAACAATTTCAAAAAAGTTATCTATATGTCGGGGTAATGCACCACCACCGCTAATGACGAGCTTAATGCGTCCTCCCGTGGCTTCCCTGACTTTAGCGTAAACTAAACGTTCTCCTAGGGCGTGGAGGGGGAATAACACCGATGCTAATATTCTTGCCCCTAAACGTCCCATAGATGAGACATGGAGATGATCTAAACTTAAGCCTTGAGCGATTCTCTTGGCTTTGATATATTTCTCACTTGCACCTAGTAATGAATAGATGAGGCGTTGCTTTTTGGCTGGTTGTTCGCGAAACTGCTTCTGCACACCTTCATGAATCGATTCCCACAGCCGGGGAACGGCAATCATGTAATGGGGTTTGAAGTCTTTTAAATCTTTTTTAACGGAACGCAAATTAGTATAAACTTGCGTACAACCTTGAGACAGCAAGAAATATTCACCACTGCGTTCGTAACTGTGCCAAGTGGGAAGAATGCTTAAAACTATATCTCCTGGTTCGGGTTGTATCACTGTTCCCAGGGTTTTGACTTGGTGCAATAAGTTACCATGAGAAAGCATCACTCCCTTGGGTTTACCTGTAGTCCCAGAGGTGTAAATCAAGGTGGCGAGATTTTCTGAGGTTTGCTTGACTTTCACTAGGGTATGGTTAGTACCAAGTTCGATTAATTGAGGAAAGTTCAATATCTTGATAGTTTCCTCGGCGGGTGGTGCTTCATCGGAAAGTAAGATAATGAACTCAATTGGTAAATCGTTAAGGCGATCGCGGAGTTTCTGGAGTGTCTTTAAATCTTCGACTACTAAAGCTTTACTACCACTATTAGCCACGATATACAGCAGTTCTTCCCGTTCAGCCTGGGAACTCCGTACCGCGTTTACTCCCCCGGCTGTAATTATGCCTTGATCTGCTATGAACCAACGTGGACTATTATCTGCAATTAAGGAAAGGCGATCGCCTATTTGCACCCCCAAAGTTTGTAACCCAGTCGCGAATTGCTGAATTTTTTCTGCTAACTGGCTATAAGTGATTTTTACCTCTGGTTTAGCATGGGGATTGTGCAGAGCCACAATGTCACCAAATTTTTGCGCTGCCAATGGCCAAATTTCTGGCAGTGACTCTACGTTGGTATAATCTACCAAACGCTGTATTGATAGACTTTCTTGCTTGCTAATATTGGCTAAAAGAGAAGACCCCGGTTGGATGGTTATCATCACATATCACCTCAAATTCAAAATTGGCTCTGTCTAAATTGATTCTGCTATTACGCTACAATATCGCTTATCTATATCTACATCACTCACTATGTAGTCAGTTTCGCAACCTTAACATTTAGCTAAACCAAAAAGAAGCCTGTTGAGATCCGCAATAAAGTAATCAATCGGACATGATTATGATTTGACTCTATGCTAAGGTAAATTTATATAAACCAAAATCTATGGTTTTTAGGTAGGAATTCAGAACACAGAAGTCGGAACTTATGATTTATCGGCGTTTGGGATCGTTGATAGATTCATTAAGTGGAGTAATCTCCCGATTTTGGTAATAGGTCTGACTCTTAAATTCTGACTGCTAAATCCACTCTGCAAATATGAATAGCGGCCACCTAATTATTGCATGGGGTTGATTACCTATGGGTTTACTAGATGCTTTCTTACTAACTCTGATCAATGTTTTAGCCTGTTTGGCGTTACCCAAGCTTTTATCATTGATTCTCTCACCACCTCAAAGCAAACAGAATCATAGATTACCCAAGGTTGCAAAATGGCGAGAAACAGGTAGGGGTATGACTAGTTTTCCCTACTGCACGACTTACACCTTAACGGGTCGTGAGTTTTGTAAATTTAGCCCACATTTTTGTGCCAAATGTTCTCCGAATTGATTGACTATTTTTGGTTCTCCTCTCTGCACAATTAAGACCGAATTTGTACTTGTATCAATTCGATGAATCTTGATTATTAGTTTTTGTTGCAACCTTGCGAAAACTTCAAAATTAGACTGTTATCTTCAGTTCTAATGAAGTCTTTTTCGTAAGGTATTTTTGATTTTAATATACAAAGATTTTAAGTTATTCAGTGAGATGAATATACAGATGAAAATAGATTTTGGTGTTATTTCCTCAGAGGGAGGGATAAAAATACTTTTACTTAATAAAAATATACATAGACTAAACTTATGGATAGCAGAAGAAAATCCAAATATGTGATCAATGATGCAATTTGTAATTCACACTAAGATAAGGATGGATCACAAATTTTAAACCAAGGGTAAGTCTATGAGTTTCATTGATGGTATCCTCTTAACTATTGTCAATACCGTTGTTTGTCTTGGGCTACCAAAGTTGCTGTCTGTAATTTCGGCTATGAAAACAAAGAATATTGTGTCAGCACAGCCTACGATGGAATCACAAGATACTAGGGCTAATATTCCTAGTTATGTGGATGTAGTTTCTTAATTAAAGCAGCAAGCTATCGGCTGCGCCCCATCGGGGGCGATTGCATATACTTGACATAGAAATTTAAAATCACAAATACTCAAAAAAAGCTACAAAATTAATAAAAAGTAACCTTCAATTAATGCGATCGCTAGTCAGCTATTTTTCTTAAGAACTGTCACCTATCACCTGTTAGCTGTCACCTATTCCCTTCAATTACTTACGATTTTGTCGCCGCCACTTTTCTCTAACTAGGCGAATCTCATTAAAAGTGTAACTTTCGCCCAATTGTTGTTTAATTGGTGTCAAAGCAATATCACCCAGCACTTCCAAAACTTGCCAAATTTTTTGCTGATGTTCTAGAGGGACTAATTGATTTAAATCTATAGACTGATTTTTCTCAATAAGTTTTTCTAAATGACTAGCAATAGTAGATGGACTCAGATTACGTTTTTGGGCTATCTGAGCAATATTTAAACCTTGTTGATGTAACTGTAATGTGTGTAATTCACTACCAGAAACTGAACTGGATGAAGACGTAGAATTTACGAGTTGATCTGTCGGGTTTTTTTCTTGACGGTAGGCGCGAATTTCTGTGAGAAATTTTTCCCCGTACTGGGCTAGTTTGTGACTACCTACACCCGAAAGTTTACCAAATTCAGTTATGTTTTTCGGCTGTACCTGCGCCATCAATTTTAAAGTCGAGTCATGAAAGACTACATAAGGCGGTACAGACTGCTCATCAGCTAATTGTTTACGCAGCGATCGCAATCTGTGCAATAATGCTTCTGCGACTTCTGCCTTGGGATTCTCTGGGACTACACTAAGCTTCTGCACCACAGGAACAGATAACATAACTTGGCGTTGTCGCCGCATGACTTCCCAACTTAAAGCATTTAATTTCAGTACAGAATAACCGTCGCTAGTTTGCTCTAATAAACCTTGATGTAAAAGCGATCGCCCCAACATTCGCCATTCATCTACAGTTCTATCTTTACCAATACCGTAGGTAGAAAGCTTATCATGTTCGTATTGAAGAATCTTATCTTTTTTTGCCCCGCGCAACACATCTATAACGTGTAACATCCCAAATCTTTCTTTACAACGAGCCACACAAGATAAAAACTTCATAGCTTCAATTGTCCAATCTTCTAAAGGTTTAGGATGGCGACAATTATCACAGTTACCACAATTACCCGCAAAGCGTTCCCCAAAATAACCTAGTTGAATTGTGCGGCGGCAATCTGTCCCTTCAACATAATCTATCATCTGCCGGAGTTGTTGCCTAGCAATCAATTGTTCTTGAGAGTCAGTCTTTTGTTCAATACTCCATTCAATGGTTTTAATATCAGCAAAACTGAAAAAGATGGTACAACGTGACGGTTCACCATCTCTACCAGCCCTACCTGATTCTTGATAGTAACTCTCTAAATTACGGGGAATATCAAAGTGAACAACCAAGCGCACATCAGGTTTATTAATCCCCATCCCAAAGGCGATAGTTGCCACCATCACCCGCACATCGTCCCGAATAAATCGCGTTTGATTTTTACTACGTTCATCATCAGGTAATCCCGCATGATATGACAAAGCAGACACCTGATCATTTTGCAGTTTAAAGGTAAGTTCTTCGACCTTTTTACGAGTTAAACAATAAATAATAGTTGAACCTTCACTATCTCGAATTAATTCTAATAATTCAGCGTAAGCTTGTTTACTTTTAGGCCGAACTTCGTAATAAAGATTTTGCCGATTAAAGCTAGCCAGGTGAATACTCGGCTGTTTTAATCCTAACTGTTGAATAATATCAGCCCGGACGCGATCTGTGGCTGTAGCGGTAAGGGCGAGGACGGGAATATTCGGGTAACGCTTCCGCAGAGATTTCAACTGACGATATTCTGGACGAAAGTCATGTCCCCACTCAGAAACACAGTGCGCTTCATCGATGGCAAAAATAGATATACCGATTTTTTCGTTAACTAAATCGAGAAACGGGAGAAACCTTTCACTCAAAAGACGTTCAGGGGCAACGTAGAGTAATCTTACCTTACCGTTGAGGATGGCTTCTTCCCGCGATCGCACCTGATACGCATTCAAACTACTATTGAGGAACGTAGCCGAGATATTATTATTTCGCAGTGCTTCTACTTGGTCTTGCATCAAAGCAATCAACGGTGATACCACCACAGTCAGTCCCGATTTCATCAATGCAGGTAACTGAAAGCACAGAGACTTACCACCCCCCGTAGGCATCACCACCATCAAATCCCGATTTTGCAGCGCATCTTCAATAACTTGCCGTTGTCCAGGACGGAACTGATCATAACCGAAGTGATATTTTAACGCCTGTTCGAGATGGGGATACTGAAGCATAGCGATCGCTTTTCTGATTGCGTTCTGCGTGAGTAGTTATGAGGATAACAGGATTTTAACAATCTCTCGCCTCGACGGCATAGATTTTTCTCTGTATCTTTGTGTCTCTGTGGTGAAAAAATGATTTTTCACCACAGAGACACAAAAACATCTGGGTCAGATGCGATTAAAAAAAGTTGCAATTCTCACATCTGTCTTTAAAATAAGGCGAATAGTGAAAGTATCAGACATTTGATCTGGTTAGATATATAAACACACCTTCTAAAAATTAGGAGTCGATGACATGAGAAAAGTAGAAGCAATTATCCGTCCATTTAAGCTAGACGAAGTAAAAATCGCTTTAGTCAACGCTGGTATTGTGGGTATGACGGTTTCTGAAGTTCGGGGGTTCGGACGGCAAAAAGGACAAACAGAACGCTATCGCGGTTCTGAGTACACCGTTGAATTTCTGCAAAAACTCAAAGTGGAGATTGTAGTGGAAGATAATCAAGTTGATATGGTGGTTGACAAAATTATCTCAGCAGCTCGCACTGGAGAAATCGGTGATGGTAAGATTTTCATCTCACCAGTAGAGCAAGTGATTCGGATTCGGACTGGCGAAAAGAACACAGAAGCAGTGTAAGTGCGGTAAAGCCCTGAAAGCTATAGCGGGGCTTTGAGCAGCGTGCTGTTAGCGGTAGCGCGGCGTTTAGCCGGTGCTAAGTTATGAGTAAAGTAGGCGTTGCTGACTAGATAGGATGAAGTATATCGAACCAGCTAACTTTCAAAGAGTTTTTCAATTCAATACAATCAGCAATGCCTACTAGTCAAACCAATTCGCAGTTTCAATCAATCAGTGGAGTCTCAAGCCCCCACTGATTGATAATTATCCAAGTTAATCGTGATGCTGTTTGGAATCTTGAACCTGGAGTATTTTTTCTTTCGCCTTTGGTTAAGATAAGCAAACTTGTGCTTAATTAAATTTTGAATTTTGAATAGTTAAAAAGGAGTTGACAAAATCAGCATATTTTGTGATTAAAACTCTCTTTTTTTTGTTGCCGCTTCTTCATATAGAGATAGTATTATATGTCATGGTTTATTATACTTTTATTGCAAATTGTAAGAAAATTGTGATATGCTTTCGTTACCAAATAAATGCCTTTGTAATTATCTAATAGTAAGCAGGTTCTGGTAATGTTGCAGGTAACGATCTCTTCGGTAGCCTTACATAGTTGGGAGTATCCACCTTAAAGTGCAGCGTCAGCCTTGCAGTTATTAGAAGTCTTTGCAACTATCCGTACAGAAATCCACGTAAACTCTAGTTCAGCTTTGACGCGATGGCGTACCCGCCTGCTGGAAGCGATCGCTAAAGAGTTTAGCCTGTGGATTGGTATGTGTTGAAAATTACTAATTCGTAATTATAAAGACACCAGCCAACACTGGTTTTACGGAGACCGAGAGGAGCTTACGGCAGAAAATTACGAATTATTAATTACCGAATTACAGCACTTCTCGTTTGTATGCAATACACCCTAACCTCTCTCCAAACCTCTCTCCTACAAGGAGAGAGGCTTTGAGGCTTACGCCCCTTCCCTGTCTCCGACACGCTGCGCGAATGTAGGGAAGGGGTTGGGGGTTAGGTCTGTATTAGACCAGGGCTGCAAACTGCTATATATTGACGAGTCGGCTATTTTGGGTGTGAATTACTCACTGCCAATTTTGGATGAATAAGCGGAGATGAGAAGGAATTTGAACGGAACAATTCTGAGGCGAGAGTGGTTTTTTAACACTCAGCAAGACATTATGGCGGGTGCAGTCGTGGGACTAGCCCTGATTCCAGAGGCGATCGCCTTTTCGATTATTGCTGGGGTTGATCCCAAAGTCGGCCTATATGCCTCATTTATTATTGCCGTTATAACGGCGTTTTTAGGCGGTAGACCGGGGTCAATCTCCGCCGCTACAGGCGCGATGGCTTTATTGATGATTGATTTAGTTAAAGATCATGGCTTGCAATATTTATTCGCGGCCACCTTTTTAACAGGGGTTTTTCAAGTTTTGTTTGGGTTGCTAAAACTGGGTCGCCAAATGAGATTTGTCCCCAGGGCGGTGATGATTGGCTATATTAATGCCCTAGCGGTGTTGATTTTTCTCGCCCAGATACCCCAACTGAGAAATGTGCCGCCGACTGTATATATATTGACTCTCCTTTCCTTGGGGATTATTTACATTCTGCCGCGTTTTACTAAAGCAGTTCCCTCGCCCCTAGTCGCTTTAGCAGTAATGACAATAGCAGCGATCGCCCTGAAACTTCAAGTTCCCACCGTTGGGGATATGGGAGAGTTACCAACTGCGCTACCCAGTTTTACCCTACCCCAAGTGCCGTGGACTCTGGAAACATTAAAGATTATTCTGCCCTATTCTTTGACCTTGGCGATCGTTGGTTTGTTAGCTTCATTCTTAACCGCTTCATTGGTGGATGAACTCACAG
This sequence comes from Anabaena minutissima FACHB-250, assembly GCF_014697125.1. Lineage (GTDB taxonomy): Bacteria > Cyanobacteriota > Cyanobacteriia > Cyanobacteriales > Nostocaceae > Trichormus > Trichormus minutissimus. The sequence continues at coordinate 126,761 of NZ_JACJRG010000017.1, read as the reverse complement.
ATACCCCCAGCAATAAAAACCAAGAAGCCAATGGACAAGGCATTGCTAATATTGTTACTGCCTTCTTTGGAGGTATGGCTGGATGTGGGATGATTGGTCAATCAGTGATTAATGTTCAGTCTGGCGGACGGGGGAGATTATCAACCCTGGCGGCTGGAGTGTTCCTGTTAATTGCCATTTTGTTTTTACAGGATTGGGTGAAACAAATGCCGATGGCGGCACTAGTAGCTGTGATGATTATGGTGTCCATCGGTACATTTCGTTGGTCATCCATCAAAAATCTTCCCCGCATTCCCCGCACGGAAACCGCCGTCATGTTAGCAACGATGTTCGTGACAATTTTCACCCGTAATTTTGCCCTGGGTGTGGTGACAGGCATCGTTATGAGTACAGTATTTTTCTCTAACAAGATTGCCCAGTTGGTATTTGTGGATAAAGTATTGAGTGAAGATGGTTTGCATCGCATCTATAAAGTAGCTGGACAAATTTTCTTTTTATCTAGAGATGAATTTCTAGGGTTTTTTGATTTTACGGAACTAGTCGAGCGCGTCACCATTGATCTAACTCATGCTCACCTGTGGGATCAAGGGGCAGTGGAGGTACTTGATAAAGCAGTGCTGAAATTTCGCCGCAATGGTGCAGAAGTCGAACTAGTTGGACTGAATGCAGCTAGTGCTACCTTACTGAATAAATTAGCGACCTCTCAGAACTCCGATGCTTTGAAAAAACAGTAGAGTTTTTGTCTTTCAACCCTTTGATTAGCAGGGTCTAAAACCATAATGAAAAATATTTTACTTTGTACTGATGGTTCATCTTTTGCGGAAAATGTTTATAAATATGGAGCTTGGTTTGCTAATCGATTCCATGCCCACATTAATGTTTTGTTTGTCACCGATATTCGCAGCCAAAAAGTCGCTTCTACTGGTAACTTAAGCGGTAGTATTGGACTAGGTGCTTCAGAAAAACTCCTAAATGATTTAGTTAACTTAGAACATGAAAAAGCCAAGCTGAACAATCAACGGGCAAGATTGATTTTACAAAATGCTGCCGAAACGCTCAAAGCTGAGGGCATAGAAGATTTTAAGTTAACTAATAAAACAGGTTTCTTGGTGGACTGTTTTCATGAATTTGCAGAAAATTCCGACTTGATCGTTTTAGGTAAACGGGGAGAAGCAGCCGATTTTGCATCGGGACATTTAGGCGCAAATTTAGATCGGATTGTTCGTAGTAGTAGTAAGCCATGCTTAGTTACTCCCCGCGAATTTAACCCGATTGAGCGCATTTTGGTTGCCTATGACGGTAGTCTAAGTGGGAAAAAGATACTGCAATTTTTAGAAAATTCTCCTGTCTTTCAAAGTTTAGAGATACATCTGCTGACGGTGGCTAAAAGTAACTCTGATCAAACAGCAATGGTCACACTGAATGAGGCTCAAGAATGGTTGTATACAGTAGGATTTGAGCCAGTCTTTAGCCTCCTAGAAGGTGAACCAGAACAAGCCATAACTCAATATGTGCAAGAAAACAACATTAATTTATTGATGATGGGGGCTTACGGACATAGCCGGATTCGTCACCTGATTATTGGTAGCACCACAACTCAAATCATTCGCAGCAGCAATATTCCCGTACTGGTATTTCGTTGATTACAAGTTTTGTTTAAATTCTTAGTGTGATTGTGTTCAAATTTGTTTAATTAAAAGTAGTAATAGAGTGTCCATCAACCTAATTAACAAAATTCATTTTCGCAATTGGCGCGGCGACCTGTTTGGAGGCTTAACTGCTGCCATTGTGGCTCTACCCTTAGCCCTAGCCTTTGGGGTTGCTTCTGGTGCAGGGGCGATCGCAGGACTCTATGGTTCTATCATCGTCGGCTTTTTTGCTGCCCTATTTGGAGGAACACCAGCCCAAGTTTCTGGCCCCACCGGGCCAATGACCGTTGTCATTACCACCGTGATTGCTGCCTTGGTGGCGCGTCATCCCGATACGGGGTTAGCAATGGCATTTACTGTTGTCATGTTGGGTGGGCTACTGCAAATCCTATTTGGAATGATGCGCCTGGGACAATACATCACCCTCCTACCCTACACCGTCATCTCTGGCTTCATGTCAGGGATTGGTGTAATTATCATTTTGCTCCAATTGCCCCCCTTGTTGGGTCACGCCGGCACGGGTGGCGTAGTGACAACCCTACAAAAACTACCCACCTACCTGAGTAATCCCAACTGGGTTGCTGTAGGACTGGGATTACTCACCTTGCTGATTGTCTTTGCCACTCCCACCAAAGTAAATCGGATTATACCATCACCCCTATTGGCATTGGTGGCTGTAACAATTGTTTCAGTGGTGGTATTCAAAGATGCAAATCTGGCTCGCATTGGTCAGATTCCTAGCGGATTACCTACCTTACGAAAACCCACCTATAGTATCCGCGAGTTAACAGATATGCTCCGGTATGGGCTGATGTTAGGGGTGTTGGGAGCGATTGATTCTCTGTTAACTTCCTTGGTGGCTGATAATATTTCCCGTACTCAGCATGATTCTGACAAGGAGTTGATTGGGCAAGGGATTGGCAATATGTTGGCGGGGTTATTTGGAGGATTACCCGGTGCAGGCGCAACCATGCGGACGGTCGTAAATGTCCAAGCTGGAGGGAAAACGCCCCTATCCGGGATGATTCATGCCTTGGTACTGCTGTTAGTTGTGTTTTGGGCAAGTCCATTAACTGCACAGATTCCTAATGCAGTGCTGGCAGGACTCTTGTTGAAGGTAGGCATTGATATTCTCGATTGGGGGTTTATCAAACGTGCGCCCCGTATTTCTTTAAAGGGTACGGGATTGATGTATTTAGTGTTGTTTTTAACCGTATTTGTGGATTTAATTACGGCGGTACTAGTGGGAGCGTTTATTGCCAATGTCCTGACTATTAAACGGTTAAGTGATGTCCAAAGTGAAAATATTCAAGTCATTACTGACTCAACGGGGAATCACAATCTTACTCCCGCCGAGCAGGAAATTCTGACGCAAGCCGGAGGGGATATTTTGCTACTTAAATTGGGAGGGCCAATGAGCTTTGGTGCAGCCAAAAGTATCTCTCGAAGGATGTCGATGGTGCAGAACTATCAAGCAATAGTATTAGATTTGAGTGAAGTCCCCAATATTGGGGTAACAGCTGCTCTAGCAATTGAATCTATAGTCGAAGATGCGATCGCACATCATCGTCATGTCTGGATGGTCGTCACCCCTGGGCAAGTGGAAAGACGCATTACCCAGCTTCAATTGCAGCGATTCTGTAATCCTCCCCACACACAGGATAAGTCCTCTGTCAAGTCGTCAGCCCAAATTAGTCAGGTAGAAAGCCGCTTACAGGCATTAACATCGGCATCTAACCTAATTCAGCCAGAAAGTCTTGTCTGAAAAGTGCCGCAAGGTGAAATTATAATTCAAAATTTGAGACTCAATATTTGGGAGTAGAGACTTGTAGCTTGCTTACCGTAGGCTACCCAGAATTAATCAGTGATCAACTTTAATCCTAACAACAAGGCTGCAATACTTCCCACCACCGAAATTTCCCCTTGAGATATTTTCTCTAATACTGACTCTAAAGGAATTAAAATTACTTCAATTTCTTCTGTAATATCTAACTTTTGTTCTCCAACCTTGATCACATTTTCTGCTAAATATAAATGAATTTGATTATTCTCTTTACTGGGGTTGTCATATAATGTGGCAATTTTTTGCAGTTGTTGAGCTACATAACCTGTTTCTTCTTGCAGTTCTCTCATACCTGCATCTTCTGGACTTTCTTGTGTTGGATCAAACCTCCCGGCTGGCAGTTCTATAAAAAAATCCTCCGCCCCATGTCTGTATTGCCGAACAAAAATAATTTCTCTAGTGGCAGTAATAGGAAGAACCAGGACAATATCTGGCTTAATATTCACAAAATAGTCATCTATTATCTGACCATTGGGTAATTTAATCTCATCTTGCCTGACTTGACACCAAGGATGATCTAAGACCATTTTGGAGTTTAATATCTGCCATTTTTGTAATTTGCTCATACACTCTTTGTTTTACGAAGGATTATTTAATATTTTAGCTATCAATAAAGAATGTAAAAAAGTATAACTGATACCCCAAATCAGCTAAAATTTGCACTTACACTATTTTTGCTCTCACCAGAGTTTGAGCATAGTTATGCAGGTAGAAGTTCATCTATTTACAGTTAACAAGCGATTCCCCTTAACTATTAGTCGCGGGACAACGGCAAAAACAACTAATGTCTGGGTAAAGATTATCAGTTCTAACAAAGATGCAGAAAACATCGAAGGTTGGGGTGAAGCATCGCCCTTTGGTGTGGGCAATCATGCACAATCAACTGATACTATTAAGAACTCCTTAGAACAACTCGCGCCAGTGTTGCAAGCCTTTCACCCGTTGCAAAGACAGGAAATCGAGCAAGTGTTAATCCAACACCAAGTGCCTTCGGCAGCGAGGGCAGCACTCGATATGGCATTGTATGACTGGCTAGGTAAGTATGTAGGATTACCCTTGTGGCAAATCTGGGGACTGGATCGTAACGCTATAGTCCCAACTTCCGTCACCATCGGCATTAGTTCACCAGCCGCCGCTCAGGCAAGGGCTAGGGATTGGTTACAATTTACTGATGTGCGTTTATTTAAAGTCAAGTTAGGTAGTCCAGAAGGTATAGAAGCAGATCGACAAATGCTATTGGCACTGCAACAAGAAGCACCAACACAAGAATTTTTTGTCGATGCTAACGGGGGTTGGAGCTTGGCAGATGCTATTGAGATGTGCAATTGGTTGGCGGATTTAGGTATAAAGTATGTGGAACAGCCATTACCACGGGGAGAGGAAATTAATTTAGTCAAGCTGAAAGAAAAATCACCCTTACCGATTTTTGTGGATGAAAGCTGCTTTAATAGCTCCAATATTCCCCATCTGGCAAACTATGTAGATGGTATCAATATTAAATTGATGAAATCTGGGGGCTTAACTGAGGCTATGCGGATGGTATATACTGCCCGTGCTTATGGGTTACAAGTTATGTTTGGCTGCTATTCTGACAGTTCGCTATCTAATACCGCAGCTGCACAACTATCGCCACTAGCTGATTATTTAGATTTAGATAGTCACTTAAATTTAAGTGATGATCCCTTCACCGGTGCAGTGGTACAAGAAGGGAGAGTATTACCAAACGATTTACCAGGCTTGGGAGTAAAATATAGTGCGTCTGCCACTTAATCAAAAAGTTGCTATTTTATTGCATGAAGGAACTCAGGGGTCTGTCGGCAAAACGGGCCTAGCACTTTTACGCTACAGTGAAGCCCCAATTGTGGCAGTTATAGATAAGGAGTGTCCGGGACAATCTTTAAGAGAAATCACAGGTATTAAGCGGGATGTCCCCATCGTGGCATCGGTAGCAGCAGCCTTGGAATACAAGCCCCAAATATTAGTGATTGGAATTGCCCCCAAAGGTGGTGGTGTACCCGATGATTACTGGATCGAAATTAAAACAGCCCTGGAAGCTGGGATGTCGTTGGTGAATGGGTTACACACATCGTTGTCCAATATGGCTGATTTAAATGCACTCCTCAAACCAGGGCAGTTAATTTGGGACGTGCGAAAAGAACCAGCTAATTTAGATGTTGCCAGTGGAATCGCGCGGACTCTCCCCTGTCGGCGAGTGTTAACCGTGGGGACTGACATGGCCATTGGGAAAATGTCCACGAGTTTAGAACTACATTGGTTATCAAAACTTCGGGGTTGGCGTTCCAAGTTTTTGGCTACCGGTCAAACTGGGGTGATGTTAGAAGGGGACGGTGTAGCCTTAGATGCTGTGCGGGTAGACTTTGCGGCGGGTGCAGTAGAACAGATGGTGATGCGCTATGGGAAAAATTACGACATCTTATATATAGAAGGACAAGGTTCTTTATTACATCCTGGTTCAACGGCAACCTTACCCTTAATTCGTGGTTCTCAACCGACTCAATTAGTCTTGGTACATAAAGCCGGACAAACTCATAATCGCAATAATCCCCATGTACCCATTCCGCCCTTACCAGAGGTGATTAAGCTGTATGAAACAGTCGCCAGTGCTGGCGGGGCATTTGGTAAAGTACCTGTAGCGGGGATAGCCTTAAACACTGCCCATTTAGATGAATTTGCTGCAAAAAATGCGATCGCACAAACCACAGCCGAAACTGGTCTACCCTGCACCGATGTAGTACGCTTTGGTGCAGATGTCCTTTTAGATGCAGTCATGCAGAATTAGGGCAGGGAGCAGGGAGAGGGTTCACCACTCCCTTAGCTAAAAACTATCGGGATCGATACCGCGCTGTTTGAGCCTATTTCGTAAGTCTTCGAGTTCTTGTTGAGCCTGTTGAGCTTGTTGTTGAGCCTGTTCTACTCGTTCATCAGGACTGGGGAATCGCTCACCATCCTGATTAAACCAAAACAACCATTCCCTCTCCCAGTCTCCATAGATACCCACATCTACCCCAATTGCTAGTTGCAATTCCGGTATCCAAAACCGTTCTTGCGATCGCAAAATAAACTCATCATCAATTTGTTTATACACTTCAAAGGGAGCGTGATTATCTCGCTGCCAGTGGTCGGGATTATAGATCACGTAATACAATACTCCCAAATCGAGATATTTGCTCATCTTGGTGTCGTATTCTCCACCATAGGTTTGAGAAACAACTTCAACAACCAAAATGGGCGGAATCCAATTCTCTTCCCACAACACGTAACTGAGTCTGCCTCGCTGTTGTCGCCGTCGTTCTACACCCAAGCTCAAAAACCCATCGGGGACAATGGATTTTCGGGGTGCAGTCGGCAGGTAGTAGATGCCCATGTCTACCCCAAAGAACCAATCTTGGCGATCGCTCCAAACCACCGATAAAATAGCCAACAGTAAGTTAGGAATGAGATTTTGCAGTTCGTTATCCACGGGAGTATCATCAGAGTCCGGCAGTTCTGCGGCTGTTGGCAGTTGGGGCAGAGCAATGGAATATTCCATCGGATTGATTCCTTCGCAAAATATATGTTCATTTTATCAGTGGGAGTTTAGGGAAGATGAAAGAAGTAAAAAGGTAAAAGTCAAAAGTCAAAAGATTTTTGCCTTTTTTTATATCCACTCAGCACTCGCTACTCAGCACTCAGCACTCGCTACTCAGCACTCAGCACTCCCTACTGACAGCGATCGCAAATTCCCTGAACTATCACCTCGAAACGTTCTGCTTTTAGCCCGGAACGGAGTTGACCTAAATCAATATTGCCGAAGGTGTTCCATTGAATATCTTCGATAGTGCGACAGCAGTTACACCGGAAATGATGATGGGGTGCAACATTGGCATCGTAACGAGAAACCCCTTCTTCTAATAGCACTTCACGCACCAAACCCACCTCACGCAACGCCTGAAGCGCAGCATATACGGTCGCCTGCGATGATGTTGGTGCATCCTTATTTAGATCCGTCAAAATTTGCTCAACGGTAGGATGGTCTTTTCTTGCCAGCAGGTTTGCGTAGACTGCGAACCTCTGAGGCGTGACTCGCAATCCTTTACTTTTCAGTATTTTGATAATCTCATCAGCTTGCTGCTGCATAGGATTTACTTGACCGAGGTAAATAAGCCTAGACCGATATTATAACCTTTCTTTTCCCAGGATTTAACTTTTCTCGGAGATATAAAAACAAGTCAGTATTTCTAACTATTGACTAATTCCTAAATCAGAATTATTCTGGTTTACAAGCAGTGAGTCACCACTGCCAAATAATCAAATTGTCACAAAAGTTTAATTTTTCTATCTAAAAACGAGGTGTTTATGACTGCTATTACTCGCGTTCCTGATGTTGTATTTAAAACTCGTGTTCGGGATGAGTCTGTAGCTGGCCCCAACCCTTACCGTTGGCAAGACCAGACAACTCAAGAAATTTTCGGCGGGAAAAAAGTAGTCTTATTTGCTTTACCTGGGGCATTTACACCTACCTGTTCTTCCACCCACCTGCCCCGTTATGAAGAACTTTATGATGAATTTAAAGCTCTAGGCGTTGATCAAATTATTTGCTTATCAGTCAACGACGCATTTGTCATGTTCCAGTGGGGTAAGCAACAAGGAGCTAAAAACGTATTCTTGCTCCCCGATGGTAGTGGTGAATTTACCCGCAAGATGGGAATGTTAGTAGACAAATCTAATATCGGCTTTGGAATGCGTTCTTGGCGTTATTCAATGGTTGTCAACCACGGCGAGATTGAAAAAATGTTCGTTGAGCCTGGTTTTGAAGACAACTGTCCCACAGATCCTTTTGAAGTATCCGATGCTGATACAGTGCTGGCATACCTCAAGGGTGTAGAACGCTCCAAAGAAGTTGCACCTCGGTTGTCATTCGTCGGTTAATAGGGGTGTAGGGGTATAGGGGAAGAAGAATTTCCCAGTCCCCAGCTTTTCAATTTTGGATTTGCAATTTTGGATTTTGCATTGAATAATCTAAAATCCAAAATTCCTAGTCCCCAGTTAATTGTTCATTATTCTGCGCTTGTTGGTTTTCAGGCAAAGGGAGCGGATTATTACTTCCTTTGCCTGTTTCATTCGTAATTGAGCTATGGTTAATTTCATTTTGAATTAATTTGAACTAATATGACATACGATTTTGATTTGTTTGTAATTGGTGCGGGTTCTGGTGGGATAGCGACAGCTCGCCGTGCGGCAGAATATGGCGCAAAAGTTGGGATTGCAGAGTTTGATCGCCTCGGTGGTACTTGCGTTAACCGTGGTTGCGTACCGAAAAAATTAATGGTTTATGCTTCCCGCTTCCCTGGGATATTTGCAGAAGCACAAGGTTATGGTTGGAGTGCAGTCCAAAGTTCCCTCAACTGGGAAGATATGATTACCAGTGTTAATAATGAAGTGACACGCCTCAATGGTATCTATCAAAGGATGTTAGATAACTCCAAGGTGCAGATATTTCAGGGGCGGGCTATATTTATTGATAATCATACAGTTGAAGTTGGCGAGACTAAAGTCACCGCCGACAAAATATTAATTGCTGTGGGTGGGACACCAGTTCGTCCTGATATCCCTGGTATTGAACACGCTCTAATTTCTGATGCTTTGTTTGAAATGAAGCCCCAACCTAAACGGGTTGTCATACTTGGCGGTGGATATATAGGCTCTGAATTTGCTTGCATCCTACATGGGTTAGGAACAGAAGTAATTCAGGTAATTCGCCAAGATAAGATTTTGCGCGGGTTTGACGAAGATTTGAGAACAGAAATTCAAGAGGGAATGATTCGTCATGGCATTAAAATTATTAATAATGCCGATATTGTGAGTATTGAGAAAACAGACACTGGTGTCAGTATGATGATTAAAAATGACACCGAAGAAACTATATTAGCAGACGCAATCAGTTTGGCAGCGTTAGGACGGAAACCAAATACTGATAATTTAGGTTTAGAGAATACTTCTGTAAAACTAGATCAAGAGGGCATGGTTGTAGTCGATCGCTATAGCCGCACCGAGGAAGAAAATATCTATGCTCTGGGCGATTGTACCAGCAAAATTCAACTCACCCCTGTAGCAATTAATGAGGGACGAGCCTTCGCAGATACAGCCTTTGGTGGTAAGTCCCGTGTGATGAGCTATGAAAATATTCCCACAGCGATTTTTACTACTCCCGAAGCTGCAACAGTTGGGTTGACGGAAGCAGAAGCTATTGAAGAACATGGTAGCGATCGCATTAAAGTTTATCGTAGTCGCTTCCGTCCTATGTATTACACCCTAGCAGGCAAAGAAGAAAAAACCCTGATGAAACTGGTGGTAAATCAAGAAACCGATCAAGTTTTAGGGGCGCACATGGTAGGCGATCATGCTGGAGAAATCATCCAAGGAATTGCGATCGCGCTGAAAATGGGTGCGAAAAAAGCCGATTTCGATGCCACAGTTGGGATTCACCCCAGTTCTGCCGAAGAATTTGTTACTATGCGGTGATTAAACCAGTGAAAAGTTATTCGTGATCAAGACGTATGGTGGGGAATTCAGACCACCCACCAACGCTTATTACTAATCCTCTTTCAGTACCGCACCCTATTTATTTAACTCACTAAACAACATATTTAATCTATCTGCTAACACCTGCACATGAGGTTCTTTTATAAAAGAGAAGTGATTACCTGGAATTTTGTCAACTTGTTCTACCATTTGCTTAGTCCAACCGAATCGGGGAAAAAGCAACCGTGCTAACTTGTGAGATGAATACATAAATTCACTACTTAAAAACAGGTGAATCTTACCAGAATAGCCCTGCATGATATAAAGGTTTTGGGAAGTATGATTTACTTTTAAATTTATTTTATTTGTAATTTCTTTACTAATTTTGTATGGCTTTTTAAAAAACAATTTCATCTTGTTATAAAGCTTAATGTTAGAGAAATAGAAGCGTATAATTGGATCATGTCCAGGAAAATCTAATACTGCGAGAATAGCAACTTTTTTACCCTGACTCTCAAGTTGTTTGGCAATTTCGTAGGCAACTAAACATCCAGCAGAGTAACCACCCAATATATAATCTCCCTGTGGTTGTAAGGTAAGAATATCGTGAATATGATAAGCTGCGATCGCTTTTATGTTTTGTTCTGTAGCTTTATCTCTAAATACAGATAAACCTGATTCCATAAAATGAATTGGTTGTTCCTGCCCTAGACATTTCGCTAGTGGCAACACTTCATTTAAAGCATTACCACAAAAGAAAAATGGTTGTTTATCACCTTGAAGATTTAGGCTGACAATTAAGGATTCAGGTCTAGGTTTTTCTCCCTGACGTCCGGCAGTAATAGCCATAAGTTGGCGATAATCTTCAGGATCAAACTGAGGTGAATTTAGAGAAAATGAAGATTCTAAAGTTTCTGTCTGACGGATCACTCCAGCAAGTTCTTTAATTGTTGGTACTTGAAATAGAGTTACTAGAGGTAGTTTTTTACCCAAAGTCTTCTCAATTTCTGCAAATAGGCGCAATGCCAACAAAGAATGTCCTCCCAAGTTAAAGAAATTATCATTAACACCTATAGATGAAACACCCAAAATTTTTTCCCAAATAGTGAGTAGTTGCTGTTCTAACTCATCTTGAGGAGCAGACTTAGTAACTGGGGAAACTGCTCCGCGTGGGTTGATTCTGGGTAAGGCATTTAATTTATTTCTCTGTAGCTGGCAATATTGTTCGTCCTTCGTCAACGTTGATAGTGACAAGATACTCTGATCTGGATTGGCTATAAGTTCTTGCAACAAAGTTTGAAAGTTTTGAATTAACTGCTGAATTGTGCGCTCATCAAAAAGATCAGTATTGTATTCAAATATTCCTGCCAATCCTGTGGCTGTTTCCCACATCAACACCGACAAATCGAATATGGCAGTACCTTTTTCAATGGGTAGTTGCTCTATGTTCAGTCCGGTTAGCTCCAGATTACTTATAGGCACATTCAGCAGATTAAATATCACCTGATACCAAGGAGAGTAGCTCAAATCCCTAGTTGATTTTAAAGTAGACAGCAATTGCTCAACTGGAAATTCTTGATAGGTGTAGGCTTCTAGAGTGGTTTGCTGTAACAGCTTGAGTAAATTGAGAACAGACGGATTCCCAGCTAGACTGATGCGAAGCGGCACAATGTTAGCAAAGTGGCCGATGACAGATTCAATTTCCGTGCGGTTGCGGTTTGCGACTGGAGAACCTACTATCATTTCTTCTTGCCTACTATAGCGATGCAGTAGAATAACAAAACCTGTTAACAGTGTCATGAACAGTGTAGAGCCTGATTCTTGACTGAGGCTTTTCAGTTGCTGCGTTAGTTCTAAGTCAATTTGAAATGATTGGATACGTCCTTCAAAAGATTGTAATGGAGGCCGGGGGCGATCGCTTAATTGCAGCAAGGGGGGTGCATGGGCTAGTTGATGACTCCAGTAGTCTACTAATGGGGTATATACCTCTGGCTGCTGAAACCATTGCCGATGCCAAAGGCTAAAATCACTGTACTGAAATAATGGTGGTGCTAAGGGAGAATCAAATTGTTGGCTATAAGCTGCGTAGAGAACTGATAGCTCCTGGATAAAGATTCCTAATGACCAGCCATCAGCAACAATGTGATGTATTGTGATCATCAAGACATGATCTTTTTCTGTCAACCGCAGCAATCGAACACGGATTGGCGGCTCTTGTGTAATGTCAAATGGTTGACTGGCTTCTGCATCTACTAACTGTTGCATCTCTACTTTCCCATCGTTCTCGACTTGTTGAATGGGAATGGAGGCGATTAATTCTGAAGCAATGCGTTGAATAGGTAGTCCTTCCACAATTGGAAACGTAGTTCGCAGAGATTCATGTCTTTGAATAATTTTGTTAATAGCCTGTTCTAAGCTCGAAATATCCAGAGTTCCTTTCAGCCGAAACGCCATTGGTAGATTGTAAATCGGTTTGAGACCAGATTTTTGTTCTGACAGCCACAATCGTTCTTGATACAACGATAGAGGTAAGTCATTTTGTCTATGTGCAATTGGTTGTAGTGTGGGAATACTCTGATGAGACTCATTTGGCTGACTTGCTGACTCAATCCATTGACTCAACCTTGCAATTGTGGATGCTTCTAGGACTGCATAAACAGGCAATTCCACCCCAAAACAGTCCCGCACGCGGGAAATAATCTGAGTAGAATGGAGAGAGTGACCACCTACTTCTAAGAATGGTTGAAAAATTCCTACTGACATTCCCAATACATCTGTCCAAATGGCAGCTAATGTTTTCTCTGTTGGGGTTTGGGGGGAATTTAAATTGCTATCTACATCTATGCAGATATTCTCTACAGTAGGTAGAGCTTTTCGATCCACCTTACCATTACCATTGAGGGGTAACTGCTCCAACAAGATAAAAGCTGATGGAATCATATAGTTGGGCAATTTCTGTTGGAGAAAATGGCGTAATTCACCAGGGGTTACTGTACCGAAATTTTCTACTTTAGTAAAATACGCGACTAATCGCTTATCTTCTGGTTGATATTCCTGGACTAATACAACCACCGATCGCACAGATGGATGCTGTGCCAAAATTGCCTCAATTTCACCCAATTCAACCCGAAAGCCTCTGATTTTAACTTGAAAATCAGTTCGCCCCAAAAACTCAATTGTGCCATCAGGTAGCCAGCGCACGCGATCGCCTGTTTTATAAAGACGAGAGTTAGGGTCATTACTAAAGGGGTTTTGAATAAATTTTTCTGCCGTTAAATCAGGTTGATTCAGATAACCACGAGCCAACCCATCACCCCCAATATAAAGTTCACCTGCAATACCAATAGGAACTAATTGTAAAGCATCATCGAGTATATATACTTGGGTATTGGCAATAGGGCGACCGATAGGAATTGAATCTTTTGTGAGGTCATCAATAGTAATTTGATGGCAACAGGTAAAGGTTGTATTTTCTGTGGGACCGTAACCATTAATTAATTGACAATCAGGTAATTCTTCTAATACTTTTTTAACGTGATACATCGATAAAACATCACCTCCTGCTATAAGTTGTCGCAAAGATTGTAAATGTTCTATTTGTTCTTCTACGATTAAATTAAATAATCCTGCTGTTAACCATAATGTAGTGATATTATGTTGTTTGATTACTGCACCAATTTCTTGTAATGTCGGGGTTTTAGTTGGCATTAAAACCAGTTTGCCCCCATTTAATAAAGCAGCCCAGATTTCAAAGGTTGCAGCATCAAATGCTATAGATGCTAGTTGTAGAATAACTTCATCAGGACTAAAATTAGCATAATTTGTATTTTTTACTAGTCGTACAACCCCACGATGTAATACACAAACTCCCTTGGGGTTACCTGTCGAGCCTGATGTATACATAGCATAAGCTAAATTATCGGCAGTGGCTTCACTACAAGGTCTAATGTTGTGAGGAAAATCTGTTAGATTTAGCTTGTCATCAAGACAAATAGTGTGAAGATTATCAGCAATTCCTTTCAAGATATTTATATAAGATTTTTGAGAAATTAAAATAGGTGTTTGTGCATCTTCCAAGATAATTTTTAATCTATCTATCGGTGCAGAAGAATCTAAAGGTAAATAAGCCCCACCAACCTTTAAAATAGCTAAGATAGAAATAATTAAATCTGGAGAACGATCTAAATATAAAGCAACTAGTGTTTCTGTAGTTACGCCAATTTTTTGCAAATAATGAGCAAGTTGATTTGACTTTTGCTCAAGTTCTTCATAAGTCAGGGCTTGATTTTCATAGGCGATCGCAATAGAGTTAGGAGTTTGTCTGGCTTGAATTTTAAACAACTCATGAATGGTTGTATCTCTAGGATAATCAGTTTGCGTGTTTGTCCATTTTTCTAATAATTGAAGCTGTTCTGTTTGAAGTGATGAGAAAAAACCGTTCATTTTGATTTTTAATAAGATTTTTTTTGCTTGTATGCTTAATATTGAATAGATTAAATTTTTTGACTATACATTAATAGTAGCAGAAAAATGTATGAGACAAAAAAAGAGATGTTAAAGCTAACATCTCTTAAAATCAATTAATTGGTTCTAAAAATTAGGTTGAATACCTAATTTAGATCAATGCTGCTAAACCAGTTGTACTAGCATAACCAGTCAGGGTTAGACCCCCTAACTGATCTTTTAACATCATGGGTTCAGAACCATCAGTTTTATATTTCATGGTTTGTAAGGGACTGCTACCTGATGAATAAGAGGCCAAATCATCAAACAGATAGATGAAAGTATCCTTCTCAAACTTATCTACTCCTTGAAAATCAAGACTTGCAGTAAAAGAGTTATTAAGATTAACTGCTCCTTTAAAGTAAATCTTAGCTCCACCATCAAAGGGATTAGACTTATTAGAAACGAGGAAATAAGCGAGAGGATCGTTATCTTGAGTTCCAGAAATGGTGGCTTTATCACCTTGTCCTGTCAAGACATCAACCCCACCTGCAATCCCATCATTATTGGTGTCAGTGTAGCTAAAGGTTAGGTTTTTCGCAGAGCCTAACACTTCGGGAAGATAGAATCCTTGACCAACTTTACCCGTAAGTGGATTAAGTTCAGGATCATTAAATCCATTAGTTTGACCGGCATATTCTACTAGTTGTACACCACCAATAATGTCACCAATGGTTATATCTTGTGACCCATCAGTTTTATATTTCATGACTTGCAGTGGAGTCAAACCATTCTTAAAGGCGGCTTCATCTTCAAAAATTAAGATGCGAGTGTCATTTTCAAACTTATCCTGATTTAAGAAATCTAAGTCAGCACTGAAGGACTGACCTATATCAACTTTTCCAGCGAAATAAGTTTTCGCCCGACCATCTTTAATCTCAGCAATATTGTTCTTATTAGAGACAATAATGTAAGCACTGGGATCATTATCCCCCGTACCACTTTCAATCTTGGCATTACCATCTTGATCGCCGAAACCATTACCATCTCTATCTTTACCACCCGTGCTAACCAAATTACCTCCAATGTAAGTAAAGGTCATTTGAGTGGGTTTGCCGAAGAGATTTTCTAAATCTCCAGTGGGAGCAGCAAGCTTGATACCGATGTAGTTAGCAGAATCTGTATCAGTGACTGTAATACCCTCAAGACTAGCCGTTGCTGTAGCGGTGTTAGTGCGATCGCCTTTAACAGCAGTTTCAGAAGCCGTGTAAATCCATTTCTCACCAGCATCCAGCAGACTGTTATTATTAGCGTCCCCTTCTACATAAGTAGGAGTACCCAGTTTGTCGTCGCTGACCACTACGTTGCTGAGGGCTTCTGTACCCAAGTTACGAACTACATACTGATACCCAACTTGAGTTCCTATAACTGCTTCGGGAGCTGTTGCCAAAGTATCTGCATCCACGAAGGTGGGGCTGGGGAGTCTAACTAAGTTACTACCATTCACTCCGTCATAGCCCACCAGGGTCGCACTCAGGGCTTTGTCGCCGAGAGTAATGGGGGTCGAGCAAGAAGTATGATACTGCAATGATTGCAGGAGTGGCCCACCTTGCTCATCAAAGAAGTAGATGAAGGTATTAGAACCAAAGGTAGATCCAGCATTGGTGATACTGGCACTGAACTCGCTGCCTACTGTGACATTGCCTGCGAAGAAGGTTTTTCCAGTCAGCCCATTGGTCGGGTCACTGTCGTCTGTGACAACGATGTAAGCATTGGAGTCATCGTCCAGAACATTGGTTGTCCCCACAATACCGCCTTTACCAGCTGCTTGATTGGTGTCAAAGGCCAGATTCGGGTCATACTTGAACACCATGACCTCTGGTTTGCCTTCGGTCTGGCAGACTTGCAGACCTTCCTCGGCAGCACCGATGGGTTGTACTGCAACCAATTTCTCAATATCAAGGGGGTTGATCAGGTAGTTAGCAGGGTCATCTGCTGTTACGGTCGTGCCAGCAGCATCAGCAGCTGTGACCTTAACTGTGTTGGTATTTAGACCAGGACGAGTTGCCAATTCCTTCGCCTGGAAGTACCAGACTTCGCCAGGGTTGAAAATGCTATCTCCATTGACATCCCCTTCTACATAGGTGGGCGTAAAGTCATCGCTGGTATCACCGGGAGTAGCATTATCATCCACCAAATTATCTAGAGTCAGATCAACGTTACCAGTATTGGTGACTTGATAAGTGAAGGTGACAATATCACCCCTCTGAGCCACAACGCCAGGAGCAGTGTCTCCTGTAATACCGATATTATTGACATCGAAAGTTGCATCTACTTGGGGCAGTTGAATAACAGGATTGCTAGTGGGTGGCACAACAGGTCCTGTGGAGGTTGGCAGAGAAATAAGACCGCCATTCACCCCGTCATAACCCACCAGGGTTGCACTCAGGGCTTTGTCGCCGAGAGTAATGGGGGTGGAGCAAGAGGTGTGGTACTGCACTGATTGCAGGAGTGGACCACCTTGCTGATCAAAGAAGTAGATGAAGGTGTTAGAACCAAAGGTAGCTCCAGCGTTGGTGACACTGGCACTGAATTGGTTGCCTACTGTCACATTACCAGCGAAGAAAGTTTTTCCACTCAGACCGTTGGTTGGGTCACTATCGTCGGTGACGACAATATAGGCATTATTATCATCATCGAGACCAACATTGGTGAGAATACCGCCTTTACCAGCCGCTTGATTGGTGTCAAAGGTCAGGTTCGGGTCATACTTGAACACCATGACCTCTGGTTTGCCTCCGGTCTGGCACACTTGCTGACCTAGAGAACCAATGTTGCCGGCAGGAGCCGTAACGCCAGTATAGTTAGCTATATCCGTTGCTATAGTGGTTCGTCCATTGGCTGTTGTACCCGTTACAGTCCCCTGATTGGTAACTAGCCCAGTTCCAGCTACCTCAGTTGCAGAGTAAATCCAAGTTTCGTTTGTATCTAGCTGGCTGTCATTATCAATATCTCCTTCAACAAAGGTAACATTAGCAATGCGATCGTCTGTCAACACTACATTGCTGATAGAAGAGTTGCCAGTGTTCGTTACTTCATAACGGAAGTTCACTGTTGAACCCACAAGGGTTTCTAGTCCAGGAGCAGTGTTAGCATCTACGAAAGTAGGACTGGGCAGTCTAACTAAGCTATTACCATCTACTCCGTCATAGCCCACTAGGGTTGCACTCAAGGCTTTGTCGCCGAGAGTAATGGGGGTCGAGCAAGAAGTGTGATACTGCAATGATTGCAGAAGCGGCCCATTTTGCTGATCAAAGAAGTAGATGAAGGTGTTAGAACCAAAGGTAGTTCCAGCATTGGCGATACTGGCACTGAACTCTTCACCGACTGTGACATTGCCTGCAAAGAAGATTTTTCCAGTCAGCCCATTAGTCGGGTCACTGTCGTCTGTGACAACAATGTAAGCATTGGGGTCATCGTCCAGAACATTGGTCGTTCCTAGGATGCCGCCTTTACCAGCCGCTTGATTGGTGTCAAAGGCCAGATTCGGGTCATACTTGAACACCATGACCTCTGGTTTGCCTTCGGTCTGGCAAACCATTTGACCTTCTGCACCACCTCCAATCGGTTCAACAGCCACCAATTTTTTGAGGGCGATGGGGTTTTCATCCACTCGGACAAATTTTTCAATGGCGATCGTTGGATTAGGCAGTTCAACTAATCCTGCATCTAATGTGCTGTTGAATTGCCCTGAAGTCAGGGTGACTGTTTGAGTAATACCTGTAGTGGGGTTAGCATCACTATCTAATGTGTCATCTCCACCGACATCAGGAGTTGTGAAGCTATACCCTGGTGGTGCTGTGAATTGAACTTGGTAGTCTCCGGGAATTAAATCATTAAACAGGTACGAACCATCTGGGTTGGTGGTGGTCGTTGCTACGACTACGTTGTTTTGAATTAATTCAACTGTGACACCTGCTAATGGTGTATCCCCGGCATCTTGGATGCCGTTGTTGTTGTTGTCGGCAAAGACGAAGTCTCCCAAAGATGCCAAGTTATAGAACCCGGAATCTAAGGTGGGATTATTTTCTCCGGCGGCTAAGGTGACTACTCCAGTTAAATTCCCATCGCTATCAATGGCATCATTTCCACCAACATCTACTGGACTGCTTTGGGTAAAGCCGGCAGGTGTGATGAATTGGACTTGATATCCTGTGCCTGGAGTTAAATTGGTGAAGTTATATTGACCATTGGCATTGGTGGTGGTTGTCGCTACTACCAATCCGCCTTGGAGTAAGTTGACAGTTGCACCAGCGATTCCTGGTTCGTTGGCATCTTGAATGCCATCTGCATCTAGGTCATGGAATACAAAGTCACCTAAGGATGCTAATGGTACTAATCCTGCATCTAATGTGCTGTTGAATTGCCCAGAAGTTAGGGTGACAGTTTGAGTAATACCTGTGATGGGGTTAGCATCACTATCTAATGTGTCATCTCCACCGACATCAGGAGTTGTGAAGCTATACCCTGGTGGTGCTGTGAATTGAACTTGGTAGTCTCCGGGAATTAAATCATTAAACAGGTATGAACCATCTGGGTTGGTGGTGGTCGTTGCTACGACTACGTTGTTTTGAATTAATTCAACTATGACACCTGCTAATGGTGTATCCCCGGCATCTTGGATGCCGTTGTTGTTGTTGTCGGCAAAGACGAAGTCTCCCAAAGATGCCAAGTTATAGAACCCGGAATCTAAGGTGGGATTATTTTCTCCGGCGGCTAAGGTGACGACTCCAGTTAAATTCCCATCGCTATCAATGGCATCATTTCCACCAACATCTACTGGACTGCTTTGGGTAAAGCCGGCAGGTGTGATGAATTGGACTTGATATCCTGTGCCTGGAGTTAAATTGGTGAAGTTATATTGACCATTGGCATTGGTGGTGGTTGTCGCTACTACCAATCCGCCTTGGAGTAAGTTGACAGTTGCACCAGCGATTCCTGGTTCGTTGGCATCTTGAATGCCATCTGCATCTAGGTCATGGAATACAAAGTCACCTAAGGATGCTAATGGTACTAATCCTGCATCTAATGTGCTGTTGAATTGCCCAGAAGTTAGGGTGACAGTTTGGGTGATACCTGTAGTGGGGTCAGCATCACTATCTAATGTGTCATCGCCACCAACATTGGGGGTGGTGAACACAAAACCCTCTGGGGGAGTGAATTTGACTTGATAGTCTCCGGGAGTTAAACCATTAAACAGGTATGAACCATCTGGATTTGTGGTGGTTGTGGCTACTACTACACCATTTTGAATGAGTTCGACTGTGACTCCACCAATTCCGGCTTCACCGTTATCTTGAATGCCGTTGTTGTTGGCATCGTTAAATACGAAGTCGCCTAATGAAGCTGTTTTGTAGAAGCCGGCATCAATGGTGCGATTGAATTCACGCGGATTCAGCTGGATGATCTGGGTCATACCCGTGAGTGGATCAGCATCGGAATCCGTTGTATCATCGCCTTGATTCGCAGTGGTAAAGACAAAATCAGTTGGCTTGGTAAAGGTAACTTTGTACTCTACACCTGGCAAAAGAAGTGGAAACAGATAAGATCCGTCAACATCTGTGGTTGTTGTAACTGTAGTGTCATCTGCCGTACCAATTACACCATCTTTGCCGCCACCCGTGAGAGTAACAATAACACCTTGCAGGCCGTTCTCATTTTCATCCTGAATACCATTGGCATTGAGGTCTTCCCACACAAAATCGCCCAAAGCGGCTGTTTTGAGAATATTAATCGTACTTTGTGCAACGTTACCTCCTGTTTCGTTAACAGGAACAATAATTATTCCGATGTCTTGAGGTATGCCATCTTGGCTGATACTGGGTACAAAGCCTGCACCATTTTGAAGAGATGCCTGAACAATCTCATTAGCTCGGTTTTGATCGTATGGACCTACTGTACCTAATACACTTTGAGCAACTGTGTTCTCAAGTAAAGTCCAGATGGCTACCTGTATATCACCAGAGGTATAAGTGCCGAAACCACCCAAAGAGTTTTTACCTAAGAAATTTTGGTTAATTAGCCAGTTAACTTCATCTAAGTTTTCGGGTTTGTCAATTATCCCTGTTGGCAGTGGATCATCATAACTGGAATAGACTTGAGCCTGGTAGGTTTGTCCTTGAACAATAGTTTTATTTGTGTCAATGCAATAACTGTCGTAGAGTCCATTCAGGAAATTACCATTGCTGATCGTTATATCCACGTAGCTAGGTCCATCACCACCAGAACCGGGATAAGCAACTATGAGGTTGACGTTGTTATCGGGTAATGTTGACTTTAAAGCTTGCAACAGATCATCAATTAAGGCCATTAAAGTTCTCCGCAAATATGAATGCAGCGAACCTAGACGAGTCAAGTAAAAATAAAAGGGAACAAATCTATAAATAGAATCTTCTCAGTAATCTACGGATTTTTGTATACTTAAATATTGATTCTTTATCTTCTTTATCAAAAAAATATAAACTAGCAATTTTAGTACACTGAAAGTTTTTGATATCGCTCTGAGTAGTAGTCGGCGTTGGCTGATTTTTATCTGCAAAACTGTATTCTTAAAATTAATATTTCCTTAAATTTAAAATAGAGTATTTTAACCGATTGACAAAATATACTTTCTTCTAAAATTTCATGGATGAAATGCTATTTAGATATCAACGCTAGAGTAAAAAAATTGCTGCAAGAGAAAAAAGAACTAGAAGAAAAAAAAGCAACGCACTGAATGAATCAAAAGACAAAATTTTGCGTCAATAGAAATATCAGTTTTCCACTCTGTGTCCACTGGAGGAGCGTTTATGTTGTCAAAAAGCTGGAAGTTAGCTTGTTTGGGCGGTCTGGGGTTATCTTTATTTTTGGGTAATGGGGCTGCACTGGCTCAATTCGATAATTCTTCAGATAGTGTGGTTGTCCCGACTGTACCATCAGGTTCATCAACATCCACAAACACACCTGCACCATTTCCTACAAACACATCAGCAAATACAACTAATTCACCTACTAGTGTTGGTGGCGCACGCTTTTTCTGTCAACAGAATAACGGCCAACACACCGTCATGTATCAACCTCAAAGCCAACCAGGGCAATACTTTCCTTGGGCTACACCTGCGGCTTTAGGTGGTGGTTGGGATGCACAAAGCCGTTGTCAAGCGATCGCTAGTCGCTTAGAATTATATCGCCCAGATGGGTTACAAGAGCTGCAAACCTCTGTAGAAAATAACGAAAATATTGTTTGTGTGACAACCGATGCTAATTCTCAATGTCGGATTGTCCTAACAGTACCCCGTAACAAAGACCCCTACACTGTTCGTAATAGTATTTTCCAGAACCTGATGTCTGCTGATAGTGGTCAGCAAACTACAGCCGTCAACACCTATACTAATCGCAGTAATGGAGGAAACGAACTTTATAATTTAGGTCGTACTCTGTTAGGTAGCGGTAATCAAGTCAATTCTTTAAGAAGCGGTATCAATCTCAAGCCTTATCTCGATACTAGAGATGGGGGAACAGGTAGAAATCTGAAAAATGGGGTAGCAATTCGCCGGCAGTCGCAACCACAAGTCCGCACACGTCTAAATCCTGATAAATTTCGTTAATCGTGTCTCTACATATTCCCCCTTCCCTAGTAGGGAAGGGGGCTAGGGGGTTAGGTTTTCCACTAATTGAATATACGCACTCTAGGGTGGGCTATAGGCTCACCCTTATTAATTTTTCTAACTCATCAGGATTGACGCAAGAGTCACAACTGGTGGTTGGTGCGTGACGCTATAAGTCTCATGACTACGTTCAAATATTCTCGCTGCGTCACGCAACGGCAATAAAGCGGGAGGAAAATCCACACCGCTTTTTGCCTCCCCTACAGAAAAAATATGCCAGTTGCGTAAGTCCTACTAATAACTACCTAGTTTTAACCATTTGCTAGCTGTTTCTTAAACTAACTGGGATAGTTTGAAATTTAACAATCCGAATAAATACTGAATTAAGGTATATGGCTGTTTTCTGGCACATACCTCAATTTGCAGTGACCATCTAGCGATCGCTCTAAATGTGATCTATAAAATAGCGCGACTCAACCAGCACAAGCATTAGAAATTTAACTGTATCAAAGTGTCTACTCATACCGATACTCATCTTCGCTCACTCTGGATGTAATTCGCAACTAACCTATGCCGACTAACCCGACAATCCGCTTTTCTCAGTTCAATGCTTCTCTTAACCGTAATGCTGAAGGTCAATTAGTAACTGATCTTTCTACTCCTGATAATGCTCAGGCTAAAGCTGTTGCGGAAATTATTCAGCGCAATAACCCAGATGTGCTGCTAATTAATGAGTTTGACTACGTTGCCGGCAATCCTTTAGAACCAGTTCAACTATTTCAACAAAACTACTTATCTGTTAGTCAAAACGGTGCAACTCCCGTTGATTATCCTTATGTTTACATTGCTCCTTCTAATACAGGGATTGCTTCTGGATTTGACTTAGATAATGATGGCTCAGTTGGTGGTGGTAACGATGCCTTCGGCTTTGGCATTTTCCCCGGTCAGTTTGGGATGTTGCTGTTGTCTAAATACCCAATCGACACAGCAAATATACGTACCTTCCAGAATTTTTTGTGGAAGGATATGCCCGATTCTCTTTTACCTACGATCAAAACTCCTGATGCAGACACTCCTTGGTATTCTCCAGAAGAGCAAGCAATCTTGCGTTTATCTTCCAAGAGTCACTGGGACATACCAATTCATGTGAATGGTGAAACAATCCATGTTTTGGCAAGTCATCCCACACCCCCAGTCTTTGATGGTGCAGAAGACCGCAACGGCAAACGCAACCATGACGAGATTCGCTTTTGGGCAGACTATATCACTACCGACAAAGGTGGTTATATATATGATGATGCAGGTGATACAGAGGGTTTAGCTGCTGGGTCAAGTTTTGTGATTATGGGTGATCAAAATGCTGACCCTTTCGATGGGGACAGTTTTGACAACGCCATTCTCCAACTGTTGCAGAACCCCAATATCAACACTAATTCCATCCCTACAAGTCCAGGCGCACCCCAGCAGGCGGCTTTACAAGGTGGTGCAAACGCTAATCACCAAGGCAATCCCTACTTTGACACGGCTGATTTTGCTGATGGTACGCCAGGTAACTTGCGAGCAGATTATGTCCTACCTTCCACCGATTTGCAAATTACCAACTCAGCAGTATTTTGGCCTGAAAATACTGACCCGGAATTTGCGGCTGTGGGTACTTTCCCTTTCCCTAGTTCCGACCATCGTTTAGTGTGGGTAGATGTAGAAGTAGGCGCAACGCCAGCAGGGAAAACCGTTACCAATGCTGAATTTGCCGAACAAGAAACCTTTCCTACAGGCTTTATCCCTGGAGGTACAGCCGGACTTGTAAATGGCGTACCCACTCAAATGGGTGGGTTATCTGGTGTCACCTATGATGCTGTTAACAATCTCTATTATGCGATTTCTGACGATCGCTCTCAATTTGCCCCGGCTCGTTTTTATACCTACACGACGGAAGCAGGAGAAGTCACATTTACCAATGTTACAACCCTCAAAGATAGCGATGGTAATACTTTTCCATTAAATAGTATTGACTCAGAAGGGATTGCTTTAACTAAAAATGGGACGGTGTTTATTTCCTCAGAGGGGGAAGCAAATCCGAATGCTGGGCGTGTTAGTGATCCCTTTATTAAAGAGTTTGACATAGCTACTGGTCAAGAATTGCGATCGCTTCCTGTTCCTGTGAAATTCTTACCTATTGTAGAAGATACCAACGTTAATGGGATTGTTGATGCAGGTGATACGCAGACATCAGGGGTGCGGAATAACTTAGCGTTTGAAAGCCTCACCATTGCACCCAACCAGAAAACCCTCTACACAGCCACCGAAAACGCTCTTTTCCAAGATGGTGCGAGGGCTTCTTTAACGAGTGGTAGTCCTTCCCGGATTTTGCAATACAACTTAGTTAGCGGTCAGCCAGAAAAAGAATATCTCTACATCACCGATGCTATTGCTGATATCCCCAATCCAGCCACAGGCTTTGCAGATAACGGTTTGGTGGATTTATTAGCAATTGATAACCGAGGTACTCTCCTCGCGGTCGAACGTTCCTTTGCTGTGGGTGTGGGTAACACCATCAAAATCTATGAGGTATCTTTGCAAGGTGCAACGGACCTTAGCACCATTGACTCCTTAGCAAGCCTAAGTGAAGCGGAATTAGCAGCCCTCAGACCTGCTAGCAAGAAACTACTATTGAATTTAAACGACCTCGACTTACCGACGGGTACAGATAACATCGAAGGGATTACTTTCGGCCCCAAATTAGCTGATGGTCGTCAATCTATTGTGTTGGTGAGTGACAACAACTTCAACGCCGCCCAATTTACGCAGATTCTGACTTTGAGTACAGATATAATTCCTACAGCTACTCCCACCGTTGAAACCCGCCCCGATTTATTCGATGATGATGATGTCAGCATCCCAGCAGTTGATCGAAATGCGGATGCTGATGACCCAGCAATTTATGTGAATGCTACCGACTCCTCAGCCAGCCTCGTATTGACAGCAGTGAAAAATGCTGGACTGCGGGTTTATGACCTGTCTGGGAATCTACTGCAAACCGTTAACCCTGGTGATATCCGCTACAACAACGTAGATGTACAATATGGGTTTAACTTGGGTGGTGAATCTGTAGATATTGCCGTAGCCAGCGATCGCCAAAACGATAAACTGGTAATCTTTAAAATTAACCCCAATCCCACTACCCCCGGTGAGTATTTAGAAGACATCACTGATAGCAGTATCGGGACTCTCTTCCAAGCCCCGCCCTTTGCACCGCCTTACATATCAGACGAACGTAGTGCTTACGGTTTGGCTTTATATCGTAGCCCCGTAACTAATGATTACTACGTATTTACTAATCGTGCGGACACTGGTGACATAGCTCAGTTCAAACTCATTGACCAAGGTAACGGTAAAATTGGGGCGGAACGAGTCAGAGAGTTTACTATCCCCGCAGATGAGGGCATTGATCCCCAAACTGAGGGGATGGTAGCAGACCAAGAAACAGGCTTCCTTTACATCGGACAGGAAAATGTTGGTATTTGGAAGTTCTCAGCAGAACCAGACGGAAGTAACACTGGCAAGCTGATAGATAAAGTAAAAGCCTTGGGTGGTTCTTATCTCACCAGTGATGTCGAAGGCTTGACTATTTACTACGGTCAAGATGGTAAGGGCTATTTACTAGTATCGAGTCAAGGCGACAACACCTTTGCAGTCTACAGCCGTGAAGGTAATAACGAATATTTAGGTAGCTTTGCCGTTGGTAATAATGGCGCAATAGACAGCGTACAGGAGTCTGACGGCGCAGATGTCGTCAACGTCCCACTAGGAGCAAACTTCCCCTTTGGATTATTTGTGACACAAGACGGTTCTAACGATCCCCCCAGACTCGTTGAAGATGACGGTGAACTCGAAAACGTCAACATTAACTTTAAATTTGTCCCTTGGGAAAACATCGCTCATGCTTTTCCCCAACCCCTAACAATAGACACAACCAGTTACGATCCCCGGACTCCAATGGCACAACCAAAGCTAACTGTCTACGAATTTAATGACCTACCAACATTAGGTACAACCATCACGGGTCAAGATATTCTCCTGGGTGGTTTCTCTGGGCTTTACTTCCAAGGGATTGCTGCTAACGGTAACTTGCAGTTTGTCACCCACACCGATAGAGGCCCCAATGGAGAACCTATCGGTGGTAATAGACCATTTGTTTTACCAGACTTCCAACCAGAAGTGGTTAGCTTTGAACTTAACCGCACCACCGGGGAAATTACCATCACCAAGAGAACAGGCTTATTCAATCCCGATGGTGTAACCCCGTTGACGGGATTAGCCAACCTACAAGCAGGTGCTAGCGGTACAGCCTACACCGATGAAAATCCTGTGGATTTAAATAACCAACCTCTACCGAATGACCCCTTGGGTGCAGATTTAGAGGGAATTGTAGTTGCACCTAATGGTGATTTGTGGATGGTGGATGAGTATCGTCCAGCGATTTACCACTTTGATAGTAACGGTAAATTGCTCGATCGCTTCATTCCTGTCGGTGATGCTACTGACTCTAGCCAAAATGGCGGTAACTCCTTTGGTACACCTGTGTTCCCTGCTGTTTACGCCCAAAGACGCAATAATCGCGGCTTTGAAGCTGTAGCACTGGAAGGTAATAAACTGTATGCCTTTATTCAAAGTGCGATTGATAACCCAGATGTGGGTAATGATGCCAATTCTAGAAGTTCTCTAAATCTGCGGATTCTGGAATTTGATATCATTTCCAAACAGGTTACGGGTGAATATCTTTATCGTCTTGATGATATTTCCGGCAGTGGTAATGCCAGAACAGACAAAATTGGCGATGCTGTCTCTCTAGGTAATGGTAAATTTGCTGTTGTCGAGCGAGATGATTTAGAAGACAACACATCGAACAAACTGATCTTCCAGATTGATTTGGCAGGGGCAACTAATATTAATAATTCCACTAACTTTGGGACATTGCCCCCAGATAAAACCATTGAACAGTTAACTGTTGCCGAGTTAGCAGCAGCAAATATTGTTCCTGTCACCAAGACCCTGATTGCCAATGCAGCTGAACTGGGTTACACCGGAGTCAGTAAGCTAGAAGGATTGGCTTTAGTAGATTCCAAAACTCTAGCTATAGTTAACGATAATGATTTTGGTATCGTCGGCACGCAGGCCAATCCCGACGGCACAATCGGGATTACAGTTGCCTCCCCCAGTCTACCGACAAAACTCGGCTTACTAGAATTACCCTATACCTTGGATGGGTCTAAATTAACGCTCAAAGGCTTTGCAGTCCTCCCGGCTGATACCTTTGCTGAGGGGATACCTTCTGGTAGTGCAGTTACAGGTAACACCAACGGTAGGGATCTACCTTTTGCTAACCAGCCAGTTCAAGGCTTTAGTGCAGTACAAGTTGCCGATGATAATTCCTTCTGGTTCTTGTCTGACAATGGTTTTGGTAGTAAAGCGAATAGTCCTGATTACCTGTTGCGGATTTATCGCCTAGACCCCAGTTTCCAAGGTACAGAATTAAATGGCGATCGCAGTGTCGATGTCTTGGATTTTATCCAACTATCTGACCCAGATAATAAAGTACCGTTCACAATTGTCAATGAAAATACAGGCGATCGCCTCCTCACTGGTGCAGATTTCGATATTGAATCTTTGGTAATTGCTGAAGATGGTACACTCTGGATTGGTGAAGAATTTGGCCCCTACCTACTGCACTTCGATGCTACAGGTAAGTTACTAGATGCACCGATTCCTACACCCAATATCACCAATCTCAACACTCTCACTGGTCAAGCCCCAATTGTCATTGGACACAGAGGTGCAAGCGGTGAACTACCAGAACATACCTTAGCTGCATACCAGTTAGCGATTGAACGCGGTGCTGACTTTATCGAACCCGACATAGTAGTAACAAAAGACGGAGTATTAATCGCCCGTCACGAACCCAACTTAATTAACACTACTAATGTTGCAGACTTAGCACAGTTTAGCGATCGCAGAACGATTAAAAATGTTGATGGTAGAGATGAAGAAGGTTTCTTTGCTGAAGACTTCACCCTAGCAGAAATCAAGACTCTGCGAGCAAGAATTCAACCGAGTTTCCGTAACCAAGAGTTTGATGATTTGTATGAAATCCCGACTCTAGAAGAAATCATCAACTTAGTGAAGCAGGTAGAAGCTGATACAGGTAAAAAAATCGGCATTTATCCAGAAACCAAGCATCCTACTTACTTCACTCAACAAGGCTACGACATCAGCCAGCAATTAATTGATACTCTCGTAGCAAATAACTTCACTGATCCAGCACGGGTATTTATTCAGTCCTTCGAGACAGGCAATCTCAAAGCACTAAACAATGTCATCATGCCTGCGGCTGGAATTGACCTGCCTTTAGTGCAGTTACTAGACGCATTTGATGTCAATCTGGATGGTTCATTACAAGAGGTGCAACCATACGATTTTGTCGTCAGTGGCGATACCCGCACCTATGCAGACCTACGGACAGCCGCAGGTTTACAAGAAATTGCTACCTATGCTGACGGTATTGGCCCCTGGAAGCGGATGATTAGATCCGTCCAGGGTGTGGATGCCGATGGAGATGGTCAAGCTGATGATGTTAATGGCGATGGTGCAGTTAACGATGCTGATAAAACCCTGACTGCACCCACAACTTTAATCCAAGATGCCCATGCAGCAGGCTTGTTAGTCCATGCTTACACCTTCCGTAACGAAGGGCGTTATCTCGCAGCAGACTACAACAACAACCCTGAAGCCGAATATAGAGATTTAATCCAGCTAGGTTTAGATGGCTACTTCACAGACTTTCCAGGTACAGGCGATCGCGTCCGTGATGTGTTAGCTGGTGAGTTTGTGCGATCGCCTGATCACCCCGATTTCCTCACAGAACCAGCTAATCCTAACCTGTCTGGCTCTCGTGGATTTGAGGGTATGGCTATCAGCTTGGATAAGCAAACCTTATATCCGATGTTGGAAGGGACTGTAATCGGTGATCCAGCCAACTCTTTACGGATCTATAAATTTGATGTTGCATCTGAGCAGTATCAAGGTTTAGTAGGTTTCTACCGTCTAGATAGACCTAATTACGCCATCGGTGATATTACCGTCATCAACGAGAATGAATTTCTGGTGATTGAACGAGACGGTGGTCAAGGTACTGGCGCGCAATTCAAGAAGTTATTCAAGGTTGACTTCTCCCAGAAAGATGCCAATGGTTTTATAGCCAAAGAAGAAATCGGTGATCTGCTCAATATTTCTGATCCCAAAGACTTAAATGGCGATGGTAGCACCAAATTCACCTTCCCCTTTGTCACCATTGAATCTGTAGTGGTGTTAGATGAAAAAACACTGCTACTAGCTAACGATAATAACTATCCCTTCTCAGTTGGTCGCCCTCCAAGGATTGACAATAACGAGTTCATCGTTCTGGAACTAGACCAGCCGCTCAACTTGCCCACACCTGTAGTTAGTATTGCTGCTACTACAGAAAATGCGACGGAAGCTGAGACAACAACAGGTACTTTCCGTGTTTCTCGTGTTGGTAATACCAGTAAATCTCTGACAATTAACTACACCGTTGATGGTACTGCTAGCAATGGCAGCGATTACGATAATCTCACTGGTACAGCTAACATTGCGGCTGGGCAGACTTACGTTGATATTGTTGTCACTCCCGTCGATGATGCCTTAGTAGAAGGGAATGAAACTGTTGTTCTCAATATCATCGACAACAGTAATTATGATTTGGGTACTAACGCTAGTGCTATCGTCACCATCATTGATAGCGACTTCAATAACTTCAATGGTAGTGGTAGCCGCGACCCCATAATTGGTACTGCTGCTAATGACCGTATTGTCGGCGGTACTGGTGGCAAAAACATTACCAGTGGTGCAGGAAATGACGAGTTTATCTACACCAGCATTAGAGAAGTAGGTCATACCATCACGGACTTTGAAGTGGGTAGTGACACACTTAATCTGAGTCAGTTGTTAGATGGCTTAGTTGCTGGTGGTTACAACGGTAGCGATGCGATCGCAGATGGCTATGTCCGCCTAGTCCAAGGTAGCACTACTAACAGTACCGTCCTGCAAATTGATAGCGATGGACTTCTCGGTGCTGGTATTTTCCGCCCATTCCTAGTTTTGAATAACGTCACTCCAGAAGCCATGAGCAATCCTCAAAACTTCGTGTTTTAAGGGGACTGGGGACTAATCAATTCAAAATTCAAAAATTTGTTGTCTTTTGGCTTTTGATTTTTTTATTCCCCATACCCAATGCCCACTCTCCAATTTACAACCTATTAAAATCCCATGCTGAATTCCATCAAAAACTCCATTCTGAGCTCAAGTGTATTGAGTATCACTACTTTGGCAGTAGTTAGTCCCAGTTACGCGGCTAATCTAGATTTATCTACTTGGGATAGTATTGGTGATGTTAGCCTCACATCAGGTCAAGCCACCCTCAACTCAGGTACTCTCAATACTGTAATTACTGGTGGTAGTGTTGGTAGTGTAGAAGATTTTCTGAGTATTCCTGGCGGTAGTTTAGATCCTGTTGGGTCATTCTTTGGTGCTACCGCAGGTTCTGCAATCAAAACCACTTTTGCAGGTGTCAAAGCTGGTGCTGTTTTCAATTTCGACTGGAGTTTTTCCAGCAGCGATAGTGATAGTGCTTTTGTCACATTCAATGATTTAGTTGTGCCTCTGACTGGTGGTTCTAACTTTAGCTATGTTTTTGCAACTGCTGGAAACTATAACGTTGGTATCAGTGTTGTCGATGTAGACGATACCATTGGCGAATCACAGTTAATAGTCAGCAATGCTAATTTTACCCAAGTTCCTGAACCTGCTACTACCCTGGGTGCGATCGCAGCTTTCGGCCTGAGTATAAGTATCAAGCGCAGATTCCAGAACAAAGCCCGCGCTTAAATTAGTTAACATTCCGTTGAAATATTGCCGGCAATGCTAACAAAATAACTAATTAACGTTGTGGATGTGTAGAGACGTTGGATACAACGTCTCTACAGGCGTTATGAGACTAAGTACCATAACAGTTTTAAATTTTCTTTTGAATATCTTAAGTATTCATCAGGGTGAAAAAATGTGCTATTTTGACTCTGGATGTCTTTTTATTAAGAATTACATTCTAAACAGTATTTTATGCCCTGTATTTAAGATACTGACGTTTCCTTAGCTATATTATCTGCATTATAGATAAATGATTATGTCAAAACTTGGTCAAGCCGTTGTATAAAATAAGCAAATTGATCATTAGCTTGCCAGTTGGCTTAACATTTGTATACTTAAGAACGTCCCCCATAGCAAAAACTATGCAATTGAAGTACATATATGAGCAAGTTTTGATTACTGATGGCATAAATATAAAATATTGTCGTTGTTCGGATAAAAACCTATAGATAAATTTATCGAATCAAACCCTTTTTTTAACTATGACTTATATTAAAAATACCTTTCAAGAATTTCTCGTGACCCTGCAAGGGTTTGACCAGTTACCAACGATAGAGATTAGTAATTTACTAGACCGACTGCAAGCATTTCGCTATCGTATTGGGCAAAAAGTTATTGGGAAAGAAGTCGTTCCCGAACGGTTAACGATTATCTATGAGGGACAGGTGCGGTTATTGGGATTTGACCCGCAAACGCAAATGCCCAATACCCTAAAATTGATGCAACCAGGTGAAATTATTGGCGAAATCGGGTTGTTGCGTCAGGTGGGTTGTGAAACTGCGATCGCCTCTACCGATGAAATGATCGGTTTAACCTTAGATGCCAATGAATACTTGCGGCTGTTGTCTACTTATCCCGCCTTCGCCAATGCTCGCCTCAATCCTAGTCATATAGTAGAAGTATTCGATATTCTGGGTTCACAGATAGCAAACCAAGCTAACGTCATCACTAATCTTGGTGAACTAGCGGGACAAGCTTGGCAAAGCGCAAAAATAAACTATCTTGCGCCCGGAAGAAATTACTTTCATCAACTAGATAAAGAGAGCGTTTGGTTTATTAGTGGTGGCGGGAAAATCAACGAGTTCCCCGTTGGTTCTCGTGTAGAACCGAAGGATGGACAAGAAGCAATTATAGTCAGAGGAGAAAGTCCGGCGCGGTTGCTGGGTTTAGCACCATCAGATTTATCATTTCTAAATAGCACTAGCCAGGAATCTCAACTGCTTCTGAGTCCCAGTCAAGCCAACATCACCGAAACTCTAGACATTCCCTACGCTTCAGAAGAAGACTATCCCCGGTCGCAGAATTCCTCAGCGAAAGGCCAAAAAAACCGCCAAAAATTTCCACTCTTCGGCGGTAAAGGCGAATTAAATACCACCTTTGCCTGTTTTCAAATGCTCACAAAGCATTTAGAAATCCCCTTTCGCAAGGAAGTAGTACGTCGCCTGTTAAGTGAGCAAATTAAACGCCAAGGGACTATCTCTTTTCCCGCTTGTGCATACCTAGCAGAGTTAATCGGACTCAAAGCCAACTTAGTAGATGTACCTGCAACGGCTATCTCTCGCCTCCCGACACCAGCAATAGTACGCTATGGTGATGGTTTTGCAGTGTTATACGCAGCCGATGCGCATCAGGTAGTTCTAGGTGTACCATCCCAAGGTATGGTTCGCTGCAAACCAGCGCAAATAGTTGAACATTTAGAGACTGTAGAAAATAGTTTCCCTCCCCAAATTAGGGTATTACTATTAACTCACACGAAAGAAACACCACAAGAACGCTTTGGTTTACGGTGGTTTCTTCCCTACTTGTCGCGCTATAGACGAGTTTTGATCGAAGTCTTTATCGCTTCGTTTTTTGTCCAGTTAGCACAGTTAGCTAATCCTCTAGTTATTCAGTTAATTATCGATAAAGTCATCGTCCAAAATAGTATCAGCACTCTGAATATTTTGGGGACTTTATTGTTAGTAGTAGGCATATTTGAAGCCGTACTCACCACTTTAAGGACTTACTTATTTGTCGATACAACCAATCGCATTGACATGGGGTTGGGGTCACAAATTATTGATCATTTATTACGGCTACCACTGCGCTATTTTGAAAAGCGGCCTGTAGGTGAACTGTCTACACGCATCAACGAATTAGAAAATATTCGTCAGTTTCTCACCGGTACAGCCTTAACAGTCGGCTTAGATGCCGTCTTCTCGGTGGTTTATATCATCGTCATGCTGTTTTATAGTTGGCAACTGACCTTGGTGGGTTTAGGCACAATTCCCGTCTTTATAGTTATTACCTTAATTGCGTCCCCCACTGTTAGTAGACAGCTACGTACCAAAGCAGAACGCAACGCCTCTACTCAATCCTATTTAGTCGAGGTGATGTCTGGGATTCAAACAGTCAAGGCGCAAAATATCGAATTGCGATCGCGCTTTTCTTGGCAAGAACGCTATGCTCGGTATGTAGCAGCTGGATTTAAAACCGTTGTCACCTCCACCCTAGCTAACTCCACAGGCGACTTTCTCAACAAACTCAGTAGTTTATTAGTGTTGTGGGTGGGTGCTTATTTGGTACTCCAAGGAGAATTAACCCTAGGGGAATTAATCGCCTTTAGAATTATTTCTGGTTATGTTACCGGCCCTATCTTACGCCTAGCGCGACTCTGGCAAAGCTTCCAAGAAACTGCTTTATCTCTAGAACGGTTGAGTGATATTGTCGATACACCCCAAGAAGCCGAAATCGACCGCTACAATATCCCTCTACCAGAAATTCAAGGATCTATAAAATACGAAAACGTCTCCTTTCGATTTGCCAATAATGGGCCTTTGCAACTATCCAGCGTCAACCTCGAAATTCCCCAAGGTAAGTTTATCGGCATCGTTGGACAAAGTGGCTCTGGCAAAAGTACGATGATGAAATTGCTGCTGAGACTCTATGACGTAGAATCAGGCAGGATTTTGATTGATGGTTACGACATCGCCAAAGTAGAACTTTATTCCCTGCGCCGCCAAGTGGGTGTTGTCCCCCAAGAAACCCTG
The DNA here is from genome assembly GCF_014697125.1 of Anabaena minutissima FACHB-250. GTDB lineage: Bacteria > Cyanobacteriota > Cyanobacteriia > Cyanobacteriales > Nostocaceae > Trichormus > Trichormus minutissimus. The sequence goes on along the minus strand of NZ_JACJRG010000017.1, from coordinate 92,629 downwards.
TTATTTGACGGTACAGTGCAAGAAAATATTGCCCTAACAAATCCCGATGCTACCACCGAAGAGATTATCGAAGCCGCGCGGGTTGCTGCTGCCCATGAATTTATTATGGGCTTACCCAACGGTTACAATACCAGAGTTGGAGAACGGGGTGCAGGACTTTCTGGTGGACAAAGACAGAGAATTGCGATCGCCCGTTCCGTTCTCCAGCGACCAAAATTATTAGTTTTAGACGAAGCCACCAGTGCGTTAGACTATCCCACCGAACGTCAAGTCTGCCTCAACCTAGCCAACGCCTTTAAAGGTAATACAGTATTCTTTATTACCCATCGTCTTAACACCGTCAGTCATGCAGATGCGATCGTGGTGATGGATGCAGGCAAAATTATCGAACAAGGTAGCCATCAAGAACTAATGGCGGCAAAAGGTCATTATTTCTACCTATATCAACAACAAGAAGTAAATTTGTAAGTAGTCATTAGTCATTCCCGATTCCCCATTCCCCATTCCCCAAGCAAAACTACTATGACTCAACTTAACGCTAATAATGGTAACGGCAAGCACGACAAAGCGATCGATGTCGATGCTCAAGTGATAACATCTTCCCCAAAGGCTAATAATCAAGGATTAATTAAGACCAACAATGAAGAATTTGATCAAGCGGTTGTACTGCGTCAATCTCCTGTGTGGTCACGTACAATCATGCTCACATTGATAGCGTTAGCTTGTTTTGGGATTACTTGGGCATATTTCGCCAAAATCGAACAGGTAGTACCCGCTACTGGCCAATTAAAGCCAGAAGGAACAGTCAAAGAAGTACAATCACCAGTCAATGGAGTCGTCAAAGAAGTACATATCAAAGATGGGGAAAAAGTTCTTAAAGGAGACTTATTAATAACCTTTGAAACAGTTGCCACCATTGCCCAACTAAATTCTTTAAATCAGATTCGCAGAAATTTAATTCAAGAAAATCAGCTTTATCGTCAATTAATGAATTCTAGTTCTGGAATTAATTCTGAACTAGCATTTTCCAGAGTTAGATTGCCTAGAGATGCAGAATTTTTATTAAAAAGTCGAGTAGCTTTAGTATCAGAAAATGAATTATTGCGGACTCAGCTAAGAAACGCAACTACAGGGATAGGATTAGATCGTGATGAGAGACAACAGCTACAAGTTTCTCAAACAGAATTAGAAACTCGTGCATCTGCCGCACGATTAGAAGTTTCTAAAATTCAAAAACAACTATCCCAAACTGTAGTTAAACTCCAAGATACACAAGCAAGTTTAGCTATTCAGCAGAAGATTTTAGATAAGCTAAAAATCCTCTCTGAAGAAGGCGGTATTTCCCAGCTACAGTACCTCAACCAACAACAACAGGTACAAAACCTTACGGCAGAAGTAGAACAATTAGGTGAAGAAATTAAACGCCTGCAATTTGATATAGAGAAAGGAAGACAACAACTATATAATACTGTTGCTACTACTGATAAAACCATTTTAGAAAAGATAGCCGATAACAAAAAGCGCATTGCTGATATTGATAGCCAATTTATGAAAATTGTGCTAAATAATGAACAAAATTTAGCAGATATCAACAGTAAAATTTCTCAGTCCCAGTTAGAGTTTAAGTATCAAGAATTACGCGCCCCCGCCTCAGGAACTATTTTTAATTTACAAGCAAAAACCCCTGGTTTTGTAGCTAACCCTACCCAAAAGATACTCGAAATTGTACCCAACGATAAATTTATTGCTGATGTTTTTATCACCAATAGAGATATTGGTTTTGTACGTAAAGGGATGAAAGCAGATGTCAGAATTGACTCATTCCCATTCAGTGAGTTTGGTGATATTAAAGGGGAGTTAATTGACATTGGATCAGATGCGCTACCGCCAGATGAAAACCATAAATTTTATCGATTCCCTGCCAGAATCCAGTTAGATAAACAATACCTAGATATTAAAGATAAGAAAATCTCTTTGCAATCAGGTATGTCCCTCAGTGCTAATATAAAAGTCAGAGAAGAACGGACAGTAATGAGTCTGTTTACTGAGTTGTTCACTAACCAAGTTGAAAGTTTGAAAGAAGTACGATAGGAGTGGTGAGTGCTGAGTAATGAGTAATGAGTAATGAACCACGTAAAAATTCCTCAATACTAATGCACTCTGTACAAACCCTTTTCCTTGTGGTTGCTTTTGAATTTTGTTAGCGCAGCGTAAAGCCTTCTCTTAGCAGAGACGCTGCGCGAACGGCATAGCTTCTCCTGTCGGAGAGGCTGCGCCAACGCTTAGAGCGAGTCCGCGTATCGCTAAAGCGAAAGCTCCGCTAACGCGCAGCGTCTCGTAGAGAGCGTCATTTTGAATTTTGAATTGTTATTATGTATCCCCAACGTATTGAACCCAATCCCGGACAAGAATCAGTGTGGGATTATCCCCGTCCTCCTCGCTTGGAAGACACAAACAAACACATTCAAGTAATTTTTAATGGTGTAGCGATCGCAGAAACCCACAACGCCAAACGTGTCTTAGAAACTAGTCATCCACCCTCTTACTACATCCCCCCGGCGGATATCAAAATGGAACATCTGGTGTTGACACCACAATCTAGCTTTTGTGAGTGGAAGGGACGCGCTGGTTATTACACAATCTGCGTCGGTGAGAAAGAAGTGCAAAATGCGGCTTGGTTTTACGCCAGTCCTACACTAGCTTTTGCCAGCATCAAAGATTATGTGGCTTTTTATGTCCATATGATGGATGCTTGCTATATCGATGGTGAAAAGGTAGAACCGCAACCAGGAAACTTTTATGGTGGTTGGGTAACTAGCGATATTGTTGGGCCGTTTAAAGGTGTCCCCGGTAGTTGGGGATGGTGAATCAAAAGCCTAAATTCGCAATCCCATAATTACTAAATCCCGTTCCACTCCATCTAGTTCTGCAACTTGGGGTAAATGTCCCCACTTTGCAAACCCTAAAGATTGAAACAGTTTTAAACTTGGTTGATTATGAGCAAAAATAAAACCTAACAAAGTTTTTAAACCTAAGTTGGGACTTTCATGAATTGCTGTAGCTAAAAGTTGCTTTCCTAAACCGCGCTGATGGAAACTTGGGGCGATATAAATACTAATTTCGGCAGTTGCATGATAAGCTGGTCGTCCGTAAAATGATTGGAAACTCAGCCAGCCAGCAATTAAACCCTCTTGTTCGATCACCCAAAGAGGACGTAAGCCAGGCGATCGCCCCTGAAACCAAGCCCGACGGCTTTCTAAAGAAACAGGTTCTAAATCAGCAGTGGCGAGGCGGCTAGGAATTGCCGCATTGTAAATTGCTACTATTGCAGATAAGTCAGTCTCATTCGCATGACGGATGGTCATTACTGCCGTTTTGAAGAAGATTTTGATCAAAGATTCAAAAATAATACAGCTTTCGTCGCCACAATTCTATGTCTCCCACATTGACATCCTCTGACCACTGATTCGGAGTACCGAATGCAGTGGGGGATTCCAAAGATCACTCTTTGGGCTTTCTCTTTCCACGACTCGGCTTATTTGGAGGGATTTCTCCCGACATACAGAGGTCGATATCTCCAGAGACTTGAGATCCTGTGTGTCCCACAGTACGTAGTCCTAATTCAAGTATGTTCCGTGCAGCGTTCCAATCCCTGTCTTGGGTATGACCACAATGAGGGCAAACATGAGTTCTTGTACTAAGAGACTTTTTCACCATTTCACCACAGTTAGAGCAATTCTGGCTGGTGTGATGGGGTGGAACTGCAACTGTTACCACGCCAAACACTTTGCCAAAATACTCAACCCATTGCCGGAACTGCGTCCACGCTGCGTCACTAATCGACTTGGCAAGATGTCTATTATTGACCATGTTCCGCACCTTCAAATCCTCGTAGGCCACCAAGTCGTTAGACCGGACTACGCACCTTGCCAATTTCACAGCAAAGTCTTTACGCTGCCTACTTACTTTGAGGTGCTTTCTACTCAAGCGATTTCTCGCCTTGATTCTGTTTTTAGAACCCTTGTTGGTTTTAGACAATCTGCGTTGCAATCTCTGGAGAGACTTTTCGCTTTTACGCAAATGTCTAGGGTTTTCAACCTGATTCCCTTCACTATCGGTATAGAAGTGGTTCAATCCCACATCCAAGCCAATAGTTTTACCAGTTGGTTCTCGCTTCTCTACTCTGTCTTGGTCAATGCAAAACTGCGTGTAGTACCCATCGGCACGACGTACAACCCGCACACGTTTTAATTGTTTCAACTGGTAGAAATGCAAATCACGAGTTCCCCAGAGCTTGAAAGTTCCTGCTTCAAATCCGTCACTAAAAGTGATGTATCTCCGGTCAGCAGAAAGCTTCCACCCACTGGTTTTGTACTCAACACAACCATGTGTCTGTTCTTTTTTAAAGCGTGGATAACCTTTCTTCCCTGGCTTGCTTTTCTTGCAGTTGTCAAAAAATTGAGCAATCGCAGACCAAGTTCTTTCAGCACTAGCTTGACGAGCCATAGAGTTCAACTTGGCAACGCAAGGGAAGTTGTCATCGGCAGCAAGCACAGCACAATAAGCACTCAAATCGTACCTGCCAATGTTTCGGTTATCCATCCAGTATTTCAGGCAGGCATTACGGACAAAACGAGCAGTTCTAATCGCCTCATCCAGCGATTGATATTGCTCGTTTGTTCCTTCAAGTTTTGCCTCAAATACCAGCATCTTTACGTCAAACTCACTGATGTAATAATATCACGAATATTGCTAAAAACTCCACTACCCCTCTCCCTGTCAAACCTGCGGTTTGATTCAGTCAAGGGGTGTTTCGTTTTTAGCCAACAATTCATCTCGCCGCCAAGTCTGCGACTGTGGCGGCGAGATGAATTGTTGTTTTTAGGTAATTATCAAGGGTGCTGATCACGGTATTGATCAAGTAAGTTGGTTTAGTTGCTGTGGGTTCAACTACTTATCGATTATTTCCTGGTTTAATTCAATGGTTGATGCAGCAAACAACTTCAACCGCTTTGTCGAGTATTTATTCTCTAAGTAAAACACCTGAGTATAGACTAATAGGTAATTGATAAACTCCTCACTCTAAAGTCCTAGATTTTATAATTTTACTTGTGATTTAAAGAGAAATAATTTCGACTCTATTTTACAGCTAAAGGTAGAGTGTTCTAATATTATTTCTCTTTACTATAGGTATAGTAATGAATCTTCATAAAGGATTCTCTATGTCCATTAAGATGCCTAAAAATAGCCATGAATTACAAGGAATCCCAGATAAAACAACATCTGTAGAATTTAAAATCTATCAGTTTGTCAATAAATTTAAAACAGGTGTTTGGTTCTTTGGTATCCCCTCTTGGCTTTTCGGAATCACGGACAGAAGTATGGCAGCATTTGCTGATGGGTATTTATCAGCAACAGAAATAGTGCAAATTTTTACAACATCTTTCTTCTTTTTATTTTGGCTGTATTTAAAACCAGAAGAAGAATTTGATGAGCGTACTGATATCAAGCAATATCAAAGATATTTGTGTCAAACTCAAGGTCATAAGTTTGACTTAAAGAAAAGGCATATGATTAGTCAAGAGTATATTTTACCTTTTCCTTATCTTTGCCAAATTTACCATCTATTAAACCTCAAACATTTAGAAACTGTTCACAATTTCAGTTTAAATAACTTAAAAGTTTTAAATGTTAGTGATTTTCGACCAACCAATATTGGTGGAATCATCAAATTTGAAACTCTTTTAGATTCTCCTATTAATCCTCTCAAAATTTGGAGGCAACCTATAGTTGAGGTTGATTTAATATTACATACTCCTCATACTATAGAATTAAGTATTCCAGTTTATAACAACAAAAGAATAATTGTGATATTTTATGCTTTTCCCTTAAATGAGAAGGAACACCGATTGTTTATAGAAATTTATAGTGATCTCAAATGGCCTAAACCAATATTACAAATTCTCTTGCATTTTGCTTCATGCTTAACTCTCCTTGAAGATTTACCTTATTTGCGTAATTTGGCTGAAATCGATATAGAACGGTTATTTAAATTAAGCCGGGTATCAAAGCAAGCAAATATGTTGCTTTTTAAAAGATTTGTGGAATTATATGGCTCAAACAGAGAAAAAATTAAATTAATTGAAGGAGACGATTAAAAGTCTCCGGCGCACCCGGAGACTTGTAAGACAAGAGAGGAAATCAGAGGGAGATTGTTGAAGCTTTCCATCACGCACCTTCAAGTCGTGTGATGTTTAATTACTCAATTAACGATTACCACCAAATCCGATTGCCTTTTTCGTCTACTCTGGCTTGGCGAATGACATCAGAAATTTCTTCAGCATCTTTGACATGATGGAGGGCTTTTTTTTCACCGTCTGGATATTCCACAACAAAATAAGTCGGAACTGTAATTTGATCGCCTGTAATGTCTGGTACATCTACAGCCACTTGCTTGGATTTCTCTTCCACAGATTGGGGTTGTTCAGAAATTCTATCCCCAGGGTTTGCTGTTAAGTTCCTTTCTTTAACGTTTGGTTCTTTACGAGAATGCCAATCTTCACTGACTGGTTGCCTAATTTCTGCTGATTGATTATTTTGATTTTCTAATTCTTTAGTCATGGCTATTTCCACAATTAAATTTTATGTATTTACTAATACAATGTAGAAAATAAAATGGCTAAATAGTTCTTGCTTGAGAGAGAGTTTATTCAGAAAGTACAAATTACACTTCGGAGGTTATATGTAAGCCTCGAATAATTAGAGGCAAGTTCTAACTATAGATTTATTTCTTGAGTTGAAAAGGTGTATATTTCCCTCCCAATGCCTCTACAATAGTGCGGGTATTTGCTTCCATCATTTTGATGTAAGAATCGCCATCACTACCTTTTACTCCAATTGAATCAGAGTAGAGTTCATTGGGTGCTAGTTTGACTCCAGCTTCCTGGGAAACGGTGGTAATTAAAGCTGGGTTAATAGTAGTTTCGGCAAAAATTGCGGGGACACCGATTTTTTTAATTGACTCGACTAATCGCTGCACTGTTTGTGCGCTTGGTTGTTCTTCGGTGCTGATGCCAATTAATGTGCCGGCGATCGCAATTCCGTAAGCTCGTCCATAATATTGGAAAGCATCGTGAGTTGTCACCAGTTGGCGATTCTGGGGAGGTATCGTTTGGATTTGTTGATTAATCCAGCTATGCAACTGTTTTAACTCTTCTGTCAGTTGCGCGGCATTTTGGGTAAATTTATCTTTATCTTCAGGGGATAACTCAATTAAACCATCTCGAATTGCCTTCACCATTGCGATCGCATTTTCTGCACTACCCCAAACGTGGGGATCTGGGACAATCTCACCTTTTCCTTTATCTAACTCTAACGGCTTAACAACTTCCCCGACGGCTAACTTTCGCGCCTTCCCACCAGCCGCATTCATTAACTTAATGATTCCCGGTTCTAAGTTGTAGCCGTTATATAAAATCAAGTCGGCTTCTTCCAAAAATCGGCTGTCTGCTGGAACTGGTTCGTATACATGAGGATCAGCACCAGGCTGGAGAATTCCCTTTAGCTGGATTTCATCACCTGCAACTTCACCAGCTAAATCAGCAATCACTGTACTAGTTGCTACTACTCGCGGCTTACCATCGGTGACGGATGCGGTGCGGTTTGAGTCTACTTGAGTACATCCATCTATCAAAAGTCCCAAAAATACCCCGAATATTGCCTTACCGAAATATCCGGCTTTTGAATGAGTGATTGCTGCCATAAACTTGTTATCTTTGTTTTCATATTTTTCTCATTTTTTAAGGTACAGTATTTTCATAATCTTTTCATTATTTGCTTCCCGTCTCGGAAATCACACCATGAGAACTGCTAATTTTTCCTTAGAAGGTAATTCCAATCTAGTGTGGGTTAATACTGTGACAGCCACAACAAACATTAACATTGCCCATCTAGGGGTACACTACCGTACACAAGAAGCCTTAAGGGATATTAACTGTATTGTCAAACCGGGACGACTGACGGGGATTTTTGGCCCTAATGGTGCGGGTAAAAGTACCTTAATGAAGGCGATGCTGGGGTTAGTTCCCGTTAGTAGTGGGAGGGTATTATATCAAGGTAAACCCTTGATGCAGCAATTAGATCAAGTTGCGTATGTTCCCCAGCGTAGCCAAATTGACTGGACTTATCCCGCTACCGTTTGGGATGTAGTGATGATGGGACGAGTAAAAAAGACCGGTTGGTTACGTAGTTTCTCTAGTGTGAGCCGCCAAGTAGCCAAAAATGCCTTAGAAAGAGTTGGGATGAAAGAATTTTGTGATCGCCCCATAGGACAATTATCAGGGGGACAACAGCAACGGGTATTTTTAGCCCGTGCTTTAGCGCAGCAAGCCGAAATTTTCTGTTTTGATGAACCGTTGGTAGGGATTGATCAAAAAACTCAAGCAGTAGTTTTTGATGTCTTTCATGAATTGGCTGCGGCTAATAAAATTGTCTTGGTAGTTAACCATGATTTAGGCGAATCTATTAGCCACTTTGATGATTTAGTCTTACTCAACCGCGAACTCGTCGCCACAGGTTCAAGACAACAGGTACTCACAGAAGAAAATCTGCGTTGTGCTTACGGTGGTAAAGTCATGTATTTTTCTGATGCAGCTTAAAGTTTGTATAGCGGTTCTTGCTTTAGTACGGTACAAGAACCCCAACCCCCTCCCCGCAAGCGAGGCTAAAGTGTACACACAAGTCTAAGAACCCAGCCCTACAACGTTTTGATCCCCCTAAATCCCCCTTAAAAAGGGGGACTTTGAATCTATTCCCCCCTTAAAAAAGGGGGGTTAGGGGGGATCAAGCCACATTTTGCACCCAGCACAAAGATGTGTGTACACCGTAGCCTTTTAGGAGAGGGGTTTTCCAGATCCCGTGAAAAGTGAGACAAGTTGCTGCATCGACATTGTGAATGTATCGCCTGACATTGTGAATGTATCGCCTAACATTGTGAATGTATCGCCTAACATTGTGAATGTATCGCCTGACATTGTGAATGTATCGCCTGACATTGTGAATGTATCACTTAACATTGTGAATGTATCGCCTAACATTGCGAATGTATCGACTAACTTTAAAAGACTTGTGTGTACACAGTAGCGTAGCGGAGGGGAGCATCGTTACGAATTACGAATTAATTCCGCCTTGTCAGATTTAGCCCTCAACAATTAAACTGAGACTAATTAAGCTTATCAGGGTTTATACTCACTTGAACACGCTGGCGGGACGCTACGAAATCATCAAGTTACTAGGCGGTGGTGGTTTTGCTGTCACATATCTGGCTAGAGATAATTACCAACCGAGTAAACCCTTATGTGTTGTCAAACAACTGCGTCCCAACCAAACTCAAAGCCGCGTTATCGAATTTTTTGAGAAAGAAGCCGCTATCCTCGAAAGGCTAGGAAAACATCCCCAAATTCCCCAACTACTTGCACACTTTAACCAAGACCAAAATCTATATATAGTACAAGAGTTTATCGAAGGACAAGATTTAAGTCGAGAAATAGTCCCAGGTAAACGACTGAGTGAAAGTTATATCACTAAGCTTTTACAAGATGCGCTAGAAATCCTCTCCTTTGTCCATCAACAAGGAGTCATTCACCGCGACATCAAACCCCAGAACTTGATGCGTCGTCAAGATGGCAAGATTATCTTGATAGACTTCGGCGCAGTCAAAGAATTAGGGACATTATTGATTAATAGTCAAGGTGAAGTTAATTCTAGCGTGGTGATTGGCACACCTGGTTATATGTCTTATGAACAGTATCGCGGTAAACCTTGTTTTGGTAGCGATATTTATGCGTTAGGGGTAATGGCTATTCAAGCTTTAATCGGTGTTTTGCCATCAGAATTAGAAGAAGACAGCCAAACAGGGGAAATTATCTGGCAAAATCAAGTACAGGTGAGCAATCATTTAGCTGAAGTGTTAACTAAAATGGTGCGTCATCACTTCAGTATGCGCTACCCTAACGCCACAGAAGCATTACAAGCTTTAATCTCAGTCTCAGCACCATTACCACCGACGGTTTTATCTGAGGTTAACAAGGAATTATATCTGCAAGAAGTCACAAGTCGCGCCCAGCAGGGTGAAGGTAATCTTTCTGTCATTGCTTTGAGAATATTGGAATCAAGGCGCGTTGAGTTGGGGTTATCTGAACAGGAAGCAAGAGAAATTCAAGAACAAGTTCTGCAAACTTATCGGGAGTATGAACGCAAGTTACAAGAGTATGAGCAGACATTGATTGATGTAGTCAAGCAAGAATATCCTTTTAGTCAGCGAACCCAAAAGGAATTACAAGACTATCAGCAATCTTTGGGATTACGGAATGAAGATATTACAGCGATAGAAGCAAGAGTATTTGCACCACTACAGTCAAAATCTCAACAACAGCAGCAGCAAGCCGAATTACAGCAACAGCAGCAGGAAGCGGAAAGATTACGCCAAGAACAGCAGCAAAGACAAAAACAACAGGAAGCATCTAAGGCTAAATCTAACACCAGTATTAAAACTCAACCCTTTGAATTTGAAACCGCTACCATTACAGTTATAAATTCAGGCTTTTTAGGTTTAGGAAAGAAACATGAAATCAACCCGAGTCGCGGACGTGCTGAGTATTTTAGAGAAAACTTGGCTAATGCTGTTGTTTTAGATATGGTGGCGATCCCTGGGGGTCAATTTCTCATGGGTTCACCAGAAGGAGAAACAGGACGATATGATTCTGAAAGTCCACAGCATCAAGTTAATGTCAAATCCTTTTTCATGGGTAAATTTCCCGTCACTCAAGCACAATGGCAAGCCGTTACTGGTTTTGCTAAGGTGAATATTGATCTAAATCCTAAACCATCTTATTTTAAAGGTGCTAACCGCCCGGTGGAAAATGTTTCTTGGGATGATGCGGTGGAGTTTTGCGCGAGATTATCTCAAAAAACTGGGAAAATTTATTGTTTACCAAGTGAAGCAGAATGGGAATATGCCTGTCGTGCGGGGACGACTACTCCATATTACTTTGGTGAGACAATTACCAAAGACTTAGCGAATTACGACAATAGTTACCAACAAACAACGGATGTAGGAAAATTTCCTGCAAACCCTTTTGGTTTATACGATATGCACGGAAATATATGGGAATGGTGTCTTGATGATTGGCACAAAAACTATGAAGGTGCGCCAATAGATGGCAGTCCTTGGTTTGATGGTCATAATCATCTTTATCAAAAGCAAGGAAGAGCCTTACTGCGGGGCGGTTCTTGGATCGTCATTCCTGGAGACTGCCGTTCTGCGTGTCGCTACGACATTAACCGCGTCAACCCCTACTACAATTCTGGTTTTCGTGTTGTGTGTGCCGCCGGGAGGATTCTCCAGTAGCCCTTTACACTTTAGTCCTTTTACACTTTGCACTTGTTCTTTTATTCTTTTTTCTCGCCTCATGGCAACTCGAATTTTTTGGCAGAAAATGTAGGGTGCGTCAGTGCAAGAGAACCTAACTATACCAAGAAATTATTCATACTGACGCACCCTACCAAACTGTAAATATGGGTTGGGGATGCGATACAGATATTTAGAGATTAATTTATCCTACCTCTAACTCACTAACTACCAAAATTTTCAACTCTAGAACTCGTTGCAAAGCTGCATCATTAGTCAAAAAAGCATCACAGCCGCTTGAGATAGCAGTTGCAATCTGCAAAGCATCGGGTAACTGAAGATTGTAACGCATCCGAATGTTTGCAGCATCCTGTGCAACAGCAGCATTTATATCTACAAAAACTACTTCATTACTGATTAATACATCAACAAAAGCTTGCTCTAAATCCGGTAAACCTGAACGTATAGCACCTACTAAACATTCAGATAATGTTATCGGAGATACCACGGCTTGAATATCAGTTTCCAATCGGTCAAAAATTGGTTCTACTAAATAGAAAAACTGTGGATTACGCTCTACAAAATAAATAACTGGTGCTGTATCAAGAAATATATGAGAAACCCCTGCCAATGCTTCATTAATTCTCATTATTCTGTTTTTAACAAATCTTCCCGATGTTCATCCCCTTCACGTCTAGTTTGAGAAACCCACTGTTGAGCATCTTCACCAAAGAGTGGATGAGTAGCCATACCTTTTAAATCGTTCCATTTGCGTTTATTTTGTGCTGGAATCAGGTGCTTTTTCATGCGTTCTACTAAATGTTCCAGCAAAGTCACTTGCTCTTCTGGTGTGAGTTTGTCAATCTCGCTGAAGATTTTTTGTAGTGATAAACTCATCAACTTAACTTCAATATATATTCCTTGATTGTAACATTCAGCAGAGTGTAGCCAAACGTGTTATCTAATCCTAACATCTAGTTCATTAAAACAATGCAAATGTAACAGATTCAAACAAAGGTAGCCTTTCAAAATCTAAGGTGCGTCAGTGTGAGAGAAGCTAACTTTTTGGATGAATAATTAATACGTAACACAGCGATGAGCCTAGATCCCCGACTTTTTGAAAAAGTCGGGGATCTAATTTTTCATAAATTACTCACTTTATTCAACTTGCTCTAAATACTGGTTAATATCTTCAATCACCCGCACCAGTTCAGCTTCCGTAGTCAGACGAATATTGACATCCCGCACGGTGAGCAATACCTTAGCGGCAAATGGCGTAGGCCAGATATTAGGATTACAGAAAATTTCTAAAAATACGTCGCCTGTGTAACGATATTCCAAAGGTGGTTGAGGGGTGGCTTTAGTACCAGGGTTGGATTTAGCTGCAACAGCTTTCAGGCTTCCCATCAATTGATCAATCGCCGCTTTTAATTCCCTCGCCGCTTGGGGAGAAAAACTTAAACCAATAGAACCTTCAACTAGATTTAATGTCAGAGGAGTGGAAGACATAAGTGATTGATTAAAATTGATTGATGATTACTTAATGGTACTAGAGTGAGAACTTACTCACGACGAAAGACAAACAGATTACCCGTTGCACCTCTCCCCACCCTGATGTCTTCATCTAAATATGAGGTTATCCATATAGCCTCTTTTCGCAAAAATTCTAATACCGGGATTTTCAATGGCGGCAAACTCCAGCCAGATATCCCCAAAGGTTTGATAGCTTGCACAGCGAAGGTATAAAAGCTCACCTTTGCTACCTGCTCATCATCACCGCAACTCCAAACTCCATCAGCCAACAATTGCCAGTTTCCTAACAGGGGTAATTCAAACTCAGCACCATTAGTAGCAGAAATTTTCCCGGTATCGCCTGTCACTAACCTTTGCCAAACTCTAGTGATTTTGATTCCTCCCCAAATATCTGCAATTGATGCCAAGGGACGAGTAACAACAGTTCCGCGAGAAGCATACACCAACTGCCAGTTACCAGTTAAATCAGCTAGGTGATTCACACTCAGGGGGTTGGCGATGGGATTGATATTCTCTAACTTCTGCACTATTTCATCAATCTTGGGTTCTGATGAGGGAAACAAGGCTTGCTGTACATCTAAGGCTGCTATTCGCTGCAATAGTTCAGTTTTCAAGGACAGTCTCGCAGTATCATTTCCCATCATTTGTTGATGCTTCTCCCTGATAAGTAATGTTTATTAACCTTATTACCCTTTCATTGTCAAGCTGGGTTGACACTTTGTAACAATTCTGTTAAATTTATTTACATAAGTTAATAAAACACACAAAAAACTATGTATACCACCATTAACGAAAACGGCATTCTAAATAACTACGCAACCGAACCTAAAATGTACTACGCTACTTACCCCAACCAAGAGCAGAAACGCAGCTACGCACTGCAAGCTGTATACGCTGCATTACTTGTTACTACTTTAGTTTTGGTAGCTCTGGGCGTTAGCTAAAATTTTTAACTTCGGTTTAAGTTTCTCATCGTCATTCGGACTTCTCTCAATCCCCCCAGTTGCAAGGCTGGGGTTTTTTGTTGCTGATTAATGGACTTGCCCATGAGTAATTTGGCTGAAGCTTTCTCCAAGGTATTTTGTATAAGATTAATTTAATTACGTTTAAATTTAAACTAGTACAATTTATTTGCGTCAACTTACTCAGTGATTACTTTTGGTTATTGAATGTGGAAAGAAGCAACGTGAATGGGATTAATGAAACTACATTATTAAAAATATCTGTAAACAAAAATTACAAACCACAAGCGGCTGATACAAATATCGATGCTGATATTTATTTGTTTATTAGGCTTAGACAACTTTCACCTACTGAGCGAATAAGAATATTTATAGCTCATGACCGTGGAGTAAAAAAATTATGCCTAGCGGGAATTAAATTTCGGCATCGCAGTTTATCTTTAGCAGAAATCTGTCAAATATTTGCCCGTGCTACTCTAGCAGAGAAATTTTCCCCTGACTTCCAGCCAAAAAGTATTGATGAAAGTATGTGGATTCAAGATTCAATTACACTTGCAGGAGAATTTCATCAAATTTTTCAGTCAATGAATATTCCTTACTATGTAAGTGGAGGTGTTGCTAGTTCTATTCATGGTGAACCTCGTTCTACTCGTGATTTAGATTTAGTAATAGAAGTACAACCTGACCAAATTGATTTATTAGTTGCGACACTTGAAGGTGCGGGTTACTACTGTCCAGCAGGTGCAGTGACAAATTTGCAGCAAGGTAGAGAGCGAATGCTTAATATTACCCATACTGAAACTATTGCTAATGCTGACCTTTATATTAAAGATAATTCACCATTTTCTTTATCACAAATGGCACGCAGGATGTTGCTTGATTTAGATGGCATATCTCCATTTTGGGTATCTTCCCCAGAGGATACTATGCTACAAAAATTGCTATGGAGTCAGAGTAGTAAATCAGAAAAACAGTGGCGTGATGTGTTGGGTATACTCAAACTACAAGCCCAAGGTTTGGATTATGGCTATCTTACACAATGGGCAGAAAATCTTAATTTAGTTGATGCTTTCATTCAAGCATTAAGCGAGGCTGGTTTGTGAAAGATCAAAAATAATCTGACATTGAGCGTGTTTAATTGATTTTTCTGCTTTTCTTAAAAACCTGGGATTGGGTTCATGATGTCCATTAGAATCAGAGTAGAAAAATTCTAACCCGACATCCAAAATAATAGCTATGTGATCAATGCCCGTAGTTTTCATGCGTCAAGAACTCTGTAAAATTGTCTTGGAAGCAATACGAGTTTTCTTGAGGTCTGCATCTGAGAGTTCTTGCCCAGATTGTAGGCGGGTAGCGGAGGTTTGTAAAACCGTGGCCGCATTCTGATCACCGATTTGTAAAGCAGTTTTAGCCGCAGTTTGTAACATTGTCGCCGCACCAGAGCGATCGCCTTGTTGTAATTTAGTCTCAGCTAACTGAGTTTGGCGATATTTAGCTAAAGCCAAAATCGACTGATGCACTTGGGAATTAAAATCTGGTTGATATACCTGTAAAAGGTTGGCATACACTGGCCAAATAGGCGATAGTAACCCCTCTTGCTCCAAAGATGGGTCATCGTAGCGGATCTGTAGGTTGCCAATTACCTGTTCTCCTGGAGGTAACTTTCCTAAGTACAAATTAGCCAAAACCACCCGTTCGACATCTTTCATTAAATCTCCCAAACGCACGGCAAAACTACCATCATTTGTTTCTACGGGTAACTCAATAATATCCGGGGAAATTTGGGCAATGGGTTTGAGTTCTGCTAACCTGACATTTGGTGTCAGAGACAGCAGCAGGTAAGCATTAGTTAACCCCACCGACTGCACCCGCGTAAATAGGCGATTAAATTGATTGACGGCTTGTTCTGGTCGCTCAATATGGGAGAGAGTCCCGCCACCAGCATCAGCAATTTTTTCGAGTAAATCTTGATTCCAGTTATTACCAAAACCTAGAGTGTTAATAGTCAGGTTGATTTTTGCGGCTTTTTTCGCGAGTTCTAGACACAGCTTACCGTCATCAGAGCCAAATTCCCACTTCCAAATTTTCAGACTGCTTTCACCATGACCATCGGTCAGGAGAAACGCTTGGGAAACAGCACCTCTTGTCCCCTTCATTAATTCTGTAATTCCCAGTTGTAAACCCTCAGAAATGGATGTCCCACCACTAGCAGTTAATTTCTTACTAATTTGAGATTTGATATTTTCGGGGTCGAGAACTAGTTGGTTAGGGATGATGACCGTAGCAGAACCTGCAAAAGCGACAACAGAAATGCGATCGCCAGGTTCTAGTCTATCTAATAATCGCTCTACAGCCTGAATCACGGTTTTCAGAGGCTGACCGTGCATAGAACCACTTTGATCCAGAATTAAGCATAAATTTAGGGGTAAATTATGCTCAAACTGCTCGGCGATGGCAGAAACGGAAATTGCCAATTGACGCTGGCTATTGAGTTGAGCTGCATCAATATTGTGATCACTTAAGGCTGAGAGCAATTGGACTTTCATTTTTGAGGGGTATCTTGCAACACAGTTTTCGAGACAATTCTAGTTTTCTTGCGATCGCTTTCTGATAAATCTTGCCCAGCTTGGAGTTGAGTTGCTGAGGTTTGTAAAACTGTCGCCGCGCCTGTATCACCCATTTGCAGAGCAGTTTTCGCCGCAGTTTGTAACATAGTAGCCGCACCAGAGCGATCGCCTTGCTGTAATTTGGCTTCTGCTAATTGGGTTTGGCGATATTTAGCTAAAGCCAAAATCGACTGCTGCACCTGGGGATTGGTTTCTGGTTGGTATACCCTAACCACATTGGCATACACGGGAATATTCGGTGTGAATATGCCGGCTTGATTTTGAAACGGGTTATCATACCTGACTTGCACATTAGCTATGGGTTGTTTCCCTTCTGGTAACTGTCCCAAATAAATATTCGCCAAAATCACCCTTTCTACATCCTTCATCAAATCTCCCAAGCGGACAGCAAAACGGCCATCACTTTCTTGTTGCAAGGGTAACTCAATTGTATCTGGGGCAACTTGGGCAATGGGTTTGAGTTCTGCTAACCTGACATTAGGCATCAGGGAGAATAATAGATAAGCATTAGTCAAGCCTACGGTTTGAATCCGTGTGAACAAACGGCCAAACTCATCCACTGCTTGATCTGGTTTTTGAATATAAGATAAAGCACCTAAACCTGCATCAGCGATTTTTTCTAAAATATCTTGATTCCAGTTGTCACCGAAGCCCAGAGTATTTAAAGTCAAGTTATAACCAGCAGCCAACTGAGCGAATTTTAAACAGCGATTATTATCACCGTGTTCATTTTCCCCGTCGGTTAATAAAAACGCCTGGGAAATAGTGTCTTTCTTCCCCTTGGCTAACTCCTCAATCCCCAAGCGTAAACCTTCATCTATGGCTGTACCGCCATCCGCCGAGAGACGGTTGATTTGTTTTTTGATTTGTTCTGGGTCTGCGATCGCTTGATTAGGGATTAAGACCTTAGCACGGTGATCAAAAGCTACCACACTCAGGCGATCGCCCACATTCAATCTATCCACCAAACGATTCGCCGCTTGTTTGACAATTTCTAGCGGTCGCCCATTCATCGAACCACTATGGTCAAGAATTAAGCATAAATTCAATGGGACGGTGCGGTCTTGGGGTTCTGCACTGGCTGAAATTGAAATCGCCAACTGACGCTGACTACTGATTTGGTTAGCGTCCAGATTGGCATCATTGAGGGTAGGCTGCAAATTAACTTTCATAACCCAAAATTTCCAGGATATTTAACAAACATGGGTAAGGGGAATTTTGCCCTTACATATTCTTGAATAACTTCAAATCGTTACACTAGTGCTACGGAAAACTTAATTAAAGCAATCCATTAATATATTGTCAGATAATATATTCAGAATATCTTAGAAGCCACCCATTGGCAGATGCCCAGCTATCTTGCTAATTAGCGAGAAAACCGCACTTGAAGATAGCTAGCATCGCGCTAGGATGTATTACAGTTAACGGCACTATATCAGGCGATCAGTTGCTATGGACATTTCCCCCATCAAGGCTGTTCAAGCCCCTTACTACGGCGATAGTTCCTACCGGACACCGCCGCCAGATTTACCATCCCTACTATTGAAGGAGCGAATTGTCTATTTGGGGATGCCACTAGTTCCTGCTGTCACAGAATTAATAATTGCTCAACTATTGTATTTACAGTCCGACGACCCCGAAAAGCCGATTAAAATTTATATCAACTCTACCGGCACTTCCGGTTATAGCGGTGAACCCATCGGCTTTGAAACCGAAGCCTTCGCCATCTATGACACTATGAAATACATCAAGCCCCCCATCCACACCATTTGCATTGGTTCTGCAATGGGTATGGCAGCGATGTTACTTGGTGCTGGGACAAAAGGTTGCCGAGCTAGTTTACCCAACGCCAATATTATTCTGCACCAGCCCAAGAGCTATGCCCAAGGTCAAGCCACAGATATTCAAATTCGGGCTAAAGAAGTTCTAGTTAACAAAGCCTCAATGGTTGATATTCTGTCTCTGACTACAGGACAAACAACAGAAAAAATTACCAAAGACATGGATCGTCTCTTCTACCTGACTCCATACCAAGCCAAAGAATACGGCTTAATCGATCGAGTCTTTGAAAAAGAAGAACTCGCCCATCCCCCACTACCAGCTAGTGTTCTTTAGTAAGTGCTGAGTAATGAGTAATGAGTAATGAGTAACGACTAGTGAGTAAAAAGTAATTTAAAAACTTTACCACTCAGCACCGGCTAAACGCCGCGCTACCGCTAACAGCACTCTCCACTCAGCACTCCCTAGCACTCTCTACTAACCCTGCCCAAATTAACTATTAACGGAGTCAAATATGCCTATAGGAGTTCCTAAAGTTCCTTATCGGATGCCCGGCGGTCAATTTACAGATTGGATTAGCATCTACGATCGCCTGTACCGGGAACGGATTATTTTCCTAGGACGTGATGTGGATGATGAAATTGCTAACCAAATCATCGCTGTCATGCTGTACTTGGATTCAGAAGACCCAGGTAAGGATATTTTCTTATACATCAATTCCCCCGGTGGTATGGTGACATCCGGCTTGGCAATTTATGACACCATGCAGCACATCAAGTCAGATGTCGTAACGATTTGTGTGGGTTTAGCGGCTTCAATGGGTTCTTTCTTGTTGGCAGCTGGTACTAAAGGCAAACGCCTAGCATTACCCCATTCCCGAATTATGATTCACCAACCTTCTGGCGGGACGCGTGGACAAGCTACTGACATCGAAATCGAAGCTAGAGAAATTATCCGCATTCGTCACCAGTTGAATCAAATTTATGCCAACAATACTGGTCAAACCCTAGCCAAGATTGAAAAAGACATGGATCGGGACTTTTTCATGTCCGCCCAAGAAGCGAAAGAATACGGCTTAATTGACCGCGTGATTGAAGACCGCGTGTAGAATAGGGGACTGGGAATTTTAGATTTTAGATTTTGCGGAAAGTTGTAGGCGGGTTTCCCGCCTTAGGAACGCCACTTGCTACAAGCCGGGAAACCCGTCCAACGCAGTGGCTCAACTTTTCAAGACGGATTTTGGATTGAATAATCTAAGATCCACTCATTGCCAGCCCACTCATTGAAAAGCTGGGGACTGGGGACTGGGGACTAGTAAGAAGCAAAGGGGCAAAGGAGATTTTACCCCAATGCCCAATGCCCCATTCCCAATCCTTTACAAAATTCGTTAAATATGAACTATAAAATATAAGATTATTCAATATTATTAAAACTTTCGGTTGGCAGCTAATGGCTGATAGCTGAATATTCACCACTAATAGATCAAAATGGATCTTGGAGATTGCTACCGTTTATTGGGTTTAAGGTCGGGAGCTTCTTTTACCGACATTAAAACCTCTTACCGACGACTGGCGCACCAATATCACCCGGATATCAACCCCGGTGATAAAAAAGCTCAGGATAAATTCATTGCCTTGACTGAGGCATACAGATTTTTATTGTCTGTCGTCCCACCAGAGGAGACAACCCCACGGACAAAGCAGTCGCCTACTTCTACATCTAAACGCGAAGAGACAAAAACCACCCAACCACAAAAAACAACTACAGCTACCGCCACAACTGAGAAACCACCAACCACACAACCGCCGAACATTGTAGAAATCGAACAACGGCTAAAGTGGAAGACATACGAGCAACTGCAAAGATTTTTGAGAGAGAGGCGATTTCCTCAAGCGATCGCCCTAGCCGAAGCCTTAGCCGCACGTTTACCCAAAGATGCAGAAGTACGCCAATGGCAGGCGATCGCCTATCAGATTTGGGGACGCGCTCTCATTAGTGAAAACCAACTACTAAAAGCCAGAGTTTATCTCAAAAAAGCCTTAAAAACTGACCCCCATAATAAAACCTTATGGGAAGAAGTACAGCGCGACTTCCAAAAGTTGGAGCAGATTTTTTAGAAAAAGTCAATGGACATGGGGCAATGCAATGAGTGGATTTTAGATTTTGGATTAGTTGGAATCTAAAATCCGTCTTGAAAAGTTGAGCCACTGCGTTGGACGGGTTTCCCGGCTTGCAGCAAGTGGCGTTCCTAGGTTGGGAAACCCGCCTACAGAACTTTCCGCAAAATCTAAAGTTACCCAGTCCCCAGTCCCTATTTTTCTGGGTGAATATAATCTACAAAGTAAAATTTCGGAGTCAGCCAGAATTTTAGCCAAGCGTAAGCAGCAAGACTTAAGAGTCCGGTAATTACCACAGGTAAACCTAACTTCAGTCTGAGGCTGTCTGGAAGTATGGCACTTGCAGCCACGGTAATGGCAAAATATGCCAGGAGGATGATTTGCGATCGCTCAATATTCTTCAGAGCATTACGGCAACTACTACAATGCTGGGTATGTTGTTTGTAACGATCTAACACCACAGTGCGATCGGCATTGATAGTTGAAGATTCTGCAATATTCAGTCCAACTTCTTGCCAAGGTAACTTTCCCTGACAATATCGATCAAACCATCTACGAAACTCAATGACTAAACGGTCTGCACTAGTAGGCATTTGGTAGGCTGTTTTCCAGCTTTCCGTTGCTTGTCTTTGTTGGAGAATCTGTTCTTGTTGAAGTAATAGAACCATATCTCCATCTAAAACAGGATTACGGTTGTTGATGTGATCCCACCAACGGGGTGTAAAATGATGGAGTTTTTTGGCAAAATTACGGCTAAATTGAGCGACAATTCGAGATTTACCGGGGGATACAGGAATACAGTAAGTGATCAATCCTACTTGTTTTCCCGCATCACCAAAACTGATAGCATACTCTAAACGACAAGGTGGCTCGAAGATAATTGTACTTTTCAAGTTTCTACTCACATTGACTTCAATCAAATCTGCTGTAGATTGCACAATGTCGATAGGAATGGGTTTTGCTTGTTCTCGTCTACCCTGCACCCCATGATGAGAAAAAGGCACATGACTAGGATCGGCAACGTTTTCAACTAAAGTTTGCCAATCATATGCCAAATCACGGACAAAAGAACTCCAAACAAAACCTTTGCTAGCATCTATCTGCGGTGACAAAGGTAAAGGCGTTTGGTCAGCTAATTCTGCTGACTTAGCATCCGGCCAGACCCAAAGTAAATCATTTACTTGACGAACTGGCAAAGTCGTCACACAAAAACTATCTTGATTCTTCGTGACAATTTCTGGATTCTCAGCTTGGGGAATATGAGTGCAAACCCCTTGGGCATCAAATTGCCAACCATGATAACTACACATCAAATTCCCTGTCTTGTCGTCAACTCGTCCTTCACTTAAAGGCGCAAGACGGTGTGGACATTGATCCAAAAATACTCGGTAAGTTTCCGAAGATTTAGGCTTCCAGATAACTAAACGTAACCCTAACAGTGTTATGGGAGTAGGTCGTTGAGGATCTATATCTTCAACGGGTGATACTGGATACCAATGCTGAAAAAAGTTGAATTCGGGTTGCATTTTGCTTAAAAATTAAATAAATTTTAAATAAAGTGTATATAACGACCGTTAAAACAAAAAGTTAGGGTTTTTGTTAGTGATAGTAAACAGTAAACCTCAAATAATCGCCCAAACGTTAGAAACCTTGTCAATCTAGTCTACGTCCTTAATAAGGCTCGTACCGTAAAACCCCGGACGATAAAATTATATGTGCAATTCTGCCATCACCATCACCGTCAAATTATTTGCTGTCTATCAGGAAATATATGGAGTACCAGAGCTAGTGTTAGATTTTCCCTATGGTACACCTGTTAGTGCAGTGTGCGATCGCCTGATTACCGAACACCCCAAACTCAGCCAATGGCGTGATGTTACTCGCTTTGGGATTAACTTAATTTTTGTCGAACCCAATACAGTTTTAAAAGATGGTGATGAAGTGGTGTTAATTCCGCCTGTTAGCGGTGGCTAGGCTAGAGGTGACAGGTTATTAGCATCCGTAAGATAAAGATAAAGTGCATTTTGTCAACTAGTTGAAATACTCAAAATAGTCCCAAAAAGAATGATAATCGTCGGTGGCAAAAGGGGGAGGATGCGAGCAGCCCTCGCATCCTCCCCCTTTATCGATATAACCTGAAGAAAAAAGCGCAAGCTTTTAGCTGAGAACTCATCCCTATTTCTCACTCCACCGAATGTGTTTCTTGAAAGTGGGTACAGTCAATCCAAAATACTAGACTGCTTGCATAAATGCTTAAACTTTCATGTTTCGCTTCGCTCAACATCTCAAATATTCTACATTTCTTTCAGAATGACATATCTCATTTTTTGACTTTTGCAAGAAGTCTACTCTCTACGAGACGCTGCGCGAACGCTTTGCTGGGTTCAATATGACATAGAAAGACTCTTTTTAAACACCCTCTAAAAACTAATACTTGTAGTGACGTAATTTTATTTTCTATTGACTTTAATTGTCCTACTAAAAGATAATGTACTACTACAAATTCCGCCTAAAAATCGAATTTAACAGTGAACGGTGAACAGTAAATAGTTATCAGTTAAATCCTTGACGAAACACCACACAAAGAAGGTGGAAGGCTTTGGTGGCGGGTCTAAGTCTCCAAGCATTTTTTGTAACTGATTTAAGTCAACTCATATCTTGCACCTCTAAATACAACCCCAGGTAAAGTCCAAAGATGCGCGATAAAGCTACCTCATTTTTATAGATTTTTATCGCTAAATTGAGGATTTTAGTTTTTTACTGAGTAATAAAATTACATCAATTTTTATTGGTGCAAGATGAGAGTCAATTGCATAATAATAAACAATTAGCTGAGTGAATTTTATGATTGTGAGTAGCCATATCTATCTATCTCCTGATAGAGGTTTTATCTTGTTAATAGCTTTTATCAGTGTCTTTTAACACAATTAATCGTATCATACATATTCTTTAGATAAAGATTAATAATCCACCTTAAGATAGATTTGATAAAAGCTCTGGTTTGTTAGTTTTTTTATGTAGGTGCAATACAGTAAACAAGTATTTCTCCCATTAGATATTTTCATTGCAACTACACTCAATTTGCTTAATTCTAAGCATTTAAACTATTTGTTTAAAACCTCTCATTTCTGCAACTAATAAACCTGCAATATGCTGTATAGTTGCATCAAAAAATTAAGGCAAATCAATAAAACATCAATTTTCTTCTTGTTCTAAACCTAGGATATATTATTGTGTATTAACTTAATTGTATTGCCATTTCACAACCAATTTGGCAGTCAATAACCTAACTATATTCAAGCTTAACTGTGAAACAAAACATATAGTTAATGCTTAATAATTGAGTGAAATAAGAATTTATTCCACTAATATAATTTCGTTGATCAAAGGATTGCTTGTAGAGAGAAAGAAAAGTATAGAAACTTTTAATTATTTAGGATTGACTAGATGCATAAACCTATTCTGACAATTTTTTACCAGTTCAATCCTTGGCATACGAGTATTGGGGGCATTCAAACCCTTATTAGCTTATTTATCAAGTATGCACCTAGCGAATTTGATTTACGGCTTGTAGGAACAGGACATGATAAGTGTCAGCCAATGCTGAAGTGGCAAAAAGCAGAATTTTCTGGTAGAGAAATTAGTTTTATGCCTCTATTTACCGTAGAAAATGATAATTTTCGGAGTCTAATACCAACCACAGTTAAGTATACAAATTCACTTTTAGGGCGTTGCTTTGCTTCAGACTTAATGCATTTTCATAGGTTAGAACCAACTTTAGCTGCATTGAATTGGCAGGGAGAGAAAACCCTGTTTATTCACAACGATATTCATACACAAATGCAAACTGCGGGGGATAAAAAAGCGATTTTGTGGCGTAGATTTCCGGCGGCATATTTTGCCTTGGAAAGTTTGTTAGTTCGTCAGTTTAGCCAAATTTTATCGTGTAATAGTGATTCGGCTGAATTATATCGTCAACGTTACCCTAGTTTGGGCGATCGCATTGCCTACATCAAAAATTCATTTGACGATGAAATTTTCTATCCGTTGAGTCATCAAGAACGGGAAATAAAAAGGCGCGAACTGGCTTTAAGATTGGGTTTAGTTCCAGAAACACGTTTTATTCTGTTTGCTGGTCGATTGCATCCACAAAAAGATCCACTTTTGTTAGTACGTGGATTTGCAGCTTTAAATGAATCCCAGACTCATCTACTCATAGCTGGAGATGGAGAGTTAGCAACGAACATTCGTGCTGAAATTAATCGCCTCAGTTTAACTGAAAGAGTGACAATGCTAGGAGCGATTAACCAAACAGAACTATCTAAGTTGCATCGTATCTGCAATGTCTTTGTCCTCAGTAGTGTATACGAAGGGTTACCTTTAGTCGTTCTGGAAGCACTTGCTAGTGGGACTCCGGTCGTCACAACTCGAACTGGTGAAACCCCAAAATTGTTGACAGATGGTAGTGGAGTAGTTTGTTCTCAACGTACTCCAGAATCTATTGCAGATGGTATACGCCAGGTACTACTACATCCAGAAAATTATCCAAGTGTTTCTTGTGTACGAACAGCACGTCCCTATGCTGCCCCATCTGTAATAGGTGATATCTACGGAGAAATGCTCAATCGTTGGGAATTGCGAACTTTCTCATCTGTGAGTTCGTAGTCGAACTAATTGTTTTGGGAACAAATTTATGAAAATAGCCGTAATTGGTGTCAAAGGTTTACCACCCAAACAGGGAGGCATTGAACATTATTGTGCAGAAGTATATCCCCGAATAGTAGAGCAGGGTCATAGTGTTGATTTATTCGCCCGATCTTCCTACACTGACTGTCGTTGGTTTGAGAATTATGACTTTCAGGGTGTCCAAGTTATTTCCTTGCCGAGTTTCGATTTTAGAGGCATAGATGCTTTTATTACCTCTGCTTTAGGAGCGATCGCTGCTTCTGGAAAGCAGTATGATATCATTCATTTTCATGCCCTTGGGCCATCTTTATTTACCTGGTTATCGAGACTGACCGCCAAGAAGGCAAAAATTGTTGTTACCTGCCAGGGGTTAGACTGGCAAAGGGCTAAGTGGGGTAATTTTTCTAGTCGTCTGATTCTTGCAGGAGAACAGGCCGCGGTGCGCTTTGCCCACGGACTAATAGTAGTCTCAAAAGATTTGCAATCCTATTTTTTGCAAACCTATGATAGACAGACAGTCTATATCCCTAACGCTCCCGCCAACTATGCAGAGTCAGACCCTAATTTTTCCTATGGCACGTCTCTAGGATTAATAGAAGGACGCTATATTCTATTTTTAGGCAGACTTGTACCAGAAAAGCGTCCCGACTTACTCATTGAGGCTTTCTGTAAGCTCAAACCACCAGGATGGAAACTTGTTCTGGCTGGTGGTATCAGCGACACTAAATCCTATGTCTCCCAGCTATTAGATATCATTTCCGAGAATCAAGAAGTCCTATTTGCAGGGGAACTGCAAGGAGAACGCCTAGCAGAAATGGTCAGGGGAGCAGGGTTATTTGTCCTACCTTCTGATGTGGAGGGACTACCTTTAGCGATGTTGGAGGCGATGCGGGAAGGTATCTCGGTAATGGCAAGTGATATCCCACCCCATCAGCAGTTATTAAGTGAACAGCGTGGCATACTCTTTCAAGCAGGAAACCTAGACTCTTGTATTAGTTGCTTAGACTGGGCTGTGAATCATCCTCAGGAATTAGCAATCATGGCTGGTAATGCCCAAAAGTATGTAGAACTCAACTATAGCTGGGAACAGATTACGGCTGAGAATTTGAAATTATATAAAACACTGTTGAACTCCTCTGCAAATATCAAAACGCCCGAATCTCATTCCATGAAAATACCTGAAGTTGTCTCAATCCGACAAACTCCTATTGCAGTTGTTGTGCAGAAAACAGTAATTTCCGAACACGCCACAGTCTCAGAAAAATAAATTTAGATATATGCACATGAAAAATCGGTGTTAATTCCAGAAGGCATCAGTCTGTGATTTCCTACGAACTACTTGAGGTGAAGAAAGCTAATGGGAACAGAAATTTCATCTTTAATAGAGGTTTTGAAGCGGCGTAGTCTACCCACCATAGCTACATTCGCTTCAGTTATTGGTGGATCAGTGGTCTACTTAGCTGTTAGTCCACGCTTGTATGAAACATCAGGGAGGCTAATCCTGGATGAAAAACAGGTGAGCGTTTCCCAATTGGGGCGCGACCTCAGCCAAGTATCTTCAACTACACCAGGAGGTTCTAACCCACTGGCTACTCAAGCAGAATTAATTAAGTCGCAACAGGTTTTGCAAAAAGCGATCGCACAAATTTCCCCTCCAGAAAAAATCACAACCGCCGAACTTAGCCAGAAGTTGAAAGTCAAAATTATTCCAGCGACAAACATACTAGAACTGACCTACCGATCGCCAGATGCTGTTTTGGCTGCCAAAGTTCTGAATGCTGTATCAGAAACAATGGTCAAGGAAAGCGCGGATGCAATTAGTTCCGAAGCTCGTTCTGTGAGGAAATTTTTAGAAGTAGAAGTTCCCAAACAGCGATCGCGTCTGGAAATGGCTGAAGCAGCAGAAAGCATCTACAGAAAAAAAAGTGGGATTGTCTCTATTGAAGAACAAACTAGAACTCTAGTAGACAGTATAGCGACAGTGGAAAGTCAAGAGCGGACTCTTGTCGGTGAACTGCAAGAAATTCAGTCTCGCATCGGTGACTTGGAGCAAATCACTAACGCTGGCAATCTCAAAAATGCCTATTCAGCAGTACGTGGTGGTGATGATGAAGAACTGAAAAATTTACGAGCTAAATTGGTGGAATTGGAGGCACAGATAGTTGAAACTCGTGTGCGTTTTACAGAAGATCATCCCTCTTTGCTCAACCTGATACAACGACGGGATGCCCTCCGTCCGTTATATGTACAAAAATTAGCTCTGGTGTCACCCAACAACAGGGCGATCGCTCCAGAAACAGTCGCCAATGATCAGCTTTCCCAAACCTTGATATCTCAACTCATTACTCAGAGAATCGAGCGATCGGCTGTGGAAAAGAAGCTCAAGACTGTCCAAACCCAGCGTACTAAACTCCAAACTAGTCTTGTACAACTACCCATTAAACAAAAAGCCCTCAGCACCCTGGTTCGCCAACGAGAAGAAGCGGCAGATTCTCTCAAACTACTACAAAGCAAATTTGAAGAAGCACGGATCGCAGAAGCTCAAATAGTCAGCAATATCCGCATTATTGCCAAGGCAACAATACCTGATGCACCCGCATCACCTAAGCCGTCAGTCGTGCTAGTAATTGCTGGTTTCTTCGGTATAATTTTAGCCGTTGGGGTTGTGCTGTTATTGGAAGTGTTGGATAACACCTTGAGGGGTGCGTCGGATGCGGAGGAATTACTCAAGTTGCCACTCCTAGGAATATTACCACGTCTAACTGCTAAAACCCTGAAGCTAGATTCAGCAGACAGCTTTTTAAGTGATATGGGTTTGGTTGAGCCGTATCGAATGCTCCTCAAGACCCTAGAATTTCGCAGTCGTGAGAATGGGCGGCTGATTGTTGTCAGTAGCTCCCTCTGTGGCGAAGGCAAGTCAATTGTAGTTTCCCACCTAGCTACTGTCTCTGCCATGTTATCGCGCCGGACATTGATTATTGATGCTGACTTGCATAGACCTGTACAACATCAATTGTTTAATTTAGCTCCAACACCGGGCATGAGTGAGGTACTGGAAAACAGTCAATCTCTCATGGACGTGATCCGCCCAACAGCAATTGAAAATCTTTCAGTCTTAACTTGTGGAGAACTACACCACCATCCTTCTCAGCTACTAGAATCTACAGCTATGAAATCTCTGATGGCAGAAGCAGCAGCACATTTTGACTTAGTAATTATAGATACTCCTCCTCTAAGTGCAAGCATTGATGCTGCCATATTGACGCAGCAAAGTCACGGAATTATATTGGTAACTCGTCCGAACTTGACCCGCAAGGACGTTCTGCAAAAGACAGTATCAGAATTAACAAAAAACGGCATACCCATACTGGGAGGTGTGGTGAATGACATGGCTACTGAGCCAGAAAAGTATTACCGCAATTCCGTTCATGCCTATCAATCAACAAGGCGTTTGACCACTCAAGGAATGTCTAACACTTCTAGCGATCGTTTGGGGTCTGAAGATGTTAACTAATCAATACTCAAGTCGCTCTTTGGCTTTGGGAATCTTACTTGGGTTAGCAGGGGTGGGGGTTGGTATAGTTGCAGGATTCTTGGCAGGTGCTAATCCTAAGTTACTAGTTTTAGCTGTAGTCGCAGTAGGGACGCTTTGCTACTTCTTTGCCTATTTTGAGCAATCCGTATTGGGGTTATTAATACTGCGTAGCTCACTCGATATGTTCTCAGATCAACAGATACCAGCCGCCTTTGCTATTGGGCTAGATGCTCTGACTTTGTTGTATGTAGTAATGTCGTTATTAACTGGTCGTACTGTCCGCACTGATGGATTTTGGTGGTTTTTAGCTGGCTGGGTTTTGCTACAAGGCTTATGGCTTATTCTCCTACCTCTAGGAGCTTTAGGGCTAGACGCTGCATATTTACCAGCTAGTATCCGTGAGTGGGTACGTCTATTTACTTGGGTAATGGTCTACTTACTAGTAATGCAGCTCAAGGATCGACTTCCTCCCCAAAAAGTGATTTCTAGCCTATTTTTATCTCTCATCTTACCGATCGCAATCGGGTTATTGCAGATATTTCAAGCAAGCGATCGCATCGTAGGTACTTTCGTTACAGCAAATACTTTTGCAACTTTTTTGTTACTGTTTATCAGTCTTGCGTTATGGAAGCTGAACTGGACACAGCAACACTGGTTTTGGTTGATGTTGTTGGGCTTAATTTCTTTTTTCCTTGTCAGTACCAAGACCCTGTTTAGCTTAATGATGATTGCAGTTTTTGTTCTAGTTTTAATTACTCCTAGATTAAATCTCGCCAAGCTAATTAGTGGAGTATTGTTTTTGGGGTTAATTATTGCCCTATTTGCTAGTACAGAGTTTGGACAACAACGTCTAGCCTCCATTGCTCAAACACCATTACTTAATCCAGACATCGATATATCACGGGCAATTCTATTATCACAGGGAGATTCTAATAGCTTTAATTGGCGGCTTTCTCAATGGCATTTATTACTTAATGCTTGGAAAAATAGCCCAATTTTTGGTTATGGTTTAGGGCTGAGTATGCCAGCAGTAGGTAATGAATTTCTTCCCCACAATGATTACATCCGAGCCTTGGTAGAAGGAGGACTCATTGGTTTCGTAACTTTTTTGGCGTTGTTTGCTGCTCAATTCATACATCTTTTGCGATTAATTCAGCAGACACCATACAACAGTAAACAACGCAACTTGTGTTTTATTTTGCTAGCTATGCTGACATCCATACCTGTGGGAATGATTACTGAGAATATTTGGAGTCATACTACCTTATTCTTCTATTGGTGGACTTTGTTAGCAGTTGCTGGCTGGAATTGGAATGAACAGCAAATTAGAGAGGACATTACATTCAAATAAATAGAATATCATTCTCTTTAATTTAACTAGTCTAGTCTCTTAAAGATAAGTTTTGTTGATATAATTTTGGATAAAAAAATGAATAAGACAATTGATTACTTACTCCAAGATTGGCAAATTAATCAGGATACAAGCTTCAAGTCTCGCTTGGTTTTATTGATGTTTCGGTTGAATGATGTAATGATAAACTTACCTATTTTTGGAAAAAAAATATCGAAATTGTATTGTTTTTTTTATCAATTAATAGTAGAGTATGTATTAGGTATTGAGTTACCTTGGGATACAAAAATCGGCTCAAACCTTAAGCTTATACATGGTCATGGTTTGGTTGTTAATCATGAAACTGTGATTGGTGCAAATTGTACTTTGAGACATTCAACAACTATTGGTAATAAGAAATTACCAGATGGCTCAATTAGTGCTTCACCGAAAATAGGTAACAATGTAGATGTCGGTTCAAATGTTGTAATTATTGGTCCAATTAAACTTGGTGATAATTCTGTTATTGGAGCCGGTTCTGTAGTTGTAAAAGATGTTCCTCAAAGTGCTGTAGTCGCAGGTAACCCAGCAAAAATTATTCGTCTGATCAACAGTATTTCGACTGACTTATATACACGCAACTTAGAAAACACTTCAGAACTGTCTACTACTACTTTAAATTAATCTTGAATCTCATTTTTGTCAGATTGTCTGCTAAAAAAAATGGTTGAACTCTATCTTGATATTTATTTAATTTTTAAAATACTATTTTGAATCGCCTACTTTTTTTTAATTTTGAGGCTGACAAAATGAAAACAAGTGATTATCATGACACTAATTTTTTAATCCTTGATAAAAATCTTCGCGAAGCAAGATCGAGGTTAGAGACACATTATCATCATACAATCAAAAATCCTATATGGGTTGTAATGTCTATATTGAGTCGATTTGTATTTTTTAGGAATTCAATAAAATTCTTATCTAGAATTCCTGAATTAAATAAATATCATCTCTCTGAATCTCTTTTTCAAGAAATTGATGTAGAACGGGTTGTCAATTCTTTAAATAAATATGGTTGCTATATAGGTATAAAATTACCAAATATTATTTATCAAGAAATAATTATGTTTGCTATGTCTACAGATTGTTATGGTAATTTAGATAGTAAATGCGGCTTCCTTTATTCGCAGAAAAAACAAGCAGAAGACAAAAAACAAGCCCCTTTTTCTACTGCGACATACTTCAACGTAGATATTCTTTGCCCAGCAATTAAGAAACTTAGTAACGATCCAGCTATCAAGACAATTGCAGCCAAATATATGAAAACAGAGCCGATTTTCACGGATGCCAGGCTTTGGTGGACATTTCCTGTTGACGAAACAAATTATGATTTCAGTAAGACAGCTAGTTTCTTTCATTATGACCCGGATGACTATAGTTGCCTTAGATTTTTTTTTACTTAACTGATGTAGATTTACAGAGTGGTCCCCACATTTGCATACGTGGTAGCCATCTTAAAAAAAAGATTACCCAAATTATTTCTCTAACTCAACGGACAGATCGGGAGGTTCTTAACTCTTACAACCATGAAGATGTTTTAACTATTTGTGGAGAATCAGGTTCTGGTTTTATTGAAGATCCCTATTGTTTTCATAAAGCGACTCGCCCACTGCTTAAGGATCGTTTGATATTGCAATTAAGATTTGCTACCAGAGATTATGGCGTTCTAAAGAGTTTCAAAGACTCATCTTTACTGAAAAATATTTTTGATCACAATCAGTAGTAATTTGATAGATGAGTCTAAATTTACCTTATTAGGTAACAGACAGGCTAGATACTTCAAACAAATAAGATTATACCCATTATCTGAGCTTCTGTTCGCTTTGAATTTCAGGCATTTTGTTTGTTTAATGATACTAATTTATGCCAAAAGTTTCTGTTATAATTCCAGCCTACAATGCGATGCAGTATTTGCCAGAAACGGTGGATAGTGTTTTGCAGCAAACTTTTAGTGATTTTGAAGTATTGATTATTGATGATGGTAGCTCGGACAATATCAAAGAATGGAAATCTGAGCTAACTGATGAGCGTGTGATATTGATTTCGCAAGCAAACCAGGGTTTGGCTGGAGCGCGTAACATGGGTATCGCTTGCGCTCAGGGAGATTATATTGCATTCTTAGATGCAGATGATTTGTGGGGACCAACTAAATTAGAAAAGCAAGTGCAATGTTTGGATAGAAATCCAGCAGTTGGGTTAGTTCATACTTGGATGACTTTAGTTGATGAGAGTGGCAAATCTACGGGGAGAGTGATGAAATCCTATGCCGAGGGAGATGCCTGGCGGCAAGTGGTAGAGAAAAATGTTATTGCTTGTCCTTCTGTAATGGTGCGTCGTTGTTGTTTTGACACAGTAGGGTTATTTGATCCAAATTCACGCATTATTGAAGATTGGGAGATGTGGATTCGGATAGCTGCTCGTTATCCCTTCGCAGCTATTAAAGAACCACTGGCTTACTATCGACAAGTTCCCAATAGTATGTCTAAGAATTGTCAAGTAATGGAAAAATCTTTCCAGACAGTAATTGAAAAAGCATTTGCTAATACATCACCAGGGCTACTATATTTAAAAAATCGCAGCTACGGTCATGCAAAACTGTGTTTAGCTTGGAAAGCTTTACAAAGTATTAACGGAGATTATCAGTTAGCACTTTATTTTCGTGACTCAGCTATTGATTACTACCCAAATTTACGTTTCTCTAGTGAGTACCTTCGTCTGAGTTTAGCGATCGCTGCCATCAAACTTTTGGGATCTGATAGTTACAGTAAATTGTTGAGGCTAGTTTATACTCTGCGTCGGCATTTGGTAAATATTTCTGTTTGATATCTTATTGGTCTAATTAAATAATAAAAAACTAAATCCTCATGAGCAACAATTTTTCCTATCTGCAAAATACCAAACAGTATGGAATAAATAAACAAGAATTACTATCTTGGCATCAAGAATCGGAAAGAGTGATCGCCTTACTACATTGTATGGACTTGATCGACGATTTTTTGGATCACATTAATATTTCCTTTGAAAGTTTCTGTGACGAGTTCGTTGGTAGTTGGATGTTCGGCTACATCCATGCTTTGCAAAAAGTTGGTGTTAGAACAGTACTCTTCTGCATTTCGGCTCGTGTCGAGCAGCCATCACGGTTCATCCATAAGCCTACAGGTGCGACAATCTGTGTTTTACCTACTTCTAGACATTATCTTGCTTATCGTGCTTTGCGAGGTAAGGCATTGAGTCTATACAGTGGCCGGGAAAAACTGCAATTTAAAAATATCCCAGACTCAAATACTACTCGTCGTTCCCTACTGACAAAGCTGAAAAATCTAGCTCAAAGTACTGGAACTTACTTGTCTACGCCCCTAAGATTGCTTGCCAGAGAAATACGGCATGAAGGTTGCAATGCTATCCTGTGCCAAGAATATGAATATGCTCGCTTCGATACTTGCGTTCTTTTAGGAAAGTTAATGCGTCTGCCAGTATTCGCTACTTTTCAAGGTGGCGACGAGATACAAAGCTTTCTTGAATATCCCTTGCGCCTATTAGCATTTCGTGGATGTACAGGTTTGATTATAGCCACGCAAACCGAAAGCCAACGAGTGAGTACACGTTATCAAGTGCCAACCAACAAGATAGCGCGCATTTTCAATCCAGTAGACTTAACAACTTGGCAAGCTAGCGATCGCACTCAGGTAAGAACAGAAATTGGTATCCCACTTAACGCCAAAGTAGTAGTTTGTCACGGACGCATAGATATACATCGTAAAGGTTTAGACATTCTGCTAGATGCTTGGAAAAAAATTTGCTGCGATCGCCCCGAACAAGACCTGCGACTACTGCTTGTGGGAACTGGCCCTGATGCGGAAAACCTGCGCCAACTTATTGCAACTATGCAACTGCGAGGTGTGATGTGGGTGGATGAATTTGTGAGCGATCGCACTCGTTTACAGCAATACTTATCGGCCTCTGACGTTTATACTTTGGCATCTCGACAAGAGGGTTTTCCTGTAGCCCCGCTAGAAGCAATGGCTTGTGGACTACCTGTAGTGGCAACTGATGCTCCGGGTATCCCTGACATTTTGGAGGGAGGCGAGATTTCTGGCGGGTTAGTTGTAGCGCGAGAGAACCCCACTGCACTAGCACTGACATTAGGTCGTGTTTTGGATAATCAAGCTTGGAGTCAACAGTTGGGTAAAAATGCCCGCCGTCGAATTGAGGAATATTTTTCACTTGAAACAATTGCCGAGCAATTGCGTAACTTTCTCTTAGTAGAAAATAAATCAATCAAACATATTAAATTGATTTAGATAATTCTTAATTAAAAAGAAGTTGAAAGATGCCTAAAGTTTCTGTTGTAATTCCTGCTTACAATGCTATGGTTTATTTACCCAAAACTGTAGCGAGTGTGTTAAATCAGACTTTTACAGATTTTGAAGTTTTAATTGTTAACGATGGTAGTTCAGACCATATTTTAGAATGGGCTACTAGTGTAATAGACCCACGAGTTAAAATAATTTCTCAAGAGAACCAAGGATTGCCAGGAGCGCGTAATACGGGTATCGAAAATGCACAAGGTGAGTACATAGCATTGGTTGATGCTGACGATTTATGGGAGCCAACTAAATTAGAAAAACAAGTAAATTGTCTGGATGGTCAACCAATAGTAGGGTTGGTATATACCTGGACAGTTTTAATTGACGAAAACGACAACCCCACTGGTAGAATTTTTGCTTCTCATTTTGAAGGTAATGTATGGGCAAAACTTTTGGAAACCAACGAGATGAATAATTGTAGTTCATCTATAATTCGTCGCTGTTGCTTTGACAAAGTAGGGTTATTTGACAGAAGTTTAAAATCAGCAGAAGACATGGATATGTGGCTTCGCATCGCAGCAAATTATCAGTTTGCCGTTGTTAAAGAACCCTTAACTTTCTACCGACAGCATTGTAACAGTATGTCCACCAATCGTCCGAGAGTAATTCAATCTATGCGGACAGTTATAGAAAAAACATTTCAATCTGTTCCATTTGAATTACTGTATTTGAGAAACCGAGCTTATAGCTATATAAATATGTGTTCTGCATGGCTAGCCATAGAACAAAAAGACTATAAACAGGCAATATATTTCCGTCACCAAGCTATGCTACACAATTTCCAAATATGTTATTCACAAAACTTTATTCGCTTGAGCTTAGCAATTCTTTTAATTCGCTGGATGAGTCCAAATGGCTATAATGAAGTACGAAATATAGCCCGTTTTTTGCGTTGTAAAGTTTTCCTCTCTGCACGATAATACTTTGTGATTTTCTATTTATTAAATCTTGAACTAAGTAATTATGCTGACCTCTTGATACAATTCTGAAGTAAATAGCATTAGTAATAATCATGGTAGAAGGTTATGAATCAAATTACAGTATCTAGCTATGAGTAAATTGAGAAATCAGCAACCTGAACAAAGAAAAAAAGCAGAATTAGAATCAACTAGATTCATTTACACATCTGAGAGTCAGATGCGGTCTCCCTTAAAGTTGTTTAAGGAAATGAGGCGAGATTTATTAGCCTCGCGAGAATTAACTTGGAGACTTTTAGTGCGAGATATTAGTGCTCAATACCGTCAATCATTTCTAGGAATTTTTTGGGCTTTTATTCCGCCAATAATTACGGCAGCTGGTTTCACTTTTGCTAAAAGTAACGGTGTTATCAATATTGGTAATACAGAGTTACCATATCCTGCTTATGTCATGTTCAGTATGACACTGTGGCAAACCTTCATAGAGGCACTGAATGGACCACCCCAAGCAGTGACAAATGCCAAGTCAATGTTGGCAAGAATTAACTTTCCTCGTGAAGCACTAATTCTTGCCAAATTAGGAGAAGTATTTTTTAACTTTGGCATCAAGCTCATATTAGTTGTGGGCTTATTTATCTGGTTTCAAATCCCGGTTACTTGGAGCCTAATTCTAGCACCAGTAGCATTAATCCATTTAGTGTTGTTAGGAACGTTTATAGGTTTGTTGTTAGCACCGATGGGTGCTTTATACCAGGATTTCTCTAGAGCATTAACCTTAATTACTGGATTTTGGTTGTTTCTTACGCCAGTAGTTTATCCAGTTCCCAGTAATGGGGTATTTGGCAGTATTGTGAAACTAAATCCGGTTACACCCTTGTTAGTAACAACGAGGGAATTAGCAACAACAGGTGTTATTTCAGACCAGCAAGGATTTTGGATAGCAAGTTTAATTGCAATTTTAGGATTGCTATTAGCTTGGATTATTTATCGTCTAGCAATGCCATTTGTAATTGAGAGGATTAGTTCATAATTATGACGATTATCAATAAACAAGAAATAACAGCAAAGCCACAGGAAAAAGAAAGCGATATTGTCCTTTGTGTTAAGGGAGTTTCTAAAAAGTTTTGTCGAGATTTAAAGCAGTCTTTGATGTATGGTGTTCAGGATATAACCTCTGAGCTATTAGGGCTGCGTGAAAAAAGTGATCAACTACGAAAAAAAGAATTTTGGGCGTTAAATAATGTCAGCTTTGAATTGCGTCGAGGAGAAGCATTAGGCTTAGTTGGGAAAAATGGTAGTGGAAAATCAACACTACTACGGATTATTGCTGGTTTGATTAAGCCAGATAGTGGTTGTGTAGAAGTTAATGGTCGAGTAGCACCATTAATCGCCTTGGGGGCGGGATTTAATCCTATTTTGACAGGGCGAGAAAATATTTATGCCAATATGGCAATTTTGGGATTGTCTAAGAAGGAAATTGATGAGAGATTTGATGAAGTTATAAAGTTTGCAGAAATTGGGGATGCAATTGATGCACCTGTGCAGACTTATAGTTCCGGAATGGCAGCAAGGTTAGGGTTTGCAAGTGCCATTCATACAGAACCAGATATTTTGTTAATTGATGAAGTTCTAGCTGTAGGGGATGCCAAGTTTCAAAGTAAATGTTATCAAAAGCTAAATGAATTGCGTCAGAATGGATCATCTTTTATTTTAGTCAGCCATAGTTCCCATTCAATAGCAACTGTATGCGATAGAGCAATCTATCTTCAAAAAGGAGAAAAAGTTTTATCTGGTGATGTAACTCCTGTGCTAAATAAGTACGAGTATGATTTGTTTCAACTTAAATCACAAGAATCTCTAGGATTTATTGTGAACCCAGAAAAAACCAATACTGAAAGCACTAGTTTAGACATTAATTTAATATTTTTTAGAGAT
The DNA here is from genome assembly GCF_014697125.1 of Anabaena minutissima FACHB-250. Classification (GTDB taxonomy): domain Bacteria; phylum Cyanobacteriota; class Cyanobacteriia; order Cyanobacteriales; family Nostocaceae; genus Trichormus; species Trichormus minutissimus. Next base: position 55,374 of record NZ_JACJRG010000017.1, on the reverse strand, counting down.
AAAAAAAATAAATTTATTACTTCACCCACAAGTGGTGAACTTGTTTATCTCGTTATAGATTTCATAGTTAGTAAGACTCTTTCACAAGTTAGTCTAAGTATCAAAGCTAGAAAATTTCCTCCAGATAGCACGTATCTCATGTACATAAATTCTCAAGATGATAATAATGTATTTCCAAGTATTTTACCAGGTAGATATGAGCTTCAAATTAAGATGCCTTATTTTGGTTTAGGTGTTGGTGTTTATGATTTTAAAATTGAAATATATATGCAAAAAATATCCTTGCTATACACAATTGAATCCTTTAAATTCGAGGTTAATGTTAATCCTATACAATCCTGTCAAAGTCGGTTTTTTCAGCCTCATTCTTGGAAAATATCTAAGAAATGAGTAAAGAAAAGCATTTTTGAAAAATTAATTGTACGCTTACTATGTTTGTCGCACCATCCAAGATTATGTAGAAGCATTGAAGCTACTGCAAGATCCAGATATACGCAGGCATACAGCTTTAGCCGGAAAAGCCGCTTACAACACTTGGCTGACTGAAGGTCATTGGATTTTGTACGCAGCCTTGGAGGAGTTAGAAACTAGGGCTTCAACTTCATCTGGAGAGAGTGAAGTTGGTATTGGCATCACTACAATTTGTAAAAAATAATAGTCATTTTTTCTAATATGAGGCTAAAAAATGCAGAAACCTTCAACTATTCAAGATAGTATTCATGGAATTATCAACTTCGGAACAGTGATCGCAGCTAAAGGCAAGCGAAAAGTCAAACAGACTTTTGTCAACCAAAAAACAAACATGCTTCGTTTGCCAATGAAAGCGAAAAACCAAGTAATTGAAGCGTTTAGAGGCCCCTTTCCTCGCGTGTTGCACAACGGAGAAACATCAGGTATTGGTGGACCCATCGTTAAACTAATCCGGATGCAAGAGTATTTTCCCAACGATCCTTTCGACTACAACATCATCTATGGGAGTTGGGGTAAAGTTCCAGTTGATATCTGTCGCCAAGCTCAGAAACAAGGGGTGAAGGTAGTATTTCACGTTAATAGTGTTTTTCATCCAGCTTATGGATCTGACTACGCCGAGATTAATGCAGAGTCTGCTGAAATACACGCTCTAGCTGACTATATAGTATATGGAAGTCAGTACGCCAAAGTCGGGGCAGAACGTTATTTAGGACACACTTCTGCTCCATCTGCGATCATTTACAATGCTGTGGCGACTAATCACTTCCAACCCTCGAAAATATTCGATCCAGATCGTTTTCATGTTCTTGCTGCTGGTGTTCAATACATTCGACATCGACTAGTACCTCTGATTTATGCCTTTCCACATGTGCAACGAGTGTATCCAAAGGCACGTCTTCTGATTGCTGGCCCTTTATGTGATGGAGAAGGCATATATAATTGTGGATTTAAAAGTATCCAGGCTGTGATAAATGAAGTTGGTTTAACAGATGTCAAATTTCTAGGTCAATATACACAACAAGATGCTCCTGCAATCTATACCCAAGGCGATGTACTAGTTCATCTTAAACATATGGATTGGACCCCAAATGCAGTTGCTGAAGCAATGGCTTGTGGTTTACCAATTGTTCATGCTGGTAACGGCGGTATGAATGAGTTAGTTAGGGATGCTGGTATTTCACTAAACTTACCTTTTGATTGGGATCGAATTCATACGCCAGATCCGTTAGTTCTGGCAAAGCGAATCATTGAAGCTTATGAGCGGCGAACAGAGCTAGGTCAAGTTGCTCGGCAAATAGCGATAGAGCGATACGACATTCTCTCTTGGGTAGAAAAGCATCGCCAGATATTTGAAAGTCTATTAGCCAATTAAATAAAGAGTAAAAGAAATGCCTAGTATCACAGTTTTAATGCCAGTTTATAACGGAGAAATCTACCTTCGAGAAGCAATAGATAGCATCCTTGACCAAACCTTCCAGGACTTTGAGTTCTTAATTATTAACGACGGCTCTACAGATAGCACGCGAGAAATCATTTGTTCCTATGACGATCCACGTATTCGGTTGATAGATAACGACTGCAACCTTGGCTTAACGCGAAGCCTAAATAAGGGACTGAAATTAGCTGAAGGGGAATTTATTGCTCGTCAAGATGCGGATGACGTTTCGGAGCCTGAAAGGTTAGCTAAACAAGTTGCTTTTTTGGAAACACACCCTGAAGTAGCATTGGTAGGTACATGGTACAAAGATATAGATCCACAAGGAAAATTAATTGAAAAGCGTAATTTACCTTGTAACAGCACACAAATCCGTTGGGAAATTTTGTTTTATTGCCCTTTTGTACATAGTGCTGTGATGTTTCATAAAAATAGCATTGCGGAGCAGATTGGTTTTTATAATGAAGCTTATTCTTACGCCCAAGATTATGATTTGTGGTGGAGAATTGCCCGCAGATTACAAATTGTAAATCTAAATGAATATCTAGTGAATTTGCGGATAAATCCTTCATCTATGACAGTTACTTATGGAAATATAGTTGACGATGAACCCCTGCAAATCAAGTTTAGTAATATAGGCTATTTACTTGGATGTGACGAAGATAAGACGGGGAATGATGGGCTACTCCTTAAAGAAATGACTTCGTTATGGCTTGGTGAGCTAGAGGAACTAAAGGCTCTAAATCTACAACAGCTTAATCGAGTTATAGAAGAAATATTTTACTTACATCATGCTTTCTGCAAGTACTATAAACTCGATCGGGAAGAATCTAAAAAACATCGTAATGAAGTTTTGATTCATCTTAGCAATCAGCTATTAGAGCTAGCTTACAACGGCTTGGAGCGAGATAAATATAATACTTGGCAGCTTTTAAATAGAGCTTTCCGCCTGAATTTTAGCATTTTGCTGACTAAAAAAACTATGCTTTTATTTCTTAAGTTAATTATAGGATTGCGGCTAGCCAGAGAAATTCGACAATTCGACACATCACTCAAGAGAAACTGAAAATGCGAGAGAACTGAATTTATGATGAAACCTAAATTCCTATAAATCAATATGAAAAATTTTAGTAATAAAATATCAATTGAGTGAGGTAATATGGATATAGCATATATTATATTAGCACATAAATATCCTCAGCAACTAATACGTCTTGTCAATAGATTAAATATAGACAAAACATATTTCTTGATTCATGTAGATAAAAAAACAAATGACGACATATATCAAGAAATGGTTCAAGGTTTATCTAAGTATTCAAATGTTTATTTTCTTGATAGGCATAAATGCTATTGGGGCGGTTTTGGTCATGTTTTAGCTTCTATAAAAGGAATCAAAGAAATATTTAATAGTAATATATCTTGCGATTATATTAGTCTTTTGACGGGACAATGTTATCCTATTAAATCTAATCAAGAAATCAAAGGTTTTTTAAAGCAGATTAATTCTGATTCCCTTGTTAATTTTTTTCCTTTACCAAACAATGGATGGATAAATGGAGGGGAGAAAAGAGGGGGGATGGACAGAATAGAATATTTTTATTTCAATTTATTTCATAAACAATTCCAGGCATCATTGTTTCAATACAAAATTAAACGCAGATTTCCCAAAGGCTTTAAACCGTTTGGGGTTCGGCATATTGGTGCTTATCACGAGAACTTGCAGAATATATAAACTCATTCATAAATGATAATATTGACTTTATTGACTTTTTTAGAAATGTATTAACTCCTGATGAAATCTTCTTTCAAACCATTATCATGAATTCGCCTTTTAAAGAAAAAATAATAAGCGAACATATGACTTATACAGTGTGGCTAAATTCTTCTGATCATCCAGAAATATTGGGTATCGATGATTTCAATATATTATCTCAATCATCTTGTTTGTATGCCCGAAAATTTGATGCTATTAAAGATTCAAAAATATTAGACTTAATCGACAAATATCTTTTGGGACAATGAAATGGGAAGCAATTCACTAGTGTCCATAATTATCATTTTTTTGAATACTGAGCAATTTATTCAAGAAGCAATAGAAAGCGTATTTGCCCAAACCTACAAAAATTGGGAACTATTATTGGTCGATGATGGTTCTACCGACAGCAGTACTGTAATTGCTCATGAGTACGCAAAAAAATATCCTGAAAAAGTGCGTTATCTAGAACATGAAGACCACCAGAATCGAGGTATGAGTGCAGCTCGCAATCTAGGTATCCGTAATGCTATAGGTGAGTACATCGCTTTTCTAGATGCTGATGATATTTGGTTAGCGCAAAACTTGGAACAACAAGTATCAATACTCCATACTCACCCTGAAGCAGGTATGGTTTATAGTAATACTCAATATTGGTATAGCTGGACAGGAAATCCAAAGGATACTCAAAAAGAATTTTGTGACAAGGTGGCAGAAGTAACTAAAAAACCTAATACTCTGTTCAAACCTCCAACACTACTAACCTTCTTTTTACAAAAGAGCGGTGCTGTACCTTGTACCTGTAGTCTCATGGTTAGACGTGAAATAGTAGAGGCAATCGGCGGATTTGAAGAGAGCTTTCGTGGACTCTATGAGGATCAAGTTTTCTATGCCAAAGTCTGTCTTAACGCACCTGTATTTGTAGCGAATGAATGTTGGGCAAAATATAGACAACATCCAAACTCTTGCTGTTCTATTACCCAGAACACAGCGCGGGAATATGAAGGACGTTTATTTTTTTTGAACTGGTTAGAGAACTATTTGACTGAACAGGGAGCTAAAGATACAGAGGTCTGGCAAGCTCTTCAAAAACAGTTATTGCCTTATCGCTATCCAATTTTTTCAAAACTAACAAAACCTACTCAACATTTTGTAGAAAAAATGACTTTTAACTTTACAAACCAAATTCTCATGAATAAAAAACAATTGAAGCAAATAGCACAGCAAACATTACCATCACCTCTCTACCATTTGTTACGTTCTCAAGTAATCGGTGAGAAATATAGCCCACCAACGGGAATGGTGAATTTTGGTTCTCTGCGACGGTTGACTCCTATAAGTCGGGATTTTGGCTACAATCGAGGTCTTCCCATCGATCGCTACTATATAGAAAATTTTCTTGCCCGTCAGGCTAAGGATGTGCAAGGACGAGTATTGGAGATTGGAGACGCATCATATACACGCAGATTTGGTGGCGATCGCGTTACTCAAAGTGATGTACTACACGTAGTAGAAGGAAACCCAGAGGCGACTATTGTCGGTGATTTAACTAAGGCAGATAATATCCCATCTGACGCTTTTGACTGTGTGATTCTGACGCAGACATTACACCTTCTCTACGATATGCGAATGGCTCTAGCAACCCTCTACCGTATCCTGAAACCAGGTGGTGTTTTACTAGTAACCGTTCCTGGTATTAGCCAAGTAGTCAAATGCGAATGGGGTGATGATTGGTGTTGGGCGTTAACGGCTCAATCAGCAAGATTGTTATTTGAAGAGAAATTTCCCAAAACTAATGTTCAAGTTGAAACTCATGGTAACGTTCTAGCAGCGATCGCCTTTTTGCAAGGACTTGCTGTAAAAGATTTACGCCAGAAAGAACTCGATTACCAAGATGATGAATACCAAGTATTAATTACTGTTAGGACAGTAAAACCAGAGGTGGCATCATGAATATCAGCTTGGTTAAAAAATTGCCAACTCCTGTATACCATTGGCTACGAGATATACGCTATGGTCGCTCACCAGTGGGAAAGATAAACTTTGGTAGCTTAGGACGAGTCAAGCCCATTAGAGCTAACTTCGGTTTAGATCGGGGTTTAGCTATTGACCGCTACTATATTGAAAATTTTTTGGCTCGTTATGCTGAAGTTATTCAAGGACACGTACTAGAGATTAAAGAACCCCTCTACACAGACAAATTCGGTGGCGATCGCATCATTAAAAGCGACGTACTTCACGTAGAAGTCGGTAATCCAAAGGCAACTATTGTCGCAGATTTAACTAAGGCAGATCATCTACCTTCTAACACCTTTGACTGTATCATTCTGACTCAAACACTGCCATTTATCTACGATGTACGAGCCGCAATTAGAACTCTTCACCGCATTCTCAAGCCAGGGGGTGTTTTACTTGCTACTGTACCAGGTATTACCCAAATCAGTCATGACGATATGACTCGTTGGGGTCAATACTGGAGTTTCACCACTCTCTCTACACAACAATTATTTGAGGAAGCTTTTGACCAAGAAAAAATAGAAGTTACAGCCTATGGAAACGTGTTGAGTGCGATCGCTTTTCTGCACGGTATCGTAACTGAAGAACTAGAGCAATCAAAGCTAGACTATCACAACCCTGAGTACCAGGTTTTAATTACTGCTAGAGCCGTGAAATAGTGAAACCAATGATTCTAGGCAGACTCAGCAACAAAGTTCAACACACTGTTGGGCAGCTAAAAAATAAAATTTCCCCTGGTGCGCTGATCTTAATGTATCACCGTGTAGCTGAAGTAAATTCAGACCCTTGGTCATTATGTGTGACACCAAAGCACTTCACTGAACATTTAGAGATTTTACGAGAATATGGCTATCCTCTGCATTTACAGCAATTGACAAAAAGACTTGGCGATCGCCAATACATAAATCGGTCAATTGTCGTTACATTTGATGATGGTTACGTAGATAACTTCTATCATGCCAAACCCTTATTAGAAAAATATGATATCCCGGCAACAGTTTTTGTGACCACTGGTGGTGTTGACCAAAAGCGTGAATTTTGGTGGGATGAGCTAGACAGACTGCTATTGCAACCTGTTACATTACCGGACTTACTCCAGTTAGATATTAATGGCAGAAGCCACCAATGGAAATTAGGAGAAGCAACACATTACAGTGAAGCAGATCGTCAGCGCGATCGCCATTGGCGGATGGGCAGAAAATTCACAAAATGTCCTACTCTGCGACATACTCTCTATCGCTCACTGTATCAACTGTTGCAGTTTTTATCTGTAAATGAGCGAAGTAAGTTACTAGATGAACTAGCTATCTGGGCAAACGCTGAACCTGTAGGTCGATCAACCCATCGCTCCCTTTCCAATGAAGAAATACTTGCATTAGAGTCAGGGGGATTGATCGAAATTGGTGGACATACCATAACACACCCGTTTCTTTCTAAACTTCCCATAGTCTCGCAACGGGATGAAATTCAGCAAAGTAAAAACCACCTGGAGGAAATATTAGGGCATCTAATCACGAGTTTTTCGTATCCTAATGGGAGTTACACCACTGAGACTACTACCATTGTCAAAGAAGCTGGATTTACCTGTGCGTGTTCTAGCATTGTTGGTAAAGTTCAGCCGCATAGCAACTTTCTTCTGTTACCTCGTGTTGTTGTTGAAGATTGGGACGGCGAAACCTTTGCTCATTGGTTATCAAGGTTTTTTTAATTATGACTAGCAAACCTTTGATTTCTTGCATCATCATCTTCTTTAATGCTGATGAGAAGTTTTTTGTAGAAGCAATAGAAAGCATATTTGCCCAGAATTACGAGAACTGGGAACTATTACTAGTCGATGATGGCTCTACCGATGGTAGTAGTGAAATTGCTATAGGCTATACACAAAAATATCCTAAAAAAGTCCATTACTTAGAACATGAAGGACATCAGAATCGCGGCATGAGTGCAACTCGCAACTTAGGTATTCACCACGCTAAAGGAGAATATATTACTTTTTTAGATGCCGATGATATCTGGATACCAAATACTTTAGAGGAACAATCCGCTATTTTAAATTCTCATCCTGATGCTGCTATGGTTTACGGACCAATTCAGTGGTGGTATAGCTGGACTGGAAATCCTAAAGATATGAGACTTGACTTTTTAGACACTCCTATTGTGCCTGTGGAGGACTCTAGAGTACAGATTGATACTATAGTCCAGCCTCCAATGCTGTTCCTCCTCTCATTACAAATGAAAATTTGTATATCGGGAATGTTGGTACGCCGTCAAGTAATAGAAAAAGTGGGTGGTTTTGAAGAAACATTCCGAGGACTGTATGAAGATCAGGTTTTTTGTACAAAGGTTTGTCTTCAATTCCCTGTATTCGTAGCCAGTCAATTTTGGTATAAATATAGACAACATCCTAATAGCTGTTGCCACACAGCAGCAGAGCAAAAAGGTAAAGAATACGCTGCTCGTCTCAATTTCTTGAATTGGTTAGGACAGTATTTAATTGTACAGGGTATCAAAGACAGCAAAGTATGGTGGGTATTCAGAAAGGAAAAACTAGTAGTTGTGCATCCAATTTTGTACTTTTTATTTCAGAAGAACATGTATTTCCAGTGGAAAATTAAAAAATTTGGTCAATTGCAAAAACTTCTTACTACAAGAGTTATTAATCTTGTCTATTCCTACAAATTACTCAGTTTGAATAGAAATGGGACGAAATAAGTTACAGATAATTGATTTGCGATCGCCTTCTTCAATAAAGAATTCAAGATTTAGAAACAATTAGTGAGGATTCAGACCCATCATGAAAAATCGTTGGTGATAACTGTTTCTGTAGATTCCTAGTTTAGAGTAGACCACCAAATCATAGATTTGGTGTGGCGTTTCACCATATAAATAAGCTCTGCCCGCTCCGATAGGAAACAGAGTAATGCAGAGATGAACGTAAGTTTATCTCCAAACCTGATGAAAATATTTGTTTTTAAACACACTCCAAAATTATGCACTTTATTGTCACTGGTGGAGCAGGCTTTATCGGCTCTCATCTGACAGAACAACTTTTGTCAGATGGTCATCATGTCACTGTAGTTGATAACCTATCGACAGGTAGCTTACAAAACCTACCTGAGCATCCTCATCTCAAACTACTAATAAAAGATATATCCAGATGTCAACCCCAGGATTTTATCGAGCAGATTGATGGACTTGCTCATTTAGCAGCTACTCCATCGGTTACTCAATCTTGGCTGCAACCACTAAAGGCTCATCACAATAATCTTTCCGCAACGATCGCCATAATTCAACTTTGTCAAGCCTTAAACATTCCCAGGCTAGTTTTTGCCAGTTCAGCAGCTGTATATGGTAATCCAACGCAACTACCAATTTCCGAAAATCAGCAGACTTACCCCATTTCTCCCTATGGCTTACAAAAACTGGTCTGCGAACAATATGCCAAATTATTTGCTAAACAATTAGGTTTTTCATTTGTAGGATTACGCCTTTTTAATGTATTTGGCCCCAGACAACAACCTAATTCCCAATACTCTGGTGTAATTTCCATCTTTATCGATGCCATGCAGCAAGGTTTACCCATAACAATTTATGGAGATGGTACTCAAACACGAGATTTTATATATGTTAAAGATGTGGCAAATGGATTTACAAAAGCTTTAATGACTCCCTTAAAATTGGGATCTTCTTTAATTTGTAACTTAGGTAATGGAAAAAATACCTCTTTGATTGAACTGGTTGATATTCTCAAAACTTGTTTTCCTAATCACCAATCAGTAACTAATTTTATGCCTGCTCGTCCAGGAGATATTCAGCATTCACAAGCTGATATCTCAAGTGCATCTTTACTTTTAGATTTTACACCTCAATGGTCTCTAAAATCTGGTCTACAGACTTTCATTAAATTATTCGAGACATCTCCTCAATTTCTCACAATTGAAAAAAAATCACTAGAATTAGCAAATAAACAGGCAATTTAATTTATTTGACTTTAGCCCGGAAGCGTACAAAGCCGTAAGAATCTGGTGATAAGGTAGGTAAAATAGAATTGCGGGTAATCTCTACTACCACAGCCCCATTGGTATTGTTACCAATGTTATTGCAGAAACTGGGTGTATTGGGATCATTTGCTGGGTAAAAAGTGCCGCGATCGCTATCTGCTACATTACTAAAATATACTGTCGGGGTAGTAGAATCCACTGCCATAGCCATCCCTTGATCTGCATCAGCTAAACCGCCATCATTGGGAGTTAAACTATTAAACGCAGTAGGCAAAAATGTCGTATTATTAGGTACTAAATCACATAATTTAACCTTAACCGCATTACTTAGACCACTAGAAAGAAAATAGATAGTGTACTCTAAAATATCTGCTGGCTTAACAGTCCCAGCATTAATTAAACCGCGTAAATAATTAGCTGGCCACTTGGAATCATTATCATCAGTATCCCGTGGTGCAGCTACATAATTAGTATCAGTATTATTTACATTACTGCTACCATCTACAATATCAGTGAAGTCTTGGTTGTTAATGCGGGTGATGCGTTTGACTAACAGTAATTTAGAATTACCACCTGTAGCAGATGTAAACTGCATAGTTACTGTTGCAGGGGTGGGATCTTCTTTTCCTGCCGCATCCACTGCTGCTACGGTAAAATTAACTGTGATTGCACCATCATTTGGGTCTAGTGTCAGTTTGGTTGGATCATAGCTATTAATCACCTGGTTAGCTACCACAGGTATGTTGTCGTAATATAGCGTCCCATTAGTTGGCAGAGTAACAATTTTAAAGCTTTTACCAGCACCAAGATTACCATCTTCAGGGTCAGTTCCAGATAGGGTAGGTACTTGCACTTTATTTGTTCCGCCCGGATTGGGTTGTTGAAGTGCAGTGACATCATTAGTATTAGGTAACTGCTCAATCCCAAAGTCCTGATTAGAGATATCTGTACCAGTATTAAAAGTAGACGTTGTTAGTGGGCTAGTATTAACCCAGTTAGCAGGAAGGGATGGCAAAGGTGCAGTATTACCAACTGTTCCAGGAGTTGCACTTAAAATAATTTTGACGTTATTTTGATTGAGGGGAACGTTGAGAAATGTGTAAGTACCATCTGCGGCGACAGGTATTGTTCTTAACACGTTATTATTTGAATCTACCAGAATAGCATTTAACACCCCACCTGCATTAGTACCCGTTTCTGAACCAGTATTGATATTAGTGAAAGTATTGTTTGCACTATTGTCCGCATCATTCCACACCTTACCGCTAACGAAATCATCATCATAGATTGTGTAGTTGGAAACGATAGTCGGGCTACCACCACAAGTCATTGTAGAACTAGCAAAAAAACTGGATGAAGGTTCTAGGGTAAATATGATTGTCCTAATTCCTTCAGGAACATTATTATTAATGACAGTAAAGGGAATACTAAAGACACTATTAGCATTGCTACCGTCATAGTTGCCCGCAGGGATAGTCATATTAAAGGTAGATGTACCTGATGTTGTAGTGAAATGCGTACCTAAAATCGCTGTCCCACTGACAGTAATGGGAACACTAATTCCCCCTGTTGGCACTAAACCAACAACCCTCAGTTTGGGAGGGTTGGTAGTGGGATTAGTTTCTGATTCAGCCCCATCACCGGAACTGGCGACAAACTCCAGCACAGGTTTACCAGCAAACTGCACATCATCAAGGAAGTTACCTGTAGTCAGGTTATTATTCGCGGTGGAAACTGCTGCAAATCCTACAGGTTTATTACCAGTCGAACCAGTGTAAGGCACAGAGCCATTGTACCGAACCCAGCCATCGCCGGCGTTATTATTAGTGACCGTCGGAATAGTTGCACCGTTCTGTGCAACAGGTTGTGTGGTAACTGTGCCATTATTAGTTGTTGAAAATGTGCCAAAAATAGTTGGTGATGAATCGGTAATTAGTCCAATTAAAAAATTGGCTACATCAGTAACAGTTGCGCTTGATCGCCCACGGTGTAGAAGAGAGAAGGTAATTGTTTCATTTTGATATAGGCAAAGATTTTGATATAGTTGGGAATTTTGTTCAGCATTTAACTCAGCAAATTGATTCCCTGCTCCAGTTGATGTTATGACACCACCACCACTATTACTAGAAAATCCTGAAGTCCAAATCTCAATGAGTGGTACGTTTCCTGGTGATATGTAACCACTACAGTTACCTGTTCCAGCTTTTACTGAACCGTGAGTCGTTTCCCAGCCAATAATAACGCTTGGTAGCACTTGAACATAACATTTTTGACCGACAGAGCCAAAAACAGGTTGCTCAAAACTGGGATTTAAGAACGATCGCTGGATTTGAGCTTGGGCTAACGTAGGTTGTAGTACCAATGTTGTACTTATTAATAAACCACCGAAATTTTTAATATTTTTCTGATAATTTTTCATAAATAAATTAGTTATAAAATATCCTTATAAATATATTTATTTCCTGGTAGAAACCTTGCAGTGCAACGTCTCCACTCCACATCTACCCTTAACGCGCTACAGGTTTCTGTAATCCAAACCCATCAAATAATTCATTCAATTTAAGCGTCAAACCCAAATAAAGCCCCCCCGCCGATCGCGTACCAGAAAAATCACGGTCATCAACTTTCCCAAAAGCATAACCAGCACCAAGACGCAGGTTAGGACTCAAATAATAACCTGCTTCCACAACAAACCCCGTCTCAGTATAGTTAGCTTGACCAATTACACGCGCTTCACCCACCAAATCCCAGCTATATCCCAAGCGATAAGTAGCACGCAATTGTCCCAGATTTACCGTACTTGTACCCGCCAAGTCATTCGCTAAATAAGAAGTGCTATTACGCAGTGCATACTTACCATAAAATTCCCATTGCCAATTAGGAGCATAAATAGCTTCTACAGCAAAGGTATGGTCTTGAGAACCCGTACCACTACCTAACAGGATCGTGTCGGGGATAATCGCCGGGTTTTGACGATATTCATAACGCAACAAAGCATTAAATTTATCGTCGGTGGGGTCGCGGTAAGCTAAACCCAACTTCAAGTTCACCGTATCACCCAATCCAGAGAGTTTTTGATTAGAAGAGTTGGCTTGTTGATAACGCACCAAAGCCGTCAGCGCAGGGGAAATTTTACCTAAAGCTGCGGCGGAAATCACCGTATTAGAACCGCCGGAGGAAGTGCGATGTTCATAACGCGCACTAGCTTGAAACTCAGGATTATCAGCATATTCCAAGCCAACACTGTAACTATCACCACCATTAAATCCAATAGCAGCAGCACTTTGTCCAGGTGCAAATGGTTGGGCAAATTGTTGACCTGCGGCGGTGCGGTTGAAGAAGTTACCAAAGACGTGTTCGTAAGCCAGATTTAGCCGCAAACCAGAAGCAATCATCCACTGATTCTTGATACCTAAAGCACCTTGGGTAGTCAGTTCGTTAGCCCCTCCGATAATGGAGTAACGGCCAGTCAAAGTAGTATCTGAGCCTAATTTATGTTCACCATTGACACTTAAACTAGTGATAGAATTTCCAGCTAACTGACCGCTATTGTAAAACTGTTGAGCAAGACTAACATTTATGCCAGAAACAACCGCCCAATTCAGTCCTAAGATAGTGCGGTCTGGGTAGACTGTATCTTTTTGGGAAGATAAGGTGAGTTCATTTTGGGCTTGGAAAGTCAGTTTATTGGTAAGCGGATAGGTGAAACGACTACGCAATTGATCGGATGTACTTTCTAAAGCGTTAGTCGAAATCCTGTCTTGGCGATCGCGATGAATCCAATCAACATCTACAATAGCTTTACCCAAACGTTGTTGTATCCCCGCAGAAATAGTTGTGAGAGAATTATCAACTTTACTACCAGGGATGGCTTCTGAACGCGGTGAAAATAATTCCTCAAATGTATCTAATGGTTGGGGTGCAATCCCAAAGTTATCTTCATGGTCGTACTGCACCCGAATATTTGTAGTTTGAGAAACTCTCCCTGTTAACTGTCCGCCATAACGAGTCTGACCAGGAACAAAGCTAATAGTGGCATTATTCGCAAAACCTGTATCGGCGTGGCGATAATAGGCGCGACCTTGTAAACCTTTAAAAATCTCTCCCTGGGCTTCTAAGCGGTAAGCTTCGCCGCTTACCAGTCCCATAATGTCAGAATCATTGGTGGAATGGGCATATTCTGCGGTTAACTGACCTTGAGAACCTAAAGAGATCATGGCATCTGCGCCATAGAGTTCAAAACCCCGTAATCCTTGATTTTCTCTGAGGTAAGTTGCACCTAGCCAACTCTCTTGATTGAGGGTGCGGGAAAAGTTGTATTGCAAACGAGCTGCATAGATGTTGCTGTCAGAGTTGTCACCGTCATATTGATAGCTAACAACAATCCGCCGGACGAGAACTTGTCCCGTTTCGTCAATATCTGTACGCAGAATTGGTTCACGAAAAATTAGAGTACCGCGATCGTAATCAATTTCGTAGTCTGCTCCTCTATTTAGTTGTTCCCGTTGCAATACTGAACCAGGGCGATTTAATTCTTCTAACTCAATGAAGACATTCTCACTCCCAGGGACTAATAGCCGACGAGAGAGGAAATAATAACCGCTAGTACCATCAGGTGCGATCGCATCTCGTTGAAAAGCCTCTAAATTATTGCCATAGAAGCCTGTAATTTGCAGATTCCCTAAATTGTAATTGGCTTTAAAGCCGTGGAGTTGGCGAGTAACGGCGGTAAACTGCTGAGAAGAACGGGCAAATTCTTCTGTGTTGTAGTCACCCCACATGGCATAATCAGGTGCAGTTCCAGGGGTACGAGTGGAACGCTCAAAACGTAGATATAGGCTATCAATAGAAGGTGCAACGACATCAACTTTGGAACTATCACCGTAGACAGGATAGTTTTGTTCGCTAAATTGATGACTCCTAAACAGGCGATTATCACAGTTACAATCTTCGTTGAGGCTGCGAGAACTATTGTATGCACCCGTAAATAACCACTCGCCCAGAGTACCCGTAGCAAAGATAGCGGATTTAAAATCTAATTGGGTGCTGTTATCTTTATCGGGAGGGAGAAAATCTCGGAAGCTACCGTAATAGTCTGTCCCACTCGCGCCTAAACGCAAATCTATCACCCCAGTTACCAGGCTAGGACGCAACGCTGTTTCAAATTGCAGTTGGGTGAAGGCTTCTAAATTATTAGTTACGGCTCTAATTCTCACAGTTTGGGCTTTGAGATCAGAACGCAATTGAGCTGTAAACTCTCCTTTCTTCACCTCTACCTGAAACCCTAGTTGTTCTGGTTTCAAGTCCGTTCCTAGTAACTCGCCAGCCGTAGGGATTAAAGTAGCGATCGCATCTTGATTCGAGCGATTTCCATTTACATCTAGCAGTTGACCTTTGATTGTCGCTGTCGAACGTCCATCAGCCGGGATACGAGACTCAACGGTTTCTATCGTTAATTTACTGGCTGTTCCTCTGACTACTACCCTGGCTGTGACAGGTGTCTCTGTACCTCCTACGATTTGGGCAGAGACAGTATTTTCACCGTCTTTAAGAGAGACTCCGTACCATGTCTGCGTTACTAAGTTTGTATCCGCATCGGTTTCGGTTTTTCCTAATAAAGAAGCATCGACTAATGCACCATTTACCCGCAGTTCTACTTGACTACCAACAGGAAACTGCACCGTTATTGTAGTTGCGGGGACATCTACAACGCTGTCAGCAGTGGGGGTGAGGATTTTTAATGCTGGGGATTGGGGAGTATTTTCTTTGGTTTCATCGTTTTTGTCTGGTTCTGCTGCTATTAACTTACTTAAGCCTCTGGGTAAGGGGGTTTCAATGGCTGGTTGGAATGTGGAGATTTCTTTAAGTCTGTCTGGGATGGGTGCGGTGAGTTTGCTTAAGCCTAATGGTACTTCAATATCTGCTGAGGGTTGAAATGGTGGGATGGCATTTTCAGAAAGCTGAACATTTTCGTTCTGTATTTCTTGAATTCCTGCTTCTGGGGAAACTTCCTCGTTTAATTGAGTGGTTGTTTGACCTAACCCCCTAACCCCCTTCCCTAGTAGGGAAGGGAGGATATGTAGAGACTTTTCATGAAACATCTCTACATTATTTTTAGGGGAGAGGTTGGGAGAGGGGTTTTCTAACTCTGGTAAAAAATCTGAGTGATTATTAGTATCAGCAGTTGCACTATGAGCTATAGCTGGATACAAAACCCAGCTAAAAGCCCCTACCATCACTCCCATTAACCTCAAATTGAAATTAGTTACAGGTTTCATGGCTTAACTACCCCCTCTGAGATCGGAGTGACGGCAAAATTCATCCGTACTAAGCCACCTGGTTCTAAACGCACTAGGCGAGATTGGCTATTACGTTCACGGAATTTCTTGTTGGGTGCGAGTTTGTAACCGGGAACACTGGTGAGGTCTAATACTCCAGCGTGACTTCCAGGTAAGGCGTTAGCTACGGAAAACAAACCATTGGGATCAGTAGTAATTCGGTTGCCATCTTGTAAGAAAATTACTGCATTGGGAACGCCGGGTTCTCCTGGTTGTTGTTCCCCATCGAAGTTTTTGTCAACAAACACACGACCGATAATTGTGCCGCAGTCAGAAACTATGCCGGGACGAATTCTTAATTGATGGGTAGCTGGGCCATCTTTAATACTAAACTGATTGTCAGCACGTAGAGCATTAGCGATCGCACTGTTTCTTCCAGTACCGCGCAGAGAGTCAGTTGTTAATTGGGCTGCGTAGGCAATATTTAGCACTTTCCCAACGGGGATACTGACATCTGTGTTGAAGGTGATAGTGCTACCATTACGTGTAGAAGTGATGGCGACTGGCTGACTATCAATTTCTCCCCGAACAGCTTTAGGTAAAAAGTTAAATCCTAAAGGTAAATTATCGGTGACAACTACATTATTTAAAGCCGCATCAGATAAATTGCGGACTGAGAGGCGATAGATTACAGTATCGCCTGGTTCAGCCGCAGCGCGATCGCCTGTTTTGACGATCTGCATCTGACTGGCTTGGCACATATTAGTAGTAAACTCAAAAGCTAATAAGTCCAGTCCCACTACTTCTGCATTTGGAACTAAGACCACTGTGCTTTCTACTCTGGTTTCACCAGTGAGACTGATTGGTTGACCATCTAAAGAGGTGGCAACATAACGGACAATACTGTTATTAACTGCACCTGCTCTATTAAGAATTTCAATCTTGATGCGTCTTTGCTGATAAACAGAATTAGCTGGGGGATTAACTACAAAAATATAAGTTCTACCTGGATCAGTTTGACCTTTATTTGGATCAAGTAAGAAATTATAGACACCAGCCGGATTATTAGTAATGAAATAAGGATTACTATTTTCACTATTTGGTGCTTTACCACCAGGAATATTATTATTAGGAATATCAGGAACTTCTGTGCGGGTTAGAGAAACTAATTGCCCTAATTCTGTCCCCGTTGGATCATTAGGATTAGGTTCATATACACCCACAGAAAAACCTGTGTAATCTGGTAAAAGCGCACCTCCACAACCTAAAATGCGCCCTAATGGGTCAACTAATGGCTCAGGATTTAAATTAATCTGACTAGTAAGTCCTTCATATCGATTATTGCTAGCAGTATCTTGATAAGTATAAGTAGCTTGATTTGTGAGATTGACCACACGAGCATCTTGTGCAGTGGCTGGGATGAATATGGTCGTTTGTAACAAACTGCCAAGCAGGATTGTTGCTGTTAACTGTTGATAGAATTTACTACCAAAAGTAATTTTTTTCTTGTTACGAGGACGGTTCACTGACTTATCTCCTCAGACACGCCCTGATATTTATTTTTATTAATAAATACAAAGACATTTATTTAAAAGTGACAATTATTAATAACCCAAAGAATTAAGAATTTTTCATTAAGATGTCAAGACAAAAACCTCATGTATAAACGCGATTTATCAAGTCTACAAAGCTTGTAGTAAGCACTTTAGTGCTGAGAAAACTTAGGACTAAAGTCCTTCTAACTTGCTAATAAGTAAATGTTGCCCAAAAACAGTACAAAACCAGTCAGTTAGCGTACCTGAGTTTGATAAGTCGCCTGAACTGTAGTTTTTGCTGCTACTGAGGGAAGTTGCAACCGGATGTGAGTATAAGCCGTTGCTGGTGCTGGTTTGGTTTCAAATTTGCCCCCAGGAAGGGTAATTTGAATAGTGGGGTTATCTACAAAACTACGTCCGCCATCGATGCTGTAGGTGATTTTGGCATCTTTATTGCTCATATTCGCAGACTTCAACACATACAGCATTCCTTTAGGAATGGGTTGATTGAGAGTGAGATTTTTAATGGGGCGATCGCTCTTATTTTCTCCACTCAAGGTATAACGTAATATATCCCCTGGTTGCACCACAGCCTTACCTTGTAATGCTTGCCATGCAATCTTTTGTTTACCTTGTTGGTCTTTAGTCACAACTTGCTTTTCTGCTGCTAAACGCAGTTGCAATTGTGGTTGCTTTTGAATATTTTGAGCCACCACACTGCTAGATGACCAAGAAGTGACCCCCGGTAAACTCCTGATAAATGGTACAGTAGCAATCAGAGCAAATGCTCCCATACCTGCGATCAAAACACCCTTCATTTAAATTGCCTCAAAAAACTCTTAGATATATAATTCCCACGTTTGTAGTAAGGACTTTAGTCCTTAATTCCTCACCACTAAAGTCCTTACCACTAACCTTGCAAAACCTTAGTTAACCTTGCGTCGGAAAGTAAATGTTCTTAGCTGACCCGGTGTTACCTGACCAGTGACATTATCTACATATCTAGTCACATCGGTAGTTACGGTAGTTCCAGTCTGGTCACTACCAGAGGTAGTAGCTGGATTACCGTTAAAGAACTGGATATTACCATTCGTATCAATAGCTGAACCAACAATGTTACTGGTATCAATCTGACCGTTATTATCGTTATCTAAAGCCCAGTTGTTAGGAGATGTCACACCATTTTCATTAATCACCACGTTGCTGGCGTTCAAAATGATGTTACCGTTACCAGATTGTGGCTCAGAAATGTTGCTGTACTGAATCACGTACTCAATAATATTTCCAGGTACAGGTTTCTTGGCAGTATCACTAAGTTGACCATCAGCACCGGCTACTGGCTGTCCATTTGCATCTAAGATTCTTGACAGTTTCCGCAGTTTTAAGAAGCCAGTATATACACGGTCAATAGTCGTATTACGAACAGTTTCTGCACCCAACCCAGGAGTACCATCATCTACAAAAGCAGTAATAGGAACAGGGAAACCTCTGCCAATATCTGTAGATAATTGAGTTCCGCTAGGTAAGTTAACTTCGACACCGTAGTTAATATTTGTTCCGTTTGGGACGTTAGCAATGGTAATGTATTCACTCAGAGTATCAATATCTGATTGATCGCCTGTTGTTGCTGGATTTCCATCGGTATCAAAGACGAATTTACTGCCATCCCAAACATAGGTTCTAGATTCAGAACCATAGGAAATGGTGACTAATGTATTTGTGGGTAAATCACCAGGTGTTGCAGGTGGTGTAGGAACAAGCGAGTAACTACTGGAGTTAGTACCACTATTTCTGATAGTGTTAGTGAAGCCTACTGGTTGCGGGTCAAGTGTAGAATTTGGTACTGTACCTGCTGGTACTAAAGAAGATTTGTTAGTGAAGTCATCATTGTTCGTACCAGATGGGCCAATCGCATCGGGTGCGTTTATGGGGCCATTGAGAACTGCTGAAGTTACAGGAATTTCTACAGTAAAGATGTTGGCTTCACCACCTGTGCCAACACCAGTGTTATCGTTATTGCCATCAACTCCTGTTTCGGGCGTAGCTGGGTTATTCACAAAGCCATCATCAACGCTCAAATTATCAGGTATACCATCATTATTGTTATCGACAACATCAGGAATACCATCATCATTGGGATCTGTCACCGTAGGTAGTTTCATATTACCCAGTTGACCATCGAAATTACTGGGATTTTGATCACCAGATTCATCGTATACAGGCACATTAGTACCAGGGGTTTGACCAAATACTTGGGCGATGTTGGCAACATTTAAAGGTGATGTTGCAGTAGATTCAACAATTAAATTAATTACGAACCCAGTAACTGTCTGATTTGGTGCAACAGATGTCACAGAGTTGGGATCATTGATAAAACCAACACGGGTGACAGCAGCAAATTGGGCTGGTGTTGTTGGTGCTATCGTTGTCCATGTAGCAGCATTAGCATTTATGGTAACTGCATCTGTAGTATAAACTTGTATCCATCCAGCTGGGGCAGTTGGTATGGCTGCTAAATCTGTACCAGTAGGAATCGCGTCGGAAATTAAGATGCGTTTTTGAGTAGTTGTACCTGAACCTGTATTAAGTTGAATATTTGTCCCTTCTAAGGCGGCTGGTGTCAGTCCCTTTCCTGTGGGATCGTTGCCTTCAACTCGCAAATTCAGCCCATAGGTGATAGTGTCATCTATAATTGAGTTCGGTGTACCAGCGTTGTTGTAGCCAGTGCGAGTCTTGAGAATAGTGGCTAAAGAGTAGGTCTTAGCAACTGCACCCACTGAGACATCTATAGAAGTATCACTAGCTTCTCTAGTACCGTTCACTGGAACGCCATCTACTTCTGCATCAGTAGAAGTACCATCTGGGTTATCTACAGTGTAAACGTCGCCACCATCAGGACTTCGTAGGACGTTTTGAGCATTGGCGGGAGTATTACCCAACTTAACGGTAATTGTGTCATTGGGTTGCGCGCCTGGTTGTACAGTAACTGGTACTCTGACTAAGACCTGACCCCCTACAATAATATTGGGTACGATCGCCTCAGAACCAGTAATGTTAACCCAAGTTGTACCATTGTCGATACTATATTGCAGGTTATTGAGTGTCCCGCCATTAGGCAATGTTCCTGAGACGTTGGCTGGCCCGGTTGTGGTGGCGAGGTTGGGTATGCGGAAGCCTGTGGGGTCGTTACCAACGTTGGTGATAGTGTAATTAAATATTAATAAGTCATTAACTTCAACGTTACCGCCGTTACCATCTACCAAACCTGTATAGTCAACTGTGATACCTGCAACTTCTGCGACAGTGACCGTCACAGTGTTAGAAGTTGTATTGAGGGGTGCGCCAGGATTATTGGGATCTTCGTAGGTAGCTGTAGCTTCGTTGCTGATAGATGTACCAGCCGTAGTTCCTTCAGCTAGTACAGGTGCAACAAATTGGAAAATACCGTTAGCTAGGAATACTGTTGCGACTAAAGCGCGGTAAAGTCTACACTTCTTCGTCTGATTAATTCTATGCCGAGATTTCATTTGGTGTATTTGCTGAGTAAAGTGCTGCCTGGTAAATTTCGATGAGAATAAATGCAAAATACACCAGAGTCATTGAAATCTACGTTTGATGTATGTTGCAGTTATTTCTTTCCATAGAAAACTGATTCCAAAGCAATCTAAGTTACTTTGGAATATGGGTTGGCTCTCATATATGAGCTTCAGCACAACCAGTTGTGGATTGACTAGGCTTGATTTATCGAAATAGAGTTAATTTATTGTTACAGAATGATCGCGTAACAATCACAACCTTAAACCAAAAAAAATAGATTTAAAAACCGTTAAATTACCAGTCTTTAAAGATTTACTTCAAAAACATATAGTTTTTTTCACAGAGCCTATTTTAAAAACTTATCTATCTTTTTATACAAAATTATTATTTCTATTCAGTAATACAGAGGTATAGAAGCGTAGAATTGCGCTTGCGCCAATCAAGGTAATGCCATAACATACCCGATAATTTTAGTCGGGTATGTTTGACTGGTATTTTTACTCGTGTTAGTATTCAGCCACAGTTGACGGACAAACAGGGAAAGATAGTTACTATGACTCAGGCAGTATCAACTCCTACCAAAACAAGCAACGCCACCTTTAGTGCTTTGAAATGTAAAGAATGTGGCGCGGAATATGAACTCAAAGCCATTCATGTGTGTGAGTTATGCTTTGGACCTTTGGAAGTGAAATATGACTACAATGCTTTGCGTCTGACTGTTACCCGCGAAACCATCCAAGCTGGCCCTAACTCCATTTGGCGTTATCGTCCCTTTTTGCCCGTCGCAACTGACAATGTAATTGATGTGGGAACAGGTATGACTCCCCTGGTACGTTCCCATCGTCTAGCTCGCCGCCTGGGTCTAAACAAACTATATATAAAGAATGACGCGGTAAATATGCCCACCTTGAGCTTTAAGGATCGGGTGGTGTCTGTCGCTCTTTCCCGTGCTAGGGAGTTGGGTTTCACAACAGTTTCTTGTGCAAGTACCGGTAACTTGGCAAACTCTACAGCTGCGATCGCAGCTCATGCCGGTTTAGACTGTTGTGTCTTCATCCCCTCAGATTTAGAAGCTGGTAAAGTCTTGGGAAGCTTGGTATACAGTCCTACTTTGATGGCTGTCAAAGGTAACTACGACCAAGTAAATCGCCTCTGTTCGGAAGTTGCTAATACACACGGTTGGGGTTTTGTCAATATTAATTTACGTCCCTACTATTCTGAAGGTTCTAAAACACTAGGGTTTGAAGTTGCTGAACAATTGGGTTGGGAACTACCAGATCATATAGTTGCACCTTTAGCTTCTGGTTCACTGTTCACCAAAATCTATAAAGGTTTCAACGAATTTGTCGAAGTTGGTTTGGTAGAAGGTAAAAACGTCCGCTTTAGTGGCGCACAAGCAGAAGGTTGTTCACCAATCGCCGAAGCATTTAGAGAAAACCGCGACTTTATTAAACCAGTTAAACCGAATACAATTGCCAAATCAATTGCGATCGGCAACCCAGCCGATGGTGTTTACGCCGTTGAGATTGCCAAGAAGACTGGCGGTAATATTGAATCAGTCAACGATGCAGAAATTATCGAAGGGATGAAGTTGCTAGCCGAAACAGAAGGCATCTTCACAGAAACAGCTGGCGGAACTACTGTTGCTGTACTGAAAAAATTGGTAGAAGCTGGCAAGATAGATCCAGATGAAACGACTGTGGTTTACATCACTGGCAACGGTTTAAAAACCCAAGAAGCAATACAAGGCTATATTGGCGAACCTTTGACAATTGATGCCAAACTCGATAGTTTTGAACGTGCATTAGAGCGATCGCGTACTTTAGACCGCTTGGAATGGCAACAAGTTCTTGTTTAGTTAATAGTCAATAGTCATTAGTAAACTGCTAATGGCTATTGACAACCTCTTTGTAACAACTGACCACTATTAACTCACTATGGCTGTAAAAGTTTTAGTCCCTACCCCTCTACAAAATTTCACTAACAATCAAGCTGCGCTAGAATCTAGTGGGAGCAACATTGCTGAACTTTTAGACTCTTTAGAAACAAGCTTCCCTGGGATTAAATCGCGGTTGTGCGATGAAAAGGGACAGCCACGACGCTTTTTAAATTTTTATGTCAACAGCGAAGATATTCGCTTTTTGGAGGGTACAGCTACACCTTTGAAAGATGGGGATGAAGTGAGTATTGTCCCGGCTGTCGCAGGTGGTTGATGTAATACAAATTTGTCAAACAATATAGTTTTAGTCTCTCCGGTACTATATCTAGTAATTTACAGCAGAAATAAAACCATGATCTGAGAAAAGGTAAAAAGCGGTTTTTTCTTTTGCTTTGTAGTTCTAGAGAGACGATAGATGTCAACTGTTATTAGCATGAGTAGTCTTTATTACTCGTGCTTTTTGTGTTGAACTTCAGGGCGACTAGAAGTCGCGGCTACACAGTGTTCAATTTACCCTCACAGGTTGAATACTGTACGCGCGTTTTGAGATAAGAAGAGGAATTAATCTGTTGTCGGGAAACGAGTAGGAGGATTTTTTGGCTAAAACTTAAGGGAAAGCAGAGGGGGAAAATCTCATATCCAATGCCCAATCTTAATTACGAATTACCAAGATAACAATGACAATCTGGTTTTTCAATCAATGACTCCACCAGGGAATTGAGCGTAGTTGCAGCTAGTAATCCTCCACCAATTGTCCCATCAATAGTGATAAAGGGTAACTCTTGTTGCCTGAGTTGACGCTTGGCGGCTGGCGCGTGACTAAAACCAATCGGCATTCCAATAACTAGGGAAGGTTGAATTTTCTGCTGATTAATTAGTGTACAAACTTCTAATAGCACAGAGGGAGCATAACCAATAACTAAAATACAGCCAATGCTAGCTTGTTCTAATCTTTGTCGCCATTCTTGATGCTGCCAAAATTCTAGTTCCGCTTCTGTGGCAGTGGAAACGTGGGGGTTATCAATTAAAGTTGTGACTCGACAACCTAGATGAACTAATCTTGTTTGATCTACAGCCGCCGCAATGGTGGGGATATCAACTATAATCTCACAACCAGAACTCAGGGCTGCACGACTAGCCGCGATCGCATTTTTACCAACCCTCACAAAAGACACTAAACTAACATCACCACAAGACAAAACCAGCTGAGAAATTAAATGTTGTTCGATCTCAGAACGGCTCGATAAGTCAGGTAGCAAGTGTTGTAGAGATTCTGCAAAAACTTCCGAGTGAGTATGAACTTCTGCATCTAAACCACTCCACAGCTTTGCCAAATCTCCTAAACCGGCTTGGGTTTCTACGTCCAGTAACTTGACTTGTGCCAAGACTTCTGCCTGCATAATTTGACAATGGCGATCGCGTCCTAATAATCCTTCTAAAGCTGAGGCTGTTTGGCGCAGTTGGGCAATTTGCTGCATGACGGCGCGATATTGCTGTTGCAACTGTGCCATTAAATGACTATTGGTGTCGGTTTCTGGTTGTATTTCCAAAATTTGGCGGATGTGATTGATTTGAAAGCCTTGTTGCTTCAGGGCGACAATTTTTTGTAGCCTCATCACATCTTTTTCAGTATAGAGACGATAGTTACTTGGCGATCGCTCAGGCTGCGGCAGTAACCCTAATTCATGGTAATGTCGCACCATCCGGGGAGTAATTCCACCTCCCACCGCTTCCGTCAGTTCTTTAATTGTCAAGCAACCAGCATTCATAGTTTACCCCAACAAACCTAAAATTCTTTGCAATTCTCCACAAGCCGCCTGAAGTGATGGCGGTGCATTAGCCTCTAAACTTCCCTGACGACATTTATCTGCCAAGTTCTCAACATAGGGTTTACAAGCTGATTCATTATTGAGGAATTTTGCATATACTGTTTCTTCATCAATACTTGCTCCTTGCAAATAATGTATCCATGTTTCAATATTTCTTTTAGGTACGAATATTGCCATAGCTTCATTAGCTTGACGAGGTTTTTGCTCATTTTCAATTAGTACATCATCTAATTGTTTCAGCCTGTCTTCTAGTGTTTTTGTATCTGCATCAATCAGAACAACTAAAATTCCTGAGATATAGTTTTTGCTACGGAAGACCTTCACCTCCGCCGCATAACTTTCTCTCACAAACTGTTCTCCTGCGCCTTTACGACAAAATTTAGTTCTAATATTCCCCATAAAACCTCTTTTTTTGAGAAAGTAGCGAGCAAAAACCTCTTGTTGTCTATCCTCACACAAAATCACAATCTGAATCCTACGCTGACTCATGCAGCCATCCCCGCGCGATTAATTCTGAAATTGGTAATCCAGTATTTTCAGCATTTTTATCACTAATTCTTTTTACACGGACAGGTGCATTACTCTGACGCTCAAACCAATAACCTATAGGTGATGCTAGAAGATAATTAATCAGTTCTGGATGGTGTGATATGAGTAAAGCCTGCATTTTTTGTTCACTACAAAAATCATAAAGTTGAATCAACCAGGGTTGAATTTCTGGCAGTGCTAAAAAATTTTCTGGTTCGTCTATACATAATGTATAGTCTTCAGATTGAGTACCATAAAGCAGAGTGTAAAGGGCAAGTAACACTTTTTGCCCATCTGATAATTCTCCAAAGTAATACTCAATTGCTTTTTCGGTGTCATCACGAGATTTAAATTTCAATTTCAAAGTGCGGTCTTGTTCACTAAATTTTTCAAATTTTATATTTGAAAACCCTTCTAATACATTCTGTAAAACACTCATTAGTTCGTATACTTTTCCCTGATCTTGTGAAATATATCTATACCAAGAAACAAAGTTTTCCATTTTGTAACTCAGTATTTTTTCTTCTTGCTTACTATTATTGTTCATCAATACGGGCGTAATTTGTACAATAACTAATCTCTCAATCCTGTATTTAAACCAAGTTATTTTTGTATTATCTTGGCTGGGTTGTAGTAAAGATAAAACTGATTGTGAAAAATTAAATGGATATTTTGGACTGGGTGAGTAATTATCATTAAAAATTTCTACTTCACCTGCTTCATATTTTAGTAATGGTTGCTGATCAAACCATAAACGTTCATAGTGAATATGGCTTTTATTTTGATCATGTGCAATAGCTAGTTCATATTTATAATTTCCATGATTTCCATCTACTTCCAACTCGAAACGCTGAATTGATAAATTCTGCCAACGAGTACATTCAAAATAAGAAAAAATATCTGCTATTGGATAACCACCAATTATAAAAAGTTGCAGTCTCCGTAAAGCTTCAAAGACAGTTGATTTACCTGACCCATTACCACCGAGAAATAGATTAATTGAGTCAAAGTCAAGTTCAAAATTTACCAAGCATCGAAAGTTATCAATATAAATTCGCTTTAACATATTTTCTCCCTTATATTGAGAATTTTATAATAACTAGGTTTTACTCCATTCTCTTGACATTAACATTAATGTCAAGGTTTAGGGTGAGGGTAGTTATCACTGATTCCACTCTCATGCTTTACCCCCAGCGTTTTAACCAATTCACCACAGAACACTCAGACACCTTAGCCGCCCTACTTTGCGGAGTGCTGCTATTTTTAGGATGGTTTGCCTTACATCTAGGTTGGCTAGGATGGGCTTTACTACTGTTACCGGCTGCTTATGTCATTGGTGGCTACGACAGTGCGCGTGAGGGACTAACGACGCTGATTAAAGAAAAAGAACTTGATGTAGATTTACTGATGATTGTGGCTGCTGTTGGTGCAGCTAGTTTGGGTTTGTGGCGGAGGGAATACCACTTAATTATTGATGGGGCAATTTTAATTCTCATCTTTGCTATCAGTGGCGCGTTGGAAGGTTACGCCATGCGGCGAACTGAGAGGAGTATCCGCAGTTTGATGAGTTTGACACCAGATACAGCGAGGATTTTACAACAGGGAGAAGAAGCAACTATTCCGATTAGCCAGCTGCAAGTCGGCGATGAAATTGTTGTTAAACCCGGTGAATTAATTCCTACAGATGGCATGATTATTTCTGGTTACAGCACCATCAATCAAGCCGCGATTACAGGGGAATCTTTACCTGTAGAAAAGACAGTGGGTGAAGAAGTCTTTGCGGGGACAATTAATGGTTATGGTGCATTGCAGTTGAAGTTACACAAACCAGCCGCCAGCAGTTTGATTCAGCGTGTAATTCGGTTGGTGGAACAAGCTCAAACAGAAGCACCGCCTTCTCAGGAGTTTATTGAAAACTTTGAAAGGGGGTATGCCAAAATTATTGTGATTGCTGGCGTATTACTGGCAACTTTACCGCCGTTTCTGTGGGGTTGGGACTGGGAAACGACAATTTATCGGGCTTTGACTTTTTTGGTAGTGGCTTCTCCCTGTGCATTAATGGCTGCCATTATGCCTACATTGTTATCTGGAATTGCCAATGGTGCAAGACAGGGCATTTTATTTAAAAATGGCGCACAGTTGGAGAAAATTGGGAAAGTGAGAGCGATCGCCTTCGATAAAACTGGTACTCTGACTACAGGACAAGTACGAGTATCTCAAGTTCTCAGCGCGGGTAAATACACACAACAAGATGTACTGAAAGCCGCCGCCGCTCTGGAATCTTCTTCAGAACACCCCATTGGTCAAGCTATCACCCAGGCGGCTAGTGATTTAGACTGGGTGAGGGCTATTGAGGTACAAGCCATACCTGGACAGGGAATTTTTGGCACAGCGAACAATCAATCGGTGATTGTAGGGAATGCGGCTTTTGTACAACAGTATGTTGTCCAATTACCAGAGGAATTACTAGAAAAAGCCGCATCTTTAGAACAAGAGGGTAATACGGTGGTTTGGGTGGCGCAAATGGAGAGCAGGGGAGATGAATATTACATAATGGGTGCGATCGCTCTTGCAGATACAATCAGACCAGAAGCTGCTAGCACTATCACCCATTTACGACAAATGGGAATAGAACAAATTGTCATGATTACTGGCGATAATGAACGCACTGCCCATAGTGTCGCCCAAGCTGTCGGGATTGATCAAGTATTTGCCGAACTGCTACCAGAAGACAAATTAGATGTGATTCGGAACTTACAGAAGAAGTATCAAACCGTCGCAATGGTGGGGGATGGGATTAATGATGCACCAGCTTTAGCTCAAGCCTCGGTAGGGATTGCAATGGGAATAGCAGGTAGCGATGTAGCCTTAGAAACCGCAGATATAGTATTAATGGCAGACAAACTAGACAAAATGGCCACAGCTATCAAATTAGGCAGGAGATCGCAAAATATAATCAAACAAAATATAGTCGTTGCTTTAGGGTTTATTGCTTTGCTGTTGGTTGGTAACTTTCTCGGCAACATTAATCTCCCCATCGGTGTGATTGGACATGAAGGTTCTACGGTGTTAGTTACTCTGAGTGGTCTGAGATTGCTTAAGTAGCTGAGTGCTGAGTGCTGAGTGCTGAGTGCTGAGTGCTGAGTGCTGAGTGCTGAGTGCTGAGTGCTGAGTGCTGAGTGCTGAGTGCTGAGTGCTGAGTGCTGTTAGCGGTAGCGCGGCGTTTAGCCGGTACTGAGTGCTGAGTGCTGAGTGTTGTTAGCGGTAGCGCGGCGTTTAGCCGGTGCTGAGTAAAGTAAGATTATGCCCCACTACGCTAATAGCATTTTTAACTCAGCACTTTTTATTTTTTATTTTTAACTTTTAAATCCGCGTAGCGGTACTTTTTTCTAAAAATCTTCTAATAAACTCATCAAGGCGTAAAATTCAGGCTCTTCTGTTGGCGACTGAGATAACTGATTTCTTAACTCTAAGAGTTGAGTCTCTATTGCTTCAGCCACATAGTCCATTTGAGATGCCTTGGCAATTTCTAGCTGTTTTTCTTTGACTCTGATTTTTCTGATCAGTTCGTTGACACAATCAATTGCATTATAATCTTGAGAAATCATACCCTGATACCCTTTTAAAAATCTCCAGAACTAAGTGAAATTTATAGTTTTAGTGAAAACGGGTGTAAATCAAACCTTACCGTAGTCCACACCATCAGGTTGGTATCAATTGTTACTATTAAAAATATTTTGGTAAAGCCTACGGTAAAATATTAGACTATGATTCATTGGTGAGGTACATTACTTCATCTGTTGTTACATTATTCACTTTCGCCCATAAAAAGTTTAAATTTTCAGTAGTCTGCACGAGCGTTGAACATGGGACAAAATGTAGTCAATGCAGATACTTTCTTGGTTTGTGGGCTGGGCAGCTTGGGGCAATACTGTGTATCTGTGCTGAAAGAGTTCGGGGTAAAAGTCAACGCTATTGAGGCAGTAAATCCTCAAAAATGGGAAATTCCTGACCTACCTGACTTAATTGATGACTTAATCATTGGTGACTGTCGCCAAGCCAAAATATTAGAACAGGCAAAAATTCGCCAGTGCCGAGCCATTTTGATTGTAACCAGTGATGAGCGAATGAATATTGCCGGGGCATTTGCCGCGCGATCGCTAAATCCTGATGTGCGTTTAGTCATCCGTTCCTCCCAAGATAACCTCAACGAGTTACTGAGGGAAAGTCTAGGTAATTTTGTTGCCTTTGAAGCTACACAGTTACCAGCCAAAAGCTTTGCCTTAGCAGCTTTGGGAAGTGAAACTACAGGTTTTTTTAGTTTAGAAAATCATTTCCTCCAAGTCATGGAAGTCTCAATTAATACTGGGCATCGTTGGCGAAATTTTCTACAACTCCAGGAAATAAACACTACTCATCGGCGAATTCTCACCCATAACCGAGCCGGAGAACTTCTAGCACAGACATTCTATCAATGGCAACCAGATGCACCCATTTTGCCAGGCGACACAATTACTTATATTGAAGTCACTGAAAATCTAGTTTCTCGTTCTCAACGACCAGTCAAAAATATCAAGCAACTCTGGCGGACAGTATTCAAAACCATAACCTGGGCAAATCTGCGTTATCAACTCACCCTATTTTGGGCAGAGAGTAGCCAAACTCGCCGTGTAGTCTTAATGAGTAGTATGGTGATGGCGAGTTTGTTCTTAGGTGGTGCATTCCTGTACAAACTGCAATATCCGCAAATTAGCTGTCAGGAAGCCTTGAATTTTTCCTTAGTTCTCAGTCTGGGAGGTTATGGCGACCTATTTGGCGGACGAGAATTGCCCTTTAGCATACCTTGGTGGCTACATTTATTCAGCATTAGTCAGACTGTGGCAGGTACAGTATTTGTAGGTATTCTCTACGCAGTGATGACTGAACGCATCTTAGCTGCCAGATTTCAATTTTTGATGCGCCGTTTACCTGTGCCTAAATCTGATCATGTAGTGTTAGTTGGTTTAGGCAGAGTAGGGAAACTAGTGGCGCACCTACTCCAAGAAATGAAACAACCCTTAGTAGGAGTCCATCCTCATGACTTAGACTCCAGTTTATTGCCACCTATACCGTTAATTGTCGGCAATATCAAAAATGCCTTGAACAAAGTTAATATTACCACCGCCAAAAGTGTAATTATTGTCACCGATGATGAGGTCACAAACTTAGAAATTGCGTTGATGACCTATGCAGCAAACCCCAAAGCCTGTGTAGTTATTCGCACCGTTGACCCTCATTTTAGTGAGAATGTCGCCAGATTACTGCCTTACGCCAGAGTTTTGGGAGTTTATGAACTAGCAGCCGAGGCATTTGTGGGGGCAGCCTTTGGAGAAAACATCCTCAATTTGTTTCGCCTCAATAACCAAACCACATTAGTCACTGAATATCAAATTGAAGCCCACGATACACTCAACGGCCGACTATTAGCGGAAATTGCTTACGGCTATGGAGTTGTGCCGATTCTCCATGCTAGAAATAGCCAACGCGCCCCAAAGTTTATGCCCTCTGATGATATCAGGTTGGCTATAGGCGATCGCCTAATAGTTCTCGCAACAATTGAAGGACTACAACGGGTAGAACTAGGAACGATGCTTCCTCGTCAATGCTTAGTGCGGGTAGAAAAGGCAGTGTCACAAGAAGCAGTTTTTGAAGGGGCTGCATTAATTTCGCGGATATCTGGTTGTGATATGTATATTGCCAGAACCCTGATGACTCAACTACCAGGAACTCTACAGTATCCCCTTTATAAACATCAAGCCCATCGGTTAGTGAATGAGTTAATTAAATGCCAAGTTTTAGCTTATATTTCTTAGTAAAAGTTCTATCTTAATGATCAATTTTAGTTAATGATCTTTCTTAAACCATCTCGAAATACCTGAAAGCTTTTAGAGAGGTTATTTTCTACATCCATGTGGCGAGACACTTTCTGAGCAAAATCTATTTTTTGTAACCCTGTCTGGTAGCCATATTTTTTCAGAATTCGATCTAGCTGTTCCCATGTTCCGCCTGGGATAGCGTCTGGATTACGAAATTTGGCTGTTTGCGATAAAGATGCAGGAATCCTCTCATATTCAACTCTTATTGCTTGAACATCTCCTAGAAACCATGATTCCAATTCTTCTACAGCAATTCTATGAAGAACAATATTGCCTTTTTGTTTGGTAACTATACTACTAGCGTCACATAGTTTGTTTTTCAATTCTTGGCAATTATCTCTATCTTGATCTACTATAATTACGATTCGCCAGTCATCTGGTATAAATTTAGAGTATCCTTGCATCCGCTCAGTTAGTCTCTTTAAAAGTTTGTCTTTATTTTGGAAATTATGAATTTTAAATGTATGAATATCACCTATGATTTTGGGGACAATAAAATTTAAAGTGACTTCAGTTGAATATTCTTCTACTAGAAATTCTATGTGCATGATTGCTATGACTAGTAAGGTAATCCTCTCAGATATCCCTCAGACCAAAGATCACCTAAGCCTGCATGGGATTCGATAAAATGTTTAGCATCAGGAATGTTATCTGCCCTTGTGACTGTTGCGTAGCCATGAGCATCACGTTGAAAAATCCAAAGTTGTTTAGCATCTTTGATGGTATTAACAAAAAATGGTGAGTGTGTTGAAACAAATACTTGCGCGCGATGTGAATAAGCTAGTAGCTCTTCACTAAGAGATTCAAGCAGCCGATGGTGAAGTCCATTTTCTGGTTCTTCTATGCAAAGTAACTGAGGAGGATTAGGGTCATGTAATAATATTAAATATGCTAATAATTTTAGTGTTCCATCTGAGGCAAAACGCGCTAAGAATGGTTTACTAAAAGGTACATCTTTAAATAAGAGAGCCAGTCTGCCATCAATTGTTGGCTCTGATTCTACTTTTTCTAATTGAGGAACACGACTAGCCAGTAAATTCAATATTTTAGATAAAGTTTCTGGATGTTCATCGGCAAGGTATTGGACTACATTAGCAATATTGTCACCTTCACGAGAAAGATGTTCTACTGCACCAACAGTAGCTAGCTGACGAGCTTGATCCGGTATGAAATAAGAGAGAAACCAGCCTTCAATAAAACGCCGCAAGCTAGCAATACGCTGGTTATCTGATAATTGACCAATAGTTTTAATTGCAAGGGAGCTTGGATCATCCATTTGATAATGAATTCTGCGGTCATTTATTTCTGGATTTTCTCCACTGATAACCTCACCTTCACCATTTTTAAACTTTAGAAAATCAAATGGTTGACCATGAGAACCTCGTTTCCATCTTAGGGTTTCTCTCGAAACAATTGGTGCTGAATTTTGTAAAGCAATAGCAACTGTATAGGTAATTTTAGGAGATCTATTATCTTCACGATACTTAATTGTAATTTCAATCTCTTGACCTCTACAATCACGAGAAATAACTTCTTGAAACCTTCCTCGTTTTTCTAAGGCTTTTCTCACATTAGTAGTGAGACAATCCGACAAGAACCCTATAACATCAAAAAAAGTAGTTTTACCACTACCATTAGGTCCAAGAAACATGGAAAAAGGTTTGATATCTTTTAGGGTAATATTTTGTAAAACCCGATAGTTTTTGACTGAAATTTCTTCAATTCTTGCCATTACAGCATCACTTCTTATAATTATGGTGGCGTGATTGCAAAAAATATTAACAAAAATAGCAAGGGTACGTTGTACTGCACCCTCACTACAATTGTCATAAATTAGCGGAGTTAGACAATAGCTGGAGCAATCATTTGATTACGCTTCATCTAAAGCAGCGATACCGGGTAGGACTTTACCTTCGAGTAACT
Source organism: Anabaena minutissima FACHB-250 (assembly GCF_014697125.1). Lineage (GTDB taxonomy): Bacteria > Cyanobacteriota > Cyanobacteriia > Cyanobacteriales > Nostocaceae > Trichormus > Trichormus minutissimus. The sequence continues at coordinate 22,211 of NZ_JACJRG010000017.1, read as the reverse complement.
CTAAGCTAGCACCGCCACCGGTGGAGATATGGCTCATTTGATCAGCCAAACCTACCTTCTCAACAGCCGCTACAGAGTCACCACCACCGATGATGGTGGTTGTACCAGTTTTGCTGATTTCTGCTAGAGTATGAGCGATCGCTTCTGTACCAGCAGCAAATTTATCAAACTCAAATACACCCATCGGCCCGTTCCAAATCACGGTCTTACAGTCAGCCAAAGCTGCTTGGAAGACTTTTATAGAGTCAGGGCCAATATCCAAGCCCATACCATCAGCAGGAATATTTTCAATGCTGACGGTGGTAGCATTGGCATCGGGGGCAAATTTATCAGCCGATACAATATCTGTAGGTAACAAGAAGGTGACACCACGTTCTTTAGCCTTAGCTTCCAAAGATTTCGCCAGTTCTAGCTTGTCTTCTTCTACTAGAGACTTACCAACATTCAAACCACGGGCTTTATAGAAGGTGAAAATCATCCCACCACCGATGATTAGCTTGTCGCACTTCTCTAGTAGGGTTTCGATTACGCCGATTTTACTAGAAACCTTAGAACCACCAATAATCGCGGCTAAAGGACGTTGGGGTTCTTCAATTGCGCTTTGCAAATACTGCAATTCCTTCTCAATCAAATAACCACCAACAGCCGGACTCAAATAATGAGTCACACCTTCAGTAGAAGCGTGGGCGCGGTGTGCTGTCCCAAAAGCATCATTTACATAAAAATCGGCATTAGCTGCCAATTTTTTGGCAAATTCTGGATCGTTCTTTTCTTCTTCTTTATAAAAACGGACATTTTCTAGCAATAGCACTTGGCCATTTTGTAAAGCAGCCACTTTGGCAGATGCTTCATCGCCAATACAGTCATCAGTTTTAACAACTTCTTGACCCAACAACTCAGATAGACGCTTTGCAACGGGAGTCAGGCGCAGTTTGTCATCCACACCCTTGGGACGACCAAAATGGCTTGCTAGAATGACCTTAGCACCCTTCTGCGTTAAATCTTGAATGGTTGGTAGAGCAGCACGAATGCGAGTATCATCTGTGATGTTGCCTTGGTCATCCACAGGTACATTAAAATCAACCCGCACAAAGGCGCGTTTACCGGAAATATCAGCCGCAGATAAACTTGCTAAAGTTTTTTTGGACACTACCAAACCCTCCTGATTGCCTTTTTGTTATCGTTTTGAAAGTATAACCATCAAGATTTTACCGGAGTACGGGGTGCTGAGGAGAGATATATGTTTAACACAGTTTTATTTCCAATCGATCAAAGTCGGGAAGCACGGGAAGCTGCTGATGTGGTAGCTAATGTCGTGCAGAAATATGGTAGTCGTTTAGTGCTGCTATCTGTGGTGGAAGAACCCGCCGCAGATGAAGCTAAAACTGATCCAATGGTGTCACCAGAGGCGGTTGCTAAACTCTTAGCCGATGCTCAGGCTTTATTCTCCGGGCAAGGTATTCCATCGGAAATTATGGAAAAGCAAGGTAAACCAGCCTTTACTATCTGTGATGTCGCCGATGAAATTGGGGCAAATTTAATCATTATGGGTTGTCGGGGACTAGGTTTAACGGAAGAGGGGGCAACTGATAGTGTTACTACTCGCGTGATTAACCTGTCACCTTGTCCAGTGTTGATTGTGCCTTAAGAGTGGTGAGTGCTGAGTGCTGTTAGCGGTAGCGGGGCGTTTAGCCCGTGCTGAGTGTTGGGTGCTGTTAGCGGTAGCGCGGCGTTTAGCCGGTGCTGAGTGTTGGGTGCTGAGTGGTGCGTTGATGAAGAGTCACGCACCGCATTAAATTGCTTTGACAAATATTACTTACTTTGCTGGACGATTAACTCGAATTAATTGTCCTGTGAAAACTTCAATTACAGCGATCGCTTCATGAATGCGTTTCGCTCGTCTTTCTAAGTTTCTATCTTCTGTGCAAATTAATGATGCCAGCATGGTCAGGTATTCGGTTGTGTAAACGGATAAAATCACGCCTATTTTGTGTCAAAACTACTCTCTCATGATTTATTGCAAAAGCTAACACACCTGGGTCAGAGATTCCAGAGTTCCCTGATTCTTGAACTGTCAAAATATCATGATTCCAAGTGCGGAGTAATTGCACAACAGCTAAAGGGAATTGTTCGTCAGCATAGAGATTAGCCATAGATTATATTTCTTGTTCCATAGCTTCATCTTGTTCGCGGAGTGCTGTTTCAATTTCATCGGCGTGTGCATCAGCATAAGCCCAAACATTTACTAAATCAGCAGCACTCAGATGAGGATACATCTCTAAAATTTCGGCATCAGTTGTATTTTGACGGCGTAAGCTCACAAATATCCAAACCGGTAGGCGAGTATTAGCAATACAAGCGTCACCACCACATACACCTGGAGTTTTAGTGATTCCTAGTGAACCGTTACTGAGAGTTTTAGTTAATATTTGTATTGCTTCTGCTTTTTCACTTGGGTTTAATGCCTGGAGTTGTATTGTTAATTCTTTGAGTGTCATAGTTAATATTATCTAGGTAAATAAAATTCTAATCTTTGGTTAGCGATTGATTAGTCAAAATAAATATGATTAGGACTAAAGTCCTTACTACAAGCATATAAGAAGGGAAAGGCGATCGCTTTCCCTTCTCCGTTAATTTAAAATCTATGATTAAGCTTTTTGTGCGCCTGGTTGTCCGTTTTCTACTACGAAGGATGCTAGGGTGCTGATAGTAGCATTTTGATCAAGAATGCTGGAAACAACACGGTAATCAGTTTGCCAATTATCTTTAGTCAATTTGCAACGCACATAACCCCGGTAAGCACCATCAAAAAATTTTGTATGGGGATTGCTGCTGAGTGCAGCTTGTACTGGAGCAATAAAATTAGCTGGAAAGTCAGAAGAAATGGAAGTTCCGACAAACTCAGTACCTAATGTTGCTGATAGGGGATTATTAAAATCAGCTTTTAAATCATGTACCCAACTGGAATGGATATCGCCAGTAATCACAACTGGGTTAGAAGGTTTGCGCTGTTCTAAAAATTTCAACAACCGCTTACGCGCAGCTATATAACCATCCCATTGATCCACATTAAACAGTTGTATTCCAGGATTGGGATTAAAATCAAATTGAGCCAATATAGTTTGCTGGGCAATTACATTCCAGCGTGCTTGTGATTTGTCTAGTCCTTGCAGTAACCAATCTTCTTGTGCTGCGCCGGTCATCGTCGCTTTGGGATCTAACGCTTCATCACACAGGGGTTTGAGTCCGTCAAAACAAGGTTGATCTGTACGGTACTGGCGAGTATCTAAAACATTGAACTCTGCTAAATTACCAAAGGTTAATCGCCGATACAGCAGCATACTTGATTGCGTTGGTAGGGACGATAGGCGCAACGGCATATGTTCATAGTAGGCTTGGTAAGCATTTGCTCGTCGCTGTTCAAAGGCTGCTGGACTTTGATTATCTTCAGGGGTTAAATTGGCGTAGTTGTTATCTACTTCATGGTCATCCCAAGTTACTACCCACGGAAAGTTAGCATGAGCCGCTTGTAAATTTACGTCGCTTTTGTATAAAGCATAACGGTTGCGGTAGTCAGCTAAAGTAATGATTTCCGGGCTATTATGCTGACGTGGCGCACCATTTCTGGGGCCATACTCATAGATGTAATCACCTAGATGTACAACTAAATCTAGGTCTTCCTTAGCCATGTGTTTGTAAGCTGTGTACAAACCATTTTGCCAATCTTGACAAGAGGCAAAGGCAAAGTTTAGCTGTTGAATTGAACTATCAAGTGCGGGGGCTGTACGAGTGCGCCCAATGGGGCTAACTTCACTACCAACTGTAAATTGATACCAATACCAACTGTTAGGCTCTAGCCCCTGCACATCAACGTGGACAGCATGACCTAGTTGTGGTGTTGCCAAAACCGTGCCTTTTTTTACAACTTGCTTCATTTTTTCGTCCCGCGCAATTTGCCATCGCACTGGTACATTTACGGTTGGCATACCGCCGCCATTCAAAGGTGCTGGTGCGAGACGAGTCCATAACACCACACTATCGGGTAGAGGATCACCAGAAGCCACACCTAGCTTGAAGGGATAGTCAGAAAACCGTCCTCGCGCCATTACAGGCTGCAATTGGCTAGTTACGGCTAAACCTGTAAAGAAACTTGCACCCAGCAAAAAATTACGCCGTTTGAGCAGGCGATCGCCGATAAATTCCATACTCACTCCTACTAAGATTTAGATATAGGTGGCAATTTTTAACTTACCTTGCAATCAAGTAAAAATAACCTACCAACCTAGAATCAAAGTCTGATTAAGAAAATGTTAAGGCAGCACAAAACTGTAATCTTTACTCATTAATTCATGCAAGCTTTCAAACGTTGTGCCAAAACCGGTACATGAGGTTCTAAAACAAACGAATAATGATTTCCTGGTACATCAATAATGTTGACTTCATCTGCCGCCATGACAGAAAATAACTCTACCCAAACTAAAGTCGGATCAGCAGCCATAATATGTTTCTCTCTGGCTCTAAAAACAGTCACTTTCCCCGGATATGGCTGTCTTTTATAGGAATAAGTTGCTTTCAAAGTTCCCACTAAGACATCCAAAATGCGGCGATTATTTTGACGTTCTACACCAGGAGGAAATATTTTAGCTTGTCTCGCTTTATCGATGATGTAGTTGATTTTTGCTTCTAAACTTAAATCTTGTATTTCATCAGGTGTAACTAAATTATCTTGACCAAACATTCCCCCAAAAACTCTAGAAAGTACACCCACTAAATAAACATCATCAATTGGTTTTTGTTTATCTAATAAAATCGGGACATAAGAATCAAGTATTGCTAACAAAGATACTTCTTTTCCTTGCCTTTTTAGCTGCTGTGCTACCTCATAAGCGACAACGCCTCCAAATGACCAACCACCAACTTGATAAGACCCTTGGGGTTGAAATTCAAGGATAGTTTTGACGTAGAGGCTGGCCATATCTTCAATTCTGGTTAAGGGTTCTTCTTCCTCATAAAATCCTTGAGCTTGCAAGCCATAAAAGGGTTGTTCATTTCCTACGTAATTAGCTAATTTGAAGTAGCACAAAACATGGCCACCGGCAGGATGAATACAAAAGAAAGGTTGCTTGGTACCTTGTGGTTGAATGGGGACTAAAGGTGAATGACGAATCTGATTATTAGAGTCTTGAATAACTATTGCTAAATCTGTAATGACTGGATTTGTTAAAAGTGTCGCTAAAGGTATTTCTTTAGAAAAATGTTGTTCTATTCGGGAAATTAAATGCAGTGCTTTCAGGGAATCACCACCTAAAGCAAAAAAGTTATCTTTTACCCCGATTTGTGGTAAGTTTAAAATCTCTGACCATATTTTGACTAATTGCGCTTCTACCTGATTACGAGGAGCAACAAAATCATTACTTTCACTAAAATGAGAAATATCGGGTTGTGGTAAAGCCTTACGGTCTACTTTTCCACTGGGAGTTAAAGGTAAAGTTTCCAACATCACAAAGGCGGCGGGAATCATAAAATCAGGTAGCTGTGATTTCAGAAAATGACGCAGGCTATTGAGTGTTGGTTTTTCGGAATTGTAGGTAATATAAGCAATTAGTTGTTTTTCTGCTGTGTTATCAGTACGCGCAATAATTACCGCTTCTCTAACTTGCGGATGTAAAGAGAGAACATTTTCAATCTCGCCAATTTCAATACGATAGCCTCGGATTTTTATTTGATAGTCGGTTCTACCAATATATTCAATATTACCATCTGGTAAATAACGAGCTAAATCACCAGTCTTGTAGAGATATTTTGATGCAATTTTTGAATCTTTAAATGGGTTAGGAATAAATTTTTCTTCAGTCAATTCTGCACGATTGAGATAACCTCGCGCTACACCTACACCGCCAATATAAATTTCGCCAATTACACCGAAATCAACTGGCTGTAAATGCTCATCAAGGATGTAAATTTGGGTGTTAGCAATGGGACGACCAATTGGTACAGTTTTTAAACTACTGTGTTTTTGACACTGCCAAAAAGTAACATCAATGGCGGCTTCTGTCGGCCCATATAAGTTATGTAATTCGCAGTCCAAACGCTCAAAAAATCTATTTTGTAAATCTAAAGGTAAGGCTTCGCCACTACAAATTACTCTCTTAATGGAAGTGCATTTTTCGACACCACGACTAGCTAAAAAGATTTGCAGCATGGAGGGGACAAAATGCAAAGTAGTGATTTGCTCTTGAATAATCAGATTAATAAGATAACTACTATCTCGATGTCCTCCCGGTTGAGCAATTACTAAACGTGCGCCTGTTAATAAAGTCCAGAAGAATTCCCAAACAGACACATCAAAGCTAAATGGTGTTTTTTGTAAGACACTATCTGTAGAATTAATTTGATAAGTTTCTTGCATCCACAGCAGGCGATTACATATACCTTTGTGGGTGTTCATTGCACCCTTGGGTTTACCAGTAGAACCAGAAGTGTAGATAACATAAGCAAGATTATCTGGTTTCACGCCACTCTTAAGATTAGTATTTGGTTGTGTGGAAATTTTCTTCCATTCTGTATCTATACAAATAGTATGAGCTTGATGCTGAGGAATTTGAGTGAGTAATTTCTCTTGAGTTAGTAATACTTTTACCTGAGAATCTTCTAGCATATATGCTATGCGTTCTTGGGGATATTCTGGGTCAATGGGTACATAAGCACCGCCAGCTTTGAGAATTCCCAACAAACACACAACCATTTCCAAGGAACGTTCTACACAAACAGCAACTAATGTTTCTAGTTTGATTTCTAATGTCTGTAAGTAGTGTGCTAGTTGATTAGCTCTATTATTTAATTCTTGATATGTTAATTGTTGCTGTTCAAATGTTACAGCTATGGCGTTGGGGGTGCGTTCTACTTGCGCTGTAAATAACTCATGTAAGCTTTGAGATAGGTCGTAATCTCTTTGTGTGGCGTTGAGATTTATGTGTGTGGTTTGCATTTTTTGATGAGATGAAAATGTCGGTTAACGGCTTTGTGGAATTGAGGGGTTATTTACTCACGCAGAGGCGCAAAGGCGCAGAGAGTAAGAAGGAAGATGTTAGCAAGTAATACTAATTTTTAAATCAATCTCTTGCGCTATTCTTTGCGCCTTTGCGTGAAATAAAAACTCTTAATCTCCTCCCAATTCCACCAATTTACCGATATTGAAATCTATCCGTGTCCAGCCTTTAAGTTGACGGAGATTATTCAACAACAGCAGAGGAATTTGCCAGTGATGTACCATCAAGAACGGTAGCGGGTCATCTAACTGTAAAATTGCATCAGTTCCGCGCCAAATATTTAGCATCAATTTCTTCAACTGGGTGAAGGAACGAATACCAGTCAAACGCCAAACTTCGTGATAAGTCCAGTAAGTTGGTTTGCTGGTTACTAATGGCTGTAAGGTTTCACCTATTGGTTCTGTTCCCAGATAGGCTTCTGCAACCTGGGGGTGGTCGTAGAAGGTGGTAATTGCTGAGTGTGTGCGGGGGTTACATTCGATGACGTATACTTGACCGTCTTCAGCTTGGATGAAGTCGAAGGAAATCTGTCCTGTTAGTTTGAGTTCCTTAACAAAGTGTCTCACCCATTCCACGATTTGAGGGTTTTCAACGTTTTCATAGTTGACTTGAAACGCTGATGATTCGCAGCAGCAGTGTAGACGTAGTTCGCCATCCCTAACGGTGCTGTGGGTGCAGAATTCTTCACCAGGGATAAATTCTTGCATAATCCACGGTTTTTCGGGACTGATTGGCAAACTTCTGACGAAGGCGGCTGTTTCTTCTGGGGTGGCGCAGGGAAGTTTGGTTAAGTCTAAACGCCGCACTGAGTCGTAAGCAATGCTTTTGAGGATGTATTTGCGGGTCTCGCCGGAAAAGTCGAAGTTGATGACTTGTTCGCCAGAGGTAATTTTAAAGGATTTGGGTACTGATAAACCAAGCGATCGCGCTTTTTCAGCGAGTGCAAATTTATCATCCAGCATTTGGGTGATATCTGCATCAAAATGAAATACTTCGCAATGACGTGATAACTCTGGTTTGGCTAGGGAGTCGTAGTAACTCCCGACTGGACTGGTGACGGGAACATAGACATTGATGTTTTCTCGTTTGACTATATCTACTAAGGCTTGGATATAGGCTTCTGAGTTTTTCTCTGGTGCGGGAACTGTATAAAATTTATCCACAGCTTGAGAAAACCTATGGCCAGTTAACCAGTATTTATGGGTTTCCAGCAGGACAACCCGATGTCCAGCCGCGTGGAATGACCTTGCTAGTTGCAAAGCTTTGGTCATTTTACCGCCACTGATGAGGATATTTTTGGGGTTGCTGGTTTTCGTAGTTTGGGGACGCAAAATAGCACCCAAAAACAAAGATATGAAAACGATCGCAGCGTTGACTGGCAATGCTAATAATAGCAAAGCCAAAGTCAGGATATTTTGGATAATTGCGGCTATTTTCGTCTCTAAACCTAGAGACGGCGTAGCAGGTGAGGAATTAAATGAAATAGATTGTGCCATAGTTTACACTCTGCGGATAATCGTCAAACCATCGCGCAGGGGAAGTAAAACCTGTTCAACACGGGGGTCGAGGGCTACGGTATGATTAAATTCAGCGATCGCTTGACCGTTGACGCTACGTTTTTGTGCAGGTAAATACACCTCTCCTTGTAGGAGTGTGTTATCGACACAGATAAAACCTTGCGGTGCTAACAAACTGGTATCCAGCAGCATTTGGAAGTAAGCTACATACTCTTTTTTATCGGCATCGATAAATACCAAGTCAAAAGTTTCTCCAGCCGCCGCTAATTTCTCTAAGGTTGCTAAGGCTGCACCCAATTCCACACGTATCTTTGCACCGTGGGGAGATTGCCCAAAAGCTGTCTTTGCAACTTCTGCTGCGTAAGGGTCTACTTCACAAGCTACCAATACACCGTCTGCTGGTAAGGCTTCTGCCATCGCTAAGGCAGAATAACCTGTGAACATCCCGATTTCAAGGACTCTTTGCGCTTTGGTCATGTGAACAAACATCTTTAAGGTTTGTCCTTCTATATGACCGGAGAGCATTTCTTGTTCTAGAGGACGGACAGTTGCACCTGCGGTAAAGCGTTCACCCCAAGCTTCTGTGGCTGTTATCTTTGCCAGTACAGCCAAGGCTACTGATTCTTCGGTGGTGCATTCTTCTAGATAAGGGTCGATACCTGCTGCTAACTGCCATGCTTGGTTAATTTCAGCTACTAAATCAGCAGGTAAATCTTGGCGTTGGTTGACTTCTTTGACAATGGCTTCTAACTTCTGGGTTAAGATTCCCAAGGGTGTGACAGGTCTAGCTGTCGGCTTTGCTATCAAAAAAGAATTGCGATTTGTCATGATTTATAGTTGTAGTCACATAGATTAGGAAATTGTTGATTGCTCAAAGTCTTAAAGCACTTGAGTTTATATCTACTCAGCACTCACTACTCGGCACTCATCACTTTCCTACCGCACTCCCTACGAGTTCTTTTTGGCTGCTGAGGGGATACATATCTACACCCTCGCCACCGCGAGGATAGTTGCTGCAAAGTTCTTTGTGTTCAGCTAAAGCGACGGCTAATTCTTCTTTTGTCAGGTCATTGACGAAGTGACACTCACCGATAGGTTTTGGCATTGCAGCTCTGAGCAACCCGTCTCTAGTCAGAGTAATGGATTGAGTAGCACGCCATAACAGCTCTACATCCAACAGGGGATGGTCTAGTGCTAGACCAATGCGACTCATTAATCCTAAAATGCGATCGCGTTCTTGAGTAGTAATGTAGCCTCTACGTGCCGCAATGGTGGCAGAAAAAGCCATATCAATATTGACTGCGTGACCGTGGAACATGGGTATATGCGGCGCAAGTTCCAATGTCGGACTCCAAGTGTGGCCGTAAGCAATCACCCTATCTAGGTCTAACTCGTGGAGATTAGGTACTTCTAACTCCAACATCTTTTTGATGGCTTTATGGGTGACTTGATTTGCTATTTCTTGTGTCTGACTAGCTGCGTCAAGATTGCCAAAATGAGTATGTAGTAAGTCTTCCCCGTACTTCTCCAACAACTCAAATACTTCTTTGTGAGCAACTACGGCGATTTTGACTAATTCCGCCATACCGTTGCGTACTTGGTCTGTTGGTAAAGTACCCAGGAAGGAAAAATCTAAGAAAACTTTGCGAGAAGCGTGATAAGCACCTAGACGGTTTTTCAGCTTCTTGTGGTTGACTGCTACCTTTATGGCAACACTAGCATCAATTAGTCCAATTAAGCTAGTAGGAATACGGATGTAATTACTGCTGCGTCGGTAGGTAGAACAAGCAAAACCAACAACATCTGTAACTAAACCCCCACCCACTACTAAGACTGGTTCTTTGCGAACTAATTTGAAATCTGCAAAGACATCTATAACTTTTTCAAAAGTTTGAATAGTCTTATTTGGTTCAGTGATTGTGATGGGGAAGAGCGTCAATTCAATGCCATAATGCTGGAAATATTTCTGCATTTGACTACTGTAAAACTGACTCACATTTGCGTCAACAACAGCTAAACATCGCCCAAAACTTTTATAGACATCTGCAAGTTCTTGATTTTTAATGGCAAAAACTCCATCGACATACACTAAATCGTACTCAATTTTTTCGTAGCCTTCTACATGAAAAGCTGTTTCTGTAGCTTCAAACTTTGCTTGGATGATGCTCATTTTTTAGTCCTTTGGATACAAAAATAGCCTGTTTTACTGGGTTAATACACTCGTCCTAACTAGAAATTATTGGCTTCTAGTTAAGCAGAGCTTGCTGGAAATTTGCATTATACACAACACCTTAAGTTCATAAAACAAGGCGTTGTGTAACAGTTGCTGATGATATCCAAGACTTAAATCATGCCAATAAATATTCCCAAACTCATATGGAGTCTGCTCTTAAAGGAATAGTAATTATTATGTTAAGTCTTGGTTAAACTTAGTCGCTCCTGTAATTTGGATAAGAAAACTTGCGTTAATTTTCTCTTCCTTTTAAGTTTTGGTTACTAGGCTGTAGTCAAAATAAACAGACTTTTAGCTCTAGACCTTTTGTAAAGAGTCTTGTGACAGTATCTTTAAACTGCCCGAATCACTTAAGTTTTCTTTACATTACCAAACATAACATTGTTTGTAAAATATTGGATCGGCTTTTCAGATATTTTCTATAGGATATATTAGAAACTCTGAACGTTCAGGAATTTATCACTAAGCTTTTTCATCCTTTTCACCCAGCACCTCAGACAAAATTAGGATTGGCTAAATCATAAATTTTGAATCTAATGAGAGGAGATTTTCCTGCAAATTGGCAGCATAAATTAATCCCAATTAAATTAAAAAAGGAGGATAATCTTGCTAGATTTGATGACAGTTATAAACTTATCCACGCCAAGATAGAACACTAAATTTTTAGCGTCCTTATTTTGGTTGATACAGACAAGGAGTTATGAACCTTTACTGCACCTTAAAGTTTTAGCAAAGATACGCAATAAAACTTTGTGAATTGACCTTCATTTTTAAACCCTGAACACTATACCCAGTCCCAGAAAATTACGGACTGTAGGCACTTTGGAGCATGGGTCTAAGCCTCATTGAGCAGATTTTATAACTACCAGAATAGCTTAAAATTTACTTCACATTTCTAAACATAACATTGTTTGTAAAACATTGCACCTAGACCAAAGGTATATCTTGCATCCCTACACCTGAGAATTTTAAAATTTGGTAATTTTTACAGTTTCAACAGTATTGAAAATTTTTTAAGTATTATTGCTTATTGACAAATTAGATACCATACAGAAATGGGTATGATTATCCCAACTGATTAAATAAATCTGCTAACACTACATTAGAAAACAAAAACCCCTCTGGGTCGAGTAAACGTAACCTGTTGTCTAAAACTTCTACCCAGCCTTTGGCAAAATAAGGTTGTAGACATTGATGAATTGCTTCTATCTGCTGTTGACCAAATTTCTGGGTGAGTGCAGTTAAACTCACACCCTCAGCTAAACGCAATCCCAACATTAAAGTTTCTAATAATATTTCTTCTGGGGGTGTGACTTCACAATCAATCACACAGCCAGTTTTTACCCAGTGATAATACTCTTTAGTTTTACGGGGACGGGTGAAGCGTTTACCTTCTAGATAACTTGCTGCTCCCATACCAAAGCCGTAATAGGGTCGATTTTCCCAATAGACGCGATTATGTTGACATTGATGTCCTATTTGGGCATAGTTGGAAATTTCGTAATGTTCATAACCCGCAGATGTTAAGACTTGTTGCGCCATGCGGTACATTGAGACTGTGGTTTCATCTGTGGGTAAAGGTTTGTCTCCAGGTTGGTAGTAACGACCAAAAGCAGTTCCTGGTTCAATGGTGAGATCATATATAGATATATGAGTAGGGTTAATGGCTACTGCTTTGGTGAGAGAATCCTGCCATTGATCTAAAGACTGATGCGGCAACCCAGAAATCAAGTCTATGCTAAATTCGGGAATTTGGGTTTGGTGAATTAATTCTACAGCTGCAAAAATATCTGCTACCGAGTGCGATCGCCCTGCCAATTTTAACAATTCTGATTGCAACGCTTGTACACCCAAACTTACACGATTCACGCCTGCGCTACAATAGCCTGTGATATGCTCTAAATCAAATGTTCCTGGGTCTACTTCCATAGAAATTTCCATGTCAGCAGCCAGACCAAACCGCTTCTCTAGCACCTCTATAATTTTTTGTAACTGAGGCGTAGATAGCAGTGAGGGAGTCCCACCGCCGAAGAAAATTGTTTTTAAAGGTTGACCAAAGGCTGGGGAAGTAGAAATTTCTTGACAGAGCATCTCAACGTATTGAGAGATAGTACCAGACGTTTCCCCCCGCGAGCGATCGCCCACTACAAACACCGGGAAATCACAATAAAAGCACCGCCGTCGGCAAAACGGAATGTGTACATAGGCAGAACTGACAATGCTAGAGTTATTAACTTTTGGCATATTAATGAAAAAATTCACTTAATTAACAGAAAATTAGAAATAATGAGAATGCGTAGTTTCTTTACAACTTTCTATCGGTTTTTAACAAAACTATGAAAAATATTAAGAGAAAGCACTTTAGTTATAATATTTGCAGACATTCCCTGCATCAAACCCTAGTCTAAGTAAATATTGATTAGTTTCTCTCAAGGAGTAAATTTACAATATTGGATTCGATTAGGTAAAACAGTCGCAGGAATACATCATAACCATGCTTGATGCCATTATCATTCTCTCATTTATCCTGGCAGCAGCAGGCATCGGGTTCTACAGCACCGATTTACTACCCACTGGGTCATTAGATCGCGTTACGAATCTGGACGCTCTACGCCTAACTGTTGCAGTTTTTGCCGCCATCATTGGCGGTGCGATCGGGCTGAGTTTTCAAACAAGTTACCGCCGCTTAGAAACCCAAGTCCGAGAAATGCCTCTGGAAGTAATTTTAACCCGTGCTATTGGCTTAGTCATTGGGTTATTGTTAGCAAACTTAATGCTAGCACCGCTATTTTTACTGCCCATTCCAGCAGACTTTAGTTTTATTAAACCACTAGTAGCAGTGGTTGGTAGTATTATCCTATCCGTTACCGGCATGAATTTAGCCGACACCCACGGACGGGGTTTATTGCGGTTTATTAATCCTAATACTGTTGAAACAATGGTAGCGGAAGGGACACTCAAACCCGCTAGCACCAAAGTTTTAGACACCAGTTGTATTATTGATGGTCGGATTGAAACACTACTAGAAACCGGATTTCTAGAAGGACAAATCATCGTTCCACAGTTTGTCTTACAAGAATTGCAGCAAGTCGCTGATGCTAGTAAAGACCAAAAACGGGTGCGGGGAAGGCGTGGACTAGAAATATTGAACCGCGTTAAGGAATCATATCCAGATCGAATTATTATCAACCCATCTGATTATGACGATATTCCTACGGTAGATGCCAAATTAGTGCGCTTTGCCCAAGAAATTAACGGCACACTCCTCACCAATGACTACAACTTATCCAAAGTTGCCAGCGTGCAGAAAGTGCCAGTGTTAAATGTGAACGACTTAGTAAACGCTGTCCGTCCTACCTATTTACCTGGAGATAACCTTGACCTCAAAATTCTCAAAGAGGGTAAAGAACCCAGCCAAGGTATTGGTTATTTAGACGATGGCACAATGGTTGTCGTCGAGGAAGGTAGAGGCTATGTAGGTGGTGAACTGCGGGTAGTAGTCACCAGTGCATTGCAAACCACAGCCGGACGGATGATATTTGCCAAACCCCAAGCTTCAGCATTGGCGTGAGGGAAATGTCTGTTGGAAATAGAGTTAAACTATGCGATCGGTGCAGTCAACCTGCACCGATTTTGTATAGGGTCAAAATTGAAGCAGGCGGAGAGTGGGTTTTTGTCTGTCCTGAATGCTGGACTGATGCGAGTGAGAATAACCCATTTTACGTTTATGGTGGAACGTGGAAAGCTCAGAAGCGCAAGAAGTAGTAGTCTGTCAAGAAATAATTGATGAATAGATAGATATTCTGTAGACACGGCGATTGATCGCGTCTCTCCAACCGTCAAAGTAGGTTTAACAGAACAGTAGAGATAATAAAAATTGTGATAATTTTCCTCGCTTATTCTAGATTATGATAATTAATTTAACTGTCTATAATAAGCAAAAGTTTTATATTAGACTACTTAATACCCATAAAACATAAGTATTCAATTATACTAAAAGAAATTTTGGGAGACTTAAAAGAAAATTGACACCAGATGTATAATGAGCGCGTCTCCTCCTGCATGAAAATATGAATTTTAGACTCGTCGGCTTTCTGTTTCCTGTACCTTGATAAGCAGCATATGTGGCAACAAGAAAAACAAGATAGTGGGATAGTCCGTCTGGCATTATTGCTAGCCTTAACTACCTCTCCCGTAGCAACAAACCTTTTAGTGTCCGCCTCAGCGCTGGCACAATCTGGAACTGAAACACCCTCTTTCCCATTGCCACAAACTGTGGTAGATGGGACTACGGTGAAGATTGATGGTTCTGGTGGCTTTGCTGCCTTTAATCAAAACTTGCAACAGAGTTTTGAGCAAAATTTCTCTGGTACAAAAGTGGCAGTTGCCGCCAATGGAACGGAAGCGGCGATTAAAGCTCTGTTAGATGGACAAATCGACATAGCGGCAATTGGTCGAGGCCTGACTCCACAAGAAAAGGCTCAAGGTTTGGAACAAGCCCGATTGCACCGAGAAAAAATTGCGATCATAGTAGGAGCAGACAATCCCTTTAAGGGCAGCTTGACTGATCGGGAATTTGCCAGAATTTTCCAGGGAAGAATTACCAGATGGTCACGATTGGGAGACGCAAACGGTAAGATTCGGGTAATCGATCGCCCAGATAATAGCGGCACACGGGAAGCACTGAGTAACTATCCCGTGTTCCGAGGTACTAAGTTCGCTACAGGCGCGACTGCTACCCAAATAGCACAGGATGACACCGCAGAAATTGTTAAACAATTGGGTAAGGATGGGATTAGTTATGCCAGAGCTAATCAAGTATCAAAAATACCTGGTGTACGTGTTCTGAAGTTACATGACACTTTACCAGATGATCCGAAGTATCCTTTTTCTCAGCCTTTTGTTTACGTTTACAAAAAAAATCCGAGTCCTGGCGTGGCAGCTTTTTTGGGATTTGCTTTAGCACCCCAAGGACAGCAGGCTATAGAAGCAGCGAGAATAGCTGAGGCAGAAGCGATCGCTAAAGGTGAATCATCAGTATTTCTCACAGCTACTAATCCTACTAGCACTCCGGAAACGACACCAACAACTACTACAGAAGCCACAGCAGCCACTAATTCCCCCACAGAGGAAGTTACCTCTGCGCCCTTGACGATAACTACACCAGCTGCCACAGCTTCTCCTTTTTTGGATAGTAACAGCACTTCTACAGTAAATAACATCACTCAGCCATCAGTGATAGCACCTCCGGAAAATCCCCAGACCGATGGACGCAACTTGCTGTGGTGGTTGCTGTTACCCATAGGTGCTATTGGTGGATCGCTAATGTGGTTTATGCGGCGACCGTCAGCATCTGGGAAAGAATCTACTCTGAATGACTCAGCGTCAGGGACTCTAGCCCATGCAGACAAAAGTTCAGATATTAAAGACAACGTAACTCAATCGCCCCTACCCCTACCGCCTGAGTTAGAGCAATCTCCTTGGGATATGGAAGCACCAGCTGCTATCGTGAACACTTCCTATCCACAAATCGTAGAAACTGGCAATACTCAAGATATGACAAATGAGACTCCAGAGACTTTATCGAGTGAGTCAAATATTGAGGCGGAAGTTACTGCTAGCCCGGAAACAGAAACCAGCATCTGGGCTATGACTGAAGAGCCAGAAACTACGGGTGCAGGAGAATTATCAACACCAGCAATTACGGATGCACCTGTTGATGTAGATGTGACTCAAGGCAATTTAGACACTGTAGATGAAGAATTAGCTGGTGATTTCAACACAGAATTGCCCCAGCCAGATGCAACCAATATAGAATCTATCTTTGAGCAGTCGGAAGCTACTACTGAATTAGCAGTCACAGACACATTTGCTGATTTGCCAGTTGTGATACCTGGCGATTTAGACACGGCAGATGAGCAGATAGAATGGACTAGCGAAACCCAGCTAGACGACGCAACCGATATTGATATTACCTCCCTATTTGATGAGACAGATGCTACCACTGAGTTAATTGCACCTCAATTATCTGATGAGGATGGGGAAGATTTACCGACTGTTCCACCCCAGTTGGCCGAGATTCCAGAAGATGCGTTGAATTTGGTGGCAGATGAGGCTGAACCACCCGATTATGAGACCCTGGAAGAAACAGAATATACTCCTCCAACTAATTTAGAAAATTTAGCTGGTAGTGCAGCAGCACTAGGTTTAGGCATTGGGGCGGCGGCGGTGGGTATTTATGGGATTCAGGATACTCCCGACCCAGAAACAACAGATACCACAGGAGAAAGTTTACCAACAGTGGATGTAGTACCTGCCAACGTCGCAAATAACGACGAAGAGAGCAGTATTTTTCTCAAACCCCGTAGTCCTGAATGGGCTTATGTTTCTTGGTATGTTTCTCACGGCGATCACCAGCAAATGCGAGATAATGGTATCTCACAATTAGCATTGCGACTTTATGATGTGACAGAAATTGACTTGAGTTATCAAGACCCCTCTTTGGTACAGCAGTACGAATATGAAGCAGCTATCACTGATAGCTATGTATCGATTCCAGAGAGCGATCGCAACTACATGGTAGAAATTGGTTATATAACAGCAGGTGATCGCTGGGTGAAAATAGCTCGTTCCGATGTTGTGCGTGTCTTCAGTCGTCCTTACATAGAAAATCTAGTTGTAGATGAATCCATAGAAGATGAAGAAAGTCAAATTTTCTTCATCTCTCGCACTCCTAAATGGGCTTATGTTTCCTGGCAAATTTCTGAGATGCGTCAACAAATGTTGCGGGATACGGGTATTTCTCAATTGGCACTACGGCTGTATGATGTCACTAATATCGACCTGAGTTATCAAACTCCGCCATTAATACAGCAATATGAATGTGAAGAAATTATTCGTGATCGCTATATAGCAATTCCCCATAGCGATCGTGATTACATGGTAGAAATTGGCTACTTTACCGATGGGGAACGTTGGGTAAATATAACTCGTTCAGCTAATGTTCATGTCTTTAGTCGTCCCTACGGAGACTTTTGGTTTGTAGCTGATGCTGAGTTAATTATCCACGGAGCAACAGAACCGGGTGCAACAGTTAATATTGCAGGTAAACCTATCACACTCAAATCAGATGGTACATTCCATTTACGTGTTCCCTTCTCAGAAGATTTAATTGATTATCTCATCACTGTGTCGGCTGCTAATGGGAAACAAACTACTAGCCTGCACAAGAAGTTTTCTCAGGAAACTTCGGAAAGCTAAATTTGCTTGACTTCTGTGTCTTTGTGGTAAGTATAAATTAATTTAAACCACAGAGACACGGAGGCACAGAGGTTGCTCATTTTTTTTGTTTTAAAGTATCGGTGCAGTATTGACCGATGCCCATTTTAGGTTTTAAATTTTGGATGGTTAAAATTTTTGACCTGTGGTGAATTCTAATCTTACTTCTCCTTGGTCACTTACCCCTAAGTCACCACGCAATATGCCAAAGGGTGAACTGAGGCGCACTCCTAAGCCGTAGCCAAAACCGCTTCCGGGTTTATCTCGCACTACTCCAGGTTCTCCGATGACGGTTTTACCAGAACCAAAATCTGAGGCGAAGTCTGTAAATACAACTCCACCAATGTACTCAATAATCGGGAAACGATATTCTAGAGAAGCTAAACCATAACTGCGACCACTGGCAAGTTCTCCGTAACCGTAACCTCGTACAGAATTTGCACCACCAAGGTTAAAAGCATCGGCTGGAGGGAAATCGCCAAGGATTGTACCCAGTTGGAAATTTACAGCTATCATTTCGGGAGTGTCAGAAAACTTATCATTACCTAGCCAATTGACTGGTAGATACTGAATGTAGTTTCCTTGTAGTCGGTTGCTAGAAATATTACCTAATCCTATGGGAATTGCTTGGGCGGTGCTGAGGGTGAGGATTGATCCTTGTCTCGGATTGTTGCGGCGATCGCGTTGATCTCGATTTACACTAAAAGATACAGTAAATAAGTCATCAATCCCCTTACCACTGACAGAAAGCTGATTTCCTAATTCATCTTCTGGGACTACATCATAATCTTGGTTACGCAGACTAATTCTGGTGTAGTTAAAACCTAAAGCTGTATCCCAATCCTCAGAGGAACGCAACAAGGTCAAAGAACCGCCAAATCTACCTTCCCGGATTCGATCACCGTTGGCTAGTCTGATATCATCATCGAAGACTGGAGATAATTTGCGATCGCGAAAAACTTTGAGACTATAACCAAAGCGTTCTGGTTCTGCTGTACGGTAAGGACTAATAAACTGGCTAGAATATTGAACATCTTTGCCGCTAACTTGAACTGTAGTGTTTAATTGGTCATTGACACCACTGATATTCGCATCTCGATAGCGTACTTGACCGTAAAGCCCGATATCACTGTTACTCCCCGCACCAAAATTCCAAGTGGGAAAGCGTCGTTCTTTGATATCGTAGACGATGCTGACACCAAGGCTGTTTTCTTGGGGAAAAGCCCTCACAAAATCCACAGGTTCTAATGTCCGCAATCTTTGTAAGTCTGCTTCTAGTACATCTTCCCGGAATACTTCACCTGGTTTGAGTTTTAAAATACCCAGAAGAAAGTCTCTTTGTGTACGTCCTCGAATCGGTTTTCCTTGCTCATCAACCGACCTACCCCGTTCATCAATAAAGCGAATTTGAATATCTCGAACAATTCTCTGGGAAAACTCAATCGTTTTGGGTACTTCTACATAGCCTCCATATTTAGCATACCCGTTAATTTCTACAGCACTAGTCCCATTTGGAATATCTGCTGGTGAGTTCGCTAGGACTAGCTGTTCCCATCCCAGCAATACTCCCACGATAAAAACTACAACTGTTGAAATACGCATATTGGCAATCAAGTTACTGTGACTAATTTTGCCTTAAACCTCCAGTGTAAGCAATTACCCAGTACAAATTGGGTTAATTACTCAGATAGCGATCGCCTCCGGTGGGCGGTTACGCCAACGCAAATTAATGCCGTTTTGAGCAATTATTTGCTACTCAGCAAAATTCATTGAAAAAAGCAAGGTTTGCAGATACTCAATTTATTCATTAGAATACCAAAGTTTGCATTTTATTTTTTGTATTTTGAATTACTAGTATGAGTTGACAATTTCCTCGATTCTGCAAACATCAATCCATTTGTGATCTTAGAGGATTTGTAACAAACCCTCTAGAAATCTACTGATTGACAGCTAGCATTTCATCCCAGTAATTCCGAAGTGAAAAGTTAAGTTTTTAACCGATGAGTCTACCATTTAATTCGCCGGAATCTTCAACTATCTCCCGTCGCACTTTATTAAAGGTGTTTGGTATAGGTGCAATTGCAGGGGTTACGGGTTACTCCCGGTTTACCAAGCCTAAACCAGCAGTATTTCAACAGGATACTCTCAATTTACCAAGGACCTTGAACCAATCGAAAAGTGTAGTAGTGATTGGTGGAGGTTTGGCAGGTTTAGCTTGTGCTTATGAATTAAGTCACAGGGGATTTACTGTCACCCTATTAGAAAAATCTCCCCAACTTGGAGGCAAAATTGCTAGTTGGCAAATAGAAGCGGCTGGTGAAACCTTTATGATGGAACATGGCTTTCATGGCTTTTTTCCGCAATATTATAATTTAAACAGCATAGTTACAGAACTAGGCATAAATGATAATTTTCAATCTTTAAATTTCTATGCCGTTCTTTATCGTGGTGATCAATACAAGCCGGAAGTATTTCGCCCTAGTAGTTCAGCCTTTCCTTGGAATATTATCGATTTAGCGATCGCTTCTCCCAATCGCTTGCAATGGGGAATTAATTTAACTAAAATCAAACATCTACAAGTATTCCAAGCCATTACAGGATTTCAGCGAGAGAAAAACTATCAACGCTTTGACGATATTTCGGTTGCTGATTGGGTAGCAACCGAATTTCCTCAAGGTTTATATGATTTGTATTTTCTCCCCTTTGCCAAATCTAGTTTAAATGCACCCGATATGATGAGTGTGGGAGAACTCATGCAGTTCTTCCATTTTTATTTTTTTGGCAACCCCGAAGGCTTGGCTTTTAATGGTACTAAAGATGATATGGGGACAAGTTTAATTCAACCCATGATCAAATCAATACAAAAGCAGAAAGGGACAATTTTTACTGATGTAACAGTGAGTGAAATCATCGCTGAAAATGGTAAAATTCACAGCTTAAAATATTATTTAGGTAGCAATCAGCGTCACGTACCTTTTTGGGTGCAGCCTAACTCAGTTATATCTGATAAAAACACAGAATACTTTGGTGCAGCAGATGAAGTTTTTGCTTTAACCTCTGGTAGTCAAGAAGTAATTTCTTTAACTTGTACTCATCAAGGTTGTACTGTCGAAAAAGCCGCAGATGGAAAGTTTCATTGTCCTTGTCATGGTGCAGTATTTGCTGCTGATGGTAAAGTTTTAAAAGGCCCCGCTCAACGCAATTTGCAGAAGTTGCAAGTTGTGAATAAAAAACATGATGAATTACAATTAGTAGCAATAAATTCTCACTCACCGACTCCACAGACAATCACCGCAGATTATTATGTCTTTGCTACTGATGTGCCGGGAGTTAAACAACTATTTAAGCAGATTAGTGGCGATGTTGATCAAACCGTGCAATCGCAAGTAGAAAAACTGAGTATCGCTGATCCTTTTGCCGTATGTCGTTTTTGGTTTGATCGTGACTTCCAGTGGGAACAGAGTAATTTTACATCTCTATCTGGTTACCAGTTAACCGATAGCATCACTCTATATCATCGCATCCAACAACAATTCATTGATTGGTCACAACGAACTGGTGGTAGTGTGGTTGAGTTACACGCTTACTGTTATAAAGAAAAAGGATTCCCCACCCAAGAAGCTTTGTTAACCACCTTTGAAGAGGAACTCTATGAGATAGTTCCTGAGTTAAAGCAAGCAAAGGTACTGCATCGGGAATTGGTAAATCAACATAATTTTTCGGGTTATCCACCCAATAGTTATGCAGACAGGCCAGAAACTAGCACAGAGATTACCAATTTATTATTTGCTGGTGATTGGGTAAAAATGCCCTTCCCCTGCGGTTTAATGGAACGCGCCGTTAGTAGCGGATTAATAGCAGCCAACGAGATTTTACACCGCGAAGGTTTGCAGAGGCGATCGCTTCTATCAGTAAATCCAGAGGGACTATTACAAATATGACTATTCTAAATCCAAGATAAAATAAAACCTCCTAGCAATGATGTGAGCTAGGAGGTTTTATTCAAGAATAAGACCTGGCACTGAGCGATTGTGGCGGGAGGCAACCCTCCAACTATCGTAGCCGCAGCAATGTTTCACCTCTGAGTTCGGGATGGGGTCAGTGTGGGGCCATCGCGCCATAAGCACCAGGAAA
>NZ_JACJRG010000016.1 GCF_014697125.1 Anabaena minutissima FACHB-250 | reverse complement strand
CTTAGTTCTTTTTATAACAAAATCTAGTTAGTAAATTCTAGCCACGTGTTGTTACACTTGAACACTAGTTTATTTGGCTTGTACGTATGAATACGGTTGGTGCAAGAAATGAGTCTACCTGAGTTTGGGTATTTTCCGTATTGGGTGATTGTTTGACAATCAACTGAGCTGAACGTTCTTGAGCTATGTCCCATTTTCCCCAACGGGACTTTCCCCAACCGCTAATATCTGTCCATTCGATTTCCGGTTGATCCATTGGGCCATTTTGCGGCAATAACAGCAAGATAGCTTTTTTTTGCGAGCTTTCTTGCTGAATCAGTTGCAATGACCATTTATTTGTGCCGATTTGTTGTTCTACTTGTTCAAGAGTTTTCCAACCAGACAAAGTTAAACCATTGCTACGTATATCTTTTAATAACTTGAGATTGGTAACAGGTGGTGGTTGTTTCCATTGCCATTTTCCTGTTAAGTATCCTGGAACTGCCCCTGTTACTAATAGCAGTAGCAACAGTAACAGCACTGTTAGATAAGTTAAATACTTGTATTTAAAAAATTTAGATAAGGAAATCATCGGTAAAAATTGCTATATTTACGCAAAATTCTACCTGAAAAAATGACCCTGTAGGTTCAGTAAAATTAATGGTTAGTGTCAAGAGGTACTGGGGACTGGGGACTGGATAAAAAAAATAATTAATTCCCAATTCCCAATTCCCCTCATTACTCATTACTCGTTACTCATTACTCATTTATCCTTCTGCTTCTAGTTCGATTTCCGGTGGTGCTGACAGATATTGATCTAGCCAATTCAATAGAGGTACTAAGGAAAGTAACATCAGGGCAGAATATAGGTCGCCGCCCCAACTATCATGTAACCATGTAAAAGCAGCTTCCTGACCAGCACCATGAAAGAAGCTCAGTAAGGTGTTACGAATGATATTAGCAATAACACTGATGATAACGGCAATTGATAAAAACCAAACTGTTACCCGACGAGAAGATAAAGCTCCTGTCCAATACAACAACATCAAACTGACGTAAATAGTTGTAAACAGCATTTTTAAGCCGGCACAATAGGGGGCAACTTCGACGATTTTGCCTCCAACATATATGTTGATACCATCAACAACTACTTCCATACCAAACTGATTGAGGATGAAACCTGCTGTCGCGGCAATGAAACTTTGCAGGGGAAATGTATAAGGGGCAATCAGGTAAGGTACTGCGGTGGGAGTTGCGAGGAATATCAGTATTAAGGAAAATCCCTGTAGTCTTAAGCCTGGAAAACCCTTAAACCACAGGCATAATGCTGCCAGTATTATGGGTAAGGAAAGATTTACCCACTCTGTCACACCGCTTAAATAAAACACTGCCGCAATAACTAATAAAGCTACACCCAAAGGATGGGTTTTATTGGGCAGGCGTTGCCACTGTTTTCGGTGTTTCCAACTCAGATAACCTGCAAATGGTAGACCTATCAGACCATGACTGAAATATTCGTGTTCGATGCTAATAGTTTTGTTTAGCCAACCGTCTACCCAGTGGAGTAAGACGGGCGCATAGAGCAGCACTATCAGGCTGAAAATTCCTATACTTAGTAGTTGGGTTGTGTTTCTGTTTTTTATTTGTTGTTGAAGTGCCATAATTTTCAGCAATTCAGTTAATACTATCTCAGTGTTTCTGTGTTAATAGAGGCAGTCTTTAACCACAGAGGCACTGAGACAAAAAGAAAAATATTGTAACTTTTAATATATTACACTACTTCAGTAGTAGGTGTGGGCTTGGCTGCTACTTCACTAATTACACTGGTAATAGCAACTACAACCTCTCTGGCTTGGCTATGGCTCAAACCAGGGTACATCGGTAAGGATAGTATTTGCTGGGCTAGTGTTTCCGCTTGGGGAAAGTCTCCGCTTTGATAGCCGAGGTTGGTAAAAGCTGGTTGGAGATGACAAGGAATTGGATAGTGAATACCAGTTTGAATACCTGCTTTTGTTAGTTCTGTTTGGAGTTGCTGCCGGTCTATGGGGCAATTATTATCAACTTTAATCACATAAAGGTGATAAACATGACCTTCACCACTTTGATTTTGGATAGGGGTAATACCAACAGAGGCTAAGGGTGCTAGTTCTAGATCATATTGTTGGGCAATGCTGAGGCGATCGCTATTCCACTGAGATAAATATGGTAATTTTTCTAATAAAATAGCTGCTTGCAATGTATCCAAACGGCTGTTTGTACCCATTTCCATGTGAACATACTTTTGGGATGAGCCGTAATTTCTTAACCGGCCAGCTTTTTGGGCTATTTCTGCGTTGCGGGTGAGTATCATTCCCCCATCTCCCAAAGCCCCTAAATTCTTACTGGGATAAAAACTAAAGGCTGCGGCTGTACCTACGCTACCAGCTTGATATCCTTCTCTGTGTGCCAGATGTGCTTGGGCGGCATCTTCAAAGATTAACACTTTGTAGGTATCAGCAAAATCTAATAGCTGCCTAGGTGATACCATTTGACCATACAAATGCACTGGAATAATAGCTTTAGTCCGGGGTGTAATGGCTTTGGCTGCTGCTTCTAAATCAATTAAAGCTGTTTGGCTAGAGCAATCTACAAGAATGGGTGTTGCTCCCGCCTGTAAAACTCCAATCATGGTGGCTACAAAAGTATTGACTGGTAAAATTACCTCATCCCCAGCCCCAATGTTACACGCTTGCAAACCTAACGCGATCGCATCCGTTCCCGATGCTACACCTACTCCATATTCTGCTCCTGAAGCTTGAGCAAATGCTATTTCAAATTCTGCCAGTGATTTTCCTAAAATAAAATCTCCTCGCTCCAATACAGTCTCAATTGCCTGCTGGATTTTATTTTGAATTAACTCATGCTGTAACTTGAGGTCTACAAAAGGAATTATTCTACTACTCATTGATTAGTTAACCTCTCAATTGAAGAAAGCAAAAGGCAGGAGGCAGTTCGCGCCAGCGTTGTCCTCGAATTTCTACCTTTATTGTTAAATTCATGATTTTCTTTATGACTTTAACCTAAATTCAGTAAAAATTATCTGTGATCACAAAATGATATATTTGTGAATTTCCACCACAATCAGTCTAAAAATATCGAGATTAACTTATGCTCAAATAGAAGCTTAATCTGGGATATCAATTATTATTTATAATTGCTACCGTTACGATAAATCTGCAATTCAACGAATCAAATTTCCTGAAAAAACATTTTATTTTACGGGCAAATATAATAGCAGATAATTTTACCTTGATCAGGTATTTATATCCAAGTAATTAATATTAACAAAAAATTGTTCCAGAAAATAAAAATCAGAATATTTGCGGTTTACAGAGTTATATTTATGAGTCATGATGCGTAATTTAGTCTTGATTTTGTATACTTTACAGTGTTAAAAAACCTAACGGAACTGAGTTTTGTCTCATCTGTATATTGATTATCAAAAGACTTGTTCTATTGTTCATTCTTCAGACCACTGTATTGCTAAGGTTAGAATACCCTGATTGCACCATAAATTAACGCTATCTGCTCATTGCAACCTCACGAGAGAAGTAATACACCATTAATTACCGTATTTACAACAGAGGTACAAAATTTTTGTCCCCAACTTGTTTGTCAGCAGCTAAATTGGGGAATGCTTAAGAATAGTAAATCATAACCCAGCAAAAGTGGTTATATAAATTACAGTATCGAGCAATTATTAAGGTAGCAGTGGCAATGGTAGAGCCGAATAACAACTTATTTGTCCTTAAAGATGGTTGGACTTCTCAAGAAACAAGAGAACAACAACGTCTCACAGCATTGTCAGAATTAGGTTTGCGACACCCAGAAACAATACCAGTTTTTGAAGAGGCTACTCAAACAGCTGCTCACTTTTTGGAAGCACCAATTTCTGTTTTAGGATTCATAGATCAAGAACGCCATTGGTTCAAATCGGCTGTGGGCTTATCTAGGCTGGGCTTAATGAACAATTTGGCACAAAGTCGCCAGTTGTTGCGGGGCGAGTCTTTTTGTACTCAGGTTATAGAAAGTTCTCAGACTCTTGTAATTAACGATACACAAAAGCTGACAGATGCCTCACTAGTGGCGAGCAAATTAGTACAAGATTATGGCATCCGTGCTTACTTAGGTGCGCCGCTAATTGATGCTACAGGTAACTGCCTGGGTGCGTTGGCAGTGATGGATCTAGTACCACGTAATTTTACGAATAGAGACATTGAATTTTTACAGATTATAGCTCGTTGGAGCATGAGCGAATTTGAGCGTAATCGACTGCTGATGCTAGGACAAGCCGATAAGTTGAGTTTAAAGAACTCCACTCCTTTGTTACTTAATGAAGAACTGAACACAGTCACAAAAGTCACTTCATCTAGTTTAGACAAAGAAGCTCACGAAACTAAGCAAATCAAACTAGAACTTCTAGCACAACTGACTCAGGAACTACGCACACCCCTAACATCCGTACTAGGGATGACCAGTGTTTTAGGAAGAGAGATTTACGGGCCTTTAACCACTAAACAAAGAGAATATTTAGATATCATCCAACATAGTGGTCGGTACTTACTTTCTCTGGTTAATGAAATTACCGAACTAGGAGCAATGGATAAAAATGCTACTAGCATTAATCTAGTTCCTGTAGATGTGGAAATGCTGTGTCAGCAGGCGATTAATACTTTGGAAGAAGCAGCTAATCGCCGTGAGCAAGATATTCGCCTGTCAATCGAACCAGGACGTGGAAGAATTTGGCCGTTGGACAAAGATAAAGTCCGGCAAATACTATATCATCTGATTTTTAGCGTAATTCAACTTTCTGCCACTGGTAGTATTATTCGTATTCACGTTTCTTACAAAGAAAATACGCTCAATATTACTGTGTGGGCTTCCCATCCCTGGTTAGGAGATGGTATGACTGAGGTTGACCCTTACTTCCGTCTCAATTCATTGACTTTGATGGAGTTGGCTGGTGAAGCTGCGCCTTACAGTATCCATCTCGATAGTCATGAGGAAACTGGGAGCTTGCCCATCACACTAGAAAAGTTGCAAAATCTAGATGGCGATCGCACAAATATTGCGGATGTAGACCCTGAAGAAGTTTTAACTCCAGGACAAAGTAATTTGTCACGAGAAAGCTTAGGACTGTTACTCAGCTGTCAATTGGCAGAATTACATGGTGGACAAATTGCTATTCAAGGTTCGCCACAATCAGGGCATCGTTATGTACTGAGTCTACCACTGCAACTAACTAACTCCCCGGAAACCAGCGATATTTCATAGAAAGTCTTACCTATACCGTTAGTAGCCTGTAATGAAGCATTCAGAGTCAGTATTTAAAATTATGGGGAATTGCTATGAACATCCTCAATCATTTATGAGACTTGAGCATCCTGGTTTTTTACTCAACCAGGGTTCTCAAGTCTCAGAATGATCATAAATTTCAGAGGATTGCTATGGTAGCTATTATTAACAACAGAATTACCAATTACCAATTTGCTATCTGGATTATTACTTTATAATGAGCCGCTATATGATCAAGTCCAAGTGCTAAAAGGGCTTGCTAATTGATCACAGTGGGTTTTATGAATTTAGTCTGGCAAAGGTTTACTTTATCGTATTTACCGCTCAAACAATATCTTTCTACTAGTTATTTACATCGGTTACTAGTTGGATTATTGTTTCCTTGGCGGCAAACTAGTATTTTACTCCAGTGGGGAGATGTAATTGCTGCGGCTTTACTGAGCTTGGTATATGCACTCGCTCCTTTTGTCTCTAGTACCCTGATAGGAGTATTGCTCTTAGCTTGT
The DNA here is from genome assembly GCF_014697125.1 of Anabaena minutissima FACHB-250. GTDB lineage: Bacteria > Cyanobacteriota > Cyanobacteriia > Cyanobacteriales > Nostocaceae > Trichormus > Trichormus minutissimus. Next base: position 137,566 of record NZ_JACJRG010000016.1, on the reverse strand, counting down.
GTGGGATTTTGGCTATTGCTGACGTTAACTGATGAACCAACATCAGTCAGAACTCCCCTTGCTACTCCTATTCATCTGTTGGTGTTGCTTTACTGGGCAATTGCCATAGTCGCAACAGCATTATCACCTGTACCCAGAGCAGCGTTGAATGATTTAATCACATTAACGCTGTATTTATTGCTATTTGCCTTGTGTGCTAGGGTGCTGCGATCGCCTCGTTTGCGGTCTTGGATTATTACTATCTACTTACACGTATCACTAATTGTCAGTGTATACGGTTTAAGGCAATGGCGTTTTGGTGCAGTCCAACTAGCTACTTGGGTTGACCCAGCATCTCCTTTATCTAAAACTACTAGGGTTTATAGTTATTTAGGTAATCCTAACTTGTTAGCTGGTTATCTTGTTCCAGCTGTAGTTTTTAGCCTAGTAGCTATTTTTGCTTGGCAAGGATGGATGAAAAAGTCACTAGCATTAACAATGTTAATTGTTAATACTACTTGCCTAATTTTAACTTTTAGTCGTGGTGGCTGGATTGGGCTATTGGTGGCAGTCTTCGCGGCGATCGCTTTGCTAGTTTATTGGTGGAGTATACAACTACCAGCTTTTTGGCGCACTTGGTCACTACCCATACTCTTAGGAAGCGTGATCGGGTTATTGGTTGTAGCAGTGATATTTGTTGAACCAGTCCGCTTACGGGTTTTCAGCATCTTTGCTGATCGCCAAGATAGCAGCAATAATTTTCGCCGTAATGTTTGGGATGCTGTATTTGAGATGATCCGCGATCGGCCAATTATCGGCATTGGCCCTGGTCATAACTCTTTTAATAAAATCTATCCGCTTTACCAGCGTCCTCGTTATAGTGCTTTGAGTGCCTATTCCATTTTCTTAGAGGTGGCTGTAGAAACAGGTTTTGTTGGTCTTGGTTGTTTTCTCTGGTTAATAATTGTCACTGTCAATACGGCATTTTTGCAATTACGCAGATTACGACAATCCAATAATTTAGAAGGATTTTGGTTAATTGGGGCATTTGCTACTTTGTTAGGGATGCTGGCTCACGGTGCAGTAGACACCATTTGGTTTCGCCCTGAAGTCAATACCCTCTGGTGGCTGATGGTTGCCTTAATTGCTAGCTACTGGACACCTTTAAACCAAAACCAAACTCAAGCAGACAACTCACCCCAACCAGAACCAACAGTCAATTAACTTCTTCACAAGACAATAGGCACGGTATTATCAAGACTAGTTCTCCCTACCGTGCCTCTAAATTATTAGTACAACAAAAGAAATAATTGATTATCTCAGTCCCTATAACTAGTAGCCCCAGGAGCATTGGGATCGCGATAACGGGTTGGCTCGTCGTGCTGTTTTCTACCAGCTAACCCAGCTAAACCTAATAAACCAATTAAACCCAACCAACCCCAATCAAAATCATTACGTTCATAATAAGTTGTGGTTCTGGGGACATTATCTACTCTAGGCACAGTATTGACTTGAGCTTGTGCAGGTAGACTTAAAGGCAAAATGGCCGTACTTAAAGTCAGAAGGCTAGCCCCAATAACTGCGGTGAAGTCACGTTTCATGGTAGGATTTCCTCATAAGCTTCTAAAGTTACCCACCACTGTAACGATTCCCGAATTGAACAGAATCAATCTACGGCTATAGAGTAGGTGTTTACTTAACTCACGCTGAAGATATATAGTTCTGTTGCTACTTTAATAATTTTTCATCGCCCGTTGAATATCACGTTGATCTTGGCGGCGTTTGAGGTCTTCTCGCTTATCGTGGAGCTTTTTCCCTTTACCTAGGGCAATACTAATTTTGACCCAGCCCCGTTTCAGGTACATCTTCAAGGGTACTAATGTCAAACCTTGCTGCTCTACTTTACCGATGAGTTTCCGAAGTTCTTGGCGATGTAGTAACAGCTTGCGGGTACGGCGTGGTTCGTGATTAAAATACTGCCCACTAGCGTTGTAAGGAGAAATATGCACGTTAATTAGCCATGCTTCCCCATCACGAAGCAAAGCATAACCATCTTGGAGGTTTACTTTACCCGCACGGATTGACTTAACCTCAGTTCCCGTCAGTTGAATCCCAGCTTCAAAGGTTTCTAGGATTTCATACAAATAGCGGGCTTGCCGATTATCACTGATAACTTTGTAACTTTCGCTCTTATCGCTCATTGAAAATTGTTCTTCCGTTGATTAATTTATCTTAGGGTGATTAATAGGTGAGCATTGTGCTATTCTGTGAAGAATTGCAACATTTACTGCGTTTTTATATTGTCGGGGGTCTTAAATACGTTTAAATTTGTTAATCTTTTTATGGATTTAAGATTTTCTTTATAAATCACCCCTAAGACAGTCATTAGCTACTAATCTTGTCATATTATGAAACATAAGAACACTATTGTAACGCGTGTTCTTATATAGAGCTTCTAGAAGGAAATTTCTGAGTAAAAATGCTAGGGGTGTACTTTCCATGCCCTTGACGATCCTTGTGGTGGATGACGATGTGGGCACTCGTCTATCTATTAGTGATTATCTTGAACTGTCAGGCTATGCAGTAATTACGGCCAATGACGGTCAAGAAGCTTTGGCAATGGTGGAAGAATACCAGCCTGATTTAATTGTCACCGATATTGTCATGCCACGTATGAATGGGTATGAATTGGTACGTCGGGTACGTCAAAAACCAAAATTTCGCTTATTACCCGTAATTTTATTAACAGCCCGTACCAAGACTCAAGAAAGAATTCTTGGTTATCAGTCTGGGTGTGATTTATACTTGCCGAAGCCTTTTGAGCTAGAAGAGTTAGCCGCAGCTATTTGCAATCTATTGGAGCGATCGCAAATTATTCAATCTGAGTACCGCTTTCCTCAGAAAGAGAGTTCAGCTAGTCCTGGCTCTACAAGAGTCATAGAGACTCATAACTCTATTTTGAGTCATGTTGAGGGGTCAGGCTTGCTCTCATCTTTGACCCTGAGAGAACAGGAAGTCTTAGAACTTTTAACTCACGGTCTTTCTAACGCAGAAATGGGACTTCAACTTCACTTAAGTCCTAGAACTGTAGAAAAATACGTCAGCAGCTTATTAAGAAAAACTGACACCAGCAACCGGGCTGAATTAGTGCGTTTTGCGATTAAGCATGGGCTTGTAGAGTAGAAGGGGACTGGGGAAAAGAAAGAAGGGGGAGCAGGGGGAGAAAAATACAATGCCCACCCACTCACTACTCACTACTCAGCACTGGCTAAACGCCGCGCTACCGCTAACACTACTCAGCACTCACAATATGTTGCAATAGTCCTTCACAAGCATCAAGGAGTAAATCAATTACCTGATTAAAGCCTTCCGTTCCACCATAGTAGGGGTCTGGAACTTCCTTAAGGGTGTGTCGAGAACAAAATTCACACATCAAAAGCACTTTATGGTGATATTGTCCAGTAGGATCAAGGGCAATGATATTGTCATAGTTATCTCGATCCATAGCTAAAATCAGATCAAATTCCTGAAAGTCTGATTTCTGGAGTTGTCTAGCTCGTCCTTGTAGCTTAATTCCTAATTTTGTCGAGGCGGCGGCACTCATACGGCGATCTGGTGGACTGCCAATGTGATAGCTAGATGTGCCAGCCGAATCACAAAGGATGCGATCGCTTAATTCAGCTTGATCAATCAAATAATTCATGATGTTCTCTGCTGATGGTGAACGGCAGATGTTCCCCAAGCAGACAAACAACAGTTTATAACTCATAATTCGTAATTCGTAATAGGAATCTATTGGGAGAATCTGAAGACTTATTCCTAAAGATTGATATAGAATTTTACTATAGATATGTCAAAAGTCAGTAGTTCACAGTCTATAGTCAACAAATCTTTTGAAGAATGACTAATGACGAGTGACTAATGACTAATGACTAATGACTAATGACTAATCGCTAAAACCCAGGTAGTTCTAGTCCACTGGTCAATTCTTCCATGCGTTCGCGCATGGTGGCTGTAGACTTTTCGTAGGCACTTTTCATGGCTACTGTCACCAAGTCGGAAAGCATTTCTGAGCCTTGTGCTAAAGCATCGGGAGAAATTTCCACGCGCTTGGGTTCTTGGTTGCCACTGACAATTACCTTCACTAGTCCACCACCAGCCTCTCCCAGAATTTCCATTTGCTCCAATTCTTCTTGGAGTCGCTTTGCACCCTCTTGAACTTGTTGTGCTTTTTTGAACGCTTCGGCTAGTTCTTTCATTTTTCCTAAGCCAAAGCCAAATCCTTGTCCTTTTTCTGCCATAACTAAATTATCCGCGTGTGCTTTGAATAACAAATCAAATTCAATTATAGAGGCGGCCGGGAATTTGCCTCTTTTTTTACTAATATTTAATGGGCATAGGGAATTAGGCATAGGGAATTGGGCAAGATTCATTCTCCTCTGCTCTTCTCCCTGCCTCTTAAGAGTTCTCTGCACCTCAAGCCGCAGCCTGAAATTCACCCATCATTTTGACTTCTGGTTCTAACCATATTGACCAGTTCTCTTGGACTGTGTGCTGGATATGGCGAATTAGGTTAAAAATATCGTTGGCTTTTGCTCCACCACGATTGACAATAAAATTGGCGTGGAGATGAGCTACTTGTGCGCCACCAATTTGATAGCCTTTTAAACCTGTGTGTTCGATTAACCACCCAGCCGTGTAAGGTGTGGGATTACGGAACACGCTGCCACAACTGGGGAAGTTGTAGGGTTGGGTACTCAGCCGATGCTGTTTGTGTTGTTTGGTAATGGCTACAACCTGGGCGGGGTCAAATCCTGGTTTGAGTTGCAAGGTGGCTTGAGTGATGATGCGATCGCTACCTTGTAGTAGTGAAGTGCGGTATGTATAACCTAAGTCAGCAGGTGTTAGAGTCTCTAATGTCCCATCTGGGGAGAGGACTTCAGCACTCACTAACATATCTGCGATGCAGCTGCTGTGTGCGCCGGCGTTCATTACTACTGCACCTCCCAATGTTCCAGGGATACCAACAGCCCACTCTAAACCTTGCCAGCCTAGTTGTGCTGCTGCCCATGCCAAACTAGGAATTGATTCTCCCGCCGCGACGGTTAATTGACCTGTGACAGGATCAAAGTGGCTGTAGCGTAGATGGCGAGTACCGATCACTAGACCGTCTAGACCGCGATCGCTAACTAACAGATTAGAGCCTGCGCCTAGGGTGGTGACTCTTAAATTATGTTCTTGTGCATACTTGATGCTGGCTTGCAATGCTTCTATGTTCCTTGGTGCAACGTACCATTCAGCCGCCCCACCAACTCGATAGGAAGTATATGCAGATAAAAAAGCTTGGGACTTGATTTCGCAATTAGTACCTGGTAAGTAAATGATTTTATCTTCACTTAAATCATTTTTTTCCTGTGTTTCTACTGTAGAAGCAGGAACTGTGCAGGCGTTTCCAGCTGCCTGGGAAATTTTCATCTTTACATCAATAAATTGTGAAATTTTTACATTTATCTGCTGTAGCAATACAGCAATAGAGTGAATTGATAAAACTCTTGCTCAGGCAAAACTTTTATAATGTAGCTGTAGCTGTAGCTGTAGCCGGTTCGCAAAGTGCAGTAATGATTTCAGGAATCGCCTGATTTAAGTTACCTGCACCTAAAAATAGTGCTAAGTCCCCAGTCTTAAGAGTTTGCAGTAGGAATTCATTTACAGCAGGTAAAGTTGGTTGATAAACTACCTGGGGATGTTCTTTAGCTACAGCCTCAGCTAACTGTTCACCACTAATTTGTCCTAAATTTGGTTCGCCAGCACTGTAAATATCAGTTAGTACCACCAAGTCAGCATGGGTGAAAGACTGAGAAAATTCTTCTAAAAAGGTTAATGTCCGACTATAGCGATGGGGCTGGAATATCGCCACTACTCTTTGTCCTGGTCTGGCTTGCAGCCTTGCCGCAGCTAGGGTTGCACGAATTTCGCTTGGATGATGAGCGTAGTCATCAATAAAGGTAATACCATCAACTTCACCGCGAAACTCAAAACGTCGTCTAGCACCTTCAAAGGTGGCGATACCTTTGGCGATCGCTCCAAATTCTAAGCCTAAAATCCGCCCAACAGCAACACCAGCTAGAGCATTACTCAAGTTATGGCGACCGAGCAAGCGCAGATTTAGCACTCCCAAGGCTTTGCCTTTTTCCCAGACTAAAGCAGCAGTTCCATTGGCATGATAGTCAATGTTAGTCACAGTGTAGTCAGCGTCAGTCTCTGGATGGAGACTGTAGGTGATTGTAGGTTTGAGGCGATCGCGTACTGTAGTGCAATCAATGCTGCCCACTAAGGTTTTACAACCCTGGGCAAATTTTTGGAAGGTTTCAACGACTTCTTCTAAGGTGTCGTAGTGGTCAGGATGATCTAATTCAATATTAGTAATAATGCCAATTTCAGGAGCGTGTTTCACTAGCGAACCATCAGATTCATCTGCTTCCGCTACCAAATAGTGACTTTGCCCCAACCTAGCATTGCCCTCCCAAGCATTTACTTCACCACCTACAATAATCGTAGGGTCTAAACCAGCTTCCAATAACATATAACCAATCATGCTACTGGTTGTAGTTTTACCATGAGTTCCTGCTACAGCTATGCTATGGTGTTCGGCAATCAAGGCTGCTAGTAAATCTGAACGATGCCAAATTGGACAACCTAATTCCAGAGCTGCTTTATACTCTAAATTGTTGGCATTAATTGCTGTTGAACAAATAACTTGAGGCAGGTTTGCCTTGATAGAAGGAACTTGTTTTTCTGAATTTAATTCTATTTCATTAGCTCCCACTTGAGGATGAAAGAATTCGAGGTTACTAGCCTCTTGTCTACTAAAAATATGAGTCCCGATAGATTCTAACTTACGTGTAATATGATTTGGTCGCAGATCAGAACCTGATACTGGCAATTGACGTTTAGCCAGCACGTATGCCAAGGCAGACATACCTATACCACCGATACCAATAAAATGAAACGGTCTACCGCCAAAATCTACAGCATTATTCATTGATTGCTCCTCTTAAACACCACACCACACCATAATCACAAATGACACGCGTATCATAACAGGATTTTGATTTTTACCGTAACTACTCCTATATCTTTTTCATTCTTGATGTTATCGGCCTGTTTTGTTGTGTTTTCTTTCGTTGAGAACGATTTTACATCGGTTGGAGGTTTTTGCTATTTCCAAACTGTTTTTAAGACTATTCAGTAAATTTCCGTCACATCGGGAAAGAAATTCTTGTAATTTGAAATACATACTTTTTGAGTCCTTACTGGTGTTAGCTAGATTAAGTACATTCGTAGCGAAAATACTTTTAAGATTTCATCAAGCCAAAGCATGAATTGATTAAGATATTCCTTTAGGAATGAAAATGATTTTCGATTGCATAGAGCCAAGGCATAACCAAATGCAGCAACTGGCAATCTTTGGTGGCACATTTGATCCAGTTCATTGGGGACACCTGCTAATAGCTGAGACAGCTTGGCATCAAGTACCCATAGATAAGGTTATCTGGGTGCCGTCTCGAAATCCTCCTCACAAAAAAGCTGCCGTATTTGAGCATCGGGTGGCAATGCTACAATTAGCTACAAGCGAAATATCAGCGTTTACGGTCTCAGAGATAGAGGCAAAACGCTCAGAGGTTTCTTATGCGATCAACACTTTGATCGACTTGTCTACTTGTTACCCAAATACTCACTGGTACTGGATTGTAGGTTTAGATACTTTCCAAACCTTACCTCGTTGGTACCGTAGACACGAACTAGCACCAATGTGTGATTGGTTAATTGCACCTAGATTGCTAGGTGGTGAGAATATAGCTCAAAGTGAATCAATCTGCAAGCAGGTGGAGAAAAAACTGGCAAAGCAGTTAGTAACTATTCGCTGGCAACTCTTGCATACACCATTAGTGAGAGTTTCGTCAAGTCTAATTCGTAACCTGTGTCGAGAGCGGAAATTAATTACTCATTTAGTGCCAGAAGAGGTTAGGTCCTACATTGCTGCTCACAACCTCTACTCAGATGAATCTGAATAAAATATGTTTTTTTTTATTGATCCAACACTTTAAGGTTATAAATACTCCCCCCCTTTGCGATATGATTGGGGTCAAAGATATCAACTTATAGGCATATATACAGAGGGCAAGATACTGTGATTAGAGTCGCAATAAATGGTTTCGGGCGTATCGGACGTAATTTTGCACGTTGCTGGCTAGGACGAGAAAATAGCAATATTGACCTAGTAGCTGTTAATGACACATCAGATCCTAGAACTAATGCACACCTCCTGAAGTATGATTCAATGCTTGGGAAGTTAAAGGATGTTGACATTACCGCCGATGACAACTCTATCACCGTTAATGGCAAGACCATTAAATGCGTGTCTGATCGCAACCCAGAAAACTTGCCCTGGAAAGAGTGGGAAATTGACTTAATTATCGAAGCCACTGGAGTATTTACCAGCAAAGAAGGAGCGTTGAGGCACGTTAATGCTGGTGCAAAAAAGGTTCTCATCACTGCCCCCGGTAAAAACGAGGACGGTACATTTGTAATTGGTGTGAATCATCATGATTATGACCACAACATACATCATGTTATTAGTAATGCCAGCTGTACAACCAACTGCCTCGCACCCATCGCCAAGGTGTTGAATGACAAATTCGGCATCATCAAAGGTACGATGACTACCACTCACAGCTACACAGGTGATCAGCGATTGCTAGACGCATCTCACCGCGATCTACGCCGGGCAAGGGCAGCAGCCATCAACATTGTCCCCACCTCTACTGGTGCAGCAAAAGCAGTGGCACTAGTAATTCCAGACCTTAAAGGTAAGCTGAATGGTGTTGCCTTACGCGTACCTACCCCGAACGTCTCAATGGTAGATTTCGTAGTTCAGGTTGAGAAGCGTACTATTACGGAAGAAGTTAACCAAGCTCTCAAAGATGCGGCTGAAGGTTCACTCAAAGGCATTTTGGACTACAGCGAACTCCTATTGGTATCTTCTGATTATCAAGGTAGCGATGCTTCTTCTATCGTTGATGCTAACTTGACTCTGGTTATGGGTAATGACATGGTTAAAGTCATGGCTTGGTATGACAACGAGTGGGGTTACAGCCAACGCGTTCTAGATTTGGCTGAATTAGTCGCTGAAAAGTGGGTCTAATACCAATTCAAAATTCAAAATTCAAAATTAAGAAGACCTGATTTTAGAAGGTTGATAAATTTGGATTTGTAATTGGATTTTGAACTGTTGACTATTGACTAAAATGTTGAAATCCTTGACTGAGGCTGAGAACTCGGTCAGGGATTTTTTCATCTTGATGCTTAAGTATGACTTGGGAATGAGATGTAATAGTGCCGATGATGGCTGCACTGTTATCTAACATCTGTATGAGAGTTTTTGCCAATGCTGGTGGTAGACACAGCACTAGTTCAAAGTCTTCACCACCGTACAGAGCATATTCTAGGGCTTGCTCTGGGGTTAACCAATGAGTGAAAGCTGTTGGTAGAGGAATTTGCTCACTTTCTAAGATTGCACCAACACTACTGGCGCGACAAATTTGTAAGACAGCATCTGCTAAACCATCACTGCTATCCATACCGGCAATAGGGAATGGAGATTCTAAAATCTGCCAAATGAGGGGTAAGACATCTAATCGTGGTTGGGGACGCTGGTGTGCTTTGATTAGAACCGTCTTTTCTGCTGGGGTGAGGTTCTGCCCTAATTCAGGGTTTAACAGTAATTTTAAGCCCGCATGAGATGCCCCATGAACACCTGTGACAATAATTGCATCCCCGACGTTGGCGGCAGAGCGACGGATAATTTTATGGGGGTGAACTTGACCAAAGGCGGTAATTGAAACTGTAGTAATGGGCGATCGCACCACATCCCCGCCGACAATTGGGGTATCGTATTGTTGCAAGCATTCTGTCATCCCTTGGTATAAGCTTTCCACCCAACTTACGCTTAAATTACTAGGAAGTCCCAGTCCAACAGTAATTCCCAAGGGAGAAGCACCCATTGCGGCCAAATCTGACAAATTAGCAGCCGCAGCCCGCCAACCAGCATCTTCTGGAGAAGTGGTGACATGACTAAAATGCACACCGTCAACTAGCATATCTGTAGTGACTACTAAAGATTGCTCTGGTGCTGTCACCAATACTGCTGCATCATCGCCAATAATTTCTGGTGGACAGAAACGCTGTAATCTTTCTAGAAGGCCTTGTTCGCCAATATCTTTAACTTTAGTCATTAGTTGGGGATTGGGGATTGGGGATTGGGGATTGGGAACTGGGAACTGGGAACTGGGAACTGGGATTGAATCTAAAATCCAAAATCTAAAATTCTTACCCTTATACCCTTATACCCTTACACCCCTATACTTTTACACCCCTATCTCTCTAGGTTAGGATAATGGTATCGTCTATGGGTCGGTTGGGATGGTCACTTCACCAGTAACAAATCTCACATTTGAAGATTACTTAAATTATGATGATGGCAGTGGTTTTCACTATGAATTAGTGGATGGCAGGCTGGAATTAATGAACCCCCCTACAATTCAACATTTCTTGATTGTCGATTTTTTAGACACCGCATTCAAAGCAGAAATTAAGCGTTTGGATTTACCTTGGTTAACTTTTCGGGAAGCTGGGGTGAGGATAGGAAGAAATAAGTCTAGGTTAAGTGATTTGTGTGTGGTGACGCAGGAACAAGCAAGAGAATTGATCAATGTATCAGCCGTCTTTGAATCACCGCCGTTAATAATTGTAGAGGTGGTCAGTCCAGATTCCATCAAGCGGGACTATCGTTATAAGCGATCTGAATATGCGGCGGTTGAAGTGCCAGAATATTGGATTGTAGACCCGTTAGAAGAGAAAATTTCTGTGCTGTTGCTGGAAGAAGGACTGTACGAAGAGACAGTATATACAGGTAATCAGAAAATTATATCGCGGACTTTTGGAGAAATAGCGATCAGCTACGCTGGGCGGAACGCGATCGTCGTTGAGCAGGTGTTAGCGGCTGGAAATCTTGGTTAGTCGGGAGAGCGAAGAAGGTTGACACTCTCCTGACTTTTTATGAATCTGTAGAGATGCGATTAATCGCGTCTCTACAAAGCAATTGTCTAGGCTGCTTGGGGTTCTACTAAGTTTTCGATGCCTTGAACTACGGTAGCTGATTCAATTTTGTCACCAGCTTTGAGGATATCCAAAATTTCTCTACCTTCAATGAGATAGCCAAAAACTGAGTAACGACCATCTAATAGGTTACGTCCGGCGGGGGTGAGTTCTGGTTCAAACAAGAAAAAGAAGACTTGGGAAGAACCGCCATTAACTTCGCTTTCGGGACGAGCCATAGCTAATGCACCAAAGGAAGAGAAAGGTAAAACTGGCATATCAAGATAACGACCAGCATCTTCTAAGGTAATGCCATAGGTGGGGGCTTTGTCACCTTCTGCAAGTATTTCTAGGGGAATAGCTCTGTATTGGCCTGTTTTGGGATTAATAAAACCCTGTTCTTTTCCTGGTGGATCTCCGGTTTGCAGCACGTAAGATTCTTCAGAACGGGTAAATTCTAAGCCATTATAAAAACCACGTTTTACCAAATCGACAAAGTTACCAGCAGTGACAGGTGCGCTGTAACCATCTACAACAACTGTCAAATTACCTTTATTGGTTTTGATAGCAATTGTGGCACGACCTTTGAGTTGTGGGAGGTTACTGTACTCTTCTGGAACTTCAAAGGGGTATTCCTTGACCATTGACTCTTCTAATAGAGATACCAAATTCAGCAGTTTTGCTCTCTCTTCGAGCATTTTTTCTTTGTCTTTGGTTTGGGTCAATTCTTTACTTTTTTCCACGCCAGACTTTAATTCATTCAGCCAAGCTTCGGCTTGAGGTTGGCGTTCTTCCGGAACGCTTGCTAGGATTTGTGAAGGTTTATCAAGAATGCGGGATGCTTTACTCAGGTCTCTGGAGACAGCACCCCATCGCCGATTTGCACGCAGTTGAGTAGAGATATCTTCTAGACTGGCTTGCAATTGACGTACTGGCTTATTATCTATCGGGAGTGCATATCTTAATAGAGCTTTGCCGTCAGTGATTGCGTTTCCAGATGGCAAGGCAGCGTTACTGGAAGGAGTCCAGCCAGCTGTATTTATGCCTAAAAATATTGTTACCAACAGTATTGCCATGAGGCTGTTCTTCAGCCAGGATTTTAATAAATTCAACATGGTATGGCTAAAATGCGTAACTCATCACTCATCTTCCCATACATGAGTGTTGAGTGCTGAGTGCTGTTAGCGGTAGCGCGGCGTTTAGCCGGTGCTGAGTGTTGAGTTCTGAGTAATGACCAATGACCAATGACTATTAACTATATAACTATTGACTAATTACCTAATTACTACCCTGGAAGGGTACAATAAATGCCGATTGTCTTCCACGATTTAAAAGCTTCATGATTTCCAGTAACGATTTTCGACCCGGCGTATCAATTGTATTAGATGGGTCTGTATGGCGAGTGATTGATTTCCTTCACGTTAAGCCAGGTAAGGGTTCTGCCTTTGTACGGACAACACTTAAAAGTGTCCAAACCGGCAAGGTTTTAGAAAGAACTTTCCGGGCGGGGGAAAGTGTGCCACAGGCCACTCTCGAAAAACTCACGATGCAGCATACCTATAAAGAGGGCGATGAGTTCGTCTTTATGGATATGGAAACTTACGAAGAGGGTAGATTGAGTGCTGCCCAAATTGGCGATCGCGTCAAGTATCTCAAGGAAGGTATGGAAGTGAACGTGATTCGTTGGGGTGAGCAAGTTCTAGAAGTGGAACTGCCTAATTCTGTAGTTTTAGAGGTGACGCAAACAGATCCAGGTGTTAAAGGTGACACTGCTACAGGTGGGACTAAACCAGCAACTGTGGAAACTGGTGCAACTGTGATGGTTCCTTTGTTTATTACTCAAGGAGAACGCATCAAAATTGATACCCGTGATGATAAATACATAGGCAGGGAATAAGTTTGCTTTCATTCTTGAGGCAATCCCGATTTCAATCCCTCCAGGGGGATTAAATCCCTGCCAAACTTAAAATTCTTATTTACGGACAGGTCGAGGTAAAAAAAACTGTGCCATTGGACTTTAATGAAATTCGCCAACTGTTGGCAACTATTGCAGAAACTGATATTGCAGAAGTAACACTCAAAAGTGATGAGTTTGAGTTAACAGTACGTAAAGCTGCTAACGTGAGTAATCACGTTGTGTCCATGCCATCGGTGCAACTGATCGCACAGCCATCACCACAAATTTCTGCACCGGAGGTTGGCAATCGTGTTGCTGACCATGCGGTAACTAATTCTGGCGCACACTCAGGGGCAAGTTCTCCGCCGATCATTGACCAGAGATTTGTAGAAGTGCCTTCCCCAATGGTGGGGACATTTTACCGCGCTCCTGCACCGGGGGAAGCAGCGTTTGTAGAAGTGGGCGATCGCGTCCGTAAAGGTCAAACAGTCTGCATCATCGAAGCGATGAAGCTGATGAATGAAATCGAGGTTGAGGTTTCTGGGCAAGTCGTAGAAATTCTCATCCAAAATGGCGAAGCGGTGGAATATAACCAACCTTTGATGAGAATTAACCCTGATTAGGTATTAATCTATATAACAAGTGAGTCATTATTCTTCATGAATCAATGAATCATTGTTAACATTTGGAGTTCTGCGGGTTAATCCTGATGAAACAAGCGTTGCCTGTACCGCCAGAAGTGGTGCAACAAGTAGCTGAATACTTCAGTCTCTTAAGCGAGCCGATGCGTCTGCGCCTGTTGCACTTATTGCGGGATGAAGAAAAATGTGTACAAGAATTGGTAGAAGCAACACACACTTCACAGGCAAACGTGTCCAAACACCTGAAGGTAATGTGGCAAGCGGGGATTCTTAGCCGCCGCAGTGAAGGGACTTGCGCTTACTACAGGGTGGAAGATGAAATGATTTTTGAATTATGTAATCGGGTTTGCGATCGCCTCGCCACTAGGCTAGAGCAGCAAGCCCGTAATTTTAGGGTGCTAAGTAGTAAAAATTAGGGATTGGGGACTGGGGAGTGGGGAACTCGGGGCCCCTCTGGGGATAAGGGGCAATGGGGATTGGGGGAGACAAGGGAGTTAAATCTGTCAACAGTTAACTGTTAACCCTGTGATTAACAAAATGTAGGGGTTTAAATCCCCGGCTTCTATCAAGCCGCAAGTGTTGTGGAGGGGTCTGTCTTACAAAGTTCAGATCGGAGGTTTCCTCCGATCTGACTTCGCGCTAAATCCCCGTTACAACACGGAAAAAGCGTAAAGCCTGCGGCATAGCTGCGCTTAGAGCGGAGCGGGGCGGGAGCATCGTTGCGAATTGGTTTAAAGTGGATACTCTTTTTTAAAGCTTTCGCGGGTCATGGGTTGTTCTATCTCTACACCTTCACCACCTAAAACTTCTAATGGTTTGCCGTTGACCTCAATGTACACTTTGGCATTTGGGTTTAATGTTGTGGCGGTATAAACTACTTGACCTACACGACCTACCATAGAGGCACTGCCACCACCACTGGTAAAGTTTTCAGATAAATTGACGTGGATTTCATCCTTATTTTCGGCTTTTAGCCCCAATAACTTAGTTCCTTGAGGAATGGTGGTGGAATTTGTGCCTTCTGTGGGGCCTGCTAACAAACTTTGAAAAGCCTGCTCTAAAACTTGGTTAGGTCGAACCGACGCTATTGTAATAGGCTGAGGAACTAATTCCATGCTTTTTTCGGTGGTTTTGAGCCAATAAACATTAGCTGTTTGCTCATTACCTGGCTGTGCATTTGATGGCTGTTGGATTCTTTGCGATGGCGTTGGTTGTGTTGGAGAATTGGTGTTGGCAGTTAACCAAGCCACACCGCCACCAACTGCTACAACTGCGGCGGAGACGGCTGCAATAACACCTGAAGATATACGTTTTCCTTGTTGGTCGTTCATTTTTAAAACCTTCCTGACTGGGGGCTGAGGTAGTCTGTTTGTGGAGAGCAGCCTGGTTAGCGACGATAGTTAAAACTATGGAGTTTCCAAAAATCTAAAATGATAGCTCTGTAAATTTAAATGTGGGGCTTTTTGATGTATCGTGGTGTACGTAGTTTATGGTAGCTACTTGACAACTCATTAAGTAATCTATGGATCTATTATCCCCATTTACTCTAAAATTTAATTGGTGTAATTAACTCCATCTAGCTGTATTCTAAACTCGTTTTTATTTTTCATTTTATAATTTATCTTTCTAATCCGTCACCTGCCCAATTATATAAATCTGTAAATCTCATCTCTTAGCCAGATGTTGAACAGTAGACCTCTTGCAAAAGTCCGAAAATGAGATGTTTTATTTTGAATGAAATGTATAATCTTTGAGATGTTTCGCTTCGCTCAACATGACAGCTTAAGCATTTATGCAAGAGGTCTAGTTTTGTGAAGAACGCAGAGGAACGGATAACATCAACTACTCTGCGCCCTAGATATTTAATTGTTAGTCTCTGTTGCTGCGTTGATCCACTGTTTAAGCGTAGCCACAACTTCCTCTATGGGAATTTCTTGAGCTTTACGAGTTACTCTTTCTACAACTTCAACTTTGCCGTTGGTAATTGCTCGTCCGGTAACAATTCGATAAGGTATGCCGATTAAATCAGCATCTTTAAATTTTACTCCGGCTCTTTCATTGCGGTCATCTAATAATGTTTCTACTCCTGATTGATTCAGTTCCGTGTAAAGTTTTTCCGCAATTTCTACTTGTTGAGCATCATTAATGTTGGGAATGGTGACGATCGCCTGATAAGGTGCGATCGCTACTGGCCAAATTATGCCATCTTTATCGTAAGATTGCTCTACGGCTGACTGGGCTAAACGGGATACACCGACACCGTAACAACCCATAACTAAAGGTTTTTCTTCACCCTGTTCATTAGTATAGGTTGCGCCCATTGCTTGGGAGTATTTTGTGCCTAATTGGAAAATATGACCAACTTCAATGCCTCTAGCACTTTTTAAAATTTGTTGCGGGTCATGAATCGCGCGATCGCCTGGTCTAGCTTTGCGGATATCGACTACACTTGTTGGTAGTGGAAATTGCTCACCCCAATTCGCACCCACGACGTGATAGCCGCTTTCATTTGCACCAGTAATGAAGTTTTTTAACTCAACGGCGGTTTGATCAACTAACCGGACAAATTTAGGATGAATTTGTTTGTTTGCGGCAATATATTCATCAGCAAGATCAGGAGCAATGTAGCCTAAAGGTAAAGATTTAGCTGCCCAAGTTTGCTGTGTTTCTGCACTGGGAACAGTTAAACCAATAATCGCTTTTGCACCGTAATTAGGGGCTAATTTAGTCAATTCGTTCTGTAATTTGACTTCGTTAACGTCTTGATCACCGCGAATATTTACCAGTACCAAAACCGTTAAGCCGTTATCATAAGCTGTTTGGTAAAGAACATTTTTGACTACTTGAGTAGAAGCAGCCTTGAGGAATTTACAGACTGTTTCAATTGTTTCTGTTCCCGGTGTTTCCCGTTTTTCATAGGTAGTAAACGGCGAAGGTTCAGCGTCAGCAGGTAAAGAAACCGCTTTTTCAACATTCGCGGCGTACTTACCATCTTCGGTGTAGAGAACTTCATCTTCGCCGGCTTCCGCCAACACCATAAATTCTGTTGAACCAGAACCACCAATTGCACCAGAATCAGCTTCCACTGGACGGAAAGCCAAACCAGAACGCCGCAGCATATTGCTGTATGCCTGATACATATCTTGGTAAGTTTTTTTCAGACTATCTTCATCGGCATGGAAAGAATAGCCATCCTTCATGATAAATTCCCGACCGCGCATTAAACCGAAGCGGGGGCGAATTTCATCACGGAACTTAGTTTGTATTTGGTAGAGATGCTGGGGTAGCTGACGGTAAGAGCGAATCATATCACGAGCGATCGCAGTAATCACTTCCTCGTGCGTCGGACCTAATCCTAATTGTTGTTCACGGCGGTCAATTAGGGAAAACATAATTCCCTCAGCCTTGGTGTAAGTATCCCAGCGTCCCGACTCCTTCCATAGCTCAGACGGCTGGAGTTGGGGAAGTAAACATTCCTGTGCGCCTGTAGCGTTCATTTCTTCCCGCACAATCTGAGAAACCTTTTGCAGTACGCGCCACATCAAAGGCATATAAGCATAAACACCGCTACCGATGCGACGAATGTAACCAGCACGCAGTAACAACTTATGGCTAGGAATCTCCGCATCAGCCGGATCATCCCTCAGTGTGACGAATAACATTTGTGACAGTCGCATCGTTTATTTTTTAACTCCTGATTGCAAAATCGCTAATTTCTGTATCAACTCAAGCACGAAATACTAAGCATGAAGTATGAAGTACAAAGTATAGGTTAAGAATTTTAGATTTTGGATTTTAAATTCTAGATTCAATCCCAATCCCCAATCCCCATTACCCCTTATCCCCAGAGGGGACTCCGAGTTCCCCAATCCCCAGTCCCCAATATCATGATTTACCAAGCACAACCACCTTTAGAATTTATCCCCCCAGCTTTTAATCCTTTGTTGCTGCGATGTGTTCACCTGTTTCTACCAACATGGATACGCACTCAAACTCCCATTACCCAAATTGAAGCAGAGAATGTAGAGGTTTTAGCAAATCTCTATCACCAGTTTCAAGAGGGAAAAATCCGCTTTTTGCTAGCATTTCGCCATCCCAAAACCGAAGATCCTTTTGCTTTGGTGTATTTGCTTTCGCAACTTCTGCCAAAGGCAGCACGACAGCAGGGTATAGCATTAAAAAATCCAATTCATGCTCATTTTATCTACGATCGCGGTATTCCTCTCTGGGCAGGTGACTATGTTGGCTGGCTTGCGTCAAACTTGGGTGGGACTCCCATTCAACGGGGTAAGGCTGACTGGACGGGGTTACGTTCGGCGCGGGATTTGTTCGCCAATGGAAATTTCCCAATGTCAGCAGCACCAGAAGGCGCGACTAATGGACTTTCAGAAATCATCAGTCCCTTAGAACCAGGAATTGCTCAAATGGGTTTTTGGTGTGCTGAAGACTTGCAAAAAGCTGGACGCACCGAGCAAGTTTTAATTGTACCAGTCGGGATTAAATATAGTTATGTCGATGCTCCCTGGAATGCGATCGCTCAAATTTTAGATGACTTAGCAGTTGCTAGCGGTTTACCTGTAGATACAACTGCACACAGCCAGATTCCCGATTTAGAGTCAATGTATCCGCGTCTATTGACTTTGGCTGAACACTTACTGTCTTTGATGGAACAGTTTTATACGCGTTTTTATCATCTTCAGTTGTCTACTGTCCCAGAGGAAGTTACAGACCGCAATCAAGCCTTAGCATTAAGATTACAAGCTTTATTGAGTGCAGCCTTAGAAATAGCGGAGCAGTATTTTAATGTACAACCAAAGGGACAAGTGAGCGATCGCTGTCGACGGGTAGAGCAGGCTGGCTGGAACTATATATTTAGAGAAGAGTATAAGGATATCAAAGGATTATCTGCTGTCGAGAGAGCATTAGGCGATCGCGTGGCGGAAGAAGCCAATGCTAGAATGTGGCACATGAGATTGGTAGAAAGTTTTGTGGCTGTTTCTGGTAACTACATCCGCGAAAAACCCACAGTAGAAAGATTTGCGGAAACAGTTTTAATCTTGTGGAAAATGATTGCTCAAATTAAAGGCAATAAATCTTTTCAGCGTCCAACCTTGGGTAAGCAACGAGTGAAATTAACTATTGGTGAACCGTTATCTGTATCGGAACGTTACCCAGTTTATAAAGAAAGTCGCTTAGGTGCGAGACAAGCTGTTGCTGATCTGACGAATGATTTACAACAAGTGATGGAAAATTTACTTTGATTAAAGTTCGTAGTAAGGACTTTAGTCCTGATCAACCTTGCTTTACATAATAACTATCACCCAGGAAATACCTGAGATAAATCCAAAACCAAATCAGTAAAAGATGGCAAACTAACCAATTCATTTTGTAAAAACACAAACTTACGCCGATAACCAAACTTACCTTTTGTAGCTTGATAAGGATCGGTGTAACATTCCAGACAATTATCTAATAAATTAAATATCCAATAATCAGCAATACCTGCTTCTGCATAGATAGATAATTTTATTTCTTGGTCATATTTCAAAGAATAATCTGCAATTTCAATTAATAGTAATATATCTGATGGTACAGGATGACTTGCCAGATAGTCATCAGGCGTATTTTTGGCGATGACCATATCTGGTTCTGGTTCACTGTTGTCTGAGAGAATAATCGGTTCTTGTCCTCTTAGAGTTGCTTGTTCTCCAATCAGTTTGAATAACTCTCGATACAAGCGAGTAACACAAACTGAGTGCGCTGTACCTTTGGCGGACATTTCAACTATTTCACCCTTAATTAGTTCAACTCGTTCATTGTCTGCAAAAAAGCCGAGTTCTCCTAAACGGTGATATTCATCTACAGTAAAACGTTTAGTAGTAGTGAGGCTCATAACAATTATGGAAAGGGAGGGTTGTTTTGATTTTAATCTATGTCCAAATTCCCACCCTAAAACAGATTTGCCTGTATATTGGCTAACTACTTGCAAATCGTGAGCATTATTCAGCATCGCCTCCCATTTACCAATTCTCACGTATTTCCTTTATAATATTTTTATCAAAAAACCTGATTTTTACTGATATATCTGAGTATATTTCCGAAAATTGGTAACTTGAGGTTGTAGCAACTTCTGGATAATACCAAGTTGAAATTAACGCGAGGCTTTAATTCTTACTCCCCTTCCCTGTCTTTGCTACGCAACGCTAACGCGAACGACACGCTGCGCGAATGTAGGGAAGGGGTTGGGGGTTAGGTCTCAAATCCCGTTAGAAACTGCAAAAAAACATACTTTTGTTCCTAATTGCTTAAATATATGCAACTAAGGTCACTGAATCACAGAGTAACAAGCGTAGCAACATCTACCATCATCTCAGCTTTAACTCTAGGAATCACCATCACCACTAGCAGCCAGCCGAGTGAAGCGAGAGCAAACAGATTTTTCTGCACACGGGAAGGGGGTGTACCTGTCACCAAAGTACGCACCTCACGGGGAAATCAAACCCTGATTCGTTGGGTTGCTAAAGACTTTAAAAAAGTCTCCCCTTTACAACGTTGTCGGATAGTCTCCGCCAGATTTCAACGCCACTACGATAACGGCGCACTTTTCATCACCAGCCGAGATAACTTTAACGGCTATCCAGTATTGTGTATTTCTAACCGCCGAGGCGCAACTTGCACAGGAGACAATATATTAGTCACCCTCAAACCCGGAACTGACACTGGTAGAGTTTTGCAGCAAATGCTGAGTTTGCGCCGGGATGCAGGCGAATCAGTGATTAATTTGAGTGGATGTCAAGCTTTTACTTATGACCAAGGTGATGTGTATGTTGATGTCAAGCAATTTATAGACGGTAAAGAGTGTAGTTCATCGACTCCTTAATTGTGCATGAACTGGCGGCTCAAACACAAAATTATTTATCTGGTGTGCTTGCTGATTGGTCTTGGTGGTGTTTCTTTAGCACTATCAAAACACCAAAGCGTTTCTAGCGAGTCTACCAGAGTAGAGCGACCTAATCGCCTTTCTGTCGAGCAATTGCAAAAGTTAGCTAAGACTATCACCGTCAAAATTACCGCACCAGAGTTACTAGGTTCAGGAACTCTATTACAACGCCAAGGTCAAATTTATACAGTCCTCACCAATGCTCACGTTTTGAGAACGGCTAAACCACCCTATCAAATTCAAACACCAGATGGGCGTGTATATCAAGCTACTGTGTTGCAAGTTGCATTGCAGCAGGATGATTTGGCTGTGTTGCAATTTCGTAGTCCCGATATAGTTTATCCAGTGGTTAACTTCCCAGATGCGTCTAGCTTGCAAGTCGGGGATGAGGTGTTTGTGGGTGGATTTATATCTAATTTGACTACTCAAAAGCAGTCTACCCTGACCAAAACTCAGTTTGTCTTTACCTCTGGGAAAGTCACCCTATTGTTAGACAAAGCATTAGAGCAAGGCTACCAGATTGGATATACCAATGATGTGCGTAAAGGGATGAGTGGCGCACCTTTGCTGAATATACATGGTGAAGTGGTGGGGATTAATAGCTTACACAAAGACCCAATTTGGGATACACCGGAAATTTATCAAGATGGTTCGCAACCACAAGCCCACTTGCGGAAACTAATTACACAATCTAGTATGGCTGTACCGATTAGAAAAGAATTGTTGCAAAATCATCGGGGGAATCAATCATGAGGTTTGTTGGTGGACTATCGGCGGTATTATTGGGTACAGCGATCGTCATAGTGCAGCCAGTAGCCACAGCCTTGACACCCTCAGAAGTTGCTGCGATTGCTCAACAAATTACAGTCCGCATTGATGGCGCAAATACTGGCTCTGGGGTAATTATTGAGCGTCAAGGTAATGTTTATACTGTTGTGACTAACTGGCACGTGGTGCAACTCAAAGGTAACTACACAGTTCAGATACTAGGTGGCAAAAAATATACATTTAATAACAGCCAAGTAAAACAATTTCGCGGTGTTGATTTGGCAGTGTTTCAGTTTACAAGTAATGCAAATTACCGTGTTGCCGAAAAGGGCAATTCTGACCAAGTAAGATTAGCTACAAATATTTCTGTCGCAGGTTATCCACAAGGAACATCAGGCATAAGGTTTCTCAGGGGTGCAATTTCGAGTCTGGAATCAAACCCAAAAGATGGTTATGCCTTTGTGTATGACATTGGTGGTTTTCCGGGGATGAGTGGGGGAGCGATACTTGATGACGAGGGTAAATTAGTCGGCATTCACGGACGCGCTACAACTCGTCCTGATACTAATGCTACTACTGTTTTCGGGATTCCGTTGAGGACATATTTAAGTCTTGTACCATCTGTGCAGCCAGTGGCTACTGCGCCAGCACCAAAGCCACCAGTAGCAACTGCGCCGACTCCAAAACCTCAAAATCCTCCGGTAGCAACTGCGCCAGCACCAAAGCCGCCAGTGGCTAATGCGCCATCAGTTAACACCTCACTATCTGCTCAGTTTACTCTAGCAAAGACCCTGATTGGAAATACCCAAGAAGGGCGGTATGGGCTAATAGAAGGAATTGTTCAGTCAGTCGCGTTTAGCCCAGACGGCAAAACTGTAGCTAGTAGTAGTCTTGAAACTACTATCAAAATCTGGAATATTGCCACTGGGCAAGTTGTTCGTACCCTCAATGATCATTCTGATTACGTTGCTTCAGTCGCCTTTAGTCCAGATGGCAGAACTTTAGTTAGTGGTAGTGGAGACAATACTATCAAAATTTGGAATCTGGCTACGGGCCAAGTAATTCGTACCCTCAATGGTCACTCTATTGGAGTTAGTTCAGTTGCCATTAGCCCAGATAGCAAAACTTTAGTTAGTAGCAGTGAAGATACAACTATCAAAATCTGGAACATGGCCACAGGCAAACTAATTCGTACCCTCAACAATCCTCAGAGGGTTGTTCAGGCTGCTATTAGTCCAGATGGTAAAACTTTAGCTAGTTGTGAGCTTGAATCCAATGTAAAAATCTGGAATCTGGCTACAGGAAAAGTAATTCATGCCTTAACTGCTCGTAATTGCAGTCGTCTCGCCTTCAGCCCAGATAGTAAAACTTTAGCTTTGCCAGATTTAGGGATAATCAAAATCTGGAATGTCGCCACAGGTCAGGTAATTCGTACCTTCGCAAATTCTACAGCAGCGATTACGTCAGTCGCCTTTAGTCCAAATGGCAAAATTTTAGCTAGTGGTGATTTCAAGGGGATAATAAAAATCTGGAATCTCACCACAGCGCAAGTAATTACTACCCTCAATGCGTATTCTAGTCCTACTTGGGTTAATTTAGTTGCCTTTAGTTCAGATAGCAAAATTTTAGCTAGTGTTGGTAGCTTGGATGCGACTATCAAAATTTGGCGGCTGTCTGAGTAGCTATTTTCTGCTATTCCCTTAATAAAACGCGATTAATTATAAATATCTCGGCGATGTCCAATTTTGTGAATCGTGATTAATAAAGCTTCAATATCGAAGGAATAAATAACCCGATAGTTTCCTACTCTTAATTTGAATAGACCACTCAAATCAGCACTCAAAGCTTGATGAGTCAGGTTATCAAAATTTTCAGATAACTAGCGAATTTTATGTAATAAACGCTCTTGAATTGTTGAAGTTAGTACTTCTAAATCCGCAATTGCTTGGGCTTTAAACTCGACTTGATAGCTCATTACCAGTTCAATCCCAGTTTTTTCGCTACCTCCTCCGTAGGAATACCACGTTCCCCGTTTCGAGTACGCTGTAACGAATCAAGTAGTTGCTGCTTGACTTCAGGCTTTAATTGCCTATCTTCTTCAACATCAATCAACAAAGATTCAATAGTTTCTGTAACAGTTTGCTGTATCAAAAGTTTTAGTTCTTCAACGGTTAAATCTTTAACTTGCATAAGATTCAATAATCATAATGAATATCATATTATTGTAGTAATTTCTATTAAAAATAACAAAGTACAACCAAGAAACCACCCTAATTCTACTTTTTTAGTTAAGCTGCTTACAAGTTCGTAGCTTTTATAAACGCAAAGTAACGCGGAGGTTAGCGCAGAGGTATACAGAGTATTTATCAAGTTAATTTAGTATCACAGTTCGCTTTTGATTTCAGGCTCATGTTAGGCTATTGTTGATATCCTAATTTAATTGTCTGATATGATCGTTTCTCAATCAGCAAAACCCTCTAGTAGTGATATTACGGTGACATTGAAGCGGCTCGTCGCTCTTTTAGAAGAAGATGAAACAGACGAGTATGGAATATTGCAGCCCAGTCAATCTGCTTTTAAATTAGCGATGCGATTAGTCGTAGATGTTTATGAAATAATGGGCGATCGCTTTCCTAAAGCATCGGCTTCGACAGATGAACAAGGTGGGATTCGACTAACATGGAGCAAACAGTCACCTGAGTGTGAAGTCCGTTTGATTTGCCCACCTACAGCCATACAACAGGCTACGCTTTATCATGAGTTGGGAGATGATTATGCAATTGAGCCAGTTTATTGGCGAAGCGATCGCAAATCGTCTGGCAACCTCAATAATTTTTTATTTTACTATATTCATTTTAAATTGATATTGTTGCCATAATCCTTGCCTGAAAACTACTAAATTTATTGAACCTTAATTTCAAATGAATTAATCATTTCCTCCACCACATCTAAATACTTGTTATATTCTTTCTCTTCTGCTGTATAGGTGATAAAGTAAGCCTTACCATTTCTGACTGTGCCAATTTCCATTGCTTGTAACTTACATTCCCCATCTTGGCGAGTATAGTTTAATTTATAAGCCGGAAATTTTGATAGTGTTGTTGATGGTTGAGAAGCATCCGTAAATTGTTGATTGGGATTATTCCTTTGAATTTGTTTTAACGCCTCATTTTTAAATTCGTCTAAAGATAATAATTTCTTAGGCAATTCCTGAGTATTAATTACAACTTCTAAAATACATTTATTTTGCTGATTTTGATTTTTTGGGACAAATCTAATCACCTCATCTTCAAAATCGCCGCTAGGAGGTTTAATTAGTTGCCAGTTTTCTGAAGGATATTTAATTGTGATACCAGAATTAACACCTTCGTAAGTTATAAAAGTAAGTTTAGAGTTACTAAATTGGTAAAATATCCAGAAAATTAAAAGTGCAATTAATACCAATACCCCCACACCAAACCATACTTTTTTCGGTGGAGATTTGGGAGATAAGGCTTTTACCGCCTGCAATGCTTCATTTGCTGAGTGATAACGCTGACGATAGTCATAGCGCACCATTTTATCAATGATATTTGCTAGTTTAGAGCTAACTTGAGCATGAGTACGCCAGACAATTTCCCCGGTTTGTGAATCTGTCGTAAAACCTCTAGGGTAGGGATTTATTCCTGTTAAAGCTTCGATGGCGATAATTCCTACTGCATAAATATCACTCTGGAAAGTCGGTTTACCATTGGTTTGTTCACTGGGTATATAACCAAGAGTACCAACAGCAACAGTTAAACTTGTTTGTCCTTGAGAATTGACAACCTGAGTGCTAACTTCTTTAACTGCACCAAAATCTATTAAAACAATTTTGCCATCAGATTTTCGGCGGCGAATATTTGAGGGTTTGAGATCCCGATGAATTAAGTTCTGTTGATGAACAAAAATTAAGACTTCTAAAATATCTTGTAAAAGTTTAATTACTATCGCTTCACTGAGTTTTTGGCCGGAGATTAATTCTTGAGTTAAATCGTGACCTTCTATATATTCTTGTACAATATAAAATTGTTGATTTTCTTCAAAGAATGCTAAAAGCCGGGGAATTTGGTCATGATTTCCTAACCTTTCTAGCTTTTCGGCTTCGGTGTCAAACAATCTTTTAGCATTTGTCAAAGTGTATGGGTTGCTGGAAATGGGTTTAAATTGCTTGACAATACATTGAGGATTTCCCGGCCGTCCGATGTCAATAGCTGTAAAAGTAATTCCAAAGCCGCCTTGACCAAGTTGTTCAAGAATTTGGTAGCGTCCACCGAGAATTTGACCTATCATCCCAGTCACCAATGTCTTATGGAATTTTTATACCATTTCTCCACAGAACTTAATCAAGCAATTATGAGCTTTGCTCCCTACTTAATCACATGAGTTACGCTTATGGCAACAACCAGGGCTAACAACTTGATACAAACGGGATATATTCTGGTACTAGTTTTGACAACAGATATAATATTTTACACTTTGGATTTAGAGGATGTTTGAAAAGTTGCAAGGGGTATAAAAATGTCATTCTGACTGGAGTCCTGAGCGAAGCGTAGGAACTGTAAGGTAAAGCCTGCGGCATAGCTTCTCCTGTCAAAGAGGCTGCGCCAACGCTTAACGCGTAGCGTTCCGTAGGAAAGAATCTGCATTTTAACCCATATACTGAGATGCTACCCTACGGGAAGGCTTCTCTACGTTCCTCAGGATGGCATAGAAGGGGACTTTTCAAACAACCTCTTAGACTCACCTGTTGACAATGCTAATAAAAAATATATCTACAGAAGTAATGGCTCAATTTTTGCTTGCACTTCTTCAATTAAACTTTCTGGTACAGACTCAATAAATTTAACACCGCGTACTTTCCAGTCTAAACACTTGATCTGATCCGCAAGAATCACACCTTGAATTTTCAAATCAGACTGTAAAATAACTTCAAAAGGATATCCTTTTTGCTGTTTTGTGATAGGCATAAATAAAGCTAAGGAAATTTTCTCATTATACCTGCGAGGCGAAATCACAAAAGCAGGTCTATATCCCTGTTGTTCATGTCCTTTTGTGGGGTCAAAATCTAAGTAGACGATATCTCCTCGATTAGGAATATAGTAATTTTCTGATATCACCAAACTTCATTCCCTATAGCTATTCCACTATTAATTTCACCATGAAGATTCTCTGGTGTAATGGCATCAATTAGCTCATCAAGTGAGTATCGCTTGCGGTTTATGGGTTTGATTACTAAACTACCATCTATGACCGCAAGTTCTACTTCCACGCCTTCAGTTAAATGAATTTCTTTAGCTAAATTCTGGGGAATCCGAATAGCAAGACTATTTCCCCACTTAGCAACATTTGCAACCATAGCCTGAACCTTGATTTAGTAAAACTTTATGTATATACATAGTATCTACAATATAGCAATTCAGTAAAAATCTAGCAAGCATGGGTAGTGATGACATTAGCAGCACTTCCCAGCCAAATTTCTGTGAATACTTTATAAATAAATTAATTTCTAAACTTTAGATTTAGACTCCCCTGTTGACAATGCGGCTAAATTATAATTCCAATTATGCGGAATACGCTCTAAAATACCAGAACCAAATACTTTATGTAATTCTAAATAATCTAGGTGAACATAACCTATATGACAATGGCAGGTTTCATTAATGCAAGTACGTTCAAATAATGAAGCTTCCCAGTTGTGATCATAAATATTACCAATGGGTGATTTGATAAAATGGCAGCGTTTGATTGTTCCCTCACCATCAACAGAAATCAATGATTTGCCAGCACTGCAAGTTTTACCTAAACTGGGATAATGTTGAGTATTTAGTTCATAAAATGGGTCGATAGATTGAAAAAAAGCTCTGTCTTCTTGTGATAAATTTGGTAGTTCCTTTTTAACTGCATTAATCCATAAGTAAATGTGATCTGGTAAGTTTTGACGTAAGTAAGTAATCTGTGCTTTGAATTGAGGAAAACCGACAACGCCAGCACTAAAACGGACACCACGCTGATTTAATTCTCGACATTGGGAGAGGAAGCGATCGCACGTCACCCATTCTGAATGAAATGTTGCCCACAATGCAAGTTTTTCTTTATTACAATCTTCTACCCAATCTAATTTACAGGAAAGATTGGTTTGAATTACGGCTTTATTTACATGAGGCATTTGGGTTAATTTAACTAATGCCTGTTGATACCATTTATGAATTAAGGCTTCTCCCCAAGGGGTAAATAATATAGAAAATTTATGGTGTGAATTTTGAGCAATCCAGTTAATAAATCTTTCTATTTCTTGTTTATCAGTTGCTAATTCTGCGGCTGATTGTTGTTTTTTGGCGAAAGGGCAATATTCACAACCATAGTTGCAACTGATTAATGAACCGCGATAGAGAATGGTGAGGTGCATGGGTGAATTTAGATATGAGATTTATGCACGTAGAGGCGCAGAGACGCGGAGAGGAGTAAGAGGTTATTTGAGGTTATAGGTTTGCATTAGTTGGTTGACTTGTTCTGAGAATAGCCAAGCACCTATGGTGTCTGAATGTTCGATTCCTTTTTCGGTTAAATGTAATATGTGTTCTGGTTGTGTGGCGAATTGCAAATCTATGAGTTGTTTTAATTCGGGATAATCAGTATATATATTGCTTTGGAATCTTTGCTGATAGGCGATGAGATTTATACCTTCATTAGATAAGAGAGATAATAAAATGTAGCGGCGACTTTGTTCTTCAATATTTAGTTGAAAGCCATAAGTTGCGTAGTCAAAAGTTTCATCGGGTGTTTGTATATAGGCTTGCAAAATATCGCGGACTTCTTTTGAACCTACCGCATATTCATTGGAATAATGCAAGGTGTCTGTGTAGGAACGTGCGCCGCAACCTATTCCTACCATACCGTCGGCTTGACAGCAGTAGACGGGAGAGGCGGGAGATAAGGGAGACACGCGTTGGAACATTCGCATGGAAATTTGGGTGTATCCTTCTGAGATGAGGAGCGATCGCCCTTCGCGGTAAGATGATATACGGATATCGTCCCATTCTTTGTCTGAACGTCCTAAACCGGTGAGGGGTCGGATGTATAAGGGATATAGATAAATTTCTTCTGGTTGGAAGCGTAATGCAGACCGTATTGATTGTAACCATGTATCTACGGTTTGTCCGGGTAGTCCGTAAATTAGGTCAATGTTAATTCTGGGAAAGCCGGCTTCGCGCATTCTTGTCAGTGCGGCTTCTACTTGGGGGGTGGTTTGGCGGCGTTGGGTGGCTAGAACTTCTGATTCAATAAAACTTTGTACGCCAATACTAGCTCGATCAACGCCGCGATCGCGCAATAGTTGTAATTTATCTTTATCGGCTGTCTCTGGTGACATCTCGACGGAAACTGGGATTTGTTGTAAATCAGCACCCATTGTTTCTTCAGCTATGTTGAGTATTGTTTCTAGGTGGTGTATTGGTAATTGGGTTGGTGTCCCGCCACCTAATGCAAATCTGCTAAAGGATGCTTTTCCTAGTGCGGCTTTGACTCTTTGTGCTTGTCGTTGAATGGTGCGGATGTATTGGGTAACGAAGTCTTCGTTATGGGTGACTGTGGTAAATAGGTTACAAAATCCGCAGCGCATTTCACAAAATGGGATGTGAATGTAGAGGAATAGTGATTGTTTATTTTGTTTTGTCCATAGTTGGGTGAGGTTGATGGGTGGGTTTAGAGGTCGATAGGCTGTTTTGTGGGGGTAGGAGTAGACGTAGGTTTGATAGGGGGATTGTTTTAGGAGTTGGTTGAGCATTTTTTGGGATGGTTGGTTTTGTGGAGTTGGATTTTGAAGATTTCACGCAGAGGCGCAGAGACGCAGAGAGAGATATGGAGAGATTTTTAGTTGGGGAGGATGAATTGTGCGTAGGGAACTGTCCATACTGTGGGGTGGCTGAGGCGATGGCCTGTGTAGCCATTTTCGCCGTAGGTTGTGCCATGATCGGAACTGAGGATGCAAAAGGTGGCGGCGCGTTTTTTTAGTGCTTCCCAGAGTTTGATTAGGTGTTTGTCTACGTATTCTAAGGCGGCGGCGTGGGAGGCGATGGTGTCTGTTTTCGCGTCGGGGAGATAAAAGTAGTTTGGTTGATGTAGTGCGGAAATATTAATGAATAAAAATAGGCGTTGGGTTTGGGGTGTTGCTTTGAGAATTTTTTCGGCTAGTATTATCTGATTTTGTGTAGAGTTGGGATTGGTAACACCAAGTTCTTTACTCCAGTGACTTTCTGCAAATAAGGAAGGTAGGACTTTTCCCAAGGGGTTGAGTTTGTTGAAGAAGCCGACACCACCTATACACGCTGTATGATAGCCTTTAGTAGCTAATCCACTGATAATGTTAGAACCTTCTAATACACAGGTTTTTTCTGTGGTGGTTGTGCTACCTTCAAACCCCAACGCAAATAATCTAGGGTGTATTCCAGGTTTAACTGGTGTGGGTAAGAAGCCGGCGAAAAAGGCATGATGTGCAGCGTAAGTAAAGTTTCCTGGGGAATGGCGTTCTTCCCAGCCAGTTTTCGGTAATACTGCTGCTAAGTTGGGGGTGCGTCCTTGTGCTAACAAGTTAACTGCAACATCATAACGGAGAGTGTCGAATGTGATAAATACTATGTCGTGTGTTCCGACGATTTGATTCATGTCAAGCATTTGTTTGTTTCTCTAGAACTGCTTGCACTTCGCTTGTGTATGTGTCGAAGCCATTCCAGAAAATTCCGGGTAATAAATCACCAAAGGCGTTGATTTCTAAAATGGCATGGCGGTGAAAGTCTGGGAAAATTAATAAGTCAATTCCGCAATATAAGCTGTTAGGAAATAATGCGGCTGCGGCTTCACAGGTTTGTTTCATCTTCTCCCAGTTCTCATGTCCAACTTTAGCTAAAAATTCTGCTGTATCTCCCCGTTCGTTACCTAGGTGTAGATTAGTCATGGGACTTTTGCCTAATCTGACTACTATGTGCTGTGCTTCTCCGTTAATGACAACCACGCGCACATCAAATGGATGTCCTTGAATTTGTGCTTTGGGAAGCCATTCTTCTACTTGCACGCCTTCAGCCGTCAATATATTAATGATGTCGGTAATTTCTTCGTGGTTGGTATAGTGACGAATTTTACGGGAGTTGTAAAGTTGGGTTTGCCCATTTTGGCGGACTCGTTCTACAGTGGTGATGGCAGATTCTTTGTGGTGATTAGTCTGGTAGGCAATTACTCCAGAGGCAGATGAACCATGAGATAGTTTGATGAATACCCGTTCAAACCCCTGAATTTGCATCTGTTCTCTTAAATGCTCATAGTTGTGAATTACACCCAAAGAACGCGGAATTGGGATATGGTGATGAGAAAAGCGATCGCAACATAATGGCTTATCAAACATCACACTAATATCATGGGGATGATTCATCACTGGCGATAATACTTGCTTTTCCCATTGATGTAATAAATATCGCCAGCCTAAATACCACTGTCGCGGGTAAAGAATCCGTCCTTTATCAAACACTAAATCAGCCGCAGCTTTAGCACTAATACGCTGTTGATTACCTGTATCTGGAACTTCCACACCAGCCGCAATTATGGCTTTCTCCACCTCAAAGTTTTTCTCTGGCGACTCAAACCGAATAATAGTATTAGGTGCATTGAATTTTTCTAACTTCTCCCTACCTGCAATCAAATCTGCATAAGAGACAAGGGTCGCAGATGGTAAATCAAAATGTGCTAGTGCTTGTTGCATAAAGCCAACCCGACGATTTTCCAGGTTGGCAATAATAACACAGTTAAACATTAAGTTAATAGGCGTAAATATTGATAGAGGAGACAAGGAAGATTAATAATAATCAAATTATTCATGGTTTACTTACCCAGTCCCCAACCTCCTTCACTCAGCAACAGCACAATAACGTTCTTCGTCGTATTCGTCTTCTCCTCTTTGTCCATTTATCATTATTTGAACATGAAAATTTCCCTGTAGTTCTTCTACAAAGTTGATAATTTCTGCTGATAGATAGTTTTCAGACAAATTGAGAATATCTAATTGCTGTACAACAGGATTTTTTAGGAGTAATTCTGCACCTGCATCGCTAAGAGTTCCCATTGATAAATCAATAATTCTGATAGTTTTGAGTAGGGGAGAACGTACTAATGCTTCTGCAATATCATCAGAATATTCGCTATTTCTTAACCCTAAATAAACTAAATTAGAAAACTTTTGTTCAATGAGTATAGGGTTCAAGTCTGCAAGGGAGGAATCGCCACCATAGTTATCTGAACCTAACCATAATTCTAAATGCTGTAATTTTGGCAAGTTCAAGGCACAAATCTGGTTAATGGTTGCACTACTCAAGCCGCCAGTCTCAATAATCAGTGCTTTTAAATGATCATGTCCAACGAAGGGACTAAAAGCTAAACCCTCACCGCCTCGGACTTGCAATACTTCTAAGATGGGGTAAGCTTCTAGGATGGGGCTAATATCACTCTGCACAATCCAAGAGATTTCACTCTCTTCAGAGTGGATATCGCCAATGAATACGGCTTGCAAACTTGTCAGCTGATCTTTGGCAGATACTAAGGCTTCAATTACACCCTGGGAACTATCATTAGGCATATCCCCATCCCAAAGGCCAAAAACCAAAGCTTGTAGGTTAATAGCTTGGTCATCTTGCAGCAGTTTTGCTAGTTTATCTACAGCGTTTTCTTCATCATCATATTCACATCTGATTGCATAAGCTGTACCTACAGGATCGCTGATTTTCATCTCTGGATCAAATTCTACTACTGGTCGGTTTGCAAAGGTGGTAGTATATTCACCCCGATAACCTGGATATTTCTGCAACCGTTCTTGAAGATGCCATTGATTGTCTGTCATGATGCCTTTACCCCTGGGTAGGTAATAAGTTTCACCATAAATCTATGTGAATATGCTAATTTTTGCCAATATCTTGGGCGTTAAAATAATAGTACATTTGTTTTACTTTGTTGTCTAGCCCTGGAGAAACGAATAGTAGGGGTTACTTTTGCGTTATTGTAGTAGCGATCGCTTCTCTACTGTCCTCATAGTATCTTCTTGGCATAAAGAAAAAGCGATCGCTCTATTGTTAGGCGATCGCTTAATATTATCGAAAGTATGATTTACTTGATAATTCCCGACACAGCCATCACTTCAGGTTCTGTGATTTTGGGAGAAATAAATCCCTTCGCATATATGCCGGGATTGGTTTGGGCAATTTCTGTATAAGATTGACGTATCTGAGTATTGATAGCTACAGTCTTCACATCGTACATTTGGGTCGCTATCTTGGGATAAACACCAACACCAATAATCAATACCAAGAAGCAGGCGGCGATAAAAACTTCCCTGACGCTGGCATCTCTATATACTGCTTGGCTAGGTAGTAGACAGTCTGTACCAAAACAAGCTGTTCCTTCGTCTTCCTGGTTTTCGTAAGCGGAATTATTAATGTTGCAGGAGAGTTCTGCACCATTACCGTAAAATACCTGTCTCAACATTGACAGCAGATAAATTGGTGTGAGGATAACTCCCACGGCGGCGAGGAATACCATCACCGTGCAGAAAGCGGGACTGTAAATGTCGCTAGTGGTGACACCGACAAATACCTGAAGTTCACTCACAAAGCCACTCATCCCAGGGAGTGCTAAGGAAGCCATTGCACCGGCGGTAAACAGGGCAAATACTTTAGGCATAACTTGACCAATACCACCCAGATTGTCCATAGTCATTGAGTGGGTGCGGTCATAAGTGACACCAGCCAAGAAGAACAACACAGACGCAATTAAACCGTGAGACAGCATTTGCAGCATCGCACCACTTACACCCACATCGGTAAAGGAAGCGATACCCAACAGCACAAATCCCATGTGAGACACAGAGGAATAGGCGAGGCGGCGTTTCATGTGGGTTTGGGCAAAGGAGTTTAAAGCACCGTAAATAATATTGATGACACCCAAAGTTGCTAAGACAGGCGCAAAGTAAATATGGGCATCAGGCAGAAGTTCTAAATTAATGCGGATTAGTCCATATCCGCCCATTTTTAAGAGTACACCCGCCAATATCATTGACACGGGAGCAGAGGCTTCACCGTGGGCATCAGGCAACCATGTATGTAGGGGGAAAATCGCCAGCTTGACACCAAAAGCAATTAGCAATCCGGCGTAAAGTAATAATTCTAAAGCTAGGGGGTAATTTTTCGTACCCAGTTCTACAATATCAAAGGTGGTATTATCGCCGTAGAGAGCCATTGCTAGCCCAGCTATGAGAATAAAAATGGAAGCGGCTGCGGTGTAGATTAAGAATTTTGTGGCAGCATAGCGGCGTTTTTGACCGCCCCAAATAGATACTAGTAAATATACGGGAACTAGTTCTATTTCCCACATAATAAAGAACAATAGTAAGTCTTGGGCAACGAATACCCCTATTTGTGCCGAATACAGCACCAACATTAAGAAATAAAACAGGCGCGGCTTCAGGTCAACTTGCCATGCAGCCAACATCGCCAGCGTTGTGACAAATCCAGCTAGCAGTACAAGCGGCATCGAGATGCCATCAACTGAAACAGCCCAGCTAAAGCCTAACTGAGGTATCCAGGCATAATTCTCCGCAAGTTGAAAAGTCGGACTGCTAGCATCGTAATGCCGCCAAAAAGTGTAGCACATCAAAACAAAATCCGCGATCGCTACACCTAGGGCATACCATCGTACCAGCTTGCCATCTTTATCTGGCAGCACGGGAATGAGCAAGGAAGCAACGAGTGGCAGTAGAATAATCGCGGTTAGCCAAGGAAATCCATCAGCCATCATGGTAGTGAGCAAAAATACTTAATGTGTGAATAACACCATTGTATTAAAGTTTGTGAACTTATCCAAATAAATCTTTACCATACCTGAGCATAGAGAGAATCTATTGAAGGGGACAGGTGATAGGTAGGGGACAGGGGACAGGGGACAGGACAGAAGCCTTATCAAAAAATCAAATAGCAGTCCGATAGTTAGGAAAGTGTCAACAAAAGATATACCTCTAGAGAAAAATTCTTTAGGGGTTTTTTACATAGCGATTTTTTTGTAAACAAAATTACAGATTTTCTTTCTAGTAGCAGAATATAACAAACTAAATTTCTGACTACAGAGAGTGGGAATAAAAGATAACTAAATTTCAATATTAAATAAACCGAACATTTTTACTTTAAAAATTGAATTATTTAGAAAAATGACCTTTTTTAATTATTCAGATCCGCCTCTACGTTGCAAACAAACAACTGTAGATACACATGAATTAGAAGGAAGTGTATTTGTTACTTGGCAAATTGGTAAAATTAAGCTTTATTCCACTTTTTATACTTGCATTGATCAAGCTTGTATATTTTGGAGTTTATTGCTTATCCCCATGTTTGTCACTGCCCAGTTTTTGCCGATTAGTTGGAGTTTGCAAGCTGCTTTGTGGTCATTACTTAGCTGTATTGGTATAGCTGTGATGGTGATTTGGACTCGTTACTGGGTAAAAGTGCGACAAGTTAGCTGGGTTTTATATTGCTGGGTGATATTCATGCTGTTGGGGGTGATATTAACTGATTTGGGTATTTTCTTAGGCTGGAGTGTCATCTTGTTAAATTTGTGTCCCTTGTGGTTGGGATTGAGTGCATTTGGCTACTTCTGTACTGCTTTGGGAGTGCGATCGCGTGCTTTAATCTTCGTAGGTATACTGCATTTACTCTTGATTTTCATTTTGCCTTATATATTAGCTTGGCAATTCCTCTGCACTGGTGCTTTGATGGTTTCTTGCTTATTGCTACTAGCTGAATTCCAGTGGGATGGACTGTAACAAGCATGATGTTTCGCCTTCCCTATTCCTCTTTTTCTACGTTACATCTACTTAAAGTAGTAAACAGACTAGGATGATTTCTGTCTTCCGGTTTATGAATTCTGAGCGAACAGTGCTTATAGTTAAGTTCGTAGGTGGTAATACACCTCATTATGTAAGTGAGGCTAACAATCATGTTAATGTGTTTATCTGTAAACTATTCTTGTATCCATTTACCAGAAATCTGCAATTGCTATTCTGAATAATTCCATCATTGCAGAGAGAATGTTTGGAAATTTCCCAAGTAGCGTCGTAAACTTTGGAAATTCATCATAACTATACCAATCTGAATATTACAGATTGATTTTCCTTGAGAAAGAAAACTATGTTTGAGTTGCCATCATGCTCAGAAATGCTCTAGGAGACTAAAAGAGCAATAAAATTTTCTCTTTAGCACGCTAAGAGACTTATTGTTGGGCAACAAAGTTAAAGTCAACCAAGGTTGGCTAGATAATCATTTGCGTTGTAGATATTACCTCATAACAAATGATGAGGCTCATAGTAAAAGTCTTGTAAATAAGACTGATAAAGGCTTGTAAGCTAGTTAATTAATGTTGATATATAAAGACAGAGAATTGGTTCTCTGATGGGATATTGGATAGGTTTAATCTGTTTACTTTGCTGAATTAGTTGGTTCTTATTTTCTATCTACCTTTATGGGGTGAAGAAACTAGGAGCTAATATCAATTTATCAGAATAAGACAACATATACAAACACAAAATTTTCATGGAATCTTATTCGCTTAATTGCGCAAGCGTTAACCTTGTCGCAGGCTATTACGCAGGCGCACAAATTTTTGACAGAGGCGCAGGCTATCACGAACTACGCATTACGAATTACACATTCGCATTACGAATTAAACCTGATTTTGTTATTGAAAAAGGGGGAGAGGAGGTGACATTGACTCGCTCAACGTAAGTGAGGTTTTTGAGGGAGTTTGAGCGTTCTCCTCTATTTTCTCTAGACGCTACCAACGCTAGAGCTAGAAGGAAACTAATTACCGGATGGGGTAATGTTTCCTTGTTCCCCTGCGCTGATTATATCAATAATCAATCATAATTTTTGCTAATGTCAGCATCATTTTTGGGGTTGACACTGTTATTTATGCCTGGGGAAATAGGTATTAAGTCTTTCGATAACTAAAACTAGTGTTTTGGACTTTATAGTGAGCTATAACACCTGCCACCATAGCTGTATTTTTTCAAAAATCTATCAATGGAAGGTGCAATACTGTGAACACTTTACCCCGCCAAGAAAATAATTTTTGGCATCAGTCAAATGAGCCGATTCCAGAGCAACTTCCCATACTAGAAGCTAACGAGTTTCTTCCCCACCTTGGTAAATGGACAAGTATCGGCGTAGGGGTAGTATTAAGTATCTTTGTAGCTGGGGTTGCTCTCACATCCGTTCTGAAATACAACGTGACTGTTAAAGTACCTGCAACTATTCGTCCTGTAGGAGATATTAAGCTTGTACAGTCGCTCATTAGTGGCAAAATTGAAAAAATTGCTGTGACAGAAAATCAAACAGTAGCACCTGGAGAAGCTATTGCTTATATTGATAGTTCCCGTCTGCAAAATCAAAAGAGTCAACTAACAACTGTCATTCAGCAGAGTCAATTACAATTCAATAAAATTGATGCTCAGTTGCGAGAAATAGATACTCAAATTGCTGCACAGACAAACTTAAATAGCCGGATTGCGATCGCTGCACAAGCTGAACTCAGTGGCACACAACGCAACTATACAGATCAGCAAATTACAGCTATGGCTGATATGGGACAGGCGCAAGCCGCCTTAACTCTAGCTAGAGTACAACGCGATCGCCTACAACGCGAAAATCTCTTGAAAGCCACCATCCAAGAAACAACAGCCGCCTTGGACTTAGCCAAAGCACAACGCGATCGCCTGCAACGGGAAAAGCTCTTAACAACAAATATCCAAGAAGCCGAAACAGCCTTAAAGTTAGCCAGAGAACAGCGCGATCGCCTACAACGGGAAAATCTCTTAACCGCGACAGTAGGGGAAACAGAGGCCGCCTTGGAATTAGCGAAAGCACAACGCGATCGCCTGCAACGGGAAAAGCTGTTACAAGCAACCATCCAAGAAGCCGAAAATGCTTTGAATGTAGCTAAGTCACAACGCGATCGCCTGCAACGCGAAAACCTCTTAACAGCAACCATCCAAGAAGCCGAAGCCGCCTTGAGTTTAGCTATAGTACAGCGAGACAGAATGCGTCCGGTAGTTGCATCAGGTGCGATCGCGCGTAATGTATATGAGGAAAAAGTACAAGCAGTAAAATCGGCACAGGCGAAACTCGAACAAGCCAGAACCAACGCTAAAAATCTTTTAGACGAAAAAGAACAAGCGGTGATTTCGGCTGAAGCGAAACTAGCACAAGCCAAGGCTAATGCTAAAAATCTCCTAGAAGAGAAAGAACAAGCAGTAATTTCGGCTGAAGCGAAACTAGCACAAGCCAAGGCTAATGCTAAAAATCTCCTAGAAGAGAAAGAACAAGCAGTAATTTCGGCTGAGGCGAAGCTAGAACAAGCCAAGGCTAATGCTAACAATCTCCTAGAAGAGAAAGAACAAGCAGTAATTTCGGCTGAGGCGAAGCTAGAACAAGCCAAAGCTAATGCTAAAAATCTCCTAGAAGAGAAAGAACAGGCTTTAACAACTGCACAAACCAACGTAGTTAAAGCTAATACTGCCCTTAATCCCAGTAATGCCCCTGTTACTGTCGCATCTGAACGAATTAAACAAGAACAGGCCAAGGGTGAGGCTACCTTAGCGGCTTTAAATAAAGAAAGAGAAACACTGCTACAACAACGCCTACAATTTCAAACACAACTAGATAGAACTCGCAAAGAACTACAACAAACCGACAACGACATCAATCAGAGTGTGATTCGCGCACCCATTGCGGGGACAGTGTTGCAGTTGAATTTGCGTAACTCCGGCCAGGTAGTGCAACCGAGTGAAGCGATCGCGCAAATTGCTCCTATTAATGCGCCCATACTCATTAAAGCTAATATCCAGTCTCAAGACGTTAACAAAGTCAAACCCGGACAACAAGTCCAGATGCGGGTTTCTGCTTGCCCTTATCCAGACTACGGCACTCTCAAAGGCACAGTGCAAACCATTGCCGCCGATGCCCTACCTATTGCCAACAATACCCCATTACCCAGCCCTCCCAAAGCCGGCTATGAAGTCATTATTGAACCTCAAACTCCCTATGTTGGTAGAGGTGCAAGGCAATGTCAACTCAAATCAGGCATGGAAGGACAAGCCGATATTATCTCCCGCCAAGAAACTGTCCTGCATTTTATTCTCCGTAAAGCCAGATTAATTGCAGATATGTAGGGAGTGCTGAGTAGTGAGTGCTGAGTGCTGAGTGCTGAGTAGGGAGTGCTGAGTGCTGAGTAGGGAGTAGGGAGTGCTGAGTGCTGAGTAGGGAGTAGGGAGTGCTGAGTGCTGAGTAGTGAGTAGTGAGTAGTGAGTAGGGAAGGGAGATTTTACCTTAATGTCCAATAAATATCCCAGTCAATAGTCAACATCTTTCGTTGTTCATTTTGAATTATTATGTTTGGTTTCAAAAAGAATTACCCGTGTGTTTTACAGTTCAGTGAAGAAGACTGTGGCGCAGCTTGTCTAGTGACAATTTGTAGACGTTATGGACGCTTTTTAAGTTTAAATAAAAGCCGAGAAGCAGTAGGAACAGGACAATTAGGTACAACTTTATTAGGTCTTAAACGCGGTTCTGAAAATCTTGGTTTCAATACCAGAGCCGTGAAAGCGTCACCGGAAATCATTGACAGAATCAAAGAACTACGGTTGCCTGTTATTATTCACTGGCAGGGCTACCACTGGGTAGTTTTACACGACAAGCGGGGGAAAAAGTATGTCATAGCTGATCCTGGTGTTGGTCTGCGTTATGTCAGTAAAGAAGAGTTAAAAGCCGCTTGGAATGGGGTCATGCTCTTAATTGAGCCAGATCCCAATCGTTTTTCTCAACAACCCCAAGAAAAACCCCAGGCGGGTTTTGTCAGGTTTTTTCAGCGTCTTTTACCCTATCGTGGGCTACTATTCCAGGTTTTTATGCTCAACATTGTTATGGGCATATTGGGCTTAGGTACTCCTGTTCTGATTCAAATACTGACAGATGATGTTTTAGTTCGTGGAGATACCCAGCTACTCACTGTTGTAGTCACAGCTGTTGTGGTCATGACTTTATTTGGTAGCACTCTGGAATTATTGGAATCGACCATGATCGCTCATTTTGGGCAACGGCTGCAATTAGGTCTAGTGCTGGAATTTGGCCGGAGAATATTACAATTACCCTTAACTTATTACGAAGCTCGCCGCAGTGGGGAAATCACCAGCCGACTCAGAGATATTAATGAAATTAACCAGTTAATATCACAGATTGTAGTTCTGTTACCTAGTCAGTTTTTCATTGCAGTTATTTCTTTTGGCTTGATGCTTTTTTATAGTTGGCAGTTGGCGATCGCCGTAATTTTGATTGGTGGTTTAATGAGTTTATCCACTTTGCCACTTTTACCAATCCTGCAACAAAAGACGCGCAATCTATTAGTTTTGGGTGCAGAAAATCAAGGTGTGTTAGTAGAAACTTTTAAAGGCGCACAGGTGCTAAAAACTACCAATGCCGCGCCTCAATTTTGGGATGAATTACAAAGTCGTTTTGGTCGTCTAGCTAATCTCACCTTTAGCACTATTCAAATTGGCATTATTAACAATACTCTCGCTAAATTCCTATCCACAATTGGCGGTGTGGTCTTACTGGGTCTAGGCAGTATGCTGGTGGTTCAGGGACAATTAAGCATTGGTCAAATGTTGGCTATTAATGCTCTTCAGTTTAATGTTCTGGCATTAATAGGTACTTTAGTGGGTTTAGTTGATGAATACTTTCGCTCTCAAACTGCTGTTGCTCGGCTGTTAGAAGTGATTGATGCAACTCCAGAAGAGGATGAAAAAACACAAAAGCCTGTTGCACAAATAGCGGGTGATACAGATATTCGTTTTTCCCATATCAACTTTCACCACCCTGGTAGAGTTGATTTATTAGAAGATTTTTCTCTAAAAATCCCTGGCGGTCAAGTTATTGCTTTGATTGGTAAGTCAGGCTGTGGTAAAAGTTCTTTAGCAAAACTCATGGCGGGTTTATATCAACCTAATTCTGGCAATATCCGCATTGGTTTTTATAATATTCACGATTTATCCCTTGATTGTTTGCGACAGCAGGTAGTTTATATCCCCCAAGAACCACATTTTTGGAGTCGCTCGATTTTAGAAAATTTCCGTTTAGGAACACCACACATTCCTTTTGAGGAAATTGTTACAGCTTGCCATGTTGCTGATGCCGATGGTTTTATCAGTCAACTACCTAGTAAATATCAAACAGTGTTAGGAGAATTTGGGGCGAATCTCTCTGGTGGACAGAAACAACGATTAGCGATCGCAAGAGGGGTTATGACTAATCCACCTGTACTAATTTTAGATGAAGCAACTGCTGGATTAGACCCAGTTAGTGAAACTCAAGTCTTAGATCGCCTCCTAGAGCATCGCCAAGGAAAAACCACAATTTTGATTACCCACCGTCCTAGCGTAGTGCAGCGTGCTGATTGGATTGTTTTGCTAGATCAAGGTAAAGTCCAAATGCAAGGTAATCTGGAAAGTTTACTTGCTCAACCGGGAGAACATTTAAAGTTTTTATCTGTGTGAATGTGGTTATATCCATAAATATAGGACTCAAATATGAGTCCTATATGATATTAAGTAATTTTAGAAAATTATTAGTTGCATTATAATTTTTCCTGATCACATAAGCTATATGTTAGACTCTTTTTCGCTTGTAGAAAGAGATTGAGCGTGGTTTTTTGTACTTACTTCACTCAACCGATAAGAGCTATATATATAGCTCTATTTTGATGAAAATAAATATTTATATGTTTCATGGTTTAACACTTGCTATTTGACTTTTCATTATCCAAAAGAAATAAAACAAAATCAGTGCTTTTCTAACTTAAGGATAATTCAAATTATTGGGAAACACCTAATAATAAAAGCATAGGTGATTCAACACCTATTTAACGTAAGTGAGGTAAAAAAATCATGTTACAGCAAATGGCTTTATCAGATTTAATTGTGGATCTATCCACAAATGAACAACAGCTTCTAGCTGGTGGACAATTCTTTGATGATGAGGGTGGAGATGAAGAAACACCCACATCCACTACAGGTAGAGATGGCTTAGATAGTTCTGGTGTTGGTACTACTCGTGTCTACAGAATTAGCAGCACTGGCCTCGTAAGAGTACGTCGAGTACGTTAAAAATGGCGGTTTGTGGTGGGAGGAGAAGACAGATAAAACTACTAATTATTAATTAAATTGAGTACGTTTTATCTGTCTTATTTGTTCTTTGAATTCGTTAGATCAACGACTTAGAGATCAAAAAGCTAGATACTATTCTTAATATCTAGCTTTCTTCCTTTTTCTTGATTATCTTCGCACCTTTGAGTTCTGAATGCAGAAATATTACTATAATTACACCCATGCAATTCATCAACATGGGTGCTTACCTACGTATATAGACTAACTGAAAACAATCAAATAGGAGTCTTATATAACTTTTATATCGGGGTAAATTTTAAACTTAATTCGACAAGATAAAAATAAAATTGTTCACAAAAGCATTACATATTTTTTTTGTTAGCAGCTATAACTTTTCCTGCCAATAAGATGCTATTATTTTTAGACTAAAGATAGATATTTAATCAACATTTATATATCCATAGAATATGTTACTATCCTCATATTTAATTAATAATAAAAACATAGGTGTGTAGCACCTACATAATGTAAGTGAGGTAAAGAATTATGTTGAATCAAACAATTGCAACCGACTTATTCGCTGATTTATCTATAGATGAACAGCAGCTTTTATCAGGAGGACAAGAAGAAGGTTTCTCAGGCGGATTTGGAGGCTCTAGAAGATATTTCAGATTGAGAAGATGTATCAGGAGATGCTTACGATTTTATTAATCGTGCAACTTTACTAATTAGTTACGTAATTTAAACTCTGATTTTGCACTCATGTAGGTATTTTTCCTATGTGGGTGCTATTTATTTTTCAAGGTTAATTACCCTAAAATATTCAATATTTTTTAAGTACAAAACATTAGATTCAAAGTTTTTTATGCAATATCTAAAGATAGAATTTTAACCTATTTTTTTTATAACCAAAGGATATTTTTTTTAATCAAGAATAAATATATAAAAGAAGTATAGGTGATTAACACCTATGTAACGTAAGTGAGGAAAAGAATTATGTTCAGTCAAACAATTGCAACCGACTTATTAACCGATTTATCCACAGATGAACAGCAACTTTTATCTGGTGGTAGATGGAAACGGCACAAAGGTGGTTGCGGTATGGGTAGCGGTGGCGTTGGTAGTGCTGGTGTTGGTAGTGAAGAGAGTGAAGAACCAACTTCCCCAGCATTACCTACTAAAGCACGTATGGTTATCGGTCACATCATAACAGTTAAGCCATTTGCTAAGTGCTTAAATGGTGGCATCAGCACTGGCAATGGTATGGAGGACTGATAGATAAGATTTCCATAACTCACTCAAGATAAATCAAACTTTGAGTGAGTTTGGAAAATGTTATCTGTTCTTTGATTAAATCAACGGAACAGAGATGCTAAGACTAGTAGTCTGTCAAGGCATAATTGACAAATAGTTGTTCTGTATAGACGTCGATTTATCGAGTCTTTCCAACCGTCAAAGTAGGTTTGACAGACCACTATGTACTACACCTAACACGTAGTTTTTTACTTCTCCATGACTCCAGTTGCCACTAGTTTTAACTAATTGGTACTCGTACATTTGAGAAGAAGTTAACACAGTAATTGCCATTTTGCACCCATAAAGGTATTTCTCCTATATGGGTGCTTATATATTTTCTCAGGTGTTAATCATGGAAGGACTTAGAAGAAAACATATTCATAAATATTAAAATGCTAATCAATTTAAAATAATATTATTTTAAGCCAAAAGATACATATTTATTTAGTATTTCTATAACTATAGAATATTTAAAAAATTCGCCTAATTTCTAATAATAAAAATGTAGGTTTTACACACCTATTTAAGTAAGTGAGGTAAAAAATTATGTTGAATCAAACAATTGCATCCGATTTATTGCTGGATTTATCGACAGAACAACAAGAATTTTTAGTCGGAGGTCAATTTTCAACTATAGCACCACAAGATCAAATGCCCATAATGGGTTTTCCTCAAGGAGACGAAGAAGATTGTCCTTGCGGTGATAAAGGTGGTTACGGTCAAGGGATGATGATGGGTCAAAGTGGCTATGGAAGAGATGGTCGAGGCTGGAAAATCCAACTGCGCGGACGTATTTACAAATAATAAATGGGTCAAACCCAAACACTGAATCGCTTTGTGAGAGACGTTGCAATGCAACGTCTCTACAATTTTTTTAGGTATTCAGTGTTTCTGCATCCAGGATTCTGGAACGCTCCC
Organism: Anabaena minutissima FACHB-250; assembly: GCF_014697125.1. GTDB lineage: Bacteria > Cyanobacteriota > Cyanobacteriia > Cyanobacteriales > Nostocaceae > Trichormus > Trichormus minutissimus. The sequence goes on along the minus strand of NZ_JACJRG010000016.1, from coordinate 93,713 downwards.
AAACCCAGTCTTGTATAATTGGGTTGACTATTTCAGGGGCTTCATCTTGAGGACAATGTCCTACGCCTTCTAAGGGAATAAATTTGAGGACTTGGGGATAATTGGCTAATTCTCTCCCTAAGTCTATATTTTCCCAGGGGTCGGCTGTTCCCCATAAGATAATTGCTGGACAAGGAAGTATTGGTAAAAGGTCTTCGGGTAAAGGCCCTGTAGAATATGAGGTGAAAGCTAAAAATACCGCTACAGCACCAGGGTCTTTTGCTGGTGCTGTGAGAATGTCTACTAACTCATCTGTAACTATCTCCGCGTTAGCGTAGGCTTGCAATAAAATTTTTCGGACTGTTTTTGGCTGTGCAACTTGATTAAAAAAGAATTTGCCAATTGGTTTGATAGATAATATGCGTTGTAGTACAGGTGCGCCAAAACGACGTGACCAAGGTAAAGTTTCTCGTTTGCGATCGTGCAATAATCGTAGAGAACAGTTAATTAAAGTAATTCCCAGTGCAATGTCTGGGTTACTCACTGCTGCTTGCATCACCACAATACAGCCAATAGAATTTCCTACTAAAAAAGCTGGTTCACCTACTACTTCGCGACAAAAATCTGCTACTTGCTGTCCCCAGTTTTCTAGCGTGTATGTCATTTCGACTTCTGGTTGTGGTTTAGCTGAAGCACCGAAACCAATTAAATCTATGGCATAAACGCGGCAGTTTTCGGCTAACACGGGAATATTTTTTCGCCAGTGCAACCACGAAGCTCCAAAGCCATGCACTAGAACTACAGATGGCCCTGTATTTCCTTGTGTTTGATAGCAAATTGGGAAGCCTCGCCAAGTCCAGGTTTTTGGAGAATCAGAGTTGATGGTCTGAGTAGTCATGAGAAATTACGAATACTAAAAAATTTATGCTTCAAATTTCAAAAATAAAAATCTCAAAGGCATGAGTAATTCTTGATAAATATCATTCTAAACTTTGAGCAAAATTTATCAAGTGATCGCATAATAACATCATGCTCATTATCCCTTATCTTCATCTAATTTATCAAACATAGAACTAAATATTTTCTAGTTGAATTTCTGACAAATTTATAACTCAAAGCAATGATTCTGCCAGGCGTATTTCTTGTTATGAAGACTGGGTAATACCTCATTTATCCAAAAGTTCATGAAAATAACACAAGCGCAAATTCAGTAGTTTTACAAGTTGCGTATCCGAAATCTGCTTATAAGATATATTGAATGTTAAGCATCTGCTAACGGGTGGTTTGCATCTAAAAAATTGACGCAAAACTTAACCTACATTTTTATTGCTAGTACCTTCCAGAGAAAGAAGATGGCTAGAACTGAAACAATTGATACTCCTGTTGGTGGTTACGCACCAGATTTTGAACTGCCAGGCATTCACAATCAAGTACACCACCTTAGACGTTATTTAGAAAATTTCCGTGTAGTTGGTGTCATTTTTATGTGCCACAACTGCCCTTATGTAAATTTATATCTCAACAGACTAAAAGAAATTCAAGCGGAATTTCAAGCAGACGGATTTATATTAATTGGGATAAATGCCAGTGATCATACTGGGTTTCCTGGGAACAACTTGGAAAGTATGAAGGTTTTTGCGGAAAACCACCAGTTGAGCTTTCCTTACCTATGGGATTCAACCCAAGATGTGAGTCGGAGTTTTGGCGCGATCGCTACACCGATGGCGTTTCTGGTAGACAGTCATGGTATATTGCGATATAGAGGACAGATTGACAATCATCCTCACGAACCATTAGGTACGGGTGAAGACTATCTCAGAAATGCGATCGCAGCCTTGTTTAAAGGTGAAGAAATCACCACACCTGAAACAGAACCAGTAGGCACTTCAATAATCTGGCGGATATAGACATAGATAGTCATACTACTGCTATCTTAAATTGGAGGCAATTGCAACTTTTTTGATAAAGCGTGATTTCATGGGAACGACGAATTACCGACGGGTTTTACTTAAACTGAGCGGTGAAGCCTTAATGGGCAACATGGGCTATGGCATTGATCCAGAAGTGGTCAAAGAAATCGGCCAGGAAATCGCAGAGGTGATAGCTACAGGCGTGCAGATGGCCATCGTCGTGGGTGGTGGCAACATCTTTCGCGGCGTAAAAGCAGCTTCGGCGGGGATGGACAGGGCAACCGCCGACTACATTGGCATGATAGCCACGGTTATGAACGCCATGACACTGCAAGATTCACTAGAACGTATAGGAGTACAGACGCGGGTACAAACTGCGATCGCTATGCAAGAACTAGCAGAACCATATATTCGTCGTCGCGCCATCCGTCATCTTGAAAAAGGTCGGGTGGTTATTTTTGGCGCAGGTTCTGGAAATCCATTTTTTACTACAGATACTACCGCAGCATTGAGAGCCGCAGAAATTGATGCAGAAGTAATTTTTAAAGCTACTAAGGTAGATGGTATATACGATGCTGACCCGGAAATTTATCCGAATGCAAAACGTTACACTAGTCTGACCTACACCCATGTTTTAGCCAATGATTTGCGGGTAATGGATAGTACCGCGATCGCCTTGTGTAAAGAAAACAATATCCCCATTTTAGTCTTTGACCTAACAATGCGCGGCAATATTCGCCGGGCAGTTTTAGGAGAATCTATCGGTACCCTTGTGGGAGGTTCGTGTGAAATTAGCTGACGCTCAAAATAAAATGCAAAAAACTGTTGAGTCCACTCAACAAGCATTTAACACAATCCGCACTGGCCGCGCTAATGCCAGTTTGCTAGATAAAGTATTGGTGGACTACTACGGTTCACCTACACCCTTAAAATCACTGGCCAATATCAGTACCCCAGATGCTACAACCGTCCTGATTCAGCCCTACGATAAAAGCAGCTTAAATATAGTTGAGAAGGCAATTTCCCTCTCAGATGTAGGTTTAACACCCAGCAACGACGGTTCGGTAATTCGATTGAATATACCACCATTAACTAGCGATCGCCGTAAAGAACTAGTCAAAATAGCCGCCAAGTACGCTGAAGAAGGTCGCGTAGGGATTCGCAACATCCGCCGTGAGGCGATAGACTCCATTCGCAAACAAGAGAAAGCCTCAGAGATTTCTGAGGACGAATCCAAAGACCAACAAGATAAACTGCAAAAACTGACCAACCAGTACACGACAAAAATTGACGAGTTACTGGCGGAAAAAGAAAAAGATATCAGCACTGTCTAAATAGGGGACAGGGGACAGGTGACAGGTGACAGTAAAGCCTTTCCTGTTATTGATGGGAGGAGGGGAAAAGGTCAAAGGGAAAAGGCGAAATAAATTTTCTTTTTCCCTGGAGAACTTTCCCCTTTTTTCTGGGGTTATTAATTTTGAATTTTGAATGCAAGAATTTTGAATTGCTTATGTACGACACCATCATTGTTGGTGCTGGGCCTGCGGGTGGAACAGCAGCATATCATTTAGCTAAAAAAGGGCGTTCAGTATTAATTTTAGAAAAAGAATCCCTACCTAGATATAAACCTTGTGGTGGTGGCGTGTCACCTGCGATCGCTGACTGGTTTGACTTTGACTTTAGCCCAGCAATTTCCTTAAAAGTGGACTCAATTCGCTTTACCTGGAACTTAAATGATCCGGTAGAAGCGAAAATCACCACCAAAGAACCAGTTTGGATGGTGCGACGAGATATTTTCGACCATTTTTTAGTCCAGCAAGCCCAGAAACAAGGTGCTGAACTGCGCGACAACACAGAAGTTACAGGTATTGAATTTAACAGCGACCATTGGCAAGTCAATACAGTCAATGGTCAGGTCGCAGGTCGCTACCTCATCGCCGCAGATGGTGCAAAGGGGTCAATGGCAAAATGGTTAGGCTTCAAAGACCGTAAACGCCGTCTAGCAGGGGCTTTAGAAGCGGAAATTCCGGCTGATGTGGAAGACAAATCGACAATTCACGTTGAGTTTGGTTTAGTGAAAAACGGCTATATTTGGAACTTCCCTAAAGCTGATGGTTATTCCATTGGAGTAGGCACTTTTATTGGTGGAGAACCCCAAAACTTTAAGAAAATTGTGGCTGAATATGCCCAATCATTTAATGTAGATGTGAAAAATAGTCAGCAATATGGTCATCCGCTTTGCGTGTGGGATGGTAATCAAAAGCTGCATACTCAAAATGCTGTTTTAGCTGGTGAAGCTGCTTGTGTAGTTGATCCCATATCAGCTGAAGGTATTCGTCCCTCGATTTTTAGCGGTTTAGTAGCTGCTGGGATGATTGATCAAGCACTTGCTGGTGATATCAATGCTTTAGAACAATACACCGAGATCATCCATGAAAGATGGGGTTCGGAAATGGCTTGGGCAAAAAAATTAGCCGGAGCATTTTATCGCTTTCCTGGTTTTGGTTATCAAGTTGGGATTAAGCGTCCTTCTAGTCCCCAAATCATAGGTAAAGTTTTATGTGGTGAACTTTCCTATAGCAATGTCGCTGGACGCGCACTAAAAAGATTAATCCCTGGGTTTAAAGGTTAAATGCTCGTACATAGACATCTGGTGAAAAAGTAGAGACATAGAGACGTAGCAGAGCTACGTCTCTACAAGTTTTTAGGATAACTTTATTAGCCTTGCCATAGGCTATTACAAATTACGAATTATATCTATTGGTTCTGATAGAAGTAGGCTAATTTTGCTAACGTGATGATATAGGGGTTAGCTAGGCACACAGAGGTATATCATGGCTAATTTAAATATTCGTCGCCCCCAAAATGTCCCCGGCGATTTTTATGTTGATACTAGCTGTATTGATTGTGATACCTGTCGCTGGATGACTTCTGATGTATTTTATCGTGTTGATGAACAGTCAGCAGTGCATCATCAACCAACAACTGAAGCGGAAAGATTAGCAGCATTGCAAGCACTTTTGGCTTGTCCCACTAGTTCTATTGGCACAGTTGAAAAGCCAAAAGATATTAAAATTGCTCAACAAAGTTTTCCCATTTTAGTAGATAAAAATGTTTACCATTGTGGCTATCACTCAGAAAAATCCTATGGTGCTGCTAGCTACTTAATTCAACGTTCAGAAGGGAATATATTGGTGGATTCTCCCCGGTTTGCGCCACCGTTAGTTAAGCGGATAGAAGAAATGGGAGGAATTCGTTATCTGTATCTGAGTCACCAAGATGATGTGGCAGATCATCAAAAGTTTGCTGAACATTTTCAGTGCGATCGCATTCTTCACACTGATGATATCGGTGCAGGTACTCGCGATGTAGAAATGCAGCTAACAGGTTCAGAACCATTTGTGCTTGAACCAGATTTGTTAATTATTCCTGTTCCTGGTCACACTAAAGGACACACCGTTCTACTTTACAAAAACCAGTTTCTGTTTACTGGCGATCATCTCGCTTGGTCAGAAAGGTTGCATCAGTTGGCTGCATTCCGTGATTACTGCTGGTATTCGTGGTCAGAACAGATTAAATCGATGCGAGAGTTGGCAAATTACACCTTTGAGTGGGTGTTACCAGGACATGGGCGGCGATTTCATGGTGATGTTGATACGATGCGTCAGCAAATGCACAAGTGTATTGAATTGATGGAAAGCTTATAATGCCCTCAACTATCTCTCAGATTAAACTTGTGTAGCACTAATTCGCTCGTCTCGCCACAATAAATATAAACGATTTGCTGGCATTGTCAAATATAAAACATCCCCTTCATTCAGGTAAGTGGTGAGTAAATCCCAGCCTTGAACTCTTTGAGCATTCCTTTCCATATATAAAGGTACACAGTTAGCAGACATGGCAATGTCTTTTACCAACTTGCTACAAAAAGGATGTGATGGTGTAATTAAAGTTGCAAAAGCTACCCAAAGTTTATCGGCGGTGATACCGTTGCCCAAGATGCGTCCACCCAAAGCCGCAGCCGCAAATGCAGGGGCTGCCAATTCTGCGGAACTGAGTACGGCTTCAAAGTCAAACACCTGCTTTGCCATTCCCGCAAAATCTGGGTCAGCGTAATGGACAATCACCGGAATTTTGGGTGCTAAACCTTTGGCTTTCAGGGCAATTTCTAGATTAGTGGCATCATTGTTAGTCACAGTTAATACTGCTGCTGCTGTATTAACATTACTAGTTTGCAGGATGGTGCGGAAACTAGCATCACCTTGAATTACAGGGATACCCAATCCACGGACAGAGTTAATATATCTATTGTTGGAGTCAGTTTCAATGGCTACAACTTCATGACCAGTGCTATGGAGTTGCTGCACAATGCGATTGCCAATGCCACTTAAACCACAAACTATATAATGATGACGTTGGGGAACACGGGCTACATCCCAAAACTGCTTGAAGCGGCTACCTAAAACAAAATCAGTGAGCATGGCATACCAAATACCAATTACCACTGCCCCAACTAGCATCATCACCACAGTAAATAATTTAATACTATTGGGGGCATTTTCTACAACTTGGTCGTTGCCACCTGCGCCTGTAATCATGCCTACAGAGAAATATAGCGCATCCACTACAGACAAACTTAATTCTGTAGACATATAGGTGAGTGTGGCAGTTAAAATCACTACCATTAGCACGATCGCACCAACAACTACTGATTGCCCATGTTGCTGAAACTGACGCAGACTAGTTAATATTTTTAGGAATTTTTTAATTAAGGATCGACGGATGGGACGGAAGCGGGGTTGGATACCAATAATTAGGCGATCGCCTATTTTTAATTCTTGTCCCGAAATTACCGCCGATATTAAATTCATCTCACCTTCTAGGGGTAAGTAATAAATCGGCATCCGTGTAGGATCTTCCCACAAATCACTCAACTGGCGACCGAGCCAAGGATGGCTTTCATCAATATATACTTCTTGAATTGGCCAAGTTTGATCGTATAACTTGATTTGCCCGATCGCTTGATTTCCCAAAGCGGCAAAGGTGAATAATGGTGCGGCTAATCCCACAACACTCATACTTAAGTGGTCTGTTAAGGTTTTATCCAGACGTTCACCCAAGTTATGATTATATAGGCGGTTAATAATCCGAATGTGAGGATTTAATACCCGCGCCTGCATCATGATTGATAAATTTAGTTCATCCTCTGCTCCTGCTATAACTAAGGTATGAGCCTCCTGAATTCCTGCGGCTGTTAGGGTAGCAGCTGCACATAAACTACCAATAATCACGTCGCCTGCTGCTTCGCCAGAGATGGGTTTGTGATGAATACCAACTACAAACGCTCCCTGTTGTCTGAGCAAACGAAAGATTTTATATCCAGTACGTTCTAAGCCGCAAACAATAATTCGAGGTTTCATGTAATAGCAGCATAATTTACTCTAAGGACTGCATTTCTATTGATTAATTAATATTGTTGCTTACTTCCTGGCAAGAGAACTGTAACTGTAAACACGATAAATTGTCACAACATGGCACTTTTATTTCAGCCATCCAGTCATGTAATTAAAGTAACTATAATATAGAAATTTAGGTAATGAAAAAGCTGGCTCAAATCAGAATTATTAATGGACTTTTAGGTTCATTAGCAATAGTAGGAATCATCGCCAATCAAACATCTGCACAATCACAGCCAGAACCAGGGCCGATTTTTGCCCCAAATGTGCAGTTCAACGTACAACGCACCAGTGGTAATTGTCCCAAAACTGTGGGATTATGGTGGATGGGTATACCCTATGAAGGTGGTGCAGAGCATATAGTAGTGGCAGATACTACAGCTTTTGCCAACGAAACCAAGTTAGTTCCATCTAACAATAAGCGATTTGTAGAATTTGTTTCAACTTTGAATAATCAGTATGCTTCTTGTGTGGGTAAAGCACATTCACAAGAATCTGCTTTTTACAACGTAGAATTTAAAAATAAAAAAGCATATTTTCGTGTCGATTTGCGAAATCTTAACGTACCAGATAGTCTGATTTTCTACAAAAGTGTTACAGCTTTTCGTCCTTATGTGCGTTGGGCGATCGCAGATTAATTAAACGTGAGTAGAGACGTAACATTGCTACGTCTCTACATTTTCGGTACTACTTCACATCTCATCAATCTGGACGAACTTCCTCAATGTCAGCTTGTGGTGGTTTAACTAAATCGTGATATAGCAAAACTGCATACACAATTTCATCATCAACAGCATGACGCAACGCTGACATTGATTCTTGCTTGAGGCTTTTAATTAAATTTGTCAACGCTGCTTTATGTAAAGCTTCAATTGCTCTTTGTAGCCCAACTGCTACACCCCTTTGGCTTTCATCCCACTCAGATATAATGGCTTCAAATCGGTTGATTTCCCGAATGTATTCCTCAAGGTCGGTCATTATTCATTAGTCAATAGTTGATCAAAAGTAATCAATATATGATGAATAATAACTCACTTCATTTTAAAATCCTTGAGAAGAAAGGGCATCATTATACCTGTTGTTAAGCTAGACATAGTTATTGGTATACAGAAAGGAATTTCCAACTGAGCCAGCAATATTAGCACTAGCATACCAAGGCTCATACCAATGGTAATTTGTCTAATAAAATAGAGTGGATCACGAATTAGTTTACCTCGAAAAAATAACTTCACTGAAAACCAACTTAATTCAATCATATGACCCCTAAAAATTACTCAAAACATATAGAATGGCGAATCCTAAAACCACTGCGGGAACTGCTCCACTCGGCGCAAATAATGCCCCTATGGTTGCAGAAAACATATAACCTATCTCTTTTCCAGCTAATATCATTCCGCCAATAGCACCACCAACCATTGAGATAATTGTGGCTATAACTAACCACAGTAATCCAGTGGTTAGAGTTAAATCCCTCGTTACCATATTTGTAAGAAATGCCCTTACATTCAGGTCATTTAAAAATTCATTCATGTTGTCTAATTCTCCGGTTTGGTAATTATCAATTGGGAATGAGGTTTTTAACTTGTACATTTTCGTGTAAATCAAGCATCCATTCTAAATAAATGAGAAGCCTTTTTGATAAGCTTTTTGACTTACGCCTTGCGGTACTAGCCCCTTGAGAAAATACATAGCGTTTTCTAATCACATGAGGTATATCATAGTCCCCTCCTTGCGGTGCATAGAAGTCTGAGCGGCGGTTTCTGCCGAACAGAACTTTGGGGAAAGGGGGTGGGGTTCTTGTACCTCAATCCACCGAGAAACGCTATATTTATTTACGCCAACAGGAACTTTATGAAGTGTTATTCCCTTTGCTTTGGAACTAGAGAAGCGGTAAAAGTTATCTCAATACCCATTCCCCTATAATTACATGACTCATTTTTTAATATAGAACACCTTGATTCTTAAATTCTAGGGTATAATTGCTAATATGAATGTATGCTTTAAATACTCATTACTTATATTATTTTCTGCCACAGAATAGCACTAAAAAATATTTTTGCGAGTCAATATATCCGATAAATTCAAAGGTAGTGTATTTATAGTATTTATGCTTACAAAGTCAAATTAAAATTTATTTTTCATGTTATTTAATAAAAATCTGTGTAATATATGACAGTTTTCAGCAAGTATGATTAAGATTTAATTTTCAGTTAAAGATTAATTTTTATTTAATTAAATAAAAAAAAACAAAAAATATCTTATTCTAAAAATTAAAACTAAATATTTATCACCGGGTGAAACTCTACAAGCGTCAACACCTGCGTCATAAATAGTAAACATAGACAAATAAATAGCCAATGACTAACGTACTCTGGCTGCAAGGTGGTGCTTGTTCGGGCAACACTATGTCTTTTCTCAACGCCGAAGAACCGACAGTCTGCGATCTAATTGCTGACTTTGGCATTAAGGTACTTTGGCATCCTTCCTTGGGATTGGAACTAGGCAACAACTTACAAACCCTACTGTGGGACTGCATTCTCGGCAAGATACCTTTAGACATCTTGGTATTTGAAGGTACTGTAGTTAATGCCCCCGACGGTACAGGCGAATGGAATAGGTTTGCCGATCGCCCGATGAAAGATTGGCTAAATGACCTCTCGAAAGTTGCTAGCTTTGTTGTGGCTGTAGGAGACTGCGCCACCTGGGGAGGAATCCCCGCTATGTCGCCTAACCCCAGCGAATCCGAAGGTTTGCAATTTCTTAAGCGTCAAGAAGGCGGCTTCTTAGGTAAGGATTTCGTCGCCAAATCGGGATTACCTGTGATTAATATTCCTGGATGTCCAGCACACCCCGATTGGATTACGCAGATATTAGTGGCGATCGCTACTGGACGCATCGCTGACATCGCCCTCGATGAACTGCACCGTCCCCAAACCTTCTTCAACACCTACACCCAAACAGGTTGTACCCGTAACGTTCACTTTGCTTACAAAGCCACCACCGCCGAATTTGGTCAGCGTAAAGGCTGCTTATTCTACGACTTGGGTTGTCGTGGCCCTATGACCCATTCCTCCTGCAACCGCATCCTCTGGAATCGCGTTTCCTCCAAAACTCGCGCGGGAATGCCGTGTTTAGGTTGTACAGAACCAGAATTTCCCTTCTTTGACCTCAAACCCGGAACGGTATTTAAAACTCAAACCGTTATGGGAGTCCCCAAAGAATTACCACCAGGAGTCAAAACCAAAGACTACGCCTTACTCACAATGGTGGCTAAAAATACAGCCCCCAACTGGGCAGAAGAAGACTTTTTTACAGTTTAGTTCGTAGTAAGCACTTCAGTGCTTACTACAAAACAATTACCGAGAGGAGAGGAGAATGGGAATTAAAACATTAGATATTTCGCCTGTCGGTAGAGTCGAGGGTGATTTAGACGTTCGCGTGGAAATTGAAGATGGACAAGTCGTTAACGCCTGGACACACGCCGAACTATTTCGCGGATTTGAAATTATTCTTCGAGGTAAAGACCCCCAAGCTGGATTAATTGTTACGCCTCGTATTTGCGGTATCTGCGGTGCTTCTCACTTGACATCTGCATCATGGGCATTAGATACAGCCTGGAATACAACCGTTCCCCGCAACGCCATCTTAGCTAGAAACCTCGGTCAAATTGTCGAAACCATCCAAAGCATCCCCCGCTACTTTTATGGATTGTTCGCCATTGACTTAACAAACAAAAAATATCGGAGTAGCCGCTTCTATGATGAAGCTGTCCGCCGCTTTGCCGCCTTCACAGGTAAATCTTATGAATTAGGCGTGACTATTTCTAGCAAACCTGTAGAAATTTACGCCCTGTTTGGTGGACAATGGCCGCACAGCAGTTATATGGAAATAAATTAGGAAATTGCTTATATAGTAAGGACTTGTCAGGATAGGTGGAATGATTCCCTCATTTTTCCTTAAATTAGGCAATAAACCCACTCCAGAAATATCATAAATCCATTTATTTTTATCTACTAAAAGTTATTTGCTTTTCTCAGGCGTTACCTAACTTTTCCCTACATTGCCTCGCTCCAACTCCAAAATCGTCTAAACTCAAAGTATCCGCCAACGGCCAAAGTCCCATGCCTCGCTGGTTCAACATTGCAGGTCCATGTCAAGACGATATCCACTATATGCTATCTCCAACAACACGATTACCAGATTTGGAGGAGCTAATCCAACAGCGTAGTTATTTTGTCGTTCATGCACCGCGACAAACAGGGAAAACCACAGCAATGTTAGCTTTAGCACAGCAACTGACCGCCACAGGACTTTATGCAGCAGTAGTGGTATCTGCGGAAGTAGGAAGTGCATTCAATCATGACCCAGGTGCAGCAGAATTAGCAATTTTAGGAACTTGGTATGATACGATTTCTATCCGCTTATCTAATGAATTGCAACCACCTGTTAAACAATGGCAAAAGGAAGACCCAGGAAACAGAATTAAGGCTTTTTTGCAAGGTTGGGCAAAAGCTTTACCTCGACCTTTGGTAGTATTTATTGATGAAATTGATTCCCTACAAGACCAAACACTGATTTCCATATTGCGGCAATTACGAGATGGTTTTCCAAACCGGCCAGAAAACTTTCCCTCATCGGTGGGATTAATTGGTTTAAGGGATGTGCGGGATTATAAAGTAGCATCCGGTGGTAGTGACAGACTAAATACATCCAGTCCTTTTAATATCAAAGTCACTTCCATTACCTTGAGAAATTTTAATGCCGAGGAAGTTGTAGAACTATATCAACAACATACAGAACAGACAGGACAAATTTTTACACCAGAAGCCACAGCAACAGCCTTTGATTTAACTCAAGGACAACCTTGGTTAGTGAATGCTCTGGCTAAAGAAGTTGTGGAAAAAATGGTTAAGGATAGAAGTATTGCTATTACTAAAGAACATATCTTACAAGCAAAGGAAATATTAATTGCTCGTCAAGATACTCATTTAGATAGTTTAGCTGAACGCTTACGAGAACCAAGGATAAAAGCAATTATCGAGCCGATGTTAGCAGGTTTGGAATTGGGGGATATACCCAATGATGATATTCAATTTGTGATTGATTTAGGTTTATGTAAAATGCACCCCCAAGGCGGATTAACCATTGCTAATCCCATTTATCGAGAAGTTTTGCCCAGGGTGTTAACGGTGACACCAATGGCTTCCCTACCAGTGATTGCACCAACTTGGTTAACCCCGGAAGGTGAGTTAAATATAGATGCGTTACTTGCAGCATTTCTCAAGTTTTGGCGACAGCATGGCGAACCATTATTAGGTAGCACTGGCTATCATGAAATTGCCCCCCATATCGTATTAATGGCTTTCTTGCATCGTGTGATCAATGGTGGTGGAGTCTTGGAGAGGGAATATGCAATTGGTAGTGACAGAATGGATTTATGTCTGCGTTACAAAGATGTCACGTTAGGTATTGAGTTAAAGGTATGGCGGGAGAAAAAGCGTGACCCTCAAGCTGAGGGTATTGAGCAGTTAGAATCCTATTTAGGGCGTTTGGGGTTGGATTTTGGTTGGTTATTTGTGTTTGATAGGCGTAAAAATGCTTTACCAATGGAAGAACGTTTGTCAACTCAGGTTGTGCTGACACAAAATCAGCGCAGGATTACTGTGATTCGGGCTTGAGTATGCAGATATAGGAAAAACTGTTACAAATTTGAACAAAATGGAGTGCTGGGTGTCTTTTTATCAACTCAGCCTCCGGTGATGAGCGATCGCAGTTTAATAAGTAGCTTTCCTATTCTAGCTAAAGTTCCCAGTTCCATTAGACTGTGATCGCTATGAACGGCTAACGGTGAAGTTAGGCTTCAAATACAGTAATATACCTCTATAGCGGTACGCTCTAGGCAACAGGTAATAGTAAACTATGACTGAGTTTCAGGATTTGAGAATGTCCTAACTATAACACGTAGTGCTATGTATTTCAGTCTCATCTCCATCCTGAATTAAGAATAAGATTAATTGATTGACATTAATATTGTTTTTAAATAAGCTAAGACTAGCAAACTAATCTTAGTTTTATGCTGGAAATTGCAAAAGAAGACATCATCTCCCGCCTTCAATTTGATAATCCTTGGTGGGAAACAGGTAGTGAGGAGAAAATAATCTACGAAGATACCCCACGACGCAAGTATTTTGAGACCTTCTCTCAAAACATCTTGAATACAAGTGTGCATCGAGCAATAGTTTTGATGGGACCCAGGCGTGTTGGTAAAACTGTGATGGTTTATCACAGTATCCGTCTACTCTTAGATTCTGGTATTAGCGCGGAAAATATTTTATATGTATCTCTTGAAACCCCAATTTATACTGGGCTTCCATTAGAGCGTATACTTAGTTACTTTCAGGAATTATTCAATCACGAGCGCAATTCAAAGCTATTTGTCTTTTTTGATGAAATCCAATATTTACGAGAATGGGAAATTCATCTAAAATCTCTCGTTGATTCATTTCCAAGTTACCGTTTTGTTGCTACTGGTTCTGCTGCTGCCGCGCTAAGACTGAAAAGCACTGAGTCTGGTGCTGGTAGATTCAGTGACTACATCCTACCACCGCTCACCTTTGCTGAGTATTTAATGTTTATAGGAAGAGAAGGTGAATTAATTGGGGCAAATATTCATGACTCTGAAGACTCTGGATATCCATCAAAGAGGTATGAGTTTTTATCTCAAAATATCGAACAATTAAATCAGGAGTTTATTAATTACCTCAACTTTGGCGGATATCCAGAAGCTGTTTTCTCCGAGACAATCCGCCAGAATCCTACCCAATATATTAAAAGTGACATCATTGATAAAGTCTTACTACGAGATTTACCAAGTCTTTATGGAATTAGTGATATTCAGGAACTTAATAGACTTTTTACGACCCTAGCGTATAACTCTGGCAACGAAGTAAGTCTAGAGGGATTATCACAATCCTCTGGTGTTGCTAAAAACACTATTAAACGTTATCTTGAGTATCTTGAAGCAGCGTTTCTGATCCGTCGCGTAGAGCGAATTGATCAAAATGCCAAGAGGTTCAAGAGAGCAATTTGCTTTAAAGTCTATTTGACTAACCCATCAATGCGGGCTGCATTATTTGGACAACTGGAAACAAACTCTAAAGCGATGGGTGCTATGACTGAAACTGCCATCTTTAGCCAATGGCAACATAGTAAAATGATTGAGCTTTACTATGCGCGATGGAAGACAGGAGAGATTGACATTGTCCATTTAAATGTCACTCATCAAGTCCCTTCTTGGATGGTTGAGGTTAAATGGAGCGATCGTCCTTATAGTTCACCCTCGGAATTGGACAACTGCGTAGAATTTGTGAAACAGAATCCAAGTGTGGCACAGCCGATTTTAATAACGACTAAGACTATCAGAGATCCTGATTTTTTATATAAAGGTGTACGATTTCACTTTGAACCTGCTAGTTTATATGCCTATGTTCTTGGTGCTAATATATTGCGAAATATTGATAATAAGGTCAATTTATTCCATATTAGAACACTACCTCCCGAATAATAGTTTGGATATTGAGCGAACTGACAAGTCAGCGCTTGCGCTATCGCACTCAAATATGTTCAACAGTGAAATTATAAGGTGTGTTACATTACATTAACGCATCCTACTAGATTGGCGATCATGCTTCAACACCTCTTCTTTTTAACTCTTCTAAAAGAGCAATACGACGGTTTTCTTTTCTGACTTGTCTTTCCCTTTCCACTTCTTCTCTACTAACATAACCTGATTCTATTTGACTTTCTTCCAATTCAAATAATTCTTTTTTCAATATCGACATAACTTCGTCATTTGTATGTTCAGCATACAACCTCTCAACCCATTCATTAAACTCTTTATCTCTTTGCTCTTGTTTTAAGATAACTTGTGTATCAAGACAGTTCAAGCAATAATACATAGTTTCATCATCTGAAATTTTATTTCTTATTCTTGTTTCTGAACCACAGGATGAGCATTTTGTATCGTATGTTTCAAAGGGTAAAAATGAAAATTCTTCATCATCCTTCTCTTGTTTCCTCGTATTATTCAAATGATCAATTTTTGAAATTTTCTCATCACAGACAAAACACTTACAATCTTTATAATCATCTTTAAATACTACAAAACTAAGTGACACACAAAACGGACATACAACAAGAATTCCATTCTCACTTTCAGTAATACTATTAATTACTGGCTCGAATTTTTGTAGCCTTTGTCGTTTATATTCTTCATAACTAGTTGCAATTGATTTTATCTGCCCAAACTTGTTTTTTTGTTCAACCGTACTATTTTCCATTAGGTGTTTATCCCAGAAGCTTATAATTTCATCTAATGCAGAAGCAATAGTTTCTTTACATTCACTGATAGATACTTTTACCTCAAAATGCTCAAATCTATTTCGTAAGGCTCGAAGCATTTTAAATGGTTTGTCGTTAATATCAATATTTAGAATACCCTTAAGCCTTTTAATCAACTCATCATGATAGATACTTACAAAATCACCACTTTGAAGCTTCCTGGGATCTGCACTACTAATATCTTGAAATATTAAGCTCCAATGCTCTTTTCTAAGTTTTTCTTTTAGTAATAATTCAATTCCTGAGTAGAGATGTAATATGGAATATTTAAGAAAGTGTGGAGATTCAAGACGATTAAGAAATAATGGACGTACTGCCTCAAGAATATAATCTATGCCATTATCTAGCAAACTTAATATAATGTTTTCCATCTCTTTGCTTATATGTATAAATTGTACTGATGTACATCAACATACCAAGAACTTTTTTGGATATCATCAATGTCCACATATTATACATACATTTTCAAGATAAATACCTAAATCTGGGTGAATAGTAATAAATTTTCTGGCTATTATCTTTTTCCGAGTAATAGACGGAATGATTCGGTATATCTACCCGATGTTTAAACAAACAAAAATCCCCAATTAGCCCTTCCTGCCATCCCCAACCCTAAAATCGTCTAAACTCAAAGTGTCCGCCAACTGCCAAAATTCTATGTCTCGCTGGTTTAATATTGCAGGTCCTTGTGAAGACGATATCCACTATATGCTATCTCCAACAATACGATTACCAGATTTGGAGGAGCTAATTCAACAGCGTAGTTATTTTGTTCTTCATGCACCACGACAAACGGGGAAAACCACCGCAATGTTAGCCCTAGCACAGCAACTTACCGATACAGGACGTTATGCAGCAGTAGTAGTATCAGTCGAGGTAGGAAGTGCATTTAATCATGACCCCAGTGCAGCAGAATTAGCAATTTTGGGAACTTGGCAGAATACAATTGAGGATAACCTACCCCCAGAACTACAACCCCCAGCTTGGGTTTATAATGCCCCTGGGCAGAGAATTGGTGAAAATTTAAGAGCTTGGTCAAAAGCTATAAATCGTCCAATAGTATTATTTATAGATGAAATTGATTCTCTACAAGACCAAACACTAATTTCAGTTTTACGACAGTTACGTGAAGGCTATCGCAGTCGTCCAGAAAATTTCCCCTCATCGGTAGGATTGATTGGTTTAAGGGATGTGCGAGACTATAAAGTCGCATCCGGTGGTAGTGACAGATTAAACACATCCAGTCCTTTTAATATCAAAGTCACTTCCATTACCCTGAGAAATTTCAACGCCGAGGAAGTGGCAGAACTATATCAACAACATACAGCAGAAACAGGACAAATTTTCACACCAGAGGCAACTGCAACAGCTTTTGATTTAACTCAAGGACAACCTTGGTTAGTTAATGCTCTGGCTAAAGAAGTTGTGGAAAAAATGGTTAAAGATAGAAGTATTGCTATTACTAAAGAACATATTTTACAGGCAAAAGAAATATTAATTGCCCGTCAAGATACTCATCTTGATAGTTTAGCTGAACGCCTACGAGAACCAAGGATAAAAGCAATTATCGAGCCGATGTTAGCAGGTTTGGAATTGGGGGATATACCCAATGATGATATTCAATTTGTGATTGATTTAGGTTTGTGTAAAATGCACCCCCAAGGTGGATTAACTATTGCTAATCCCATTTATCGGGAAGTTTTACCCAGGGTGTTAACGGTGACACCAATGGCTTCCCTACCAGTGATTGCACCAACTTGGTTAACCCCGGAAGGGGAGTTAAATATAGATGCGTTACTTGCAGCATTTCTCAAGTTTTGGCGACAGCATGGAGAACCGTTATTAGGTAGCACTGGCTATCATGAAATTGCCCCCCACATCGTATTAATGGCTTTCTTGCATCGTGTTATTAATGGTGGTGGAGTCTTGGAGAGGGAATATGCAATTGGTAGTGACAGAATGGATTTATGTCTGCGTTACAAAGATGTGACGTTAGGTATCGAGTTAAAGGTATGGCGGGAGAAAAAGCGTGACCCCCAAAATGATGGTATTGAGCAGTTAGAATCCTATTTAGGGCGTTTGGGGTTAGATTTTGGTTGGTTATTTGTGTTTGATAGGCGTAAAAATGCTTTGCCAATGGAAGAACGTTTATCAACTGAGGTTGTACTGACACAAAATCAACGTCGGATTACTGTGATTCGGGCTTGAGTATTTTAAATTATTGATTTCTGTGTTTGCATCTTGAGCGATGGTCGGAGACCGGGCTTTGCCAATCGCTTTTTTCAAAGATGTTTAACAGTGAAGTTAGACGGTTTATATTTATAACTGAGTTCAAGGGCATTGCAACAGCTTACTATTTCGTAGGGCAAAACATTAACGCTTGCGCCTGTGTCCAATAATCCTTCAACGTTTAAGGAATGACCGTTATAACCGAGGGTCAAAGGCAGATAGGGCATTCTATCGACCATGCCAAGGCTACTGTCAATAATTTTGTAGGGAAATCTTTGAGCGTCAACCATTCTTTTCTTGTTGCTTTGTAGCCAGAAGATTCATCAAAATATTGGCAGCCTCAGAGCAATTGTAAGGCGACCAGACCGGATACTCTTGATTTGCAACAAAGAAGTTTGCATCTTCTTCTTTTACCAGTTCTGTGGCTAGAAACTGCATCAGCCTAAGTTTATCAATTCTGGGCAGTGTTTGAATTTGTGACATTAGTTCAGCCAATGGCATTTGTGAATCTCCTCGTCTGAGGTTTGGTGACAGGATGCGATCGCCCTCTCATTTTAACCTGGCGATCGCACTAACCCGATATTAGCGAACTGACAAGTCAGCACTTGCGCTATCGCAGTTAATAGTAGTTAAGGAAGCACAAGAAAATGGATATTGCGCGATGGTCGGAGACCGGGCTTTGCACATCGCACTCAAATATGTTTAACGGCAAATCTAACACCTCTAGACTGCGATCGCTTGATTAAATTCTATAATCCTGCTGCATTCCCAGGAATTTATCGGCGGAGTAATTAGGAGTTGTCGTGAGGAACGCACCCTACAATATCGGCGATCGCACTTTAGCCACACTGTAATAGTTTACGAATTTCTCCGCTTTTGTATGTATTTGAGATGAACATCTTGCAAAGAATTAAGAAAATCCCCAAATCTATTTAGTGGTAGACTAAAACATATTTCTTCAATTTTTGTTGCGCCACCTTTAGTCGTCGCAGACTTTTTATCGTAGAATGTTACAGAAACCCCAGGAGTAAATGATATTTTTGCGTGAGCAACGGAATTACGTACATGACGAATAAAGCAGATAGAATTTAAATTGTTTTCATCTTCTTTTTCATATGTGGTCTGATGCAACGTTACCTCTGTTCTTAGAAATTCATTGATCTTTTCATATTCTTCCTTAAATTCTTGTGCAATTATCTCCTTAGGTACTACCAACATAGCATAAAGAACCATAATTGCACTTCCCTGATTTTGTATCCCAATATCCTTTAATGACTGTTTTATTTGACTTGAAAGGTTTAAGTCATCAAACTGACTTGAATCTTCAAATTTAACTTCACCTAACTCTTTTAATAGCAGTACAGTGTAGTAGGTTTGGAAAATCAAATTATCTTCTTGCGTAATGGTTGCAACCATCTGTGATGTTTCCTCCAGCTAACGACTAAGTTTATCGGCAGTAAAATATTTTGGCTATCAACTAAAGTATCACAATTCTGTCCGCTCTAATGATTTGTTATGCCTCGATCACTTATCAATTCAATTCTTAACTTTTGCTATAGTCCTCTGGATTTTTAGACATTCTCTGAGAATTTCAACTTTTCAACTTCCAACTTCAACCTTTCATTCTCTATCCGTAACGCCAATATTTCATTCTTCTGCAACTCAATTAATGACTTTTGACTAATTACCTCACCAAAGGCTTTTTTCCGATTTTCAATACCAAACCAACGCTGATAGGTTTTTGTATGTTCATCAACAGTATGACCTAAATTATCTGCTGCTGCTTTAATGGGTATTCCCTGAAGATGCGCTCGAATTGCACAAGCATGACGTAAATCGTAGGGTTGAAACTCAACTCCCACTTTTCTAAACCATCTGGATATATCTCTCCGCATCCAATTAATATTTTGCACAGATGAAATTTTTGCAACCTTTTGTTCTAAAATATTTAATGGTTTGGGATTTTTTAAATCAAATAATTCTATCCATTCAGGAACAAAAGGAATAACTTCTCGATATCCAGTTTTGGTATTTTTATTCACTTTCCAAGTATGGTCTATATTTTGGGGAGACATCCACCAATTAATATCTGGTTGTACAAATAGTTCCCTTGGTCTTAACCCAAATGTCGCCAACATTCCATATACCCAACGCCACATTTCCCAAGTGTCGATTTCATCACTAATATTTGTATTTTTGCGATTGAGTGCGAATTTTTCAAAGAGGTCAAAAGAATATATTATTTTTTCATCGTCAGGTATTTCTCGATGGGCAGGAGTGACATTGTCACGTTTAACATCGAGTTGAAATCCTAAATTAAAGGTTTTAATCAAAACAGAAGTTACGGCAATTAGTTCATTTTTTTTATTCCCCTGAACTGAATTAATAATTTCCTCAAAATTTTCTTTTGTAGCTAAATGGGTAAGAGGGAAGTTTCTTTTAATTACAGATATATAGTTAGGAAAAGTATTTTGACTGGTTATAGTTTTCTGACGGGTTTGATAATATTTTTCCTCAAATCCATCTAATAATTCCCCAATTGTTTTTATTTCGTGCTTCTCTCTAGATTTAATTCCTAAATACTTTTCACTCCACTCGAAGGTATGACGAGCAATTAATTTACCCAACTCGTAACTTTCCTCGATCGCAGTTTTCAGTCCTTCTAAATTTGCTGGTATCCCAAGAGACAAATCATACTGTTTTTTCTGCTTACCTACACTGATATCGCCTGGTTTTAAGGGTAGGGTAGCTCGTAATTGGAGAGAATTACCAGTTTGTTTAATGCTAACTCTTATTCTCTCCCTTTTTAAATTAGTATTAGCTTCGACTAACTTCTGTTCAAAAACTGCTTGATACTGTAATTCCGTTGCTTTTATTTTCGCCATTGTTCCTCTATAGCTGCCGTCTGTGGTGTTCTGCGGCTCAAAATCTGCAAACATATCTGCGAACCAGTCAGTTGAGTCTGCATTTGCATATTCATGTGTAGATGTGGAATATGTCTCCTCGCAATTACCCTGATTTTGTCCGCTCATTCCCTAAATATTCCCTTATTTATAAACTGAAATGGTGAAAATAAAATGTTCTTACCGAGCAAATTTGCCTTATTAAATAAGTTACTCAGTAACATTTTCAATATATCACCAGTTGTCATAGCAGTTATATGGTGCCTGGTGGTGTGATGTGCGCCCCAACTTTAACAGACATTACCCGCGCTTGGGCAATTTTAGAATACTTCCGCACTAACTGGTTAGAACCTGTGTGGTTGGGTTGTTCCTTGGAACGCTACGAAGAAATTCAAACTTATGATGACTTCATGGACTGGTTAGAAGCAGACATCAAACATCGTGAGTCAGACTTGGGTTTCTATTGGCGCATGGGTTTAGATATTGGTTTAGATAGATACGGTGCTGGTGTTGGTAAATATGTCTCTTGGGGATATTTACCCCATGAAGATAAGTACCAGAAGCCGACTATCGAAGGACGCAACGCCGCTATGATTATGAAAAGTGGTGTGTACAACAGCTTCACCGACACTCACACTTTAATGGATCATACCTTCGCCCGTGAGAATACCACCCATGCCTGGTATGACGAGGGTACAGACAACGTTCACCCCTTTGACCGCACGACCAAACCCACCCAGAAAAATACTAAAGACTTCAATAATGCCTATTCTTGGTCAACGGCTGTACTACACAAAGACTTTGGCCGTTTGGAAGTCGGGCCTCTAGCGCGTCAGTTAGTCGCAGGTGGTCAGCATGGAGAATCTTGGCAACACTATGATGGGTTTATCCTGGATGTCTTCAAACAGATGGGTGGTGCTAGTATTCATGTGCGTCAGCTTGCACGAGTTCACGAAATTGTCAAGTTATACCGCCAAGCGGAACGATGTTTGCGTGAGTTTGTCTTAAATGACCCCTGGTATATCAAACCTAAAGAAAAAGACGGGCGCGGTTGGGGTGCAACGGAAGCCTCACGGGGTTCTTTGTGTCACTGGGTAGATATTGAAGATGGCAAGATTAAGAATTATCAGGTGATTGCTGCGACTACTTGGAATGTCGGCCCCCGTGACAAAGACGGAATACGTGGCCCGATTGAGCAAGCTTTGATAGGGACACCTATTGAAGATTCTAGCGACCCTGTGGAAGTAGGACACGTGGCGCGATCGTTTGATTCTTGTCTGGTGTGTACTGTTCACGCCCATGATGCGAAGACTGGCGAGGAGTTAGCGCGTTTTCGCACTGCTTAAAGGATGGTAGCTAATGGCTAAATTTAGTTAGTCATTAGCTGATCAAATATAATCTCAAGCTTTAGAACCACCACGAAAACTCAAAGAAATCGAGGATCTAGTTGCTTATGAATATTTTAGGATTGCTATATGTTGCATGAACTAACTCAACTACCTTCCAGAAGCAATACCAAGAAACAGATGGATCAACTCTCTACTAAAAAATAGCCAGACTAACCAAAATACAAGATGAATAATTACTATCGCCCAAAATACGACTTGATAAGAAGGTTTGCTACTTTTGTGATGTAATTTCCCTTGAGCAAAAAATCCACCTAACCAACCACCCATAAATTCGCATAAATGTAAGGTCTTTTCTGGCACTCTCCATCGGTTTTGTTTTGCACGAAATTTATCGTCGGTATATAATGCAAAAGTAATTACACTCATAACTGGATAAAGGATTAAAGGAATTAGGTTGCCAGTAGTTAGTGCAAAATGGATTGAACCCAAGCTAGGTATCAAAGATAGAATTAATGTTTTTAATGCTAATGATGAAGATGTTACTATAGGTTTGGATGTAAACTTCATCGGTGTCGTAGAAGATGAAAATAATAGTATAGGTTTTGATGTAATCTCTTCTAGAGAAGCATTAGACGCACGTAACTTGCCATTTCTATCAACTATGAGTTGATAACAAATAAAATCACCAACTTGGGGACGACGGTTCAGGTGTTTCAATGCTGTGATGTGGAGAAATACTTCTTGGCTGCTATCTCTGGATTGTATAAAACCAAAACCTCGATCATCTTTCCACTTGGTTAGTTGTCCCTTGTGCCAAACAGGTTTCATGAAAAAGTTGTATATTTATACTTACTTTATAGTCTGCCCCTTTTTAGATAGAAAACCCATCTAAACAAAAAGTTTTTCATAGTTTGACCAAATAAAAAAAGGATACAAGCCCCTAAATTTATTTATGGACACGAAAAAGTGGAAAGCAAAATTAATTCCAGCCCCCGGATTTATCCGTGGGGTCTTCAATTTTTAATTTTTAATTCCCCGCAGGGGTTGACTTCTCTATAGTCAGATAAGCTTCAATCTCTTCTCGATTAGCATGATAGTAAGTCAAGGCAGCATACACTTGCACTAGAGTCAAATTACCCATTCGTTCTACAATTTCTTCTGCATTTAGACCCATTTTGTACCAAGCAGCAACTCTCTGTACAGATACTCTAGTTCCTGCAATGTGAGGACGACCGCCAAGAGTTCCGGGTGTGCGAACAATTAATGTGCCAATGTCAGTAATAGTTTGCATACAATAAATTTATCAGTCTCGCCCTTAATCATAACTTAGAGAAGGTTCTGCCATAGGCGATGGATCGGTCATCGCCTCACTTGAGCTAAAGCTTCATCTCCTGGTATGGGTTGTACAGAACCATTTCTAATCTCATCTCGCCGCCTTTTTGCTTCAGTAGTCCAAGCAGCTTGAATGGCGGTATCTGTATCGAATTCTACAAACCAGAGACGAAAAGCAGACAGTTCCTCTGGTGAAAGTTGACTGACAGCACGTTCAATTTCTTCTAATGTATTGATATTCATAGACTCCAATTCAGCCATTGTTATTTATTTTAAAGAAAAATATTTAATTCTTCTAGATTCCCATAGCGATCGCACTCCCCAACACAACCATAGTGGTGGCTAGAGGCGATGACCATCGCTTGTTCTACTTCAGTCTGGAAAAGCTGTACCAGTGCTAGGATCACTGATATATAGGCCTAATGTCAGACTACGCATCACTTCATCCCAAATGGGTGTTAGTTGTTCGGCTTGATCTGCCCAATAATCGAATGTAATCAAGCACTGCACATTTGAACCCAAACCAATGCAAGTCCGTGAAAAAGCTTCCCGTGGTTCTTCCTGAGTATCGATAAACTTAATCTCTGTCCACACAATTTTGGCGGTTTGGCGTTTAACGGTGAAGATTTCTCCCCTCTCAATGACGTTGCGACTGTCATCGTCCATCACTTTTTTCAAGGTAGATTTTAGGGGAAATAAGCTCCAGTCACGGGGAGGTAGTTGATTAAATGATACTTCTAGACAGCAATCATCTTTGGGTGGTTTTTTATCCATAAACTTGAAAGATTTTTCTTGTGGCTCAAACACCCAATTTTGAGGGACATTTAACCGAACAGCCCCCCGATTAGCGACAAAAATTTTATAGCCTGATGGCGATTCCCAGTGATGGTCAGGCTTGAGGTCAAGGGTTTCTTTGATCCACTGGAGATTGCTTTTTTTCCGCTTTGCCATAATCTTTTTGCAAATCTGCCACGTTAGGGATAGTCTCCGACTGACTGTCGATCATTGCCTACTTCGTTAATAGTATCAAATTCCGCATCAGTCGGATGACACCTGAGCAAAAGCTATTTGCTATGCAATTCAATTATTCTGCCATTTATGGGTTGAATTGGCCGGGCATTCACCTGATAGAGTTTTTGAAAGGTAGTAATTTGTTCGTTCGAGACGGTAATAGGTTCTACTAAAACATTCCATCTCACGCCTTGACTACAGGGTGGTGTTGTGAGTGAGCCAGGGTAACTGAAGTATGCTTTTGTCTTAGGTAAGAAACCAGCCGCGTTAATAGTAGGATGACTAACCGTTGCTCCCAAACCATCACTCACAGTTTTTGTTTCCCCAGGTGCAGGAATGTACTTCCAAATCGCATTAATCAAACGATTGGCTGTTCCTTCTTTCATCATGATACCCACAACTGATAGTTGACCTGCATCGTTGCGGTGTACTAGGTGCAGTTCCATCGCCGAAGCTTTTCCCTCAATAGTATGTTCGCTGGGAGTATGGAAATGAAACTGGAGAAGTGTATATTTTTCCCCATTAATGGTGACGGTGCTTCCAGGTGCGTAATTTACTTGGATGGTGTGACCATTGTTGACGATGACTAAGGGTGTAGGCTTGTAGTCAAAGAATATCCTTTTAGGTTTGTCTGTGACAGCATTAACAATATTGATGGGAGACTGATCTCTACCTAATTCACACAGTGCAAAATCATGACTGAGTTCACCCCATTGAGTTGGATTTGCTGCACCACCATAGTCCCAGTGTGGTGTTACTTCTCCAGCAAAGGTCTGTACCGATGGCACACTTATCAAAACTATTAAAAATGCCACAAATACCAATATATTTTTGTACAATTTTTTGTTGATTAGATTCATGTTAATATTTTTTTGAGTGAGATACCTACCATCCGCGTTCACCCAGCCTGCCCTATGCAAACAGGGTGGAGTAGTTGAAACATTGACAAATACTATAATAAAAATGCTACTTCTGTGCGAAATATTACAGATGAAAATAATGACTGTGGTTGAGATTAAGTTTTAACTTAACAAAATTTAGGGGTTTAAGTCCCTTTAAATTTTGAAGTTGCTGCTGTGCTGAAGGTCACTTTTTTTGATAGACTGCTGACTTTATAAAACTAATATCTCTCATCTTTCAACAGTCGTAGCGTAACACACTAAAATTTGTAGAAATAGTGAGTTAGGCTTGCCTTAATGTACTGCAACAAAACTCAAATTTATAAGGTGAGCCTGTGTCTGATTTAGAATTACACAAATATTTCCCACAACTTCCAGAAGAAGCACTCAAAGAATTTGCAGAATGGTGTATTTTAGAGCAGGCAAAAGTAGTAGCAGGAGAATTTATACTTGATCCAACTAAGTTACAAAATCTCACACCAAATGAATACATTTGGCAACTTATTGATCAGTTTATGAAAGCCAGACCAGACCCCATTAAAGCTGGACTAGTATCAGCGATGGCTGGACAGGAAGCTGATAGTCATGGGTTAGTTGGTTCAGCAATCATGGTAGATTTTGTCGCCCTTTATATCAAGTATTTAATTCCAGAGAATGGCAAGAGTCCAGAAGAAGCGAAAGCATTAATTACTGAAGCCGCAATCCAACAGTATGAAAAGCTTTCTGAGCTTGCTGACAAATATAATGTCAAGTTCTGATCAGGGAAACAAGGGAGATAAGAAAGTAAGATTTCTGGATATTCTTCTATCTCCCTATTTCTTTGGCTAATTTGCAGGTAAAATTTCTAATAGCTGTGCCTCAGTTAACTGTGCAATTCCCAAAGATTGTGCTTTTTCTAACTTAGATCCAGCATCCTCACCGACAACCAAATAATCGGTTTTTTTACTAACTGATTCCGTTACTTTCCCACCAGCTTTTTGAATTAATTCTTTGGCTTGATCACGCTTTAATGTGGGCAAAGTTCCAGTAATGACGAAAGTCTTACCAAGCAGTTTTTGATTAATATTATTAGGGGCTTTTTCTTCCTCTGTGTTAACAAGTTGTAATTCTGCTGTTTGCAAGCGTTCTATTAAAGTTTGATTGGCATTGATGTGAAACCATTGATCAACAGATTGAGCAATTTCTGCACCTATACCATAAATTCCGGCGATGTCTGATTGTTTGGCTGTGGCTAACTGTTCTACTGTGCGATACTTTTCGGTGAGTAATTGAGCATTAACATTGCCCACATGACGGATACCTAAACCATATAATACTCTTGACCAAGGTTGGTTTTTGGATTGCGCGATCGCCTGAATTAATTTCTCGGCTGATTTTTGCCCCATTCTTTCCAATCCACATAATTGGTCTGCTGTCAAGTCATATAAGTCTGCAACGGAATGCACCAAGCCTTTATCGACAAGTTGATGCACCAGTTTTTCCCCTACGCCTTTAATATCTAAAGCATCCCGGCTCACCCAATGTTCTATCGAACCTTTGAGAATAGCGGGACAGGAAGCATTGACGCAGCGAGTCACAGCTTCCCCGGTTTCTCTAACCACAGGCTGTCCGCACACTGGACAATGACTCGGCATAATAAAGGGTTCGGTATCAGCCGGACGCAGTTCTTTTAGTACCCTGACGACTTCCGGGATGATTTCCCCTGCTTTGCGGACAATGACGGTATCACCGATGCGAATATCTAATTGGGTAATGCGATCGCTATTATGTAGGGTAGCGCGAGATACAGTCGTTCCCGCTAATTCCACTGGACGCATTTCTGCTAACGGCGTTAAAGCTCCGGTGCGTCCTACATTCACAGCAATATTTTCTACACGGGTGGGTGCTTCCTCGGCTGGGTATTTGAGTGCGATCGCCCACCGAGGGAATTTTTGCGTAAAGCCTAACTGTTCTTGCAGCTTAAAGGAATTCAGCTTCACCACCACCCCATCAGTCATGTAGGGTAGATTTAATCTTTCGGTATCCCAGTATTTATAGTATTCAGCCACCTCTGCTAAAGATTGGCAAAGCTTGTGTTGAGAGTTCACCCGAAAACCCAACTTTTGCAACAATTCCAAAGCTTCCCATTGGGTATTAGCAATACTAGCGTCATCCATACCGGGAATGTGCAGTGTGTAGGCGAAAAAATCTAACCGTCGTCGCGCCACAATGCGAGAATCTAGTTGTCTGAGCGTACCTGCGGCGGCGTTACGGGGATTAGCCAGTAACTGTTCCCCGGCTTTTTGTCGGCGTTCATTGATGTATTGAAAAACTTCCATTGGTAAGAAAGCCTCACCCCGGACTTCAACTTTCTCAATATTTTCCAACCCATCAAAATTTAAACGTAAAGGAATTGAGCGAATAGTCCGCACATTTTGGGTGATATCTTCCCCCATCTCCCCATCACCCCTACTTGCACCCCTAACTAAAACGCCATGATGATATGTCAACGCCAAGGCCGAACCATCGATTTTCAGTTCTGTAACGTATTCGGCTGAGTCTGTTGGCGGTACTTGTCTGCGCCAACGCTGATCCCATGTTTGCAACTCATCAATATTAAAGGCATTTTCTAAACTATACAGGGGGACATTGTGCCGTACAGAGGTAAAGTGTGTAGCAGGTCTTTCCCCGACGCGCTGAGTGGGACTGTCGGGTGATACTAATTCTGGATATTGAATTTCTAGTTGTTGCAGTTCTCGATATAGCTGGTCATAGATGACATCGTCCATGATTGGTGCATCCAAGACATAATAAGCATAGCTAGCTTGTTGCAACAGCTGGCGCAGTTCATGAGCGCGTTTGACTTCAGACTGAGTTTGAATCATTAGATTTAATTATAAAATAACTAGTGGATAAATGTGATAACTTATAAAATCTACGGCTAAGAGGTTGTTGGTTGATTATTCTAAAATGATAATCTGTAGAATCAGACTTTCAATACACTTACTCACTTACTATATATAGGAATTTGATTTGATTTGTGAGAATTACATAGCCCGTACTCTGAGAATCAAGTTAGACTCAGGTGATATGTCTAAAGTACGAGTTTACCCTGACATGATTATCACTAATGGGTAATGAATAAAAGTAATTTGCTCAGTTACATTCAAAGCGTAGCCAGTAAAAATTTTCACTGGCTCAAAAAGACAAAAACTCCAAACATCTACAAGGAGTCTGATTATGTCAGATACAAGCAAGCGCGGTTTCGCTTCGATGGATGAAGACAAACAGCGCGAAATTGCTAGCAAGGGTGGACACGCTGCTCACGAGAAGGGAACTGCTCACGAATTTACTCCTGAAGAAGCGCGTGAAGCCGGACGCAAAGGCGGTGAAACTGTCAGCCAAGACAGAGAACATATGGCCGAAATCGGTCGTGAGGGTGGTAAACATTCTCATGGCGGTGGACGCAAGAAAGAAGGTAGCGAAGATACCGAAGAAATTCAGGATAGTGGTGAAGAGAAGCAAACTCGTGGCGGTACAAGCGAGCAACACGCTGAAGCCGGACGACAAAGCCACAAGAATAAAAACAAGAAAAAATAGATGTAATCTGATTCTGTTAACTCTATGAATGTGTAAAGACGTTGTCATGCAACGTCTTTACTATTTAGTTATTTGGCAATATCTTCAAAATCTGTGACTGCACAAGCAAACTCTCGAAACGCGGTTTTAATTATATCCTCTTTCATGTTTCTATCTAGGGCAGTATCGCGAATGAGGTCTGCTAACTCTACAAATAATAGAGAAACCATAAAACGATCTTGGCGATCAATTTGCTTCAAGCAAGACAAAATAAACTCATACAGTTCTGTTTTTCTAGGTTTGGTTTGTTCTTCCCAAATTTGTAACCCAAGGCGGAAGGTTTTTAAACGTATTTCACTAGTATTGTAGGGCGTATCTTTATAGCGAACTGATACGCGTTGGGGCATTTCCATAAGTTGAGCATATAGATTCACTGTAAAGTCATTATTCAGCTTTATTCTGATTTATCCGGATTATTGACCGGAAAAGACAGGGGGAAGGGGGAACAAGCCCTATCAAGATTCTCGCAGGGCATAACCTACACCACGCACTGTATAAATTAAACGGTTTTCATTATTTTCTTCTAACTTGAGCCGGAGATAACGAATATAAACTTCAATAATATTAGAATCGCCCATGAAGTCATAACCCCAAACTTTTTCGAGAATTTGATCTCTAGTAAATACCTGACGGGGATGTGAAAGAAGATACTCTAATAAATCAAATTCTTTGGCGGTGAGTTCAATTGCTCGTTTACCTCGAAATACTTCACGGGTAAGGCGGTTGAGTGTTAAGTCTGCAAATTGTAAGGAGTCTTCATTTGTCTCTTGGGTGCGGCGCAAATGGGCGCGGATTCTTGCCAATAGTTCCTCAATACTAAATGGTTTGACTACATAATCATCAGCTCCTGCATCTAATCCTGCCACGCGATCGCTCACTTCATCTTTGGCTGTTAACAAAATTACTGGTATTTTATTTCCAGTTGCACGCAACCGCCGACACAGTTCCAAGCCTGTGAGTCCTGGTAACATCCAATCTAAAATTACTAAATCTGGCGTTGACTCCCGCGCTAAGGTCAAACCAGTCATACCATCATGGGCTACGCTGACTTTGTAACCTTCACTACTCAGTTCCAATTCCACAAATCGCGCCAGTTTGACTTCATCTTCAACTAAAAGGATATGTGCGACCATAATTCGTAATTCAATATTAATTACTTATGTAAGTAGAACAGGGCAAATAATTAAAGGTTTGTCGTAAGAACTTTAGTTCTCTCTGCGTTCTCTCCGTTCCCTGCGGGAAGCTCCTCGAACACAAAAGGACTAAAGTCCTCTCTACGAGACGCTACGCGAATACTACGAACTCAATCCTAATTTTTTTACATTACTTAGCATAGTTTGGTTTTTTCAAGTCGTTCTACTTAATTTACATTTGTCTCAGGTTATTATGAACTACGAATTATAAAGTTGAAACTCTCTAGCCACATCATTAGCTATACTTTGCCGCATATCCCAAGGGAGAAAAACTTCTATTCTGGGTCGCCATGCTCGTAAACGCCATTAGCAGACATCCCCAATATCAAGTCGGGGATATTTTGGATATGGTGCGGGAATCACAGCCGC
This sequence comes from Anabaena minutissima FACHB-250, assembly GCF_014697125.1. GTDB lineage: Bacteria > Cyanobacteriota > Cyanobacteriia > Cyanobacteriales > Nostocaceae > Trichormus > Trichormus minutissimus. Next base: position 63,065 of record NZ_JACJRG010000016.1, on the reverse strand, counting down.
AAGTCAACCTGAAAGTTGTGTTGTGTGGCTTTGCGAACACTGGAAAGACTTGCTTTCGAGAGGTATTAAAACAAGCACTATTGCAGATTTCCGACGCGCCAGAATCATACTTCATTTCCGGCTGTCCCGATAGCGATGGTTCGTGGTATAGCGAAACCGCCAGGCGTGATCCTGATTTAGCCACAGAGTTAAAAGCACGATACAAAGCAGGATTTAGTCCAGAGTTTGCCAAACTGAAGGCGCAGGAAGTTAGAGGTATCAATACTCCCATATTCGTCTTTGATATTGGGGGAAGAATCTCCGACGCGAACCGCTTGATTATGAAAGAAGCTACCCATGCGGTGATTTTAGTCAAAGATGAGTCTGAGATTGCGCCTTGGGAAAGGTTATGTGATGAGTTGGGGTTAGAGGTGGTGGCGATCGTTTTTAGCGATTTTTTTGGGAATAATGACTTTGTTGAGTCGGAATCGCCGATTTTACGCGGTAGGGTTCATAGATTACAGCGAGGTGAGGATGTATCGCAGCGTCCTACGGTGCAAGCCTTGGCGCGGTTGTTGGTGAGTTTGAGTAGAGACAAGTAGAGAAAACAAAATTCAAAACCATCAATGTTTATTTAATATCTTTTGTAACTCAAATTATCAATTTTTTACGCGGTACTTTGACATCTGAAGTCCAAAATTGGAGTTCGGAAGGGGAAGTTTCGGGTTTTGAAGTCGAAATGTCGAGTTCAGAGGCTCAACATTGCTGTTCTGAAGGCAAAATTTGGAGTTCCGAAAGCGAAGTTTCGAGCTTTTTACTCGGATGTTGATGTTCTGAAGTACAACTTTCGAGTTCTGAGGTTGAATGATGGTGTTCGGAAAGCGGTGTTTAACGACAAATCGCCAGCATCTGCACTACTTATAAATAAATTTCTAATTACAAATTAATAATTAAAAGTTAATCACTCATCAATTAACTTTATTGATTGCTTCTTGAATTTGTTTACAAATATCTACCCAGGCTTTATCTTGTTCTGCTTGATTCAAAGTACCTAAAGGTTGCTGGGGAGGATGTGCTGCTTGATATTTTTCAATTTCGGTTACATGATAATTGCTATAACTTAAGGGTATCCAAATAATGCTAAGTCCTTTGGTTTCAGCAGCATCTAACAATTGGGGTAACTCATTCTCGGCAATAAAATCAGATGCCAAAAAGTTAGGACTAACCATTAATATTGCCACTTTTGCCGCAGCTAAAGCAGTTTCAATCTCTTTGCGCCATATATCACCAAAGTTAATTTTGGTATCGTCCCACACTTGCAGCTTTCGGTTGCGAATTAGAGGTTTGAGGTGGGTCTGGAGTTGCTCAAGCCACATCTTGTCTTTATGGCTGTAACTTATAAAAACTTGATTTCTGGTTACAGGTTCTACCATAGATGTTTTTGATGTTTTTGAATCGTTTATAATTGGATAATTTGCCTGAAGCTGTGTAATTTGAGATTCTATTTTATTACTTACAATCTGGAGCATTTGCTCTGGTGTAAGTGGTAGCCAAGTTTGGCGACGAGCTAAAGTATCAGCCTCTAGTAACCTCCATTGCAATTTATCTTTTAGTTCTGGAAGCTCACGGATAATCTTGCGAAGTGCTTCACAGGCTTGAGGAGTTCCACGTTCTTGTAGACGTTGTGGAATATAGTCTTTCCATGTTTTGATGCTGTCGTTTGGTGTTGCCAAGTATGCTTCAATACCTACTACTGTCCCGTCTTCAGTAATGTTTTGCTTTTTGCTATCTGAATCAGGATATTGTTTGGCAAGAAAGATATATAAGTCTGCTATGTATTGTTCAGGTAAACGCTGTTCTAGACTCCCGCTATATTCAAATGAGAATGTTATCTTTTCAAGAACTTCTCGCCCAAATGCCGTATCTTGCTGAATAGCAGGCCAAACCACTGACCAACCGGCATCTTCTGCATAGAGTAAAAGCGAACAAGCTGCTGCAATGGCTTTTGCTCTGTCCTCACCACTACTAGGAATAGGTGAAGCAATCAAAGATTCTGCAAATGCTTTAGCTTCAATAAATCCATATTTAAGCAAATCGTCTAGTAAATTTCCTATACTCTTATTAGTTAATTGTTTATCTTGAACTTTATTAAATATTGCTTTAGCTATTTTTTCATCCCAACACTTCATTATTAGACGATCGATTTCTACATCACTATGTTCTAGGTTATGTTTTTCTATTAATATTATTAATACGTTAATAAATTCATTAGGAGCATTTTGATAAGCTTGCTTGATTAATTCTTCTCGATATTCTTTGTCTTCGCTTCTTCCCCAGTTAGAACACACAAGAATTACTGCTGTCCACTTTTGCCATTCTTCGACAGATAGACTAATCAAGAATTGTGGTGCTTCTTGTAGTAATAAAAGTAATGCTTGATAACCTGCTAACACTGATTCTGTCCATCTGTTAGTACCTAACCATGCCTGAGTCTCTGGATCACGGTAACTCAGATACAGTCTTGCAGCCTGAAGAATCATTTTTTTGGTTGAGTCGTCTGCCTCAAGCCAGGCAGGAAGATTTATAAAACTCGTTTCAAAAGGAAATTTATTTGTTTTACGATTTGATTCCAAATATACATCATGCCAAGCATTAGGATTATTTAACCCAAAATGATGTAATATCTGGAGTATTTCTTTCTGGGATTTTTGTTCTAAAAAGCTATTATTTTTTCGTTTGTTTATCCTTGCTTGTTGTGATAAATAAAATTCTTTTTCCTCTTGGTATTTTGATGATTCTAAATTAACTGCTTCAATATAAGAAGGTGAAAATTTTTCTCTTAATATTGAGTGGGTTTGGCATATTGTTAACACCGTATCAACATAATTGAAATTTTGTTCTAATTTATAATACCCAAAACTCCAAAATATTAATTCTGCTAAAAATCTTTGTTTATTCTCAGTTTGTGATGCTTGAAAATTCTGAATTAACCAAATAAAATCTTGTTCAAAAATAATGTCTATAATGTTGTTAACACAACTTATATTGTATTCATAATTTTCTATAATTATGGAAGTGATTGATTCTATAAGCTGACGGCGTTTTAAAAAATCATCTTTTAAAACACTACTAAAATCAATTAATTTATATGGGTCATCATATACAATGTCATCATGGTTTTTCAAACGCAGAAAAGCAACTCTAGCAAATGCCTGCATTACTTCTGGTTCATCCAGATGCTCCCAGGCTTTCAACATAATTGCATCTGATAACTCCCCAAAAGGATAATGCAAATCGTGCCTAGTAACTTGTTTTTTTAGCCAATTTAAAGCTACTGGTAAATCTGAGATTTCAAGATATTGTCCAAGCTCTCTTGCTATAAAGGCTTGATATCTCCCACCAATAGATTTGGATACTGGCTGTATTAATGTGTCAAACAGTTCTTGTGCTGTGATGTTACCCGGCCAAATTGCTCGGAGTCCACAACCTTTTAGCTGTTCCTCTACATCATTTTGGATTTGTGCCACTGCTAAAGGTTTTAATCTGGCTTTGGTTTTCTCATCACCAAGATTGCATACGGCCTCTGCTGCATTGATGCGAACCCAAGAATGTTGCTGAGGATCAAGTGCAACATTAGCAAGATACTCCTGTACACCTTTGACACTACAAGCTTTTGCAATATCTATTGCTACGTTGCGTGCATTAATACTTTTTGTTGCATCACAAATATAAGGTTGAAGCTGCTCAGGTAATTTTGGATGATTTAGATTTTGGTATAGCCAAGTATTATATTGATAAGTTAATTTTTCCTCATTGTGTAGTTTTAGAAACGATTCAACTAGAGCAGCTTTATCATTATCACTAGCAGTTGCAACATCACTTTGCAGTAGTACATGAGGATCAGTCTTCATAACTTCCTGAAATACTTCAGGTAACAGACTAGCTAGCCAAGCCACTGTTTCATACAACTGAGGAATAATCCTGTTTTCAGGATCATCAGGATGAACTATAAGTTTTAGTATTTGAGGTAATTTGATCTGACGTTCTTTGAGATACCATGCCGCTAGAAACTCAGCATAAGTTTGGTGCGCCCATCCTATACGGCTTAACTCACCACGAGATGAGAATAAACCAGTGTCTAAAACTTCGTCAACAGTTTCTTGCTTAATTTCAAAGTCTCTACTGTCAACATTTTCTGTTCCGTGGCATATCTTCTCTCTTAGGACATCATCATCTGGAACATCACCCCAGTCTATACCAGTCCAAATAGCAGATTTATTACCAAAAATTGTAATAGCTGCAATCCTAGCAGCAACAATTAAACGCTGTTGCCTATCAAATTTCCCTATTAGTTTTGATGAAACACGGCTTGGATTTCGTTCTTCACAAAGCCAGAGACATCCTTGAAAGTAAAGTTTATGTAGCCTTTGATTATCAGGAAATTTTCCACTGTGGTCATGATAAGTCTTGATAATAAACTCTAATGTAATAGGCTTGATAGCCAAAGGTACAACATTTTTCTTGTTAATTTCTTCTAGAAAGGCTTCAGCATCTTGGATACCAGCAATTTCTGCTGCTTGACTAACATCCATACGGCGAAGCGGAGCTAGTTCATAAATTCCTACATTATTTTTACCCCAAATTTCCTGTAATCCTTCTTCTAATACGGGTTGCCACACTGCTGTTCGGCAGGCAATACGCAGATTTAATCGGTTAATTTCATCACGATAATCTTTAAGTTCATCAACCAAGAGTGTTGCTAATGTATCTATACGTAATAAACACTCATCAAAGCTGTCTAAAAAAATATGTAATTGGTGATTACCTTGTAACCATTCATTAAATTTTGGATTGTTGAAGATTTTCTTAACTAATCTGTTTTCATCTCCAATGGAACGGATATCTAGGGCAAGTACCTGACCACCTTGTTGTTGAATTTTACTGAAAATTTCTTTTTGCTCTGCTTCTAACGCACGGCTTTTGCCAATTCCCGGCTCACCCAGAAGTGCTAAACATGGTAAGCCTGATATAGCTTCAAAAGTCACGAGGTCTGGATTATAGATATGCCCCAACTCAGCTTCGGGATCACACAGATAACCACCACAAGACAAATTTATCTGACTTGACCGAGGACACCAAAATCGTTTCCAACCGTAATCTTGAGTTGGCATTTTTACCGAGAATAAACAGAAAACATTTTTACTATATTAACTTAGCCAAACTCTTGATGATGTGCCATGACAGATTGAATTTTAAGATAAGATGCTTATGCGATCGCCTGCTTAACTTCACCCTTCAACCTTGGAACTCGAAATTTCGTCTTCAGAACTCAAAACGCCAAGCTTTTTACTCCAAAAATCAAGCTCAGAACCCGAAACACCGAGCAATTTACTCCAACATCCGAGTTCTGAACCTCACACTTCCTCTTAAAAAGTGCAACTGTCGAGTTATTTTCTACAACACTGCTGCTTGAGGCTTGGCTTTCCGAGATTTACGCGCAAATCTTTGCCCCATTTCTTCAACTACAGCGTCTAATCCTCCCGTTTGTCCACTGGCTTTAGCATAGTTATATACCTGCAACGCGGCTGCATAAGCTTCACTACCCACCGCCAAAGATGTATCATCAACCAATTCTTGCAACTGTGTCAATGCCAGTAATAAAGGATACAACCCTTCAAACAATTGCACATCCTTTCGCATTTCTTCCAAGTCAAAAGAACGTGGTAAAAACTCTGGGTTCTGTGTCGCCACCTCTAATGCTTTGCTGACAAAGGCGCGGCTCTTATCTCCCATCTTGGGTAAAGCTTTACGCTCTTCATTACTCAAATCAACTAAAAATGGTAGCTTTTCTTTTATTGTAGCGATCGTTTGCAACAAGGCATCCTTATCTGTTCCACTCAGCGTTGCACTAACAGGACTCCTGGGCATAAACTTTGATCTCCAGTATGGTTTTCTAATTTAGAGTTCCCATCTATACAAACCAAATTCATACGTAGAAATACAGGTTTAATCACACCAGTGCTGCATTCCAGCGTCAAGATTAAACTATAGTTATGTGAATATCTTGAATGAATTAGATATCTATGAACAGCTAGATCAATTAATGACTTTACTTAAAGCTAAAGCTTACAGTGTAATTAATCAATGACCAGTAATTCACGCCCCACTACCGCTACACTCATTTGGCATTTTGGCACATATCGCATTTTTGAGGTTGGTATGGTGATATTCGCGAATGTCTTTGTGCGACAATACCGACTTGCAGAATCCCTCGGCTAACGACCGGGGGGCTTTTTTAACAAAAATTAAAATTCTCCCTTGACAAAAAAATTACCTCCAAGTTAGACGCTTTCGGAGGCAATGATCAAAGACATTTAATTGTGGACTAGTCTATATATAAATTTATCTGTAGAGTAGAATACATTCCCTCTATCTCCAGCAATAGTCAGAGTTAAGTTTATACGTGATCAAAGTACATCCAAAATTGTCTGACTGCGATCGCTCCCATAACTCCCATAAAAGGTTTTATCTGATGTCGGGTGGGCAAAGTCAGACCTACATTACTTCGACCAAATATCTAACCATAGATAGATGCTAGGTATAAATATACAACCTTTGAGATAAATTTCTATATATCTGATGACGGATTGATTTGTTTAGTTAAAAAATTCATACTCAATCTGATTTATGCGGTGCATCATAATTGATGTCGCATTATTAATTTAGAATTATTTTCCCAATGTCAATCCCAAATGTTGACCCGGCTAACTGTGAACTAACTCAGGAATTAATATCTTTACGAGGGCGGGTTGCTGAGTTAGAACAATTAGAAAAACAGTATCAGCGCAGCCAAGCATTGCTTGAGCAACAACTGAACGCAGCCGGGTGTCAGCCGCCTGTGCAATTAGTTGAGTGTCAACTTCCTTGCCAGCAACTAAAACAAGAAATTAGCGATAAACGACAGATAGAAAAGGCTTTAGGGGAGAGTGAAGAACGGCTGAGGATGGCTTTAGATGCTGCTAATATGGGGTTTTGGGATTGGCATATCCTGATTGAAAAAGTCATCTGGTCGGAAAATCATGCACTTTTATTTGGTTTAATTCCAGGTAGTTTTGCTGGTACATATGATGCGTTTTTATCCTGTGTGCATCCTGAAGATAGACAAAAAGTCATAGAGAAAATTTCCCAAAGCCAAGTTAGTAAACCGCATTACAGTGATCAATTTCGCGTAGTTTGGCCAGATCACACAATACATTGGATTGCTGCTCAGGGAAAATTTTTCTTTGACCAACAGGGACAGCCGATAAGGATGATTGGGACGTGTATGGATATCACCGAAAGCAAACAGATAGAAGCAAATACACAGCATTTGGTGAACCAAGTTCAAGAACAGGCTAATATCTTAAATGCTATTCTCACTACCTCAGTAGATCACATTTTTATCTTCAATAGCACAGGTCAATATCAATATGTCAGTCATGGGGGTGCTGCGACTTTGGGTCTTCATCCAGAAGATATGGTTGGTAAGACTCTGCGAGAACTGGATTTACCAAAAGATTTAATCGAAACAGTAGAGTATCAATATCAAACTGTCATGGCAAACGGCACACCGATCAAAGATGAGTGTGAATATGTGACAGTAAATGGTACACAATACTATGAATACATTCTGACACCACTACGTAATGTTGACAAAAATATTGAGGGTGTAATCACAGTCTCTCGTAACATTACAGAACACAAACGCGCTGAAAAATCTTTACGAGATAGCGAAGCTAGATTTAGGCGGTTGTTTGAATCCAATTTGATTGGAGTGGCGTTTTGGACTGTAGATGGCTTGATTACTGAAGCTAATGATGCTTACTTAAAACTAGCTGGTTACACCCGTGAAGAGTTTGCTGCTTTAGGTAAAATCGATTGGCGAGAACTTACCCCTCCAGAGTATAGACCTTTGGACGATCGCGCGATCGCAGAAGTCAAAGTCAATGGTGTTTCCCAACTTTACGAAAAGGAATATATCCACCGCAACGGTAAACGGGTAGCAGTAGTATTAGGAGTAGCTTTACTTAACGACTCGCAAAACATGGGCGTGGCTTTTGTCTTGGATATTAACAAACGCAAACAAGTAGAACAAGAACGCGATCGCTTACTATCTCAAGAAAGATTAGCACGCGAAGAAGCAGAGATTGCCAATCGCATTAAAGATGAATTTTTGGCCGTTCTCTCCCATGAACTGAGAACCCCACTTAACCCGATCTTAGGTTGGTCAAAATTGCTACGCTCCCGCAAGTTTGATCAAGCTACTACTGAACGAGCCTTAGAAACCATTGAACGGAATGCTAAACTGCAAACGCAATTAATTGAAGATTTATTAGATGTTTCCCGCATCCTGCAAGGAAAATTGACATTAAATATCTGTCCGGTAAGTGTAGTTATGGTAGTTGAAGCGGCGGTGGAAACAGTACGACTGGCGGCAGATGCCAAATCTATTACAATTCAGACTGTTCTTGATCCTAATTTAAGTCAAGTCATGGGTGATCCCAACCGACTACAACAGGTAGCATGGAATTTACTCTCTAATGCGGTCAAGTTTACACCCCCTGGAGGCAGAGTAGATATTCACCTCAAAGAAGTTAATCACCAAGTACAAATTCAAGTCAGCGATACAGGTAAAGGCATTGCACCAGATTTTTTGCCCTATGTGTTTGATTATTTTCGTCAAGCCGACAGTACAACTACCAGAAAATTTGGTGGATTGGGTTTAGGACTTGCGATCGTCCGTCAGGTCGTAGAATTACATGGTGGCACTGTTGCAGCCCTCAGCCTTGGTGAAGGTATGGGTGCTACCTTTCGCGTCAATTTACCACTGATACACAAACCTGAACCAATGAGTTACGAAGACGATCAACCTTTATCCACTAGCCATGAATCCCCAATGCTCTCAGGTAGAAGGGTTTTAGTAGTAGACGATGAACCAGACATCAGAGACTTGGTCAGTTTTATTCTGGAAGATTACGGTGTCGAAGTTACTGCTGTCACATCAGCACAAGAAGCATTAGATACACTATCTGAGTCGTTACCAGATATTTTAATTAGTGATATTGGAATGCCAGAGGTAGACGGTTATATGTTGATACGGCAATTAAGACAGCAGCCACCACAACGGGGGGGAAATATCCCGGCGATCGCACTTACTGCTTACGCTGGGGAAATCAATCAGCAGCAAGCAATGGACGCTGGGTTTCAAATGCACGTATCGAAACCAGTAGATCCAGATGCTTTGATTGAGGCGATCGCTAGTTTGATTAGTCATTAGTCACTAAGTTTTTTTCTTGTCTCTTTTGTCTCAATATCCAGTCATTACAGCCTGTGATTGAGGCAAAAAAGCCCAAATTATATCCGCCTCTGGAATTCCTCTATTAATTAAAGGCGATACATTGGCAATGTCAAGCGATACATTGGCAATGTCAAACGATACATTAACAATGTCAAACGATACATTAACAATGTCAAGCGATACATTGGCAATGTCAAGCGATACATTGGCAATGTCAAGCGATACATTAACAATGTCAGGCAATACATTAACTCATACTGTGGATATTATCTCTTTGCGGCATGAATTGTTGATTTTTTACAGTTCCTATAAAAAAGCCTCCTATATTTAGGAGGCTGAAAATTAAGCGGAGACAAATTTATTCAACTACACCAAGACAACAGCGATCGCGCCTCCAAAGGCTGCGAAAACGGCGGATACTATCGCTGTGGCAAATAACCACCAAGCGGCTGAAGCGGCAGCTTTGCGGGTTTCTTCTGCTTGTCTTTGGGCTTGATGTTTGACTTCTTCTAAGCGGCGTTCGGCTTCATGTTGTAGGCGTTCGGCACGTTGTAAGACTGTATTCCTTGCGCGTTCAACTTGGTCAACAATCCGGTTAGCATCAGCTTCGGAAATATCTTCGCGGGAACTCATGATGGCTACGAGGGTATCGCGGTTGAAGGATGAGAGGCGATCGCGTAATGCGTCAAATCCTGCCTGGGGGTCTTCTAATAATGTGCGAACATCGTGTTTAACACCATCGTAATTGAGTTCGGGACGCTCTAAGGAGTTGAGATAGTGACGAATCCTTTCAAAAATTCCATCAATTACATCTTGAATGCGCCGTTGGATTCCCCGCACCTGTTCGACAAATTGATCACGGACTGAGACGATATTATCTGCTATGCGGGCAGCTTCTTCATCGCTGATATCTTCGCGAATTTTTAGCAGAGCAATAATTGTACCACGGTCAAAATGTGACAAGCGATCGCTCAAATTTTCCATCCCTACACCGGGATCATGCAGTAGTAACTGCACATCGCGCTTGATGCCTTCTGGGTTCAATTCTTCCTTACCAGTATGTCGCAGATATGCTTCTAAATAAGCTTGGAAGTTCTGGACTCTTTGTTGGGTGCGGGTAGCTAGGCGACGGGGCGCACGGACAATGTTACGAATGGAAGTTTGCACAGAGTCAATCACTTCGTTGACTTGGGCTTCACTCAAATCTTGGCGTTGACTGAGCAATTTTACCAAGGTATCTCTGTCTAGTTCCGACAACCGCCGACGTAAAGCAACAGCACCCTCCCTAGGATTTTCAAACAGTCTATTTAGATCCTGTTGAATCCCTTCTGGGTTGAGTTCTTCTTTACCAGTTCTGCGTAAGTAATCTGCAATAGTTGTAGTTACAGAATCATATTGTTCTTTGGCTTTGTCTGCTAGAGCTTGTGGTGCATGACGGACGCTGTGCCAAGATTCCTCAACAGTATTGATGATTTGATTAGCTTGGTCTTCGCTGATATCTTGCCGTTGACTGACTAATTTCACCAAGGTATCACGGTCAAAGCGAGATAACCGCGCCCCAATTGCTGTCATTCCGGCTTGGGGGTCTGCTAGCAACGTTTTCAGGTCAGCCCGGATGGCATCGGGGTTTAATTCGGCTTTATCAGTGTTACGCAGATATGCCTCGACATTTAGCCAGAGGGTTTCAGCTTGATATTTGGCTTGTTCTGCCAAGTTTTTGGACTCTACCAAACTGTGATCGCGTTGTCTTTCTAATTGATCTAAAATGGCATCAACTTCGTAGGACTGGATATCATTGCGTTCTAGCAATATATCTCGCATCTGTTGACGCTCAACTATAGCCAGTCGCCGCGATAGGGTTTCATAATCTGCTTCGTGGTCTGTTACCAAAGGTTTGAAATCTTTTTCAATCCCTTCTGGGGTCAAATCAGCCTTAGCTGTTACCAACAAATAACTGTTAACACGGCGTTGTAAGTCTTGGGATATCTCTCTTTCAGCTTCAGCAGTAACTATCACTAGCACTTCCTGACGTACTGCTTCCAGGCGATCGGCAATGTGCTGAATTTGAGTTTGTGTCAGTAATCCCCGGTCTTGGAGGATATTTGCAAAATCCTTGCGGGAAATTCGTTCTAGTTCCCGCCGCACTGTACCAGGATCGGCGGCTGGATCGTAGATCACATCACGAAATTCTTGGGCAATTCTATCCTCACTCAATTGCCAAGCATAGGTGTTGTGCAGATAGTTTTCGATATCAGCACGAATGGGACTGTAAGGTTGGGAAGGCGTGGGCAGCCCTAATTTATCAGCTTGTGTTGTAGCTTTTTCTTTGGCTGTAGTCAAAGCGTGCCAGATTTTTTCCACATCTAAATCTGATAAATCTGCCCGTCCCAAGACAACGCCAGTTAAAGCAGATATTCCTTGCTGGATTGTACTCTGAATTGGCCCTGGGGCTGTTTTTTGATCAGCTGCTTTGGCAGGACGCATTTCTGCCATTAACCGATCTAGCTTGGCATTGAGTTCATCTGTTTTCGTTTGTCCAGGTGGCATAGTTTTGAGATAGTTAACCAACTCACCCAGGTTGTCTTGCACAGGTTTTTGTTGACCTACAACTTGTTGCCAAACCTTGTATAGATTATCAGCGATGCGGTTGACATCTCGCTTCGACAGGTCTGTACGGCTGCTGACTAACTCAACAAACTTTTGGCGGTCAATCTGACGCAAATCAGGGCTACCAGCAATTTCTCTCAGTTGTGGATCTTGAAGTAAACTTTCAAATTCCCGGCGAATATGAGATACGTCTAATTCTGGTGGACGCAGCTTTTCAATATAATCTTCTATGTTTTCTCGGATACTGATCGGGTCTATCCCACTGCCTAATTCCCGACGCACCGCAGAGGCGGCGGCTTCAGCTGTCGAGACTACTTGCTGATTGAAAGCTTTTGCGCCGAGGGCTGCGGTAGCTGTTCCCATAATCGCCTGAAAACCAGAGGTGGCGGTGTGAACTACCGAACCAATTAACGAACCTACAGTAGTAGAACTCACCCACACCAATAATAAAAAGTATGCGCCCCAAATCACTAAACCTAGAATTGCGCCCAATCCAGGATCTAAAACCAACAGGCTCAACTTTACTGCGAGAAAAGAGGCGATTAATAAGGCGATGGTGACAGAAACTAACGTCCAAAGTCCTACTGCCGTCCCAATTTTGCGAATATTACCGCCAAAACTGCCGCCTGCTTCTGTACCTGAATCAGATGGGCGACCCAAATAAGAAATCCCCGCGGCTACCGAGAGATTGGTTAATACTAATTGGAAAGCAAAAGCTAAAATCACTCCAGACAGGAGAGCAACAAAAAAGCGCGGCCCGGAAGTCAGCAGTGATAATTGTGCTGGTGAGACCCCTGGTGGAGTAACGGGGATTTGTGCTACCCACAATAGAGGCTTGTAGAGTGCGAGTATAATATCTGTACTGTGAAACATTGTATTTCCTTGCGCTAATAATAATTGCTAAGTGCTGGGTGCTAAGTGGGTATGGGCGGATTTAAGCAAAAATAAGCAAAAGTCCACGCACTCATTACTTAGGACTCAGCACTAAGTTAGTCAGTTTGTGAGTAGCAAGTGTATTTGATGTATGTATTTATGGCATTCCCTACAATTTTATTGTTAATATATAGAATCCTTAATTTTGATAGTTAAAATCATCTTCCCAAAGATTGAAATCATATCTTACGGGAGATAGAAGTTTATATTTTTAACCGCATTATTTTAAAGAGATTTATAAAAATGGCAGCAAAAAATCCTTATAGAACACAGAATAATACATTTATTTTTTAATAATTGTTCGTGCCTTATTTCTTTTAATAAATAGCCTAATGATCCATGAGACTTTAATGCAAGTTTACGTTTATTTACAAATAAGATGATCGTCACCTCCTCAAGGTGGATTTGACAATATAAAAATGTTTCCATTAATCGTCCGCAAGAAGTGCTTAGAGATTGTATCTACCGACAGAAAGCAATTCACTGATAAATAGCTAAAGTTAAGTTAAGTAACAAATTGTTAGGAGCAAAAAATGGAAACTCGTTCTTCCACTAGTAATCTGCCAACAATTGCTACCGAATATAACGGACGCGATCGCAATGCGTTTTTATTTGGTTGGACTACCCAAACGGAAATTTGGAACGGTCGTTTGGCGATGATTGGTTTTGTCGCTTACTTGCTTTGGGATTTAGCAGGTTATAGCGTCCTGCGGGATGTATTGCACCTCATTGGTTACTAACAGGACTTACGCAATCATTACGTATTTTCGTCATTGCGGCTATAGACAAGCAATCGCAAAGTTTTGATTTTCGTTGCGAGTGGGTAATTCCTAACTAAAACAAAACTTTGAAAAAAACAGTCTGAAATATTTAGGAGAAAACAATGGAAACTCGTCCTTCTACAGATTTACCACCAGTTGCTAATGCTTACAATGGCATAGACCGCAACGCCTTTATCTTTGGTTGGAATCCCCAAGCCGAACTCTGGAACGGTCGTTTAGCAATGATTGGTTTTCTAGCTTATTTACTGTGGGATTTAGCAGGTTATAGTGTATTGCGTGACGTACTGCACTTCATCAGATATTAATTTGCTAAGGGTTGGTAATGGGTAATAACTTCTTCCCAATTCCCAACTCCCAAAATCAACCAAAAGTAGTTTTTAGCAAATTCACAATCTCTTCTGGGGGTTGTGAAATATCTATATATATAGCGTTATTAGGCTCTTCAATGGTATTCAATTGGCTGTTGAGGAGTTTTTCGCCCATAAAGTGATTTTGACGTTCTTGCAGCCGTTTTTGAATGATTTCGTCTGATCCTTTGAGGTAAACGACCTTGATGTCATCCCTATCCCCTACCAAAAATTGTCGATAACTGGCTTTGAGTGCGGAACAAGCTAAAACGACATTTCTATTTTCTTGCAACCATTGCGCGATCGCATTTCGTATATCTTGCAACCACGGTATTCTATCAGCATCATCCAGGGGAATACCCAGGCGCATTTTCTCAATATTTGCTGACGAGTGAAAATCATCCGCGTCTTGAAATTTCCATCCCAAAGACTCCGCCAACAGTTTACCAATGGTGCTTTTACCAGAACCCGATACACCCATGATCAGAACTATCATTGACGGCTAAAGATTACTAGTAGTGCGACAAGGATTAATTCCCGAATAGATTTGTTGTAGAGACGATGATTTTAAGCCCAGTGAAAAATTACCTGCATACCTTGTTTAAACTTATCACTGATGAAACTCACTGAAAATCCGACAAAGCCAGAAATAGTTTTACCGATATTTTTGCCGATTTCTTTGACTGCTTCCGAAAAAACTAGAGTAGCAATAGCATTAGCGGCAACTGAGAAAGTATCCATAACTGAATCCATAAATTCAAAAATCCTACTTATACTAGTATGCTATTGCAGATTTGTCATGTCTAAAAAAATACTTAAGTTTAAACTCTGAGCTTTGCCAAACCTAGATAACGAATACCTTCGGGGGAAATATCAAAGCGGCAAGGTAAAACCTCTAAACCAAGTGCGATCGCATCTCGTAATAACTTACCATAAACAGGATCAGCACTATCACCAGGGGCGAACTCTGTACAATCACCCCGATTAATCAAGTACAACATAACTGCACGGGTTTGGGGAAGGAGTGCAGTTAGTTCTCGTAAATGCTTTTGTCCCCTGGTAGTTTCGGTGTCGGGGAATAGTGCTAAAGTTCCTTCACACCAAGTTGTGTTTTTCACTTCTAAATAAATCGGGCGTTCTGCGTCAGTCCCCGTCAACAAGAAATCTACCCGGCTTTTCTTATCATGTCCATAAACTACCTCGCCTTTAATTTGGCTATAGTTACCCAATTCTGGGAACAGGTACTTTGCTAAAGCTAACTTCACTATCCGATTGGGCAAAACTGTATTTATACCTACCCAAGTTGGCTGATTATCGTGTACCTGAATTAGTTCTAGAGTGTAAGCCAATTTGCGGTTAGGATTATCGCTTTTAGAAAGTTGTACCACACTACCAACGGTTGATACTCCAGTCATCGGGCCAGTATTGGGACAGTGTGCTGTAACTACTTCCCCAGTAGCTAACTGCACATCAGCAAAAAACCGTTTGTAGCGTTTTAGCAAAACACCAGGATACAGAGGCGGATAACAGTAAAGCCAATCAGTCATGGAAAAAGTAAATGCAGTGACAAAAACATTTTCCCAGATTTCCAGGTTCATAGTCAGGACTACAGTCCTTATATTTTTGAGGACTAAAGTCCTCACTACGAACAGCACATATCATGAGATGACAACTTTGGTACTACGATTGACCACAATTTAATAAAAAGTAGCATATACTCGGTGTTATAACCCTCCCAGAAAAAATCGGGAGATAAATAAAATGCAAGGAGAAACATCCTATGCAACAAGTAGGAGAAATTACAGAATTAGAATACGCTTTTCTATTTACCTTGAGAAAGGTAAATTCTATTAACACAGAAGATTTCCAACCATTCTTTAATAATTTACCCTTAGATCCTTATATTAAAGGCAACTACCGTTTAAGAAGACTGTCACGGGTTACTTTATCCGGGGGGAAATTACATAAATTACCTCATGGTTATCTTTTTCAAAGTAAAGAATATAATCCCTTAGTTGGCGACATTAAAAGAGAGTTTGCTGACATAGAAGATGCCATGATAGAACTTGATAGTTTTCAAAAGCTAGTGCTAGCATTTTGTGATTCTTGTAAACTGCATCCAGAAGCAGAAATTGGGGTGCATCAAATTAGAACGACTTGCACGCCTGATAGTTTTGGCAATCCTGCACCTGAAGGTATCCATCAAGATGGGACTGATTTTATTGGGATTTTCTCTGTGAATCGAGAAAATATTCAAGGTGGAGAGACACATTTATATATGGCTAAGAAAGAAAAGCCTGTATTGAGTAAAATTCTCTATCCAGGAGAATTATTATTAGTCAATGATCATGATTTTTTCCACTTTACCACGCCAATTAAACCCCAAACTGAATCTCAAGGCATTAGAGATGTGTTTGTATTAACTTCTCCCAGCTTATTGACTGATTGAAGGAAGCAATAGTATGTAGGTTAGGTTAAGCACAGCGCAACCCAACACCTAACAAATACTTTAGCAATGTTGGGTTTCCTTAGGTCAAACGCCACTCGCCCCAAGCCGGGAGACCCGTCCAAAGCGGTGGCTTCCCAACCTACAATTTATGAATAATATCAATTGACTGCAAATATTTGACAATCTACAAGATAGGGGGAATTGAAATTAGTCATTTCCCCTGCTTTTTTATTGGGAATAGGAAATAATCTGGCGGATAGTGGCTTGTTGAGTTTAAACGCTAAAGTTGTCATATCAATTAATATGGCTGCAATCTGTTCTATGGAAATATCCCCAGGAATGGGTACAGTGTCTAATCCACAGCCACAAACTGCTGAATATAATAATAAACTTGTAATATCATAGGTTTGCTCATTTGCTCTAGTTGCTAAACCAATATCTTCACAAACTGGTAGCATTAAGCCAGAATAACCACAGATTTTGATTGGTATTTTTTTTAAAACCCGCGTTAACATTGCAGAAATTGCTAAAGTTCCAGGATTGCCGAATTTGCCATCTAGTAATTTTTCATAGGCGAAAGCAATACTACTTTGTTTATCTAGAGATGGTGCAAGAGAGGTGTCTATACCATGAAATTTTATCGCAAATTGGGCAGATATTTTTTCTGCGATCGCCGCCACTTGCTTAACTTCTTGCTCTAAAATTATTTGCAGCTTATTTTCCGCATCTTGAACATCATCAGCTTCCGAAAATGCTTGCATTACCAAATCAGCCAACTCTAACCCAATCGCAAAAGATGTTTCACCTACATGGTAAGATGTCGGGAAAAATGGGATGCCAGGCTGACAGTTAGCTCCAGCACAGAAGCGAAAATTACCGTAGCCATTTTCACTCTCTTGGGAGATGTGTTTAATAGCTTGGGCTGATTCTCTAGCGTTTTCAAAGTTCACACCTATTTTACTTGAACAGTAAATTATTGATGTATGTTTATTGATTTGAGGAATTATATCTATAGTTTCAGGGGTGCTAGCGTAACCAATATTAAAAAAACTGATATTTAAACTTTGACAAAATTCTTCTAAATTTTTAATCTCATTGATAATTTCAACTTGAGATAACCCTGAGAGATATTCTTCCCAGGGGTTAGTAGCAATTCTTGTGGTTTGGACTTCGTAACCTTGTTGTGTAAAAATTACCTTTGCGTGTTGGTTAAAATTAGCAGCTATTTTTAGCTTGTCTGTTTCCTGTGGAGAATCAAGTGATATACCTGTAGTGATAGTTCTAATTTTCATAGTTTAATTTTCTTCGTGATTAGGAATAATTGCAAATCATGGTGAATATTTAAGATATAGGGCTAATAACTAGCTGAGTTGGGTAAACAACAGTGATGAATAACGACTTTTACAATCAGGGACTAGAGAAAGCCAAACAAAAAGACTACGCTGGCGCAATTGAGGACTTTAGCCGTGCAATACAACTAACTCCTTATTATGTCGAAGCTTACTTAAAACGGGGTTTAGCATATTATGACTCAGGCACAATTCTTCAGGCTGTTTCAGATTACAATGAAGCACTGAAGATAAATGCTGAGAGTGTGGAAGCATATCACTGTCGGGCTTTAGCAAGACTAGCACTGAAAAATTTACCAGGGGCGTTAGAAGATGTAGACAAGGTGATTCGTCTGAATATTAACTATGCGGCGGCGCATGACTTACGGGGTATAGTGCGGCGCAAACAAGGGTATATTCAAGATGCGATCGCTAGTTTTAAAAAAGCCGCAGATTTATATTTACAACAAAAAGACACAGAAAATTGTCGTCTGTGCTTAGAACGAATTAAACAGCTACAACCTACGCAAAAATCGGTTACACAGCCATTAATTACTAAAAGTGTGCCGATTCCATCTGTTAACGACTATTTTACACAGCTACTCGCAAAAGCCGAAAAGGGCGACACCCGCCAAGCCATTGCTGATTTAAATTGGATATTACAGGCTGATTCCCAGGATGCACAGGCTTATTGCTGTCGGGGGGTGGTGCGTTGCAAAATGGGGAATTATCGAGAAGCGATCGCAGATTTTAACCAAGCCTTACAATTAAACTTTCAAGATGCGATCGTCTATCGTAACCGGGGTAAAGCCCGTTCTTTATTGAGAGATCATCAAGGTGCGATCGCGGATTTTAATCAAGCTATCCAAATACAACCCCAAGATGCCTTAGCCTATGTTGCCAGAGGTAATACCTATCGAGCAATGGGTAATTATCTCGGTGCGATTGCTGACTACGCCCACGCCTTGCAAATTAACCCCAATGATGCCCAAGCTTACTACAATCGCGGCATTACCTATACTTTTTTAGAAGAAATGCAAAATGCTATAGAAGACTATCAAAAAGCAATAAGTATTTTTTGTGAACAAGAAGACTGGGAAAATCATCAACAAGTCTTAGATAGCCTCAAACAAATTCAAAAATCTATTCCTGAAGCTAAACAGCAAAAATTTAACATATTACGTCAGCGACTTTTACGCCTCGTTGGAGGATATTGGGAACTTGCACAAAGATTAATTGAACAGAAGAAAGATTATTATCCAGGGATGACAGAAGAATGGTATGTGCAAAAAGTAATCGATGATTTAGAACGCGATATTCGTAATTCATAATACCCCTTCCCTTCTCTATGCTACGGTGTACACAAAAGTGCTACCCGCATACATTTCAGAACCTTGACAAAATTCTCAACTGTCATGTTGTAGCTTGCTTTGCTACGCAGGCGTAAGCCTACTCCGTAGGAGTATGTAGCAACAGGGAAATGTTGGCGTAGCCTCTGCAAGGAGAGAGGCTTTAATATTTTTAGCAATCAGGATTTCAGCCGACGGCGGAAGTTTACTCCCCACTCCCCAAATATAATGAACGATGCAGAGTTCTGCGCTTGGCTAATTCTTTACCTTGGCGGCCAAGCCTGTCGCGCAGTTGTTGGTCTTGACACAATTGCTTGAAGGCTTGAAATACTTCGTAACCCGATTTAGGATTAACCAATAGACCGTTTTCTTCGTGATGCACTACATCAATTAAAGCAGCATGACGGGAAGCAATTACAGGCTTACCAAAATAACTCGCTTCTAGATAGACAATCCCAAAACCTTCTAACGCGCTAGTTGGTTTCTTGGATAATGTCAGCATGGCGAAGATGTCACAGGCTGCATAATAGCCTGCTAGTTCTTGATGGGGTACATATCCGGTAAAGTGTACTCGCTTGTCTACCCGCAATCTTTGCGCTAGAGATTTCAGTGACGATTCACAAGCACCTTGACCACAGATGATATAGTGAACATCCACACCAATTGTTAAAAGTAGTGGTAGATTCTCAATTACATGGTCGTAGCTTTTTTGTTTTACTAAGCTTCCTACTGAGAGAATGACTACTGCTGTTGGGGGAATATTGTAAGTTTGACGCACCTGTGAACGTAACTCATCTAAATTTCTAGAGTTATTTCCCAAGCCAAATTTTTCTGGCCTAACTACAGGATGAATTACATGGGTGGGTGTTTGCACGCGGAGGGTGTTTCTGAGATAATCTTGTGTTGATGAGCTATTACACACAATGCCTTCGGCTCGTTTCAGAGTGAGTTTAAATAGCGATCGCCACAAGGGATTACGTAAAACACGCACCAAATCCTGACCGTGCAAGTAAATAAAAAAATGCACAGGTAAAATATAACTCAACAGCAACAACGCTGGAAACTCATAGCCATGTCCCCATTCAATATAGCGGTAGTGATAGCGAAAATAGAGTTTGATTGCTAATACAAATGAGCAGATTAAATTAAAGCCAGGTTGCAAATAGCTGCCGAGAAAACCACCCAACCAGTATCTAGGATTAGGCCAGCGATATACAGGAAACTGTTGCGCTTGGTCAAATACTTGATCACCTGCACAACTAGCAGTCAAAACAATCACCTGCTCTGGATCTTGTAGACAGCGATTGTAAAGATATTCTCCAATTACTGCTTCCTTCGGCAAAAAAAGCCGCGATATTACTAAAATATCCGGGGATGCAGTTTTTTCTCTGATTTTTGTTGCCAGTTGCGAGACGTGTTCCATGTTGATTTTGATTGATTGACTGCAAATAAGTTGAAAGTATTCAAACTGCAACTAAGGCGAAGTAATTGAAGAATTCAGAATAGACTGCGGCTAGGCTTGCACCGACCTAGGCAAACCTGCACCTACAGAACCCAGTAGTCAAAATTTAAACTCATTGGGAAAATCACTAGGTTTATCCGTAATACTACATACTAACTTAAGTAAAGTCACGATCATAAATAGTCCAACTGCTTATGAAATAAGCATTCGTCCTTTTTATTTTTTTCTTTTTACTTTTGCCTTTTTGTACTACCTCCATTACGTAATTACACAAGCAAGCATTTCTGTGGATGATCGTACTGAAGGATTTACTGACGCTAGTATCTAAATTTTCTCCTCTTTTTTAGTTTTAGCCAACAGGTAGACCCGAAAAGCTAGGTATTTACACAATTTTGTCAAAAATTTTTACAATCCTTCATCAAACTGGCTGTGACTGAGATATCGGTAGGCTTGTTTGGTACTCTATAATACCTAGTGTTTTGTCAAGTTAGTTTTGAGAGTTTGTAGTCAGCATTTTATTGCTTAGAACAGTCAGGACTTTAGTCGTCTCTATGAGACACTACGCGAAGACCACGAATTTGCTGATCCATCACTTTCAACTTGATGGACTACTAGGACAACAAGATGAGAGCATTACAAAGGTTATATCTATATTTTAGAATATGAAATATAGAAAATTTATTGTTGTTTATGTGAAGTGTTGGTTAATTATATGCTTTGTTTTTATTGTTATAAATTTGACTGTTCACCAGAAACAATGGTCATAAATAATTACGGGAATTCGCCAAGTTTCTTGGTGTCTGGAAAGGAAAAAAGAGATAACAATTGCAGAAATTATCTCTTGATTGAGGAAATTATAATTATCATCTTAAAAACGCTATCAATTAACCATTTTGCAGAGCTATGATCCAAGATAATGGGCGATGGAAAGGTTTTTTAGCAGTTTGAAACAGGTTTATAGGCTTTCATCAGCATAATCTACGCAGTATTAAATAATTCAGGCTTAAAATTCCATTGTAAAAATTAACAGATTTTCGACATCTGACGCACCCGAATAATCTACCCAGACATACTAATCATTAATTAATCCCAACGTTCCTTCAAAGGGAATAAATTCTGAGGTACGGTTATCCACTACAGAAATCCCCCTGCGGTTTGCTGATTCTCTCAGATAAGACGCGGTAGATTGGATATGTAGCCTTACTACCAATCAAACACTCACTGCTGATTATGAGTTGGTATCAGATACACACCTCAACGCTCTGAGTAGAGAAAAAATAATTAAGCAATAGCGTTTTTCAAGCAACTGTGATTATGTCTAAAAAACTACAACAAGCTATCAAACCACTGTTAAAAACTGTCTTTACCCTAGGCTTGGTAATGGTTTTAGCGTTAAGCCATGCTGATGGTGCATTAGCTGCCCGTAGTGGTGGCAGAATTGGCGGTGGTTCGTTCAGAATGCCTTCTAGCCGTACTTATAACCCACGCACCTACGCGCCTCCAGGCGGTGGCGGGTACTATCCTGGGGGTGGTGGTTTTGGTTTTCCTTTCTTGATTCCGTTTTGGGGTATTGGCGGAGGATTTGGCGGTTTATTTAGTATCTTAATTTTCTTGGCGATCGCTAACTTCCTAGTCCAAAGTTTCCGTCGTGTCTCCGGTGGTGAAGGAGAAGAAATCGGCTACGACAGCAACCCTTCTATCAGCGTAAATCGCTTGCAAGTCGGTTTATTAGCCCAAGCGCGAGACTTGCAACCAGAACTTAACCGCATCGCTGAAACTGCTGATACCAATTCCCCAGAGGGACGTGCAGAAGTGTTGCAAGAAACTAGCCTAGCCTTGCTACGCCATCCGGAATATTGGGTATATGCAGGGGCTGGTACACAACAAGCCAAGTTAAATGCGGCTGAAAGTCAATTTAACCGGCTAGCACTAGCAGAACGCAGCAAAGTTAGTGAAGAAACTCTCTCTAATGTCAACAACCAGTTAAAAGCAGCCCTTGCTAAAGAAGCTTTACCCTCATCTGGTGAACTTGACAACCCCACTCGTTTAATTACTGAAGGCCCTGGGGAATACATTATTGTTACCTTGTTGACGGCGACACTAGGTAAGTTTGAACTATCAGCAGTTAACAGTGCTGATGATTTGCGTCAAGTCTTACGACAAATTGGTAGCATTCCGGCGGATAAACTCTTGGCGTTGGAAATACTGTGGACTCCTCAAGCTGAAGGCGATACTCTCTCCTCTGATGATTTGTTTGCTGAGTATCCTGATTTGAAATTGGTATGACATATAGAAGCCCGGTTTATTGGAGAAACCGGGCTTCTATATTCCTCAAAAACCCTTAATATTTTTGATGTTCTTTCACCTGTGAAAAGACACGGTAAATATCCAAATTGCCCTGTGAATCGTCAACTGATTCATCCTTTTGCATTTTTAGCAAGTTATAATCTACATTTTCTGCATAAATAGCAAAAGTAATATTAAAAAATTCTATAAAATGAATGACCCATTGACATTCATCTTCTGATTGATGCTGATAGTAACTAATTAAATCGGCAATGCGCGTTTCTAAATGACTCCGAGAATTTTTAGAAATAAAAATAATCTTCAGGAGGATAATGACTAAAGTTAAAGGATGTCCTTGGGAAACTAATAAAATGAATAATTCTGAAGGTTCATGTCTATTTTCTATGGTCAGATAATCAATCAGTTTGTTGCAAACTCTCAGTAATAAATTTCTGTTAATTATTTCCTTATCTAATTGTGGTTTCCACAATAAAAACTTTTCTTTGAAAGATTCCTGCAATAAGGATACAACTGCTTGATTACCAACTGAGAAAAATAAATATTTCTGCAAACTAGTCTTAAATTCTTTCAAGCTTTGATTTTCAGTTTGCTTGAGAAATATATTGGCAAGGTTTTCATGGCTGAACTTACCTTTTTTGACTACGATTCTTTTGATTAAATGCAGAACGTTGTCACCTAAAATACTGGGGTTATTATAACGTGTGCTACTTGATGCAACCGACTGTGAACGAGCTATATACATGGCTAAATCAAACTTATACTTGTCTTTCATCTGTCTATAAAGTTTGATTGCTGCCTCTTGCTGTTCTTTGGGTTTATCTGTATCTAATGATTGAACAACTAATAAATAAGCAGCATAGCGATCGCTCCAGTGACCTTTGCTATTATGATCATTTTTATAATTATTAAATATTTTCAGTTCTTGATAATCTTGGCTATTAATAAAATTTTCTAGCCATTGTCTATATAAATTTAAATCTTTAAAAGTATTTTTGGCTCTAAAATTAGGTAATTCTGCAAATAAATTAATCAGTTCTTGAATATATTTATGTTTTCTTTTAGCTGCCCAATTATTAATTAAAATGTAGCAACAGCGTTTGAGTGTATGACGAAACTCCTGCTCGTTATTAAACGACAAAAATTTCTGGATTGCTGGCACATTATTTAAGTTGCCTGACTTGAGGCAATCAATAAATAACACTTTAAATTCTTGTAAAACATCTTCTGGTGAACAGGTATTTACATTTTCTATGAAGAAACTATAGAATTTATCCTGTAAAAGTGGCAGATTTATCTCTTGAGAGTTTAACTTAACAGTATCTTTATGGAAGAGATTACTAAGTAAAGTATTAGCGGTCATGCAGTTTCTCAAGACTCTTGAGGTTTTTAATTTTATTGTTATTAGCTTACCCCTAACACATAGGACTATCAATCAGTTTATTCAAAGCTACATTAATTTTTTGAGGGATATTGGTAAATTTACGGTGTTGAGTGGGGAGTGGGGAGTGCTAAGTGCTGTTAGCGGTAGCGCGGCGTTTAGCCGGTGCTGAGTGGGGAGTGCTGAGTGCTGAGTAATGAGTGCTGAGTAATGAGTAATGAGTAATGAGTGGGGAGAATAAAGAATAACTAATTAATTATTCGTTATTCTCCTCTAAACCCCTAAATACGGCTGCACACAAACTTTTCTAACCTATCCATGCCTTTCTCGATTGTTGCCAAATCGGTAGCATAGGAAAGGCGAATGTTTTGATCAGCACCAAAGGCAATTCCGGGAATGACTGCTACTTGATGTGCTTCTAACAACGCATTACAAAATTCTAAAGATTTTAGACCTGTTTTACTGATGTCGGGGAACAGATAAAATGCGCCGTCTGGTTTGGCACAACTCAAACCAGGGATGGCGTTGAGTCGATCTAACATTACCTGTCGCCGTTGAGCGAAAGCTTGACGCATTTCTTCCACGCAGTCTTGGGAACTTTCTAAAGCGGCGATCGCACCATATTGAGCAAAGGTACATACATTCGATGTACTATGCCCTTGGATGGTACTGGCGGCTTTAATAATTTCCACAGGCCCGGCTAAATAACCCAGTCGCCAACCAGTCATGGAGTAAGCTTTGGCGAACCCATTACTAATTAAGGTGCGCTGAAAAATTTCCTTTCCTAGCGAACCGATGCTGATATGTTCTGCACCATCGTAGAGAATTTTTTCGTAAATCTCATCAGATACGACAAAGATATCTGCATCAACTACTACCTGTGCTAAGGCTTTGATTTCCTCTGGTGTGTACACCATCCCTGTAGGGTTAGATGGGGAATTGAGGACAAATAGCTTGGTTTTGGGGGTAATAGCTGTTCGCAGTTGCTCTGGTGTAATTTTATAGCCCGTGGACGCATCTGTGTTGATAATTACTGGTTTCCCACCTACCAACGTTACCATTTCCGGGTAACTGAGCCAGTAGGGGGCGGGAATAATTACCTCATCACCGGGGTCAATCAGTGCCACCATCAAGTTGTACAGAGAATGTTTACCGCCATTGGTGACAATGACATTCTCCGCTTTGTAATCTAGACCATTATCAGATTGCAGTTTGTGCGCGATCGCTTCCCGTAACTTTGGTTCACCGGCGGCTGCGCCATACTTGGTTTTGCCTGACTCCAGAGCCTTTACTGCGGCTGCTTTGATATGCGCTGGGGTATCAAAATCCGGTTCGCCAGCACTAAAACTACAAACGTCTATACCTTCTGCCTTCATCGCCTTAGCTTTCGCGGCGATCGCTAAGGTTAGTGAAGGTGTTACCTGACTTACTCTTGCTGCCAGCTTCATTATTACTCTATTTGGCAAATCTTTCTCTTTCTTTAGGATATCCCAGAATCTGCCTTAAAAATAGGGGCTAGTGCCGCAAGGCGGAAATTAAAAGTCAAAAGTCAAAAGTCAAAAGTTTAATATACCAAGGCTTTTGCTGTTTTGAAATGGTCTGCTTATTTCCGCCGTACTATACTAGGGGGGAGGAAAAACATAGGCTCTAATGTAATCAATCACACCGAGAAAGGCAAGAAATCTTTCTTCTCTAGTCTTTAACTCCTCGCTTCCATTTACTTACTGAAAATATCCCCTAAGCTTTATTAGGAATAAGTTATTTTTCAATTTCACTACGCTCATAATCGTTATTTCTAAAAGTTCTTTTGATTGAATTTTTCTGTCGCTTACCTGTACCTATTTCTTTAGGCATAACTTCTGTGGCTCGTTTCCCACTTTCGATATAATTATCACCTGTAGTTGTGATCCGTTTTCTCTCTTTGGTGGTGTAGTAAGGCCTTGTAATTTCTGTGCCTGCTATGTGGCGTTCTCTAGTAGTGTAATAAGGTCTGACCAGTTCTGTCTTGTGGTCTTTGACTGAATAATAACCAGTCGCCTCAACAGAATTAGTTGGCAAGCTAATCAGCCAGATTAACCCAGTTAACATCACTAAGGCAATTTTACGCTGCCATTGATGAAGAATGTGCTTGATTTTCAACATTGAAAAAATTCCCTATTCATTCTTCAATAAAGTTAGATAATTCTCCATGCAGCTAACTTCTTTCTCTAGGTTAGTTATGTCTATATAAAAAGTAGTATCACTCTGCTAAAACTAGTCACAATAATAATTGTTGTACCAATTAAATTTTCTACTTCAAAGTATGCAAAAGCCAGGAAATTAGATGATGAATGAGGCGATAGAGGGACAGTATAATCAGTTGAAATATTTTTTCCATCTGATTTTCCCTCAGCCAACTAACTTTTTACAGGTTGAACAATAATTTTGAGGTAATCTTTAGTCACGGAGTAACCTAACAAGGTCTTGATAATGTTGGGTTTCCTTGCGTCAAACTAATTTAAGCCTCAACGTCTAATTTTTAGAGACATTCCGATGTAATGTCTCTAAAATTTTGAGAAATTCTGACACAAGCAAGATGTTAGGTAAAGAATTAACTAATAAACTGGTGCGATGGTCTACGACCGACCGGAGGTAGGAAATAATAAGTTTAAAATCATACCATTCATCGTGTCTCTACCCCCCACTCACAACCAGCATGACAGATCAAACTCAATCCCTAGACTCATTTCGGGCTTTAGCATTGCAAGTGACTTGCCACGCAGTCAATCAAGCAAGCGATCGCCAAGAAGTCAGATTACTAATACAAAAAACTATCACCCGCCTAGCAAAGCAAATCGCCGCCAGTGTTGCATTTATTGGCTCTGATTGTCGGTTAATTGTCTTACCCGAATATTTCCTGACTGGTTTCCCGATGGGGGAGTCTGTAGAAGCATGGGCAAACAAGGCCTGTGTAGAAATTAACGGCTCTGAGTATGAAGCACTTGGTAAAATTGCTCAAAAATACAATATATTTTTAGCTGGAAACGCCTACGAACTCGACCCCAACTTTCCGGATTTATACTTTCAAACCTGCTTTGTCATTGATCCAAGTGGTGTAGTTGTACTGCGTTATCGGCGGCTAAATTCTATGTTTGCGCCTACACCCCATGATGTCTGGGATAAATACCTTGACTGCTACGGCTTAGAGGGAGTTTTCCCGGTAGCGAAAACTGCGATCGGTAACTTAGCGGCTTTGGCTTCAGAAGAAATTTTATATCCAGAAGTAGCAAGATGTTTAGCCATGCGTGGGGCAGAAATTTTCTTACATTCCACCTCGGAAGTTTATAGTAAAAACTTCACCCCCAAAGACGCAGCCAAAATTACCCGCGCTGTTGAGAATATGGCTTATGTAGTCTCAGCTAATACCGCCGGACTTGCGAATAGTCCTATCCCCATCGGTTCAGTAGATGGTGGCTCAAAAATCATCGACCATCGCGGCATAGTATTAGCCGAGACAGGTGCAGGGGAAAGTATGGCAGCCTTTGCAGAGATAGATTTAGCTGCATTGAGACGCGATCGCCACCGTCCAGGGTTAAATAATTTACTTTCCCGTCAGCGATTTGAACTATATGCCCAAACTTATAGCCAGTCAAAATTTTACCCAGCCAACACTATGCTAAACCAACCAGTAGAACGCAAGCATTTTATCCAAACCCAGCAGCAAACCATTGAACGCCTCAGTGAGTTGGGGATAATTTAGGGAAAAGGTATAGCGGTTTGACAGACCTAACCCCCAACCCCTTCCCTACAAGGGAAGGGGAGTAAGCCTCAAAGCCTCTCTCCTTGTAGGAGAGAGGTTTGGAGATATTGCATACAAACGATAAGTGCTATCTGGCGTTTCTCAGTTAAGGGGGATACAAGCACCCCACTCCGCAAGTAAGGAGGAGACTATGATATAGCTTATTTAAAAAATTACGAATTAATAGAATGACAAACCCTATAGAAGTACGTAATCCTCGGACTGGAAAATTTGACTATGTGATTATCCCGCCGCCGCCTCGGTTACTAGCACAGCAATGTAATCGGGCGCGGAGGTCACAAACTCAATGGTATCAGTTGGGTTTAGAAGGGAGAATCGCCGCTTTACAGGAATGGAAGCAAGCAATATTATCTGCACGTCAACAACTGACGGACGCGTTGGTAAATGATACCGGTAGATTATCTATATCCATATTAGAAATTGATTCTTTCCTGAGCAGCATTGACCGTTGGTGTGATTTAGCACCTGATTTACTGCAAGAATCGGCTAAAAATACCAGCATTCCCTTTATCGCTCTGCAACAAGCCTCTGTACCTTACCCTGTTGTGGGAGTAATTAGCCCGTGGAATTTTCCCCTGTTGCTAGCGATGATTGATACCATCCCGGCGTTGCTGGCGGGTTCGGCTGTCATTGTGAAACCTAGTGAAATTGCTCCCCGTTTTGTTGCACCTCTGTTAACAGCACTGAATAATGTCCCTCACCTACGGGATGTCTTAATGTTTATAGAGGGAGCAGGAGAAACAGGAGCAGCTTTAATTGAGTATGTAGATTTAATCTGTTTTACAGGTAGTGTAGCTACAGGCCGGAGAGTTGGAGAAGCCGCAGCTAAACGCTTTATACCCGCGTTTTTAGAATTGGGAGGAAAAGATCCGGCGATCGTTTTAGAGTCAGCAAATGTAGACTTAGCCACCTCAGCTATTTTGTGGGGTGCAGTTGTCAACACTGGTCAGTCATGTCTTTCTATTGAACGGATTTACGTTGCCGAATCGATATTTGAAGAGTTTTATCATCAACTAGTAGCCAAAGCTTATCGTCTTCAGCTAGCTTACCCCACCCTAGAAGGGGGACAAATTGGGCCAATCATTGCCGAAAAACAAGCTGCAATCATTAGTAACCATCTTTTTGATGCAGTAGAAAAGGGTGCAGTCGTTCACTGCGGCGGCAAAGTTGAGGAATTAGGCGGCGGTTGGTGGTGTCGTCCGACAGTGCTAACCCAAGTTAATCATTCCATGAAAGTGATGATTGAAGAAACTTTTGGCCCCATTATGCCTGTAATGCCGTTTCCCAGTGAGGAAGAAGCGATATACTTAGCCAACGACTCAATCTATGGACTGAGTGCAGCTGTGTTCGCAGGTTCAGAAGAAGAAGCCTTAGCAGTTGGTCGGCAAATCAATGCTGGTGCTATTAGTATTAATGATGCGGCTCTGACTGCAATCATGCACGAAGGAGAGAAAAACGCATTTAAATTCTCAGGTCTGGGTGGTTCTCGCATGGGTGCAGCAGCCCTAAAGCGATTTCTGCGAAAACAGGCATTTTTGATTAAAACTAACTCTACCAGTGACCCTTGGTGGTTTGAGTAGAGAGTTGAGGGAAGTAAAGGAGAACAACTTTTGACCGATAACTATTGATCAACCAGCATTCGAGATATGGGAACATAGTGTAGTTGTAGCTGACCACCTACATAGAGGTTTAAAGTGGATACCATTACCATCCCCGCTCTGAATCATCCTGTGAATGCCACAGTAGAGATTCCGGGTTCTAAAAGTATTACTAATCGAGCATTGCTTGTTGCTGCTTTAGCTCAAGGTAACTCTACTTTAGAAAATGCCTTATTTAGCGAAGACAGTGAGTATTTTGCTAAATGTGTAGAACAGTTAGGCATTCCTATTACGCTAAATTCTCCTCTGGCTCAAATTCAGGTTTCAGGTAAAGGGGGGGAAATTCCGGCTAAACAGGCAGATTTGTTTGTAGGTTTAGCAGGTACAGCCGCAAGGTTTATCTCCGCGTTAGTAGCATTAGGAAGCGGTGAATATCGCTTAGATGGAGTTCCCCGAATGCGGGAACGACCGATGGGGGATTTACTAACAGCGTTACAAGCTGGTGGGGCAACCATTAACTTTGAGGGCAACTCTGGTTTTATGCCCTACACTATTTACGGTCAGCAATTTGCGGGTGGACATTTTCGCCTCAAAGCTAACCAAACCAGTCAGCAACTTTCAGCATTGTTGATGATTGCACCCTACGCTCAACAGGATACAACTATTGAGGTTGAGGGTACATTGGTTTCCCAGTCTTATGTAAAAATGACTTGTCGTCTCATGGCGGATTTTGGCGTAGATGTTACCCAAACCGACGATAATCAGTTTCACATCAAAGCGGGTCAGCGTTACCAAGGTCAACATTACACCATAGAACCCGATGCGTCGAATGCCTCTTACTTTTTCGCCGCCGCCGCCGTCACTGGTGGAAGGGTGAGAGTTAACCATTTAACAAAACAATCTTGTCAAGGTGATATTTTGTGGCTGAATGTTTTAGAACAGATGGGTTGCCAAATTCAAGAAGGTGAAAATTATACCGAAGTTATAGGGCCAGAACAATTACAGGGTATCGACGTTGATATGAATGATATGTCGGATTTGGTGCAAACATTGGGAGCGATCGCACCTTATGCCAGTTCACCTGTTACCATCCGTAATGTAGAACATATCCGCTACAAAGAAACCGAACGCATCCGCGCCGTTGTGACTGAATTACGTCGGCTAGGAGTTAAAGTTGAAGAATTTGCCGATGGGATGAAAATTGAACCAACTCCCATCACCCCAGCCGCAATAGAAACCTATCATGACCATAGAATGGCAATGGCTTTTGCCGTTACAGGCTTAAAAACCCCAGGAATTGTGATCCAAGACCCAGCTTGTACAGGAAAAACTTTCCCCGACTACTTCACCCGATTTTTTAAAATGATTGGTCAATAGTCAACAGTTAACAGTTATCTCTATCGGTGCGCTAGGCTGTCTCTGACGCACCCTATTATATATTTTAGTTGTTGGAAGTCCTTTGATGAAAACTCAAAATGAAATTATCAAACAGGGCTACGATGCCTTAATTAATTCTTTGGAAGTGGCCGATACTATTCGCTTGCTTTGACTCTGATTGTTGTTTCAACTATACTCTTAAACAAGAGGTGAGTAAAGATTGTACAGAACAATTCCATCTCGAGCTAAATTCACGGACGAAGAAAAAGCTTTCTGGCTTGACCAATGCCAGCATTCAAACAGCTTGATAAATTGTGCGATTTACCATACTCGCCAAAGTCATTATGTAAGGCTAGAAAGTATGGACAATTCTTTTACAACTTACTGGCATGGTGACGAATTGCGTAGTGGATGGAAAACTTCTTATTGCCAAACAACTTATCCCGAATTGGATAAAGTTCTCAAAGAGAATCCCCATTACAAAGCATTGGCAGCACAAGCAGCACAGCAAACTTTGAAATTAGTGGGGGAGTCCATAAACAGTTACAACGGATTAGTTAAGGCTTTTTACAACGGAGACGGCAGTTGCCACAAGTTGGGAAACCCGCCCAAGGCACTGCCTCAAGTTGATAGACCATCATTACCTAAATATCGTAAGAAAGGAGGTTTGGCAGCAGTAACATTCCCAAGACAAGCACTTAGCTTTAAAGATGGTTATTTCAAACCATCGATTAGCAAGGAAACTAAACCAGAACTAATCACAGATATCAAACTACCTTTGCCAGATTTTATTGATTCTGAATGGGTAAAAGAAGTAACCATCAGACCTTATTATGGTGAGTTCTGGATTAATTGGGTGATTGATGATGGTAAGCAACCAATTAAAAGTAATCCACACCTTGATTATTCTCAAGCATGGGGATTTGACCACGGTGGCACGAATTGGTTAACAGGTGTGTCAACTCATGGTAAAAGCTTAATTATTGATGGCAAGAAACTAAAATCAATGAATCAAGGTTATTGTCGTTTAGTAGCCAAACATAAACAGGGTAAACCTGATTTTTATTGGGATGCTAACCTTGACCGTATTCAACGCAAGCGTAATAACCAGATGCGAGATGCCATCAACAAAGCAGCTAGATTTATTATTAATCGATGCCTTAACGACCGAATAGGAAATATAGTTATTGGATGGAATGAAGGGCACAAAGTTAATGCCAATTTAGGTAAAGCAAACAATCAGAACTTTGTCCCAATTCCAACAGGTAGACTAATTCAAAGATTAAAGGAATTGGCTAATGAATATGGCATTATTGTTACTGTAACGGAAGAAGCATATACCTCAAAAGCATCTTACCTAGATGGCGATAGCCTCTACAAGCATGGTGAAAAACCCGCAGGATGGAAACCGTCAGGACAAAGGGTAAAGCGTGGATTATATAAATCGGCAAAGGGATTGTTAACCTCCGCAGATGCGACTGCTGCTGCAAATATTTTAAGAAAAGTAGCCACACAGCTAGGTTTATCTTTAGCCGAGGTGGGTAGAGGGAGCTTGACACTCCCACAGCGATATGACTTGTTTAACATCTTAAATAAATCATATCGTAAGCGTTGCGTCGGGGTGCTTCTAGCCCCCGTAGCCACATCCGCTTAGAATCCCCTTTTTTCAAAAAGGGGAGATGTCAAAGTTAATCGATAGGAGTCTCATCATGTCTAACATCCGTGAAGAAATGCCTGTACTTGTCCGTCATGAAGGTGATTGGATTGGCACATACACTGTAGTTGATACATCAGGAAAAATTATTGACCAACATGAATCCCATTTAACTTGTCAATTTCCCGACAATAGCCCCTATCCCTACTATCAAATTAATCGTTATAAGTGGGCTGATGGTAAACAAGAAGAACATCAATTTCCTGGATCATATCATGATCAAGCTCTTTGGTTTGATACAGAACGTGTTCAAGGGAAATCTTGGGAGGTAGATGAATCTACTATAATTTTGTGCTTTTCTTACAAAACAATTCCAGAAATATCTTTATCGGAAATGATATATATTAGTCCAGATAATAACCATCGCGCTCGCACTTGGCATTGGTTTAAAAATCATCAACTATACCAACGTACTCTAATTCAGGAAGAAAGGCTAAAATAAGAAGCTACTATTTTCAGCATTATCAGCATTCAATGTAGGTTGGGTTAAGCGCAGCGCAACCCAACATGAATCGCGGAAACTCACATTGATCTCGGTGTTGGGTTTCCTTCCGTCAAACGCCACTCGCCCCAAGTCGGGAAACCTATTCAAGGCGGTGGTTTCCCAACCTACAATTCTTGCTAATAGAAACTCAAAGTATGTTAACCCGCGCAGGCGGGTTTTGCTTGTATAGCGGCGACTTCCAGTCCCATAGGTACAAAATATCAGTTATAATTTCAAGTCGCAACTTGAAAAGGTAGACTCATGGCAAAAGGTGACAGAATAAACTTTTCTACTCCTAGTGGCTTTCCTGAATTTCTTCCTAGTGAAAAACGCTTGGAATTATATTTACTAGATACTATCCGTAGAGTTTACGAAAGCTATGGATTTACTCCTATTGAAACTCCCGCAGTTGAACGTTTAGAAGTATTGCAAGCTAAAGGTAATCAAGGCGACAATATTATTTATGGTATAGACCCTATTTTGCCGCCAAATCGCCAAGCTGAAAAGGATAAATCAGGCGAAACAGGTTCAGAAGCTAGGGCTTTGAAATTTGATCAAACTGTGCCTTTGGCGGCGTATATTGCTCGTCACCTCAACGAATTAACCTTTCCTTTTGCTCGTTACCAAATGGATGTAGTGTTTAGAGGAGAAAGGGCAAAAGATGGTAGGTTTCGCCAGTTTCGTCAGTGTGATATAGATGTTGTTGGGCGGCGGGAACTTAGTTTGTTGTATGATGCTCAAATGCCTGCAATTATCACAGAAATATTTGAAGCAGCTAATATTGGTGATTTTGTAATTCGCATCAATAACCGTAAAGTTTTAACGGGATTTTTTCAATCTTTAGAGATATCAGAAACTCAAATTAAATCTTGTGTTGGCATTATCGATAATCTCGAAAAAATTGGGGAGGCTAAAGTTAAGCTAGAGTTGGAGAAAGAAGGGATTAATCCCGAACAGACACAAAAAATTATTGATTTTGTCAAAATTGATGGCAATATTGATAAAGTTTTAGATAAACTCAAACACCTCTCACAAAACTTGCCAGAATGTGAACAATTTAGTTTAGGTGTCAGCGAATTAGAAACAGTAATTGCCGGGGTGCGTAATCTGGGAGTGCCGGAAAAACGCTTTTGTATTGATTTAGCGATCGCCCGTGGTTTAAACTACTATACTGGCACAGTTTACGAAACTACTCTCATCGGACATGAGGCTTTAGGTAGCATCTGTTCTGGTGGCAGATATGAAGAATTAGTGGGGACGTTTTTAGGTGAGAAAATGCCTGGTGTGGGCATTTCAATTGGGTTAACGCGCTTAATTAGTCGTCTGCTAAAAGCAGGTATTCTCAACACTTTACCTGCAACTCCAGCCCAGGTAGTAGTAGTAAATATGCAAGAAGATTTAATGCCTATTTATTTAAAAGTGTCACAAAATCTGCGTCAGGCGGGGATTAATGTTATAACTAATTTTGATAAGCGTCCGCTAGGTAAACAATTCCAGTTAGCCGATAAACAAGGCATTCAATTCTGTGTCATTATTGGTTCGGAAGAAGCAGCAGCGCAAAAGTCATCACTGAAAGATTTAAAAACAGGCGAACAAGTAGAAGTAGAATTAGCTAATTTGGCTGAAGAAGTGAAACGAAGGCTGCAATAATTAAGCTAATTTTGAAAAAAAGGAAATAGATAAATATGGGCAATACTCGCGAGGTCATTATTCCCAAGGGGATGGAAATTTTATACGAAAAGTATCACTATTGTCCTGGTATTAAGGTAGGCAATACATTATATATCTCAGGACAAGTGGGACGGGATGAAAATTTACAGGTAGTAGAGGGAATAGAAGCCCAATTTGTCCAGAGTTTCGAGAATGTAAAAAAGGTACTTTTAGCAGCAGGGGCAAGTTTTGATGATGTGGTAGAGATGATTACTTACCATGTAGCAGGGGTGAATCTCGATAATTTGCAAGTTCCGCCTGCTAATACTTCAGAACAGCAGTTTACCATTCCCCACCTGCCACTGTTTATGCAAGTAAAAGATCGCTATTTTACTCATAACTTCCCTACTTGGACGGGGTTTGGTATAACTGCTTTATCTACACCAGGACTAATTATAGAGATTAAGTGTACAGCAATCCTAGAAAGTTAGAGGCTTAACTATTCTGAATTGTTCAGAAAGTCCATGACTACCTGGGATACTTCTTCAGGTATCTGATTCATCATGCAGATTGTTCCGTGTTCAAATTCAGCTACTTTGCCATGAGGAATTGCTTGCGAAAGAAAATAGCGATCGTTGAGTTTTGCTAAACTCAATCTTTCAAATTCTTTCATATCATCAAGTCCCCAAATAATGAGAGTTGGACAGTTAATAGCACGAAATTTTTCTGGTGCATCTAGACAGTAATTACCTACAGCCCAAACTGCATATAAAGGATGACCAAAACATTTTAAATCGTCTAAAACCCAACGGTGATTTAATTCAGCAGAGCCTACGTATCGAGAACGGGCTAACCATCTTTCCATGAGATGCGAGCCATCTTCTTTAATTTTGAAACCTTCCTCAACTCTTCTAAATAGCTCTGCTTGTCCGCCTTCGCCGAAACCAGCCACATTACCTAAAATTAGTTTATCAACGCGATCGCCATAACTCGCGGCTATTTCTCCAGCCACAAAAGCACCTGTATGGTTTCCCATAATGCTGGTTTTTTCTATACCTAATTCATCCAAAAGCGCGATCGCATTTTTTGCGTAGTCAGCGATTGTATACATTCTCGGTGGTTTATCCGAATCACCAAACCCCATCAAATCCATTGCGAAGACTCGTCTGTATTGAGCCAGGATAGGCATGAGTTCGCGATACTCATCACTACTGCGGGGGTTCATGTGCAGCAACAGCAGAGGTTCACCCTCACCACCGATGCGATAAAGAATCTGCCCATCTTCTGTGTCTAAAAAAGCTCGTTTAATCTTTTGTGTCATTCTTTTTTAGCGATCGCAGTTATCAGAAACCTTGTAGAGACGTTCCCTGGAACGTCTCTACTTTTTGGAGATGTCTAGTTGGCAATTGCCAGTTCTTCCTTGCGGGAAACTTGCGGCGACATCTTCAGAATCTCTCGCGCCTGCGCTGGTGTTGCGACTTCGCGGCCGAGTGTATGCGCCATGTTGGCAACTTTTTCTACTAAATCGCCGTTGTGAGGCTGGCCAAAACGGGTATAGGGATCGTCTCCCAATCCAATACCAACGTGACCTCCCATTGTAATTGCCCAGGCTGCCAAAGGCATCACATCCCCATTCCAGCACATCACCAACCATTGATCACCTGCGGGGATAGAATCTACCACCGCCTGTAAGTTGGGGAGTGTTGGTAAAAGGCCAGTTGGCGTGATGTCTCCTGTGAAAACAAACTCCCAAAAAGTATCCCGTGACAGCATTCCCATTTCTTGAAAGCATCGTGCTGTCCGAATTTGTCCCACATCCCAACAGATTGTACTGACAAAGATGTTGGTTTCTTTGAGTATTTTCAACGCTTCGTATATATATGCGCGAGAACTAATATGTACTTGGTCGTATGTTTGAAATTCCTTTGTCTGTGGATTCCAAAAGTCTATATTCAGCGAACCAAACTCTAAAGGGATCATATCAACTCCCAGTGCTGGATCACTTTGCGCCGCTAATATGTGTTTGAAGCGATCGCTGATGTGGCTTTCTTTCGTAACGTAGTTCAGTGTAGGATTGATAATCAGATCGGTCTGTTCCCGAATTCCTTGAATAGCTTCAAGATAAACGTCAACATCATTAATCCACTGACCATTGAATGGATCTCGTCCATGCCAATGAAAGATAGATGCTCCCGCTTCCCAAGAACGCACAGCTTCTCTGATTATCTCCTGTGGAGTGTACGGGCAATTGGGATTCTCCTTGCGGTAATCGGAATCGTTGCTGCGACACTCAATAATAAGTGGTAGTTGATTATTCATGTTTTTCTCCATTGGTAGAAGCAGTATTTCTCAGTCAGATAACTCTAACTTCTTTTTAAATAACGTCCAGTAGGTGAACCTAAAACTTGTCCATTGTTGTAAATAAGATTTCCCCGCAAAAAGGTACTCTTAACTCTCCCTGTTAACTCCATCCCTGCAAAGGGTGTGTAACCTTGTTGTGACTCCGACTCAACAGCGTTAACCACAAAGCTTTCATTGGGGTCTAATAACACCAAATCAGCATCGTAACCAATAGCTATATCACCTTTTGTTAATAACCCAAAACGTCGTGATGGATTCCAAGATAGTAATTTAGCCATGTGGTTGTAAGACATTCCCCGCTTACTACCTTCACTGAATACACCCGAAAGTAAATATTCTGTACCACCAAAACCAGACTTAGCTAACCAAATATTATTCGGGTCTTTTGCACTAATTTTTTGTTCCGCCGCACAGCAAGCATGGTCACTAACTATCCAATCTACTTGATGGTTGAGTACCGATTGCCATAAGTATTCCACATCGGCACGAGGACGAATAGGGGGGTTAACTTTTGCCCAAGTACCATTGGGGGTATCAACATCTAATAGTAAATGTCCCACGGTAACTTCTCGCCGAAAGTTGATATGAGGAAAAGCAGTTTGCATAGTTAAAGCTGCTTCCATTGCTTTACGGGAACTCAGGTGCAACAAATTAATATTTGCACAATTAGTTTCATGTGCCAAATATGATGCAATACAAATTGCTAATCCTTCCGAATGGGGAGGACGTGCTGCACTGTAAGCGTGCAATCCACTGAGGCTAGAGTCATTTTCAACTATTTTGGTGTAGGCGTTGAGAATTTCTGCAACTTCGCAATGCAGACTTAAGCTAATTCTTTCTTGTGCTTCTGGGTGGCTTTCTCTCAGTTTGGCTAAACTCCGCATAATAAATTCAAAGTGAGCAAAGTCATATCTTTCTGCTTTATTAATCATCAAAAAAAGATTTTGTTGCTCAGAAAGACCATGTAAACCATAGCCACCGTAAAACATAAATATTTTAAATGACCCAATGCCATATTCCTCAAACAGCATTTGCATCTCATCAATATGCTGACTGCTAATAGGGGCGATATGATAGCTGTAATCAACAAAGAAATTTCCTTGTGATAGTGCTAATACTTCCGGGAAAAAATCTTGGTATGAACCGCCTTTGTTGAGGTAATACTTACCTGTGCGGATATAATTCAGGCTGGTTGTTACTCCCCCCATCGCGGCGGCTTTACTTTCCGTCACTGCATCTTGGTCAAGGGGTTGGTAAATACCGATGTGCATATGGGCATCTACGACCCCAGGAAAGCCTAGGAGGTTTTTGGCATCAAATACTTCTTGGCTATAGTCTGGGTTAATATTAGGCGCAATCTGGGCAAATTTACCATCTTTAATCCCTATATCTAGTAGTTCGACAGCATCATGATGGGGACAAACTACCCGGACATTTTTGATAATTTTATCTAATATAGGAGGTTCAGACACAGTAGACCTCACACTAAAATGATGACAGCAAGTCAGTAATTTCCACATCCTACAGGAATGCTAGCTAAAATACATGACTATTTAACAGTTGTTTATTCAATCATTTTCATGAGGAAAACCAATGATAATTTTTAATGAGTATCATCTCAATCCAGAAACATTTCCTTTTCTGAAAATTCTGCAAGATCACTGGCAAGTTATTCGAGATGAGTTTACTGGATTTATTCATCAGGCATCCCATGAGGAGTTAAAGTTCACTTACGATATTTTGGGGCCTAAAAGTAAAACGATTAAAACTAAAGGTAATTCCAAATATAGTGCTTTTGGTATTTTATTCCAAGGTCTATTGATTGAAAAATATATTCAAGTACATCAAATCCAATATCCAGATTATGGAATGGATGAAGCATCAGCTAAAGCACTGGTGTTCAGAGAAAAATATTTTCCAAATTTGGCTCATTTCATAGAAGAAGTGAATTTAATTGATGATGGTGTGATTAGAAATGTCTACTTCGGCACATTCCATCCGGGCTTGGATATTAAGCTGCACGTTAACTATAATCCTCATATGAATCGGGGCTATTTGGGATTAATTGTGCCGCAGGGAGATGTGGCGATGAAAATATGTCATGAACAGCTTTATTGGCATGAAGGGGAGTTTATGGTTTTAGATCATAGTTATCCACATTGTCCGCATAATTATACTGATTACGATAGAACTGTTTTAGTTGTTGACTTCTTTAAAACTGATCAACCTAGGGAAGAATTGCTTCGATTTGAGCAGGAGCAAGTTGCCCAACGTATGCAAGATAATCCTTATAGTTTGGGTGTTTTTGGTAAGAGTGATCAGGCTCAGGAAGAAGATTTTATTAAGTATGGTTTGGCTCATCAGTTGGAGTGGGATAAGGTTTTATGAAAGGTGACAGGTGACAGGTGACAGGTGATAGTGAAAGCAAATTACTAATTACTAATGAAAAGTTATAGGAAGTTAATAGCTAAACGGCTGGATAAAGATTTTAGTTCGGCGGTTGAAATTGTGGAAGTTGCTATTCCTGAAGTTGGGAATAATGAGATTTTGGTGCGTAATAAATTTGCAGGGGTTAATGCAGGTTTTGATACTTTACTCTGTCGGGGTGAAGTTCCTTATGTGAATTTAATTCCACCTTTTGATTTGGGTGTGGAAGCGGTGGGGGAAGTGGTGGCTGTTGGTGCAAGTGTCTCTGATTTTCAGGTGGGTGATGCTGTTATCACTACTTTACGTGGTGGGGGTTATCGGGAATATCAGGTGATAGATGCTAGTTTGGGGGTGAAGGTACGGGAAGCAACGCCGGAAGTTCTTAACCTTGTCCCGACGGGTGTATCAGCGTTGGTGGCTTTGGAACAAGTGGGGGAGATGCAACGCGATGAGGTGGTTTTGGTGACGGCTGCGGCTGGTGGTACTGGCCATATTGCGGTGCAGTTGGCGAAGTTAGCAGGTAATCATGTGATTGGGACTTGTAGTTCTGAGGCGAAGGGGAAGTTATTAAGGGAATTAGGCTGCGATCGCATTATCAATTATCATAGAGAAAATTTGCATCAAGTCCTCAAGCATGAGTACCCCAATGGGATTAACTTAATTTTTGAGTGTGTGGGTAAACAGGTTTTTGATACCTGCGTTGATAACTTAGCCATTCGGGGACGTTTGGTTAATATTGGCTATATTTCTGAGTATGGGAAAAATATAGAACAGGTGATGCAACCGCGCATTTATCACCAACTATTTTGGAAAGCCGCTTCCGTGCGGGGGTTTCTCATGCCGCACTATAAAGAATATATCCCAGAAGCACGCGATCGCCTGTTAAATCTTTTCTACTCAGGTAAACTCAAAGTATCTGTTGACTCAACCCCATTCCAGGGTTTAGAATCTATACCCACGGCGGTAGACTATCTGCTAAGTGGTCAAAATTGTGGCAAAGTAGTTGTCAGGTTTTAGTATTTTAAATACATGACACAGAATGCGGAAAATACTTTAAAAGTTGCTCATCAAGCATTTGAGCATTTTACCCAAGGTTTAGCAACGGGGGAATGGCAAGCATTTCTGGATACGCTGACAGATGATTTTACTTTTTGGTTTCCAGTCGGCAAATTCCACGGTTTTAATGAAGGTAAAGAACGCGCCAAGGAGTTTTTTGAATATGTTTCTGCATCCTTCCAACCGGGAATCAAACTAGTATCTCTAGACCACATTACTAGTAATGAGACTACTGTAGTTTTTGAATTTCGGGACGAAGGACTTTTGTTAGGACAACCTTACAAAAATCGGATAGCGGTTTCCTTTGATGTACGAGGAGACAAAATTTGTAGCTATCGAGAATACTTTGGTAGCGATGGTAAATCTTACTAAAACCGATTTACCGCATTTAATTATTTTGAGCTTTTAATGCTTGAATTTCTTTGCACTTAGCCTCAGCTGCTTTATAAGCTTCTAAATATTCTTGCCCTCCCAACATGACATCACCATAATAGTCGTAAGGTGCATCACCGTAGATAGGTAATGGATCATCTTCTGGATAATCTTCTTTTGATTCTTCTATCACAGCTTTTAACTTTTTCATACTCAAGCTTTGGGCTGCAAAATACCACATCTCTTGGGAGTTTTTGGGCAAATACGGTAGAGTCGGATCGATGATTTTATCCTCTATTTCAATCCAACTGTGTTCTATGGGCTTGTGTGGCTTACCCCAACACACCAAAAATCCTTGCACATATTTAGCTTCCTCTGTCGCCAATGCTGCTTTATAAGCATTATTAAAGGGCTTTTTAGCCTTACTTTTGATGCTTTCCGCCATTTTTATGGAAAGTTCTTCATCCAATGTTTTGTTCATTTACGGATGGTATTGATAACAGCGACCATAATAATACTATCACTTTCAGACAACACAAAACTTGACTTTAAAGATTTTGAGATTTATGAACATAGTCAAGATATATTAGCTCTGCGAAAATGAGATTTAAAAAAATTTGCATATCCCTTTTTGCTTGTCGATATAATTGTCGAACAATCCTTGCCGGACTAGCTCAAGTAACTTGTCTTGAGTTCGAGTAGGTGAGGTAATCAAGCTAACTTTGAGAAAATACATATATTTTTGAATGGAAACAGATGTATTGTTCGCAAAATTAAAAACTAACCTGATTAGTAAATGGAGCTAAGCGGAATCGAACCGCTGACCCCTTCAATGCCATTGAAGTGCTCTACCAACTGAGCTATAACCCCTTATGTTGCGTTACTGATTATGTCTTAAGATTTAGTGTATTGTCAAGTGGTTTGGGAAATTATTAACTTTATATAGTACGGTCTTAAGTAATTAATAGTTGACCTGCAACAAATAGCTCATACAATGCCCCATGAGAAAATACACAACTAACATGGCGGCGGCAGCAAGGGCAACCAATGTACCTGCCAACATGAGAGAAAATTCTTTATGCTCAACGGCCTTCTCCATTAGGTGTAGTGACCAAGCCACTAGAGCCACATCAAATAACAAAATAGGAATTAACATATTTCTTAATATTTTTTAACACTATGTGGAATAATCTTAACACTGTTTTGGGGAACTGTATTTAACTGGGGGCGATGTGACTCAATCTATATAATGGCTTTAGAATTAAGCGTACAAGCGTACTGGAACTTCACGATCGCGCAAATAATGCTTAATTTCAGCCACACTTAACTGTCCGTAATGTAGCAGCGATGCCAATAAAGCAGCTTCCGCCTTACCTTCAGTTAGTGCAGTATGGATATGTTCACAATTACCAGCACCACCAGAAGCAACCACTGGGATTTGTACAGCCTCAGCAATTGCCCGTGTTAACTCAATGTCATAACCTGCTTGAGTACCATCAGCATCCATACTTGTCACCAATAGTTCCCCAGCGCCGCGTTTTTCCACTTCTTTTGCCCACAGTAGGG
This sequence comes from Anabaena minutissima FACHB-250, assembly GCF_014697125.1. Taxonomy (GTDB): domain Bacteria; phylum Cyanobacteriota; class Cyanobacteriia; order Cyanobacteriales; family Nostocaceae; genus Trichormus; species Trichormus minutissimus. The sequence continues at coordinate 20,403 of NZ_JACJRG010000016.1, read as the reverse complement.
CATCTAAGCCAGTATTTTCTCGACCGCCACGCACATACACATCCCAGCCTGGATTATTAGGGTCAACTCTGCGCCTAGCATCAATAGCAATAACTATGCACTGATTACCGAAGCGATCGCTAGCCCGATTGATCAAGTCTGGATCACGTACTGCCGCAGAGTTAATACTAACCTTGTCTGCCCCAGCCCGTAACAAAGCTTTAACATTTTCTAAGGATTGGATACCGCCACCCACCGTGAGGGGAATAAAGACCTGTTCAGCAGTTCGGTGAACCACATCAAAAATAATATCTCTGTCTTCATGAGTAGCCGTAATATCTAGAAATACTAACTCATCAGCCCCAGCTTCGTTGTAAACCTTGGCCAGTTCTACCGGATCGCCTGCATCCTTGAGGTTGACAAAGTTAACTCCCTTAACAACCCGTCCCGCCTTGACATCTAAACAAGGTAAGATTCTTTTAGATAACATATATTTTTTAACTCCTGGGTAATTGTCCGGAATTTAAATTGTAAATGGACGTGGGTATTTCCCGCCGAAAATCTTCGCAGGCTTGTCTATGTGCAGTGTTATGGCGGAGATTGCCCTCAAACAGACCTAAACCGAAAGTTAAAGCTGAATTATGGCGATCATCTCCTCGAAAAAACAGCCTCCAGAACCCAATGGAGAACCAAAACAGCATCGGGAGTCAGCAAAAGCAGCACCCAAAGAAAAGATTTTGCAACCTGAAGCGGCTGTTGATGAACAAGGTAAGCAAGAAGAAAGTATCAGACCACAAAGATTTGCTGACTACATCGGACAAAAAGACCTCAAGGATGTTTTAGATATCGCCATCAAAGCAGCCAAGTCGCGGGGTGAAGTTTTGGATCACTTGCTACTGTATGGCCCTCCCGGATTGGGTAAAACAACAATGGCAATGATATTAGCATCCGAGATGGGAGTCAACTACAAAATTACGAGTGCGCCAGCCTTAGAACGACCCAGGGATATTGTTGGGTTACTGGTGAACCTTAAACCAGGAGATATCCTATTTATTGATGAAATTCATCGCCTCTCGCGGATGACCGAAGAAATACTGTATCCAGCGATGGAAGATTATCGCCTAGATATTACCGTGGGTAAAGGTTCTAGTGCCAGAATTCGGAGTTTGCCTCTGTCCAAGTTTACCCTAGTAGGTGCAACAACCCGCGCTGGTGCTTTGACCTCACCACTGCGCGATCGCTTCGGCTTAATTCAAAAACTGCGCTTTTATGAAGTTGACGAACTCAGTAAAATAGTCCTGCGGAGTTCCCAGCTACTCCAAACCAATGTCACTGACGATGGCGCAATCGAAATTGCCCGCCGTTCACGGGGAACACCACGGATTGCAAATCGGTTACTCAAGCGCGTCCGTGATTATGCTGAAGTAAAATCCTGTGCAGAAGTTACCCAAGATGTCGCAGCCGAGGCATTGCAACTATTTCAAGTAGATCCCTGCGGTTTAGATTGGACAGATCGTCGGATGCTAAGTGTAATTATTGAACAATTTAACGGAGGACCCGTAGGCTTAGAAACTATTGCCGCCGCCACTGGTGAAGATACCCAAACCATTGAAGAAGTCTACGAACCCTACCTGATGCAAATTGGCTATCTCAGCCGGACTCCCCGTGGACGAACAGCCACAAAAGCCGCATACAAGCACATGGGATTTACACCACCCAATGAGCAGATGTCTTTACTATAGGGAATAGGGCATAGAAATTCAAAATTCAAAATTCACGCATTGAATAACTTCTGCCCCTCTGCATCCCCAATCCCCAATCCCCAATCCCCAATCCCCAGTCCCCAGTCCCCATGATGATTAAATTAATTAGTATTGTTCTCAGTCTGTTACTTGTGTTGGGCTGGGGTACACCAGTCATGGCACAAACCCAACAACCAAGCATTACCCAAGAGCAATTAGAACAGGGTGATGAGTGGGCAAATCAAGCTTTTGCAGCCACAAATAAAGGTGATTTTGCTACGGCGGAAAAGTATTGGACAAAGATTATTGAGAATTTCCCCACGAATGCAGGTGCATGGAGTAACCGGGGTAATTCGCGGGTGAGTCAGAATAAGCTAGAAGCTGCGCTGGTTGATTACAACAAAGCCGTAGAATTAGCCCCAGATGTCACCGACCCTTATTTAAATCGTGGTACAGCCTTAGAAGGGTTGGGCAAATGGTCAGATGCGATCGCAGATTATAATCATGTTTTAGAACTCGACCCTCAAGATGCAATGGCGTATAACAATCGGGGTAACGCCAAAGCAGGGCAAGGTTTATGGTCAGATGCGATCGCAGATTATAAAAAATCCTTTGAAATTACCCCAAACTTTGCCTTTGCCCGTGCTAACTATGCCCTTGCTCTTTATGAAACTGGGCAAACAGACCAAGCCATCCGCGAGATGCGGAATATTACCCGTAAATACCCCAACTTCGCTGATGTGCGTGCTGCTTTAACAGCTGCTTATTGGGTAAATGGTCAACAAGGTGAAGCAGAAAGTAACTGGGTGGCTGCCTATGGCTTGGATAGCCGCTATAAAGATATGAACTGGGTGAAAAATATCCGTCGCTGGCCGCCTAGCATGGTGTCTGCTTTGGATAAATTCTTGAAAATTCAATAACCAAAAGGCGATTAGGCATTGGAAATCTCATCTCCTCCATATTTCCCATCCTAATGCCCCTATTTGCATCGAATGTTGCATTCTCTTAAAAATCTGTTACATTACGTTACATACAGTTGCAACTGTACAACGCAATACATTGGAGTTTTATTTATGTCAGGTTTCAAGAATCCTACACCCATTGTTGCCGAAGATCCTAATGCTGTGCGTTTTGGGTTCACTCCTCAGAGTGAAAATTGGAACGGTCGCTTTGCAATGATTGGTTTCCTATCTGTCGTTTTAATTGAAGCTTTTTCAGGTCAAGGATTCCTTCATTTTTGGGGCATCCTGTAAATTGAGTTAACATTTCCCCGACTGCAAAAATTTGCCTTCTCTTTGGTGTGAAACGCTAATTTTTGCAAAAAGTCGGGGGATATTAAGGGTAGATTTACCACAGAGACACGGAGACACAGAGGTTTTAGAGGACAATTCGTTGAATTCCGTGTTTGATGAGGGGAACGTTGAAGTTGATGAGTAGGCCGGCACGATAACCGGAGAGTTTCAGATAGGTCAATAACTGGGCTTTGTGGACTGGGATGATTGCTTCTACTGCTTTGAGTTCGACTATTACACATTGTTCAACGAGTAAATCGACGCGAAAACCTCTGTCTAAACGAGTATTATCATAAACAACAGGTAACTCTACTTGTGCAGCTACATTTAGTTGCCGTTTTCTCAACTCATAAACCAGACAAGCTTCATACACACTCTCTAGCAACCCCGGCCCTAGTTGGGAATGCACTCTAAATGCAGCATCAACAATCTGTCCAGACACCCCATTAACTATCTCAGGAATCCTCTGTGTCTCTGTGTCTCTGTGGTTCATAAAACTCCTTCCTCAGTACCATTAAAATACCCAAAGACACCTTTAAACCCACCTCCTGTTGATAAATCATGAAGTCTAACTAATTTATTGGTTACGTCGATGGTTAGCCGCTTGTATTAACAAAGATTCAGCAAAAGCGATCGCATCACTTGCAGACTTACCACCGGCTAACTGTGCTAATTCCTCTCGGCGAGTGGTCAAATCATCCAAGTTCGTGACACGCACCACGGTACGCTGTTCAGTGTTGCCATTGTCGACTTTCTTACCTTTACCCTGAGTAATAGTTTGCTTATTTACCCGAAAGTGTTGATCCGCCATAGCTGCTACTAAGGGTTGGTGGGTAACACATAATACTTGATGATGTTGACTTAACTGGTGTAACTTTTCTGCTATTGCTTGCGCTACCCTCCCCGAAACTCCCACGTCAATTTCATCAAATACCAGCGTCCCTGCCGCGTCGGTTTGGTTGAAACAGGCTTTGAGCGCGAGTAAAAACCGACTCATTTCACCCCCAGAAGCAATTTCTGTCAATGGTTGCAATGGTTCGCCTGGGTTGGGACTAAACATAAACGTAATCTTGTCTGCACCCGCAGCAGTTGGCGCAGTGGGGACAATTTCCACTTGAAACTTTACCTTTTCCATCGCCAAGGGTTTGAGTTCCAAGATTAAGCGAGATTCTAGAGTAGCGGCCGTTTTTTGACGTAGCTTAGTTAATTTTTCGCAAGCTTGAGTTAATTTTTCCCAACTAGCTTGTTCTTGCTGTTCTAAACTTTCAATGGATTGTTCACTATCATTGAGTTCTGCCAGTTCGCCATTGATGCGTTGATAGTAGGCGATCGCTTCTTGTAAACTAGGGCCATACTTGCGACAGATTTGTTTTAATTCTCGGATGCGTTCTTCTACTTCCTCTAACCTTTGAGGGTCGGCTTCCAAATTCTCACCATAGGCGTTGATTTGCCGCGCTACTTCTGTTAATGCTGTTTGAGCATCTCTAATTAAATCTAACAATGGTTGCAGTTGGGTATCATACTCCACCATGTGATTCAATGTAGCTTCACTGTCGCCCAGCAGGTCGCCGGCGGCTGGGGTTTCGTCGTCGTTTTGATACAAAGCTTGGTAAACCTTGTAACTCATCTGTTGCAAATCAACAACATGATTGAGGCGTTCCCGTTCTTGCTGGAGTTGTTCTAACTCTTGGGGGTCGCTGAGGTTGGCTGTAGTTAATTCCTGGACTTGATAGGTGAGTAAATCCAGTTGTTGTAAGCGTTCTCGTTCCGAGGTGCGGCGTTTTTCTAGGCTAGCGTGGGCTTGTTGGTAAACATTAAAGGCTGTGGTTATGACTTGACGCTGCTTAATTAAAGCTTCACCGCCATACATATCTAACCAATCGCGGACTTGGGCAGCTTGTCCTACTTGGACAGTTTGACCTTGGGCGGTAATTTCCACCAAGCGATCGCGCAATTCTGTTAAAATCCGACGGTTGACCAACACTCCATTCACCCGCGATCGACTGCGGATATTACTAGAGGTGACTGTAATTTCTCGGCTAATAACTATAGAACTATCATCAATTAAATCAATTTCTTGTTCCGTCAACCAAGCTGCTAACGGCGGTGTTGAGGCAAAAGTACCTTCCACCATCGCCCTAGCTGTTCCCGTGCGAATAGCCCGACTAGAGACTTTACCGCCTAAAATAGCATCAATAGCATCTAAAATAATCGATTTTCCTGCGCCGGTTTCACCTGTTAATACGTTCAGTCCCGCGCCAAATTCTAGTTCTAGTTGATCAATCAGGGCAAAGTTCTCAATTCGCAGACACAGCAACATCAGAACAAAGTCTCCAGGAAAGGGAACAGGGGACAGGTGACAGAACACAGCGATTTGAAGTTACAGCAGGTTAAGCAGGATTTTTGAGAATCGGCAAATACCTACTACCATTGAACTAGCAAGCACATTTTAGTGTAACAAAAAAGTCAATGGTCATTGGCAATGATCTCTCTCGTTCCCAATCTTAAGAAATACCAATTATTTTAAACATATTGTTACAATACTTAACATACCCAATCCAACCGGTGGCTTTTTCTATGATTGTTAAGACACTTCCTACGAACTCCCGACCGATTGAGGGTGAACGGCAAGTTACAGAACAGGCGATGCTAACGAAAATTGTTGAACCTGAGATATTAAGTTACAACCCTGTGGAAATAACAGCCCACTATCAAGCTAGACCTTGGCAAGTTGTACGGCGGATTTTCGCAGTTTTAGGGCCGACTATCTCCTTTGTGTTGGGGTTGTGGTGGGATAACAAACGGGGAGTTGTCGTCAAAAATGACCAGCGTCGAGCAATTCAATTAAGAGACTTACTCACACAGTTGGGGCCGGCTTACATCAAAATTGGGCAAGCTTTATCCACTAGACCAGATTTAGTTCCTCCCATATACCTTGAAGAACTGACAAGGTTACAAGACCAATTACCAGCTTTTCCTAACGAAATCGCCTACCAGTTTATTGAAGAAGAACTAGGAAATCCACCCGAAGAGGTTTACGCAGAACTTTCAGCCATGCCGATCGCAGCTGCTTCCTTGGGTCAAGTTTATAAAGGTAAACTGAAGACTGGGGAAGAAGTAGCGGTGAAAGTCCAGCGTCCTGACTTAAGGGAACGCATCACTATTGATTTATATATTTTAAGAGGCCTAGCGGCTTGGGTACAGAAAAAAGTCAAGCGGGTACGCAGTGACTTAGTTGGGATTTTAGATGAATTAGGCGATCGCATTTTTGAAGAAATGGATTATATCCATGAAGGCGAAAATGCCGAACGTTTCTTTGGATTATATGGACATATTAAAGACATCTATGTACCGAAAATTTACTGGGAATATACTAACCGTCGTGTGTTAACGATGGAGTGGATTAACGGCACAAAGTTAACCCAGACCGCAGAAATTAAAGCCCAAGGCATAGATGCGCGGTATTTAATTGAAGTCGGTGTACAGTGTTCATTAAGACAACTTTTAGAACATGGATTCTTTCACGCTGACCCCCATCCAGGTAACTTGTTAGCCACACCAGATGGCAAACTAGCTTATCTTGACTTTGGGATGATGAGCGAGATTCAACCGCCCCAACGTTATGGTTTAATTGAGGCGATCGTCCACGTTGTTAACCGCGACTTTGAAGGACTAGCACAAGACTACGTTAAACTAGAATTTCTCTCCCCAGAAACAGATTTAACGCCAATTATTCCTGCCTTCGCCAAGGTATTTGCTAACGCTCAAGGTGCTAGCGTCGCCGAATTTAACATTAAAAGCATCACTGATGACTTATCAGCATTGATGTACGAGTATCCTTTCCGCGTACCCCCCTACTATGCCTTAATTATTCGCTCCTTGGTGACACTGGAAGGTATCGCTATATATATAGACCCCGACTTTAAAGTTCTCAGTGAAGCATATCCTTACGTCTCTAAACGTCTATTAACTGACCCAGCACCACAGTTAAGAATATCACTACGAGATTTACTGTTTAAAGAAGGTAAATTCCGGTGGAATAGGTTAGAGAATCTATTAAAAAATGCGCGGAAAAACCAAGACTACGACCTCAATTTAGTAATTAATCAAGGTGTAGATTTTCTCGCTTCTGAACGCGGTTCTTTCATTCGAGACAAGCTAGTAGATGAAGTTTTAAACGGACTGAATGCTTTAAGTAAAAATGTCCTGCATAACTTTACCTATCTACTCAGAGAAAGAGTAGGTATTACAGCCATCAACGAAACACCAGGTGCAACAGTTGAGCAACAACAAACCTTAGAACATATCAAAAATATCTCCAATATCCTAAGAGAAACTCGCGGCTTTGATGCAACACAACTCGCACCTCAAATAGCTCAATTATTAGTAAACCCTGGTGTACAACGTTTAGGTCAGCAAGTTACCAACCAATTGCTACAAAAAGCTACAATCCGACTACTGCGGGAATTATTAGCAGCAGAAGAAGTCAATAGCAGTGAAAAGAGTCAGTTAGCGAAATCTACAAACTTAACTCTATCTGCCAAAAGGGTATAAACGTAGCTTGGGTTGACGCAAGGAAACCCAACACAGCCCAATGCAAGTTCGATAATCCCTAAATACCCTCTCCAACGCTGGGCTACTCTATATACACATATGGAATTCTAGGTGCAAAATGTGGTTTGATCCCCCTAAATCCCCCTTAAAAAGGGGGACGTTGAATCTATTCCCCCCTTTTTTAAGGGGGGTTAGGGGGGATCAAAACGATGTGGAATAAGGTTATCAAACTTGTGTGTACACCCTAGCCTCGCTTGCTCTTAGGGAGTTGGGTTCTTGTAACCCATTCAACAGAAAAACGCTATAATTCCCAGACTCCCACTATCCCATGAATCATTCCAGACAATCAGAGTCGGGAAAATTGGGCAAAAATACTATAATTTGTAAGCAGCGTCATCTATTCAACCCAAAATGGCAGAGGTATCGCCCAAGATATTCATTTCCTACTCACACAACGACGAAACCCTGAAAAATACACTCATTACACACCTGAGTAGCTTAAAACGGGAGGGAGTGATTTCTATATGGCAAGACCGTGAGATATCACCCGGAACAGAGTGGGATAAACAAATTAACGATAATCTAAAAACAGCCGATATTATTCTGCTTCTCGTCAGTTCAGACTTTATTGCTTCTGATTATTGCTGGGGTGTAGAAGTTAAGACAGCCATAGCACGTCATAATGCTGGAGATACTTGCGTTATTCCTGTTATTCTCAGAAAAGTTCTTTGGGATTCAGCACCCTTTGCTAAACTGCAAGCTTTACCCACAAATGCTAAACCTGTTACCTCTTGGATAAGTCCAGATGATGCGTTCACCGAGATAGCTCAAGGTATTAGAAATGTCGCTCAAGAGTTAATTAAGAAGCGTCAGCAAAAACAAAAACTGACAGATAAAGCATCAGCACTAGCTCAATATCGCCAAAAAGTGGAAGAATTTGCGGCTGATGGCGAAATTTCTATGGCAGAGTCTTTTATCTTGCAAGACGAACAAAAAAGGCTGGGATTAACAGACCAAGAAGTTGAGAAAATCAGAGAGCAAGTATTAGAGCCTTATGGAATATATAAGGAAAATCTAGACAAGTATCGGCAATTTTTTACGCAATTGGTAAAGGCGCAAGGATATCCACTGGGGGCGAAAGGTAAAGCTGAGTTACGCACGGTGCAGAAACACTATAACCTGAAAGATGAAGATATAGCCCACATAGAGCAAGAACAAGAGGTAATAGAAGAGGACGAATCACGGATTAAAATTCAGTCGTTTGATTTTGACACCGCTACCGTAACTGTAAAATCAGGAAAATGTCTAGTTAATCGCAGCAAAGGTAGAGCCGAGCTTTTCACTGAAAACCTAGGTGATGGTGTCAATCTAGAAATGGTGGCTATTCCTCGCGGTCAGTTTCTTATGGGTTCGCCAGAAAATGAAGCGAACCGAGCCAGTGATGAAAGTCCCCAGCACACAGTGAAGATTCAACCCTTCTTCATGGGGAAATTTCCCGTCACCCAAGCTCAATGGAGAGTAGTTGCAGCCTGGGATAAGGTAAATATTGATTTAAAATCTGACCCATCCTACTTTACAGGTAATAATCGTCCTGTAGAACGGGTATCATGGGATGATGCGGTGGAGTTTTGCGCCAGGCTATCTACAAAGACTAACAGAATCTATCGTTTACCTAGTGAAGCAGAATGGGAATATGCCTGTCGAGCCGGAACAACCACACCATTTTGCTTTGGCGAAACTATCACCACTGAACTAGCAAATTATGATGGTAACTATACTTACGGTGCAGGCTCAAAAGGTGAATATCGTGAACAAACAACCGATGTAGGAATATTTCCTGCTAATTTGTTTGGTTTATACGATTTACATGGTAATGTATACGAATGGTGTCAGGATGAGTGGCACGATAATTACAGTGATGCGCCAAATAATGGCAGTGCCTGGGTGAGTAATAATGATAATCAATTCCGGCTGCTGCGCGGTGGTTCGTGGGACTACAATCCGAGGTACTGTCGCTCGGCGGATCGCCTCAGGGACGCGCGTGATAATAGGTACAACGACGTGGGTTTTCGGGTTGTGATTTCCGTCCTCAGGACTTAAACTAGCCCTTTACACTTTTCCCCTCTTGCCCTCTGCGCTGTTTTTTGGCTCTTAACCCTTCCGCCGCAGGCGGATCAAATTTTTTTCTTGGTGTTCAGATGAGTGATTTACCTATCATACAAAAAACATACGACTTAATCAAGTGGTATGTCCCAATTCTTAACCGCTTACCCAGAGATCATAAATTTTTACTAGGTAATCGCATCACCACAGAACTTTATAATCTTCTTGATGGCTTAATCATAGCACGCTACGCCAAACAAAAGTTAACTCAATTAGAAACCTTAAACACCAAACTAGATATATTACGTTATCAAACCCGGTTACTCTTAGATTTACACCTAATCAAAACAGAGCGTTACGAATATGCCCAAAAACTCTTAAATGGTATTGGCATAGATTTAGGCGGTTGGATCAAACAACAAAAAAGCCAAAATAATGAAATAGTACCAACGTCCCGTTTTCACTGATATACCCTACATTTTAAATATTTTTTATCTGTAATTCCCTTAAGAGCTTATTTATAAAGTAAATATCAAGTAGGGTGTGTTACTGCTGTGTAAGGATTTGGGCGTGTGAGCAAATAATATCTAGCCGTAACGCACCACTATCATACGTGCATTACGCGTTGTTTTAATGCACCCTACAAATTTAAGCTTTACTTGATAAATAAGCTCTAAATACCATGAAAAGATACGGTAACTTGTGGCAAGATATTACAGCATTTAGTAATTTACTAGCCGCCTCCAAGCAAGCACAAAAAGGAAAACGCTTTCGAGACAACGTTTTAGCCTTTAACTACAATCTAGAGCAAGAATTATTTCAGCTACAAACTCAATTACTATCAAAAACATATTGTCCAGGAGCTTACCGCACATTTTACATTTTTGAATCCAAGCCACGGATGATTTCGGCTGCTCCCTATCGTGATAGAGTCATACATCACGCTTTATGTAATATTATTGTTCCCATCTTTGAACGCACATTTATCAGTGATTCCTACGCTAACAGAATTGGGTTTGGTTCTCATCGGGCGTTACGACGCTTTACTGAATTTGCTCGTTCCCATCAATATGTTTTGCAAGCCGATATTTGTAAATACTTTCCTAGCATTGACCACGAAATATTAAAATCATTAATCAGGCGAAAAATCAAGTGTGCTGATACACTCTGGTTAATAGATACTATTATTGATCACAGCAACCCTCAAGAAGTAGTCATTAATTACTTTCCTGGTGATAATTTATTAACCCCAGCCGAAAGAAGACATGGCTTACCAATTGGTAATCTAACTAGTCAGTTTTTTGCTAATGTATACTTGAATTACTTTGATCATTTCATTAAAGAAGAACTCAAGGCTACTCAATATATTCGTTACGTTGATGATTTTGCCTTATTCTCAGATAATCAAGCATTTTTAGCTGATGCCAGAGTGCAGATTGAAGAATATCTTGCCAGCCTCAGATTAAAAATTCATCCCATTAAAAGCCAATTATTTGCCACACAATACGGAGCTAATTTTGTTGGTTTTCGCATCTTACCAAACCATATCCGCGTGAGAAATGACAATCTAAGCAAAGCTAGAAGACGATTAAAGAGAATGCGCTTAGAATTTAATCAAGGAAAAATAGAATATAAAAAAATATCCCAATCGCTACAAAGTTGGGTTGCTCACCTCAAACATGGAAACACTTGGAAACTGCGCCAGCAAATATTTAACCCTCTAGTTTTGTCTTAGAGGATGTTTGAAAAGTATTTCTCTGTAACTTTAGCGACCTAAATTTCCACCAAAGAACGAACACTGAAAATTTCGTGATTTCTCAGTGGTTTAATATCAGTTATGGGAACGATGACAACAGCGATTGATTCACCAGTTGCATTGAATACTTCTAAAACACATCCTTGTTCGCCATTGCTGGGATGAGGGACAAAATCAATTAAGGTTGCTACATCACCTTTTTTTAATTGATATTCATCCAAGTCCCGATTTAAAGCGACACGCTGGTATAGTTCAAAGTTCATTTGCAGACTCCTTGTTAGGTTTGAGGGTGATTAACTGAAACTTGCCGTCAACAGCCCTTTGCAGCCAAACTGTAATTACTGCTAGGTTTCGCCCCTTTAAGCCGATTAATTCACCAGTGAAGCGATAGAACACCCCATATTCATTATCTCTATCTTGTATTGCTTCTGTTGAATCTGCCAGTTGCCGAATTGCTGCTTTCAATAGTTCTGGGTTGTCTTGTGTAAATCCAGCTAGGGCGAGAAACTTTGATTTATCATCGTGTTCTCTCGGTACTAATAAGTAGCGAGTAATTTTTTCGTCGGTAATAATAGCAGAAGTTGGTAACAATTTCCGAAAATAAAACCGAGTTGGGTAGCTTGGTAGGCTGTAAAGTCGAACAGTTATCTGACTCATCTAATACCAGATATTTTTTAGATAATCGCAGCAATAAATAATTCCTAAATCAGAACCCCATTTTCTTGAAGAAAACGGGGTTCTGCTAACATGAAATAAATTCTACTTACAACCTAAAGACTCGCGAGTATCAACACCAGTTTTAGAATTGACACCACTAGCTTTCGTACAGAGTTTTTTCACCTGCACACCATCTAAAACGGCATTCGTGAAATCTGCGCCAGTGACATCAACATTATTAAAAATAGAACGCAGCATCATCGCATCTGTTAACACTGCATCACTTAAATCAGCATTCTTAAACTGGGCTAGATAAGCAATACCATTACTGAAATCTACACCATGCAGATTTACGCCCTCCAACACAGTACCGTTAAACACGCCACCGCGTAAATCAGCGTTGCTAAAGTTAGCATTCTTTAAATCTACATTAGTAAACTCAGCACCAACTAAACTTTGACCAACAAAGTTTTTAGCTTTGAGTTCATCCCCAGCCGAACGGGTAATGCTAGAAGAACTAGCAGCCTCCGCCGCCAGAGGAAACAAAAACAAAACCATAGCTAGAACAAAACTAGCTAGCACTTGCCAATATCTCATAATTTATTCTTAACAAAACTCAACACTCCCATTCAATATTAAACATCAGATGGGAGTGGTGAGAGGTGAATTCCCAATTCCCATAGAAGTAGGATATATATTGAAGTGCGATCGCATAAGCAAAACTACCTGTGGCTAATCAACAAGAAACTGCCGAAACCTTAGCGCGAACCCCTTTATATCAACAGGGTGTAAAACTCAAAGCCCGCTTTACCAGCTTTGGTGGTTGGGAAATGCCGGTGCAATATAGTGGTATTACCCGCGAACATGAAGCGGTGAGAAATAACGCTGGGATGTTTGATATTTCCCACATGGGTAAATTTACCCTCCAAGGTAAAAACCTGATTTCTCAACTCCAGGGTTTAGTACCTTCAGACTTGAGTCGTTTGCAACCAGGCCAAGCCCAATACACTGTATTATTAAACCCCCAAGGGGGAATCATTGATGACATCATCGTCTACTACCAAGGAGAAGATTCCACTGGTACACAACAGGTATTCATCATTGTCAATGCAGCCACCACCACCAAAGACAAAGCATGGTTATTACAGCACCTTGATCAAAACGAGGTCAAGTTTCAAGACCTTTCACTAGAAAAAGTCTTAATCGCTGTCCAAGGGGCAAAAGCCATCAAATATCTACAACCCTTTGTCCAAGAAGACTTACAACCAATCAAAGCTTTTGGACACCTCCAAACCACAATACTAGGTAAACCCGCCTTTATTGCCCGCACAGGTTACACCGGGGAAGATGGCTTTGAAGTATTACTAGACCCAGATGTAGGGGTAGAGTTATGGCGTAGTCTCTCTAATGCTGGTGTCACCCCCTGCGGATTGGGCGCGAGAGATACTCTACGCTTAGAAGCCGCGATGGCACTTTACGGACAGGATATTGACGACACTACCACACCCCTAGAAGCTGGTTTAGCTTGGCTAGTCCATCTCGATACCAAAGGAAATTTTATTGGTCGGGCTGTTTTAGAACAACAAAAAGCCGCCGGAGTGCAACGCCGACTCGTAGGTTTACAAACCCAAGGACGCAATATTGCCCGTCACGGCTACCCAGTGATTGCAGACGGTAAAGTAGTAGGAGAAGTTACTAGTGGGACTCTATCGCCTATACTGGGTTATCCCGTAGCTTTAGCTTACGTTCCCGCCCAACTCTCGAAGGTGGGACAGCAACTAGCAGTAGAAATTCGTGGTAAAGCATACCCAGCAAATGTAGTTAAACGTCCCTTTTATAAGTCGAAAAACAAGGTTTAGGGACTGGGAACAAATCAAGTCAAAAGTCAAAATTAATTAACTGGGGACTGGGACAAGGGAGGATCACTAATGACTATTGACTTATTTTTGACCAAATTTTATAGAGGTTAGAATCCCCATACTTAAAAGTAGAGGATTTGAATTTTGAATTTTGAATTTTGAATTCCCCGAAGGGGTTGGACTACTAAATGTGTTGTAAGATACTCAAGCTTACTTGCTAAGTATGATCTGAATTACTGTTAGAGCGATTGTTTTGATATTGCAGAGGAAGAGAGATGTCGTCGTTTGAATACCCTCAAGATTTAAAATATCTGGATACTCATGAATATGTGCGGCTAGATGGCGAAATCGCCACTATCGGCATTACAGAATTTGCCGTAGACCAATTAGGTGACGTGGTATTTTTGGAATTGCCAGAAATTGGTGATCTGATTACCAAGGGTGATACCTTTGGTTCAATTGAATCAGTCAAAGCTGTCGAAGACTTGAATGCACCAATAACCGGCACAGTTATAGAACGCAATGAAGCTTTGATTGAATCCCCCGAAGCCGTTGCAGATGATCCCTACGGTGAAGGCTGGTTCTTAAAATTACGCGTCAATGACCCTGATGATGTAAATGATGCGTTGACTGCGGACGAGTATCGCGCTGAGGTGGAAGGGGAATAGGGGACTGGGGACTGGGAATTTTAGATTTTGCGGAAAGTTCTGTAGGCGGGTTTCCCAACCTAGGAACGCCACTTGCTACAAGCCGGGAAACCCGTCCAACGCAGTGGCTCAACTTTTCAAGACGGATTTGGGATTTTAGATTGAAACCCAATCCAAAATACTTGTACGCTAACGTAAATCCAAAATTGAATTGCCCACTCCCCACCACAAAATGATGAAATTATCAATAAATCAATAGACTACTCCGACCTGTCAAGAGTATTTGTTGCAAAATATTAATTAGTTATATCTGGAGTATTAAGTTTGTGGTATCGTTTGCCTCTATTTCTCAGTCTAGCGATGGGCTACGCCCCACCGAAGGCGATCGCCTTCATCAATCACTAGAAAAAAAAGATAATTTTATACAAAGGCATATAGGCGTAAATTCTCAAGACATCCAGCAAATGCTTGAGGTGTTGGGATTATCTAGCCTAGATGATTTAATTGATAAAACAGTACCAACGGGAATCAGGCTGAATCAAACCCTACAGTTACCAGCCGCACAAACTGAGTACGCAGCACTGGCAAAGTTAAAACAAATTGCCGCGAAAAACCAAGTGTTTCGTTCATACATTGGTATGGGATATTACGACTGTATTACCCCCCCTGTGATTGGGCGTAATATCCTGGAAAACCCTGGTTGGTATACTGCTTACACCCCTTATCAGCCAGAAATAGCCCAAGGGCGACTTGAAGCACTGCTAAATTTCCAAACCATGATTATTGATTTAACGGGTTTGGAAATTGCCAACGCTTCATTATTAGATGAAGCTACAGCCGCCGCCGAAGCGATGACGATGAGTTACGGCGTGTGTAAAAATAAAGCCCATGCCTATTTTGTTTCCCGTGATTGTCATCCCCAAACTATCAATGTTTTGCAAACACGGGCGAAACCTTTAGGCATTGAAATTATTATCGGTGATCATCAGACCTTTGATTTTGCTCAAACAATTTTCGGGGCAGTTCTACAATATCCCGCTAGTGATGGTACTATCTACGACTACCGCGCTTTTATAGAAAAAGCCCATGCTCAGGGTGCATTGGTCACGGTAGCAGCAGATCCCTTAAGTCTAACTCTACTCACCCCTCCCGGTGAATTTGGTGCTGATATCGCTGTCGGTAGCACCCAACGCTTCGGTGTTCCCTTGGGTTTTGGCGGCCCTCATGCGGCATACTTTGCGACTAAGGAAGAATACAAGCGGCAAGTCCCAGGGCGCATTGTGGGTGTGTCTAAAGATGTCCACGGCAAAACAGCTTTGCGTCTAGCTTTGCAAACTCGTGAACAACATATCCGCCGGGAAAAAGCCACCAGTAATATTTGTACTGCACAGGTGTTACTAGCAGTGATAGCGAGTATGTACGCCGTCTATCATGGGTCAGAGGGACTAAAAAATATTGCTGAGAATATCCACCAGCTAACCGCTATCTTGGCAGCAGGATTAAAGCGTCTGGGTTACAAGATTAGTTCGGAAAATTTCTTTGATACTTTGCAGGTAGAGTTAGGAACACAAAACCTAGAAGCTATTCTTGCAGGTTGCCAAGCCCGAAATATTAATTTGCGGGTTTTCAATGATACTGCTGTCGGCATCTCTTTAGATGAAACCACCACCTTAGAAGAGGTGATTGAACTCTGGCAAATTTTTGCTTTGACTGATAACTTACCCTTCACCGCCACAGAATTAACATCTGCTTCTCATCTCCCCTTCCCTCGTACTAGCAGCTACCTAACTCACCCCGTTTTCAACTGCTATCATTCCGAAACTGAGTTATTGCGTTATCTGCACAAGTTAGAAACCAAGGACTTATCTCTCACAACATCGATGATTCCCTTGGGTTCTTGTACGATGAAGTTAAACGCCACAGCCGAGATGATTCCAGTGACATGGGAGGAATTTGGCAAGATACACCCCTTTGCACCAGCATATCAAACACGGGGTTATCAAATTCTGTTCCAACAATTAGAGGCGTGGTTAGGAGAAATTACAGGCTTTGCGGGAGTTTCCCTGCAACCCAATGCAGGTTCGCAAGGGGAATACACAGGACTTTTGGTGATTCGTCAATATCACGAAAGCCGGGGAGAAGCACACCGGAACGTTTGTTTAATTCCCAACTCAGCCCACGGTACAAACCCAGCCAGTGCGGTAATGTGTGGGATGAAGGTGGTAGCAGTCGCTTGTGATGCTAACGGTAATATTGACGTTGAGGACTTAAAAGCCAAAGCAGCAAAACACAGCCATGAACTGGCAGCTTTAATGGTGACTTATCCCTCAACTCACGGCGTATTTGAGGAAGCTATTCAGGAAATCTGCACGGTAGTTCATAGTCACGGCGGCCAAGTCTATATGGATGGGGCAAATATGAACGCCCAAGTGGGTATTTGTCGCCCTGGTGATATTGGTGCAGATGTGTGTCACCTGAACTTACATAAAACCTTCTGTATTCCCCACGGTGGCGGCGGCCCAGGTATGGGGCCAATTGGTGTTGCGTCTCATCTTGTCCCATTTTTACCGGGACATCCGGTGTTGGGGACAGGGAAGAATGCAATGTCCAATTCCCAACTTGGTGCTGTGGCTGCTGCACCTTGGGGAAGTGCTAGTATTTTGGTGATTTCTTGGATGTATATTGTCATGATGGGGGCAGCTGGGTTGACGGAAGCTACCAAAGTGGCAATTCTCAACGCCAACTACATCGCGAAGAAATTGGCAACCTACTATCCAGTGTTGTACAAAGGGCAGAATGGTTTAGTTGCCCATGAATGTATTTTAGATTTGCGCGCCCTCAAAAAATCCGCCAACATCGAAATTGATGATATAGCCAAACGCCTAATGGACTACGGTTTCCACGCGCCGACTGTCTCCTGGCCTGTCGCGGGGACAATCATGGTTGAACCCACAGAAAGCGAATCGAAGGCAGAATTAGACCGTTTTTGTGATGCGCTGATGGCGATTCGCCAAGAAATTGCGGAAATTGAGTCAGGTAAGATGGATGCTGAAGATAATCTCTTAAAAAACGCACCCCACACAGCCGCAAGTCTCATCGCTGGCGAATGGACTCATTCCTATTCTCGTGAACAAGCCGCCTATCCTGCACCGTGGACACGGGAACATAAATTTTGGCCGAATGTGGGCAGAATTGACGCGGCTTTTGGGGATAGGAACTTCGTTTGTTCTTGTTTACCAATGGACGCTTATCATTGACTTGATTGAGTGCTGAGTGCTGTTAGCGGTAGCGCGGCGTTTAGCCGGTGCTGAGTGCTGAGTAAGGAGAAGAGTACGCTGCTCAAAGCCCCCCTACCGCTAACAGCACTGTTAACTCAGCACTTTTTCCTATTAACAATACCTTCGCCATTTTTTTGTCGCGGGGCGGAGCATTGTTGTGAATTGGTTCACAACCATTGTCCTCCTCGGAATCGTGAACGGGGAAATAAAATTCGCATGATGCTTTGAGAAGCTATAAATACTGATAACCAAACGACGCTGTAATGTAATACAAAAGCATCTAAGTCTATAGAATCTTTGGGTTCAGGTAGTGGTAAAAAGTCAAAAATTTCGACTCCACAAAAAACAAATACTAATTCCCAAATACCAGCCAGGAGTTGATAAGCAGCTGGCCAGTCCCTATCCCAACGGAACTTTTGCAGATAGTTATAAAGTACATCCCACCCTAAACCGAAAATAGCAACATAGCCAAGTATCCAAAAATAGATAGAATCAGGAATGCCGCCAATTAAACCCATTGCAAAGGGTAGAGATACTAGGACACCGACAGTAGATAGTAATAATAACCGAGTTTGCCAACGACCGAACAAAGTTGGAGTCATAAGCGTGCTGATGGCTGATTAGAGGAGATGCAATTCATCTATACAAGAGATGTGGGTATTGCTTTTCTAGGATAGTTCTAATTGGTACTCAAGTCGAGGGTGATAGGTTGCTAGTGCTTCCCAATTAACAACATCTTCTAACAAAGCTTGATAACCTAGGGTATTGGGATGAAGACCATCTTCACTTAAGTGATGCTTGCACCAAGTATCACCGCGTGCCATCCAGCGATCAAAAATATCTAAATAGGGAATTTGTCGTTGGGTACAAGCTATTTTAGTGGCTTCTTTGTAGCGGTATTGATCGACATGATTGTAGTACAAACAATCTAGAAAAGGCATTTTAGCTTCATTGACGGGAACTACGCCCACAAATAATACAGGACAAAGTTGCTGTGCTTGGTCTAATAGTGTAGCGATTTCTGACTCAAATACAGCAAAGTCTGTATAGTTTTTGCCATTGGGACGGCCTAGGCGTGGTGAATCATTTACCCCTACAGAGAGGATAATTAAGTCGGGGACACGATTTCGCAGTTCACCGCGATGGCGAAATTCTACTTCTAATCTTTGTGCTACTTGCTGGGTGCGATCGCCTCTTACTCCCAAATTGTACAGGACATGACCAGGACTATTTGGCAACATCCATGAGCGACGCAATTGTTCTACCCAGCCCCCCTTTTCGGGGTCGCCAAAGCCGTATATTAAACTATCCCCCAGTGCGACAATCTTCAAAGGCTGACATTGATTTGGTGATAAAGACAGCTGCATTGAGGAAGGAACTGGTAATGTTTGCATCTTAAAAAAATTTATCTTATATCTTTACAAGATTCTATACATTTCTACACCATTAAACAGTATATTTTTTTATTTTTTCCGCCAAAATTTTACCTATATGCGGTATTGGCATTAATTAAATATGGAACTACTGCGTCTTTGCGCGGCCAATTCCGTATGAGGAAGCGCAGCAAGAAAGGTAATGAGACTGACATCAACAAGACTCCTACCCACCAACCAGAACGCAATTGTTCCAAAGTGTTGACTGCTGATGTCGTTGTTGTTTCAGCACCACCAGATAAAAATCCCATGCCCGATGCTAGTAAATTATTCCAGGCATGGCAGGCAATGGGTACAATTAACGACCGAGTTTTGATGTACAAAACCCCCATGACAAGGCCAAATACAGATAATCCTAAAAAGTTGGCGTGTAAAACTCCAAATAAGATTGACGAAACCACCAAAGCGGAACGAAGACCCCATTTAGCAGCCCAACGCTGTAAGATAAAGCCGCGAAAGATAAATTCCTCGGTGATGGGGGCAATAACTACGTAAGCGATCGCTCCCAGCAGATTGTAAAATAGCGGTGCAGAACTACGAGGTGCAGGATTGTTGGCAACTTGGTTGAGTAAGGTTTCGATGAAATTAGGTGCAACCCATGATAAAAGGGAAAACGACACTAGATAAGCACTAATGGAAAATAGAATCATCAACAAAACCAAACCTAATGTCGAGAACCATTTATAGTTCTTGGGAACACTTCCCATTAAATATTTAAGGTTAACGCCTGTGCGCTTAAAGTCTGCCAGTGTCCAGAGAGACAATGAACAAAATATCAGGATGTAGAGAACTAGTATTGAAGCTTGACTATTAAATTTTTGTCCGCTACCCTCCTGCACTAAGCCTTGTACTAAGCCAATACCAAAAGATATCAGCAAAAACTGCCAAAACAGGTAGCGAACCTTGAGTTTTTGAAAGGGATTATCTAGGTTTTCATTCATCGGGATTAGGGACAAATCAATTCAAAATTCAAAATTCAAAATTCAAAATTAAGTAAGTCGTGGTGAAATTTTACAAGTATGTAACAAAAAATTAAGCAGAAGAATGAGAGTTAAATTTTACACGTTGTGTACTGTAGTTTCTCTTTTCACCTCTTCTTTGAA
>NZ_JACJRG010000015.1 GCF_014697125.1 Anabaena minutissima FACHB-250 | reverse complement strand
GGCGAGCCGCAATGAATGATCAGTATATGATTTCTGTTTTGGCGGCGGCTCTCCCTAACTCAACACTCTCATAGAATCCATTTGTCAATAGGGTTTGAGACGCGCTAACCCTGCAAGTCAGCTTATTCATGAAGGATGAAAATAGTCGTAGATTATTTGCGCTAACTTCGTTCCAATACCTGGAACTTCTGCGATTTGTGTGGGTGTGGCTTGTCGAAGATAGTCAACAGAACGAAAATGTCCTAACAGCAGCTTTTGACGATGGTGTCCCAAACCGGGAATTTCATCTAAACGCGATCGCTTTAATTTATCACTCCGTTGCTGACGATGGAAACTCACAGCAAAACGATGCGCTTCGTCTCGCAGTCGTCGCAACAGTTGTACCCCTGGTTGTTCAATATCAGTAGCTAAAGGTGTTGATTCTCCCGGTAAAAAAATTTCTTCTCGCTTCTTGGCTAAACTCACCACGCGCAAGTCTTCTAATAAATTCATCTCCTGCAAAACAGCAACCACTGAAGATAGTTGTCCTTTCCCACCATCTATCATCACTAAATCAGGCCAGTCAGGATTATCTACTCTTGGTAGTTGTGGATCTTCTGCATACTTGCGAAACCGTCGTTGAATCACTTCCGCTAAACTAGCGAAATCATCTGAATGTCCTATAGTGACTGTGGGATTTTTAATTTTGTAGTGGCGATAGTATTGTTTGGCGGGTATCCCATCGATGAATACAACTTGGGAAGCGACAGCATTTGACCCTTGAATGTGGGAGATATCATAACCTTCGATGCGGTGGGGTAAGTCGGGTAAATCGAGAATCGCTGCTAAATCTTGCATCCCTTGGTGATTGCGATCGCCCAATTTTTGCATCCTTTGCAATTCATATTGGGCATTACGTTCCACCATCTCAATTAATTCTGCCTTAGTTTGACGCTGGGGAGTTAAAATTGTGACTTTTCTTCCCTTGTGTTGCGTCAAAGCTTCCGCCAACATTTCCCCGTCTGGTAACTCATGCTGTACTAAAATTTCTGCGGGAATTTCCACCGAGTCAGCAGTTTGGTAATGTTCCTCTAACACCCGTTGTAAGATTGCACCTGGTTCAGCTTGAGATTCAGCGACAAAAGCTAAACGTCCCACCAATTGACCGGCGCGAATCTGAAATAATTGAATACAGGCGTGTTGGGCATCAGATGATAAAGCGATCGCATCCCGTGAAACGGTATCATCTGGTAAGGAAACCTTCTGTTGTGTATTCAGAGACTTTAAGCCAGCTATTTGATCACGAATTCTCCCAGCTAACTCAAAGTTAAGTGACTCGGCCGCTGTTTGCATTTGTTCAGTCAAAATATCGATTAGTTCTTGCGTCCGTCCTTGAAATACCATCGCGACTTTTTGGACAGTTTTACGGTATTCTTCTGGCGAAATCAGCTTTTGACACACACCCGGACAGCGACCAATATCATAATTTAAGCAAGGACGGTCTTTAAACAGTGGTTGGGGTCGTTGTTTTAAGGCAAATATTCGCTTAGATAGGTGCAGTATGCCTCTTAATAGACTTGAATCAGTATAAGGCCCGTAATACTTATCTTTTTCTTTCCCCAGTTGACGTTTGCGAGTGATGAAAATGCGGGGATAGTCTTCTGACCAAGTGATACAGACGTAGGGATATTTTTTATCATCTTTCAGCAGCACATTAAAGTATGGTTGATGCTGCTTGATTAAGTTTGCTTCCAACGCCAAGGCTTCCGCTTCAGTATCAGTGACGATAAATTCAATTTCCGTCACCTGTTTCACCATCGTGGCGATACGTTCAGTTTTGTTGTAACCCTCGCGGAAATAAGAACGGACACGCGATCGCAATTTACGCGATTTACCTATATATATAATGCGATCGTTGCCGTCGCGCATAAAATAAACCCCCGGTTCTGGGGGAATTTCTGCCAGACGCACTTCCAGGCGTTCCGGGTCTTTAACCAGTGATAGGATCTCAGCAGATGTTGTCACAATCTTAACTTAAGGTAATTTTACAAATTTACCTATTCTTATTCTAGGAAAAATCACTGGTTTTTGTGTAAGAATTCAAAATCTACAATCTAATAGAAATGCTTGAATGAATAGCATTCGCTGCTATAAAAACACAATTCATCTAAGTGGATTTCATCAAAATGCCCGCACAGGAGGGTTTTGTCTGTGTAGCCGCGATTTATAATCGCTAGGGTATTTGAGTATTAGTAACTACTCTTGATATCTTAAATGAATAAGATTAAGAATAAGAAAAAAAAAAGGAGCTAAAAGCCCCATAAATCTCATTTATTATTTAATTTCAGAATTTCAGGCTCAACCAGATACTTTTTTCAACTTACTTTGTGTAGCAAAAATGCCAGCTACACTTAAAAGACCAAGCAATATTGAAGGTTCTGGAACTGATTGTCTAGATGACTTGATTGGAATTAAACCTTGGAAACTAACCTCATAGTTACCACTGTGGGATTTAGCATCACTTAGTTCAGTTAAACCAGAATTGGTTGCAGTGAAACTGAAAAGATAATCAGTTTGACCGTTATATGTGTACTTCACAACTTCACTAGCTTGTGTTGTTGTATTTGCTAGCTGTGTTATTAAACTACCAGCGAACATTTTAGTCGGGCTGTTTGGTAAGCTATCAACGTATTGGGTAAAGTATGGTAGTAATAGCGGTGTTGCATTCAAATGTCCTGCCAATCCAATGCTGATTACACCAGTAGTGTCATCTTGGTTGGCATAAGAAATATTCGGATCACTAAACTTTTGGAATCCTCCATTATTTTTAAAGGTGTTATAAAACCCTGTACCTATAGTATTTCCCACCAAACTACCAAACCCGTTAGCGGTTAAAGCCTGATTAAACCAATATTCACCAAAGGTCTTACCTGTGTCTTTATAGTTGTTATTCCAGTCTGAATCAACTAAACTGCTGAGTGTTAAGCTTTCACCGCCGATTGTCCCGGATAAAGTGGTATTCTTCGTGAAATCGAAACCTGATGTTTCACTGCTAGCTCTTAACTCTACGTTACCAGTAGGGCTAGTAGCATTTCCATCTAATACCTTTTGTAAATTGGCTGTAGTATTGGGGACAATGTAAGTATTTGTAGCGTTGGAATCATAGATTAAGTAATCATTTGCTGCTGTACCACCAATGGTAGCACCAGATAAGCTACCAGCTTGGGCTGGAGAAGTGGCGATCGCACCTACACCCATAGCGATGGAAGCACCTAGCAAAAATGTTTGTAAAGTCTTATTCATTGATCAGATATCTCTCTATTTAATGGTAATTTTTTGTACTTTTGCCGTTTTACAGATGCAGGAAAATGCGATCAGTATTTAGCTATATTTAGTAACTTGCGAGACAATACTAGTTTAGGCAATTACCAAGCCAGATTGGGTAAAGTTCCTTGGTTTTATTGATAAATTAATGATAAATATTTTTGGGTTTGTTCTAGTAATTTTACTTAAAAGAGTTATTTTTCTGTATTAATGAAATTACTTTAAGCTTTTATGTTCCGACACTAACTTAGTAAACCCTTTCAAACTCTTGTTATATCTTTCCCCAGCTACCCAGAGAAAATCATTATGATTTGCGTCTTCTACCCATAAAGACAGTTTTGGCGACGGCGCAGCAGCATACAAATTTTCTGCATGAGTAAAAGGAATAATCTCATCAGCCTTACCGTGCATAATCAATACTGGACATTTCACATTTTTAATTTTTTGTAGATTAGTAAACTTATCAAACGGCAAAATTTGAAATGGGACTATTACTCGAAATGCAGATATAAAGCTACTTTCTATAATTAGACCTGCAACTGGTTTCCGTACCGCCAAATCTACTGCTGATCCACCTCCAACTGAACGACCAAAAACAATAATGTGCTGTGGTAGTATCTTTAAATCTTGGGTCAAATAATTGTAAGCAGTATCAATATCTTGATAAGCGTGGTTTTCAGTGGATGTTCCTGAGCTTGTACCATAACCGCGATAATCGTAAGCCAAGACATTGAAACCCAAATTACGTAATTTTTCTAGAACTTGTTGAATATCACCTAAATCTTCCGCATTACCGTGAGCATAAAGGATCGTATATTTAGCCGTAGGGTTGAGTAAATGCACTGCTGAAATTTTTGTTTGTCCCCCACTTTTTAGCTTCATTATATCTTTAGTATCTTGATAGCTGGATGGTTGAGGTAAAAAAATCATGCTATCTGCCCGAAAATAAACATACAGAGCAAAAAATAGATATATAAAAGTCAGAGATTTTAACAATCTTTTCCAGGTAAAATCACCAATTAAAATTTTTTTGAGCCGATGTTTATCCATAAAATTTGTACTTTATCTATATTTTTAGTCAAAAAAAATGGGGAAAGCTATTTAAATCTTTCCCCATTTTTGCTGTTACCTAACACTGAACTATTGGCAAACTTAAGCAGTGAAATACTTCGCTACTGGGTGATAGGTAATAATCGCCGTTGTAGACTGTTCTGGATAAAGTTGCTCACTTTCATCCATATATAAATCAATTCTGTCAGTCTGCAACAATTCCAGTTGCTTGTATTGGTCTTGAATATTTGGACAAGCGGGATAGCCGAAACTATATCGCGAACCACAATAACGCTGTGCCAAGATATCCCGGATGTTATCAGGTTCTGACGCTCGATTACTCGCTACCGCTTCGCTGTCAGCACCCAATCCTAATTCACGGCGAATTCTGGCGTGTGTCCATTCTGCCAACGCCTCTGCGACTTGCACGGCCAAGCCGTGGAAATACAAGTAATCAGTGTATTGATTATTGGCAAATAATTTTTGGGCATACTCTGTAGCAATTTCCCCCACAGTTACCGCCTGCATGGGGAAAACATCAATGATTCCCAACTCCTTCGGGGCAAAGAAATCTGCAATACACAGTCTTCTTGATGACTTTTGACGGGGAAATTCAAACTTAGCTACTTCCTTCTTATCTTCACTATTGCTTTCATAGACATACAAAGTATTCCCCTCAGACTGGCAAGGGAAATACCCGTAAATTACCTGGGGATGCAACAGATTTTCGTCAATAATGCGCTGCTTCCAAGTTTCCAAAATGGGATAGACTTTCTCATGCAAGAAAGCCTGATATTCTTCCTTAGATTGTTCCTTTGGCTTGCGGAATTGCCACTGTCCAGCAATCAAGGCTTGTAAGTCTAAATACCAGAATATTTCCTCGATGGGAATATCACTAGGTTGTAACAGTTGCGTTCCCCAGAACGGTGGTGTGGGACGTTGAATATCTACCGCGACTGCTTCGGAACGTCGGGTATCCACGGGGACTGGGGACTGGGAACTGGGAAGTGAGGATTGAGGATTGAGGATTGAGGATTTTTCCTTAGTAGTTGCGGGTTCTTCAGTTTCGACTTCATCTAGGAATCCTTGTAAGTTATCCCAATTACCAGATGCTTTTGCTGGCATTAATTTATCCATAAAATGCAAGTCAGAGAAAGCATCTTTGCCGTAAACTACCTTACCTTTATAGGTGTTTTGACAATCTTGATGCACAAATTTGGGAGTTAGTGCCGCACCACCTAAAATTACAGGTACAGTAATACCTTTTTCATTGAATACCTGCAAGTTCTCTTTCATGAAGGCGGTGGATTTTACCAACAAGCCACTCATCGCAATACAATCAGCTTTGTGTTGGTTGTAAGCTTCGATGATATTTTCTACTGGTTGTTTAATTCCCAGATTAATCACCTTGTAACCGTTGTTAGATAAGATGATATCGACGAGGTTTTTACCGATATCATGAACGTCACCTTTGACGGTAGCAATAAGAAAAGTTCCTTTGGCGTTATTCCCTGATTCTGACTTTTCCATGAATGGTTCAAGATAAGCTACAGCAGCTTTCATGGTTTCCGCAGATTGCAATACAAATGGTAATTGCATTTGTCCTGAACCAAACAACTCACCCACAACTTTCATCCCATCTAGCAGGAAGGTGTTGATAATTTCTAAGGGGGGATATTGTTCTAAGGCTTTAGTTAACTGTGCTTCTAAGCCGATGCGTTCACCGTCGATGATATGTTGTTTGAGGCGTTCTTCGATGGGTAAGCTTTCATCAACGCCTGCGTTGCGTTTGGTTTTGACACCCTCAAATAATTTGGTCAGTTCTCCCAAGGGGTCGTAAACACAAACATTACCTTCAAATTTACGCTCATCATAGATTAAATGACGACAAACTTCTTGATGGCGGGCTTCAATTTTAGATAGTGGTAAAATCTTGCTAGCACTCACGATCGCAGCATCCATGCCTGCTAACATGGCTTCATGCAAGAATGTTGAATTTAGCACCATTCGTGAAGCTGGATTCAAACCAAAGGATATATTCGATACCCCTAAAATAACGTGACATCCCGGCAATTCTTGGCGAATGCGGCGAATCGATTCAATGGTTGCCTTGCCGTTTTCTCGGTCTTCTTCAATCCCCGTAGAAATAGGTAGAGCTAGAGTATCAAAAAATATTTCCGTGGGAGGTATACCATACTCTACAGCTTGGTGGTAAGCACGTTGGGCAATTTGAAATTTCCTCTCGGCTGTCCGCGCCATGCCTTCTTCGTCAATTGTGCCGATGACGACACCTGCACCGTATTTCTTCGCTATTTCCAGCACCTTTAAAAAGCGCGGTTCGCCGTCTTCGTAGTTGGTGGAGTTCAGCAAACACTTACCCCCAGCCACCTTTAAACCCGCCTCCATTTTTTCCCATTCGGTGGAGTCAAGCATTAAGGGTAGTGTGACATTATTGACAATGCGCGAAACCAACTCGTGCATATCCCGCACGCCGTCCCTTCCTACATAATCAACGTTGACATCTAGGATGTGTGCGCCTTCCTTAACTTGCGCCCTCGCCATTGATACCAGTCCGTCCCAGTCTTCCGCATTTAACAAATCGCGGCACTTTTTAGAACCACTGGCGTTAAGACGTTCACCCACAATCAAGAAAGAATTATCTTGGTCATAGGGTTGAGTAGAATAAATTGATGCGGCGGCTGGTTCTAAACTTGGTTGTCTAACCTTTGGTTTTAGTTCCTGAGCAATTTGAGCCAATTGTTGAATGTGTTCTGGACGTGTCCCACAGCAACCCCCAATCACTTGGACACCCAAATCTTCAACAAAGTGCATCAACGCCATGCGTAATTCTATTGGTGTTAAGCGGTAGTGTGCTTGACCACCAACATTTTCCGGTAAACCCGCATTGGGAACGCAAGAAACCACAAATGGCGAATGTTCGGATAAATATTTGATGTGTGGTTTCATCAAATCTGGCCCAGTGGCACAGTTAAGCCCCAGAATATCTATTGGGAAAGGTTCTAAAATCGTCAGCACAGCACTGATTTCTGAACCTACCAGCATTGTCCCCATGCTTTCCATTGTCACAGAAACCATCAGGGGTATTCGTTCCCCTTTTTTGGCAAAGACTTCTTCTATTCCATTCAACGCCGCTTTGATTTGTAGCACATCTTGGCAAGTTTCGATAATAAATAAATCAACTCCACCATCAAACAAGGCTTCAGCTTGTTCCGCAACAGATGTTTTTAAAGTATCAAAGTCAATATGTCCCAAGGTTGGTAGTTTGGTTGTCGGGCCAATAGAACCAGCCACAAACCTGGGTTTCTCTGGGGTGGAAAATTCCGCAGCGACACTTTTTGCTAATTCGGCGGCTTTTTTGTTCAGGTAGTAAGTCTGGTCTGCTAAGTCATATTCTGCTAACACAATCGATGTAGCACCGAAAGTATCCGTTTCGATGACATCTGCACCCACAGCGAGAAAGTCCCGGTGAACCTTAGCGACAGCTTCGGGTTTTGTGTGGACTAGGTATTCGTTACAGCCTTCATACTCCGCCCCACCAAAGTCTTCAGCCGTGAGGTTTTGGGTTTGGAGGTTAGTCCCCATTGCACCGTCGAAGACGATCACTGGTCTATCTGGACTACGCAAGTGTTTCAGAAAAGGATGGGTCATATTTTCAAAAGAGAAAATGAGCAAACTAAGTGAGTTTTGTGTTACTCCACTTAATCTATTATTTTCCACAATTGGGAGAGTTTCGTGAGAGTTTGAGTAAACTAGGTAAGAGGAAACTCAGCGATCGCTTTGCTGATCACGAGTGGGGAATACTTTTGTCTTCGGGAAGTTTCCGCACGATTGCTATAAAAACGCCATAAACTTTATTTTGTCGGGGTTGCAAAATTAAATTAGTTGTAGCCAATCATAGAAGATACTCCTATGATTTTTCTCTCTTAGTGTAAGGATTACAGATAATGCAAGTTCTAAAAAGATCCATCAAACCAGATACCTATATATCATTCCTCTACATCTATCAAACTACTTGGGGGACTGCTGGTGACATCTGTTTAGTCCGTGAATCTGTAGCTAATTCAGGTGTGTCGAAGTTCGTCGGTCATAAAATCCGGCTAGTCGTACCCAAAGGAATGGAACGCGATCGCGTGGCGAATTTTCCCGTGATCAAAGTTGCAGGTAATGTCGGCGACGGACACCCTAAAGAACACCCATATGAATGGGAGGCTTATGAAGGTATAAATCCAGAAATTGCGATCGCTGCTTTGAAGCCTTGGGGTTTCAAGTTAATTGAGTCTACAGAATGATAGGTGACAGGGGACAGGGGACAGGGGACAGGTGACAGGATAGAAGGGAAGGAGGTGTGTGTTTTATTTTGAATTTTGAATTTTGAATTGATTCTTAGCGGGTGGTGCGCTGCTAGAGTAGCTACTCTCAAGAAAATACCTCTTTCCCAGTCCCTACTTCTCTAGATGAATTGTCAACATAGCTTAAACTCGCTAATAAATAGTTAATGGTGCTATAGAGTCAAGCGAGAAGCATGGAAACTCAACAACTAGGAAAAACAGGTATCTTTGTCAGTGCGATTGGTTTGGGTGCTATGCCGATGTCAATATATGACCGTCCCCCTGAATCGCAATCAGTTCAAGTTATCCATCGGGCTTTAGATTTGGGTATCACCTTCATTGACACTGCTGACTCCTATTGCAAAGATGAATCAGACAAACACCACAATGAACGACTAATTCACAAAGCACTTAGCAGTTACCAAGGTGACGTTAGCCAAGTGATTGTGGCGACTAAAGGCGGTTTAATGCGTCCGAATCAGACTTGGGTACGTAATGGGAATCCAGAACACCTGCGCCAAACCATTCGCGTCAGTTTTGAGGCTTTGGGGGGCGAAAAACCGATTGATTTGTGGCAATATCACTCACCAGACCCACAATACACCGTTGCAGAATCTCTCGCACCAGTTAAAGAAGCTGTGCAGAATGGTTTAATTCGGTTTGTGGGAGTTTCTAACTTTTCTGTAGAACAAATTAAACAGGCGCGGGAGGTGGTAGATATTGTCTCAGTCCAAAATCAATACAACCCGTGGGAACGTCAGCCAGAAAGAGACGGCGTGTTGCAGTATTGCGAACAGGAAGAATTAACTTTTTTACCTTGGAGTCCCTTTGGTGGTAGTCGTCGCCATAAAAACTTAGAAGATATTCCAGCGATCGCACAATTAGCCAAGCAAAAGGGCGTATCAGTATACTGTATTGTGTTGGCGTGGTTGCGTTCCAAGTCCTCCTGTATTTTACCAATCCCCGGCGCAAGCAAAATTTACAGCATTGAAGACTCTATACGTGCTGTAGATGTAAAACTATCTGAAGCAGAAGTTAGAAAAATTGATCAGCAAACGTAAGAGTGCTGAGTAATGAGTGCTGAGTGGTGAAAAATTCTCCCCAGTCTCCAATCCCCAGTCTCTAGTTATTTAATTTTGAATTTTGAATTTTGAATTTTGAATTTTGAATTGAATAGTCCCCAAAATTAATTGTTCGTCCGTGGTGACATGATTTGAGGTACAATCAAAAACCTGCCAATACATGACAAAGCTTGCTGACAGGAGAGACTTCATATGGCCCGGATGTACTATGACTCAGATGCCAATTTAGACCTTTTGGCTGGAAAAACCATCGCAATTATCGGCTATGGTTCTCAAGGTCATGCCCACGCCCTGAATTTGAAAGATAGTGGTTTGAATGTAATTGTGGGGCTATATCCGGGTAGTAAGTCGGAACAAAAAGCTACAGCAGCTGGGTTAACTGTAAAAAATGTGGCAGATGCTGCCAATGCTGCTGACTTCATCATGATTTTATTACCCGATGAAGTCCAAAAAACAGTTTACAAAAACGAAATTGAACCAAATCTCAAAGAAGGCGATGTTTTAGCCTTTGCCCACGGCTTTAATATTCACTTTGGACAAGTCGTACCCCCTGCGAATGTAGACGTAGTGATGGTTGCACCCAAAGGCCCTGGGCATTTGGTACGACGCACTTATGAACAAGGTCAAGGTGTACCAGCGTTGTTTGCAGTTTATCAAGATGCCACTGGTAAAGCACGCGATCGCGCAATGGCATACGCTAGAGGTATCGGTGGGACTCGCGCGGGTATTCTCGAAACCACTTTCCGCGAAGAAACTGAAACCGATTTGTTCGGCGAACAAGCTGTATTGTGCGGTGGTTTGAGTGCCTTAATTAAAGCTGGCTTTGAAACTTTAGTAGAAGCCGGTTATCAACCAGAATTAGCTTATTTTGAATGTCTACACGAAGTTAAGCTAATTGTTGACTTGGTAGTTGAAGGCGGTTTAGCCACAATGCGCGATAGTATTTCTAACACTGCTGAATACGGCGATTATACCCGTGGACCACGGATTGTCACCGCCCAAACCAAAGCTGAAATGAAGAAGATTCTCAGCGAAATTCAATCTGGACAATTCGCACGGGAATTCGTATTAGAAAACCAAGCCGGTAAACCTGGATTTACCTCCATGCGTCGTCAAGAAGCCGAACACCCCATTGAAGAAGTAGGTAAAGATTTACGGGCTATGTTTAGCTGGTTAAAGAAAGTTTAAAAATTTCTTTTAAATCCTTCAAATAGGCGCAAATGTACTAAAAAGTGCTTTGCGTCTTTGTTTTTTGGTGGTAAATTGTCAGCAAAACACTACATTTAAATCTATGTCAAACCTGAGAGTTCAAAAAATTCTGAGGATGTTTACTGTTTTATTGCTGACTAGCCCACTTTATTGGCAAAATCCAGTTGCAGCACAGCCAGAACAAAAACTATTACCATTTTTTGATGACGTAGATAACCCAGTTCGTGTAAATTTTCCCAGAGGACAACAAGTAGATATTACACCGTCAGCACCGAAGTTAAATGCTTTTGACAAAGCTGTACTTAATACCTGTGGTGCTATTGGCACAAGAGTGAGCCAGAATAAATTTCAACAGTTATTATCTTCTTACCCAGAGGTATTACAAAAACTGCAAACAGTTAGCGGCAGTGAACTGCTTCCAGGACGCAAAAGTAAAACACAATTTCTCGAAGACTTAACTAATATTTGGTTTAAGCGTCGAGGCTTTGAACACATATTTTGTGGGGAAATATATAACGCCAATGACATTGGTGGCTTGCATTTTTACGGCAGATATTTGCAACTTCAAAATCAAGCAATTGGTGGTAGATTACCCAATAATCGCCAGAGAGAAGAAGTTGTTCCTGGGGTAATTTACACAATGGGTGTAGTTATTAAGCAAGGTAATCAGACAATCAAAGATGTCATCAAAGGTTACAGCTACCTCAGCAACGCTGAAGAAATGCTTGTCGATGCAACCCTAGCATTTAAAAAACAAAAAAATACAGAAGGGGCTTGTATTTACAACGTGCGTGACCAGGACACAGGCAAAACTTTTCCTACTGTTTTTGTAAGAAAAAATCAGGCGATTGTGACTTTTTACCCTGATGCCACTCCCCAAGGGTCAAAATGTAAATAATCTGACATCTTGCACCAGTTTTTTCTTGTCAGTTTTGTTAGGTGGGCAATCCTGAAAATTAGCTGAAGCACTTATTTTCAACTCGTTAGCATTGCTCACCCTACAATTACTTCCCTCTTCACTGTCACCTGTCACCTGTCACCCGCCACCTGTCACCCGCCACCTGTATTTCTTAAAAGCAATTTAATCTTCCTTCTTTGAGCTACCTCAAAGACGAGATAATAAATTCCTGGCATATTGGGGATAGATAAGTTTCAGGGGTCAAATAAATGACCAATACTACCCTAAATTTGCAAACAGCTAGCGGACACCAAGTTCTAGCAGCCGCAGGTAAAAAATATCTACGTCCCGGTGGCAGAATAGCTACAGAAACATTATTGCAGTGGGCTAATTTTCAACCAGGCGCAACAGTTTTAGAATTAGCTTCTAGCTTTGGTTATAGTGCAATTTATCTGGTTCAACATTACGATGTTAAAGTATTAGGAATAGAAAAAGATCCTGAGAGTGTAGCTAAAGCCTGTGCTAATATCCGGGCTGCTGGTTTAGAAAATCAAATCAAAATTATTCAAGGCGATATTTTTCATTTAGATGACACCTTGGGGCAATTTGACTATGTTTTAGCAGAAGCTATTCTTACCATGCAATCCCCTGTAGGAAAGACCAAGCTATTAACAGAAATTCATAAAAGATTAAAACCGGGGGGTAAATTTCTCTCCCATGAATTATTAGCTCGTGGTAAAGAAGCAGAAATACATAGTGATTTAGCCAGAGTTATTAAAGTTAATTCTACGCCACTTTCAAAAAATAACTGGATTGATGCTTTTGCCACTTCTGGATTAAAAATAGCGAAACATCAAACAGGTTCGATGAATTTATTGAACTTAAAGCAGATTCTTCAAGATGAAGGCTTTTTCAATACATTACGGATTTTTTGGAATATTTTGACGCAAACATCTATCCGTAAAAGAGTTTTAGAAATGCACCGAATATTTCATCAATATCATGATGAATTAGGCTACATAATTTTGTGTGCTGTTGCTAATTAAAATTTCTCATCATTACCCCTTCCCAAAATTATGACTTCTCAAATTATCACTCATCAATCTTTTGTAACTCAACTACAACAACAGATTGAATATCCCACTGCGGGAATTCTCAGCAAAGTTATCTTTCAAGACAAAGCTTGTCAATATACTCTATTTTGTCTAGTTGCTAATGCTGAAATCTCTGAACATACATCAACTCGCAATGCAACTATAAATGTGCTTGATGGCAGAGGTTTACTCACATTATCAGGAGAAAAAATTGCTTTAGACCCTGGTGTTTTTGTCTTGATGCCTGCTAATGCACCTCATGCTTTAAAAGCTGAAGACAATCTCGCCTTTCTACTTACTCTTTCTGAGAAAGTAGCAGATAGCTAATAATTATTTTCGGAGTTTTGTAAAATGCAGTCACTACTGACGACTTTTGCCCAACATTTAGACCTTTCCTCAACTCAGTTAGATGTGATTATCGCTAAACCATTAACTGAAGTGCTGGTATCTCCTGAATTACAGCGAGAACTAGAAAGTTTAGACATCAATTTACTCAAACAAACCTTACCCACAGCAGGAGCAATTTTAGCGCAGGAACTACCATCTTTTTACAACTGGCTCAAAAATGAGTTGGGAGTCAAACGTGTTCCTGATAGTCCAAATCACACCACTACATGGGTGATTGGTTTTGTAAATCGCCAGGAAAGTTTGATAAACTTAGTTGATTTACACCGTCCAGTACCTCGTCTGGCTTTAGAAGCTGCTATCCCTCGCTTAGTCGGGTTGTTTGATGGTGTAGAAGATGTGCAGGTAAAAAAACAATGGCAAAAAGCGATCGCAGCTCTATGCTTAGTTTTAGTTGTCGCGGCTCGTGAACGAGATAGATATGTTCATATCTTGCACCATTCTCAATAATTCTACCGTGGGCAATGGCGACAACGTAAAAATTAGGTGCTAGTAAATTTTTAGCATGATAAACATAGCCCAAATTTTTAAAAAGACAAATTTATTTTATAAAATTTAAATATTTTCAAATGACACTGCACCAGAAGCGATCGCCTCTAATTTCTGACGATCAATAATTATAATTTTCCCCCCTCGACTGTAAGTAATTACAGACTTGAGACTTTTAATTAACCGCAGACACTCTTCATAGGCAATACCAACACTCCGCGCCATACGATAGTAAGATAATTCTGTTTTTAAAGATTCACCTTGAGGGGTGGATACAGTCCCAGATTCATCCGCAAAATATAAAATTAGCCTCACCAGGCGAATGGTTGCCCGTTCTGAAACCAAACCATGAACGGTTTCATGAAGTAGCTGAATTCGATTATTCAAAACTACCAACATTCTGATAGCAATATCAGGCTGCTGTTGAATCGCCTTTAATAAAGCATCCCTTTCAACAGTGAGTATTTCACAATCAGACTCAGCCATAACAGTGGCTGGAGAAGTACCATTTCCTAACAAAGCTGGCGCAGCAAAAATTTCTCCATCTGCTAAATTCCGTAGAATGGTTTCTTTACCTGTGGTCGCAGTTTTGGTGATTTGAATTGTACCACTGACCACAGCATACAATTTTGCAGGTAGGCGATCGCCCTCATGGAGAATAATCTCCCCTTTGCTGTAGCTTTGCACTAGGGTATGGCGTTGTAAACTTACCTGATCTGCGAGTGGTAAACCAGCAAGCACATTAATTTGGGCAACTTGTTCTAGGGAGGCTTGCATGAGAAAATGGGGATATGGGAAGTATTGACGTGATTAATCGCCAGGCTTAGGCACAAGATATAAAATAACTAATGACCATTGACTAATGACTAATGAGTAACGAAATCCGGGCTATTTTTGACCGTATTGCCCCAGTGTACGACCAGTTTAATGATTGGTTAAGCCTGGGACAACACCGCATATGGAAAGAAATGGCTATCAAATGGAGTGCGGCTAAAGCTGGAGATACTTGCCTCGATTTATGTTGTGGGAGTGGTGATTTAGCCTTAAGTTTAGCCAGGCGTGCAGGAACAACGGGGAAGGTTTACGGCGTAGACTTTTCCTGCAACCTGTTAACAACCGCAAAAGAACGCTCTCAAATACATTACCCCCAATTTGCCCTCTCTTGGATAGAAGCAGATGTACTGAATTTACCCTTTGATGACAATCAGTTTGATGCCGCAACAATGGGCTATGGTTTAAGAAATGTAACTGATATTCGTCGTAGTCTGCAAGAATTACACCGTGTCCTCAAACCTAGTGCGCGGGCAGCCATTTTAGACTTTCATCGCCCTACAAATCACCAATTCCGTACCTTTCAGCAATGGTATTTAGATCATATAGTTGTGCCGATGGCCGAGCATATGGGTATGAAAGAAGAATATGCCTACATCAGCCCCAGTTTAGATCGCTTTCCCCAAGGGAGTGAGCAAGTAGAGTTAGCCTACCAAGTTGGTTTTACCTCAGCCACACACTACCCCATCGCGAACGGTATGATGGGAATATTGGTAATTATTAAATAGGTAATTGGGCATTGGGCGACTCAATGAGTGGATTTTGGATTGGGGTTTAATCTAAAATCCAAAATCCAAAATCTAAAATTCCCAGTCCCCATTCCTCATTATTCATCCAAAAAACTGTGGATTGGTCTCATCTTTTACTTTATGTATCTCCCCCTGTATTGGGTGCAATTATTGGCTATTTCACAAATGACATAGCCATCAAAATGTTATTTCGTCCCTACAGAGCAATTTATATTGCCGGACGTAGAATACCATTTACCCCTGGATTGATTCCTGCGAATCAAGAACGGTTGGCAAAAAATATTTCTGATACAATCATGGGGTCGCTGCTGACACCCGATGAGTTACAAAAACTGGCACGTAGGTTATTAGAAACAGAACGAGTAGAGTCAGCAATTCTTTGGCTATTGCGACTGGCTATAGATCAAATTAAAGCCGATAAAAACCAGAAAACTACTAAAATTGTCGCGGGGATTCTGCGTGATTTGTTAGGAGAATCTTTACCGCGTCTTTTGAAGGTGCTAGCAAGACAGGAAGACTTTTTAGAAGCACAAATTAATCAAATTTTTGACCAAATATTACTAGAATTACAACTGAGTGAAGAACAGGCTACTCGATTGGCTGATTGGTTTTTGGAAGTAGTTTTGCCACCAGATATGTTGAGGCAGGCAATTATAGATTTTTTAACCGATCGCACGATTCAAATTATTGATGAAAGCTTTCGAGAAAAAACCAGTGGTACTTATTGGGTAGTGGCGAATCTGTTTGGTTTGCGGAACACTCTCACACGGCTACGGACTTTCTGCTTAGATGAAAAAGAAGCCACTAATGCTAGGCTACAGGAATTAATTCAAGATTTGCAGATGCGCGATCGCCTCAAAAAAACTCTGCAAAATCTCTCATTGCAAAACTTACCCATTGGTACAGTCCGCCAACTGCGAAAAACCACACGAGAAACAGTCCGCCAGTACATTCAAACAAGTGGTAGTGAATTACTGCAAGGATTAACTGAGTCTGTAAATTGGGAAAATATTGCTAAATTACTATTAAATCGCCTGAGTAACTCACCTGTAGTTATAAATTCGTTAGAAGTTGTCAGTCAAGAATTGGCATTGATTTTAGAAAGATATTTAGAAAAAGATTTAGAAAAAATTGTAGCCCAAATAATCCCTATTTTATCAATAGATCAAGTAATTGTTGACCGGGTAAAATCAACATCACCTGCTGATTTAGAAAATGCCATTGAAGGAATTGTCAAAAATGAGTTGCAGGCAATTGTCACTTTAGGGGGAATTTTAGGTTTTGTCGTTGGGTCATTGCAAACAGTATTTTTACTATTTAATCAACGGTAATAATTCGTAATTTTTAATGATTCCCAATTCCCAATTTAATTCACAGATTGAATTCTATTTTGCATGATGGCATTAATCGCGGCATAATTGGTTTTATAATTAGGTAGTATTGATTGAGCCTGTCCATAAACAGAACTACTTTTGGGAATAGATTCTAAGATTTTAATTGACTTTTGCCATTTGTCTTTTGCTTGTTGCCAAGCTGTTAATGAATTAGGTGAAGTTTCCATAAAAAACTTAGCTTCTATCGCTAGTTTTTCTGCTAATTCTAAGTGAGATACAGCTTTCTTTTCTGTGATAGCTCTTTTAGTTATAGCAATATAATTAAGCCGATAACGAACCAGTTTTTCTTGCGCTATAACAGATACAGATGTTCCTTCAGGAATACTTTGTAACAAATTAATTGCCTCTTGCCATTTAGATGCTGCTTGTTGCCATACTGTAAGTGCATGAGGAGGTTTTTGAGCGATAGCAGAAGCCTCGATTCCCAGTTTTAAAGCTGCTTTAAAATTGCTTGCAGCAATATTCTCTTGATATAAATTCACACCAATTTCGTGAATTTGGATGAGCTGACCTTTCGCAAGCCATCCACCAAAACCTAAAATAGTTAAGCCAGAGAAAATTAATAAACTCTTGCGTATAACTTCAGAGGATGATAAATTGTCTTTCTGCTTTGTTGCGTAATTTTTATTATTTATTGATTGATTTTTTTTGTGTTTAATTTCTTCTATTTTAATTTTAAACCCA
Source organism: Anabaena minutissima FACHB-250 (assembly GCF_014697125.1). Lineage (GTDB taxonomy): Bacteria > Cyanobacteriota > Cyanobacteriia > Cyanobacteriales > Nostocaceae > Trichormus > Trichormus minutissimus. The sequence continues at coordinate 136,928 of NZ_JACJRG010000015.1, read as the reverse complement.
TTAATGTTATCTTCATATATATCACATTCATTCAGGATTTCTGTCAATTCTTGAAAATTATCATTACTAGAAATGATTAATTCGTGAGCATCATCTAACCATTCTATGGCGAACCCAGATTTACCACAGAATGATGATAAGGCTATCATTATAGTTAAGAGACTTTGAGTATTTTGAATAGTATTTTTGACTAAATTTAATCTATTTTGTAAATTTGACAAATCCTCTTCTATATTGAGAATTTGCCTGTGTGAAAGTTTATGATTATTTAATTTCTCAATATTTAATCTATTTTCAATTTCTATAATTTGAATGGGCACGCTGGGATAATTAATATTTAAATTTATTTGATTTACTAAGCTAGCATCGCCTAAAATATCTGCGGCGATCGCCTGCAATAAGTCACCCCATTCTAGCCAGCAATTAATTTTTGACTGTAAACTAATTAAAGATATCTCCGTTTCTGGATTGCCAAACTTTTCTGTAATTAATCCTGAGTTGCCCGTAATCGCAGGATTGACTTGTAAAACAGTTGGTATCGCCAGACTTTTAACAGCAAGAGATAGTGTATTGATACTATTACTATGACCTTTACTTATGACACAGCATAATTCTTGAGCGATCGCTTGTTGAATATTGCGGAGTTGTTCCTGAGCATGATTAATCAGGATAACCTGTTGCATCATATCCTGAGAATTACCAATAGTCAGTTTCAGTTTATAAACGATTTGTGGCAATTCATTAATAAGTGCTTCTATATCAGTCATAAATATCTCTTGGGGATTTACAAAATTTATTAAGAAGAATTCAGCATATAGGCGCAGCCTTCTGGATTATGGATTCTAAATTCTGACTCCTGATTTATCCTTTACTGCGAACTCTGCTCATGGTAATCTGGCAGCAAATTCCAGAAAACCTTGATAAATCCATAGACTTTTTGTGAGATGAGTATTTTTGCCTGTCGTAGTTATAAGTAAGTACCAGTAATAATTTGTGAAATCACAAAAATGATAGATTTATAGTTCCCAGAAATTCTGCTAAAGTAACAACTCCGTTAGGGAAATGGGTCAATAGTTATTAGTCATTAGTTACTCCCCAATCCCCAGTTCCCAGTCCTCAATCCCCAGTCCCCAACATTATGAATGAGACTGATTTAGCCTTTACTCCAGCACTAGAGTTAGCAAAATTAATCCGACGGCGGGAAGTATCACCCTTAGAGTTGGTAGAAATATATTTAAGCCGGATTCAGCAGTTGAACCCTCAGTTAGGCAGTTATTTTACAGTGACGGCAGATTTAGCGATCGCTGATGCTAAAGCTAAGACAGAATTATTAACCAAAACTACAGCACTACCACCATTTTTTGGTGTACCAATTTCCATTAAAGACCTCAACGCCGTGGCGGGTGTACCTTGTACCTATGGGAGTCCAGCATTACTGAATAACATCCCCGCATTTGATGATGGGGTTGTCACACGCATTAAACAAGGTGGCTTTATTATGCTCGGCAAAACAGCCACTTCGGAACTAGGTTCGTTTCCTTATACTGAACCTACAGGATTTACCCCTGCCAGAAACCCTTGGAATTTAGAATATACTCCCGGCGGTTCTAGTGGTGGGGCAGCTGCCGCAGTCGCCGCCGGACTATGTGCGATCGCCCAAGGTTCTGACGGTGGTGGTTCAATTCGTGGGCCTGCGGCTTGTTGTGGCTTAGTAGGGATCAAACCGGCACGAGGTAGAGTTAGTAAAGCACCAGTAGGCGATCGCCTAGCAGGCATTTCTGCCAATGGCCCTCTCGCCCGAACTGTGGCGGATGCAGCAGCTATGTTAGATACTATGTCTGGCTACGTCACAGGTGATCCTTACTGGCTACCCGATCCAGAACCATCATTTTTGACTGCTGCCCAAACTAATCCAGGGAGGAAGCGAATTGGCTTTGCTACTGGTATTCCTCCCTTAGGTGAAGCTGATGCTAATTGTCAACAGGCTGTGTTGCAGACAGTAAAATTATTAGAACAACTCGGTCATCAAGTTGAGCAAAAATTTCCCGATTTCAGTGCCTTAGTTGAACCGTTTAAAATTGTCTGGCAATCGGGAATTGCCGGTGCGGGATTACCTGCTGAGGTATTGCAGCCTGTGAACCGTTGGCTATTGGCACGAACGGGAACTGTTGGGGAATATATCCAAGCAGTTTATGCCATGCAGATCGTAGCGCGGCAAATCGTATCCTTTTTTGACACTATAGATGTATTACTATTGCCTGTTTATTTGCACTCTCCCATCAGGGTGGGGGAATGGGCAGCTTTGAGTCCTGAAGATACATTTCAACAAATTGTCAATTGGGTTGCTCCTTGTCCACCGGCTAATGCTACCGGACAACCAGCGATCGCTTTACCTGTAGGGTTTGATAGTCATGGTTTACCTATGAGTGTGCAGCTTGTCGGCAAACCGGCGGACGAAGCTACCATCATTAGCCTCGCAGCCCAACTAGAAGCCGCTAACCCTTGGATTCAGCACCGTCCAGCTTTGGCTATACAATTGAGTTCGTAGTCAGAACTAAAGCTCTGACTACGAACCTTTAAATTTTTGCTTGATGACAGTGAGTGCTAGTTAGGGCGATCGCTACTAGTTCAGCTGATAGATGAATTAGGTTGAGTTCATCTTCTCTTAAAAAGCTTGGTTGTTTCCACTGGAGGGATAACACCCCCAGCATTTTATTTCGGTAGGTAACGGGGATGACTAAATGGGCTTGAATACCGCTTTCTTGGTAATGAGTCACACCCTTCAGTTTTGAGTCTTTGGCAACATTTAAGGAAACTTGGACTTTACCCGTGGAGATCGCTTCACTTGCCAGTGGGTCTTGCCCCAACCAATTTGGGATACTACCATCGGCAAAGTAAAGTCCTTGGGTGGCTGTCAATATTTGATCTTCTAGCAGTTGTAAAATACAGGCATCAGCCGCAAAACTATCACAAAAAGCTGTAGCGATAGGTGTGAGAATCGCTTCTAAATTTTGGGCGGCTTGAGTTACCTGTACCAAAACAGTTAGCAGTGACATTTGAGCATTAGCACGGCGTAGTTCTTCTGTGCGTTGCTTGAGCAAGTCATAGGTTTCTGCTGCCCTTTGCACAACGGCTTTGAGTTCACCAGGATCCCAAGGCTTAGTAATATACTTATATACCTGTCCGGCATTAATAGCTTCCACCAAGTCTTCAATATCAGTAAATCCCGTGAGAATTATCCGCACTGTATCGGGAAATTGTGGTACAGTTTTACTGAGAAACTCCGTACCCTTCATTTCTGGCATCCGTTGGTCGGAGATAATTACCGCCACTTCTCCTTCTAGAGCCAATACTTCTAAGGCATTGATGCCACTGTCAGCTTTGAGGACATTAAAATCTCGGCGAAAGGTACGATAAAGCAAATCTAAGTTATCTGGTTCGTCATCAACTACTAAGATTTTGAGCTTTTTAGGTCTTTCTAAAGTTGCCATTTGTCGATGATTTGTCTGGATATCGGAAATGATGTCAGCCATAGATATTACCTGTAAAAATTATTTATAGCCCTACATTTTTACCAAGCTTAGTAGATTATTTCTATCAAGCCTTGCGGAAAACTACGGAGATAGTTTTGGTGAGTGCTGATGTGTATTATTTGTAACGCAAAATTTTATCTAACGGTAGAGTGTATCAGGGTTAGCTGATAAAGATTACAATAAGATTCACTCAATGCGGTATCAACTTAGCCTCTCAAGTAGAAGCTGAAATTTTAGATTATGACTGACTTACCACCCAACACTCCCAATCCTGAAAATGCTGCTAACGATTCATCTCAAGAGTTACTGCGAAAATTAAGACAAAAACAAGGTAATTGGGTGGAATGGGGATTAGCGATCGCCACACTGCAAAAATCTGGTTACAATCCCCAAGACATTTTTGAAGCCACGGGATTTGAGCCAGTTCAACAAAATCAGGTAGTGGTTGGCTCGCAAGTGTATAGTTCTATGGAAAAAGCTGGCACATCAGAAGCGACGCGAGCGCATTATGCGACTCGTGGTAGTGATGTTTTGTATGAACTGCGGTTGCTCACCCACGAACAACGGGCGGCGGCGGCTGAATTGACTTTTCAGCATAAACTTGATTTAGACGAAGCACGGGAAGTTGCCAAAGCCATTAAAGATTTCGCTCGCTTCCGCACTCTACCACAAGGGTTTTCTGAACATCCCGGTGATGCAGTAGCCTATCAAGCTTGGAAATTAGCACGCCAAAACACAGATTTGCAAGAGCGATCGCGTTTAATTGCTAAAGGTTTACGCTTTGCTCATACTCAAACAGCCAGAAAACAAATCGAACAGTTATTAGTTGATTTTACCGTCGTTTCCCAGCGTCCCGCCCCCATTCCTCCCTTTTATCGCTTTGATTCTGAGGAAGAATTACCCCGCATTGTCCCTGTCGTGGGTGAATTACCTTTAACATCCCAAAACCTGCAAGCAGTTCCCCTGGTAGAAGAAATTGAGCCATTCCGCCTAGTGAAGTTTGCTGGTGAACAAGCTTGGGTAGCCTTACCAGGTTGGCAAGTGCTGTTGAGTGCAGAAGACCCAGTAGTAATTTTAGCAACTAGCGATCGCTTTCCTAACCCAACTCTAGCTCAACCTAGCTCTGTGTTAGTAGTTGTAGATCGCAACCAAAGAGAATGGAATGATTTGAGTTACTTTGTTGTTGATAACGGTGATGAGTTGGATTTTCAATGGTTTGAAACAGAACCAGAACTCGCCATACTAGGCAAAGTTATCATCATCGTCCGCCCACGAAAAATTCTTGATGAAGAAGTAACTAAAGATTCCTGGCAAATTGACGAATAAACCCAAAGCCAAGAAACTCGGTTCTAAAGATAAAAATAGACGATAGTTTCTTCGCTATTGAGTCCCATTACTGCATCGGTAAAGTTGATAGGGAATACCGATGCGGTAATAGTTTTTGGGATCGATTGTACAATTATTTCCAGATAACATTAACTTTTGAGGATAATCCCTCCGTCTGATTCCAGGGGCGACTATCCACAAATTTAACTGCGATTTTATGGTTACTGACAGTTGTGAAAGCTTGATCCAGACAACAGATAAGCTAGGAGACTTTTGTAAAGCAACAAAACTATCTGATGCAGATGTTTGACTTTTAATTTTTTCTAATGCCAAAGCAAAACTGATTCCTAATGCGACATCTTGATAATTTTCATATGTCACCACCAACATGAGAGGTAAAGATGGCTCTAAATTCATATTTAGAGCTACTTTCTCCGGCATAAATGGCTTTTGAAAACTTAAATTATAAACAACAAAAACACTACTTAATAAACCAACAAAGATAAAAAATAATGTCTGTTTTTTACTGTTTATTTTTGTTTTTTGACTGTAACAAATGCTGGCTGCCAGGAGAGAGCAAATACCAGGGTAGTAAACAAAACTATAACGGGGAATAGCAGTAATATCTTTACCTGATAAATAAGCTATGGCGAAGCACTGTAACAATATAAAACTAGTAAAACTGATTAGTGTGAATGTAGCGAAGTGAGTTGTATCTTGCAACCACAGTTTTTTTAAGCCCTTAAAGGTGATTAATCCTGCCCAAATAGCAAAAATCAACATTAATAATCCACAAATAACCATGATCATTAATGATTGGTTTTCTACAGGTAAAGATATAATCATTAATACCAAATTAATTAAAGTTTGATAAAAAGGGGCAATGAATCCTGTAGTTGGTAGCCAATTAGTTTCTGAACGTTGAGCATGATACAGAGTTGTTAATACCCAAGGTATAAAACAAATAAAAACACTAGTAGAAGATATTATTAAATATAATATAAATATATTTTTTTGAATTTTATTCCAGTATATTAATAGTGATAAAGTGGCAATTTCAGCAATAAAAGCCAGAATGAAAAAGTAGTGGGTATAAAAACCAATAATACTAATAAGTACCCATAAAAACCAACGCCAGAATCTCATTTTATTGTGGACAATATCTCGTTGTATCTGCATGATTAACAACAATGATAAGGTGATGAGAAACATCGGGAAGGTATAGTGACGTGCTTCTTGAGAAAGGTATACGGCAAAGGGAGATACTGCCATTAGTAATGCGGCAATAATTCCTGATGTTCGTGAAAAAGCGATACAATTTACCCAATAAATAGCGGCGATCGCAGCTACACCAAATAAAGCTGGTAGCGATCGCAATTTTGTTACCCAGTCATTGCCTAATAGTGTCATCCACTCCATCCACCGATACATCCCACAAAAAAATAGTGGGGGATGGGTAGATTGAGTAGCGATGTTGTTAGCGATTTGGACACAGCTAACCCCAGGCTGAAAAGTAAAAATATCTGGGATACGGTTCAAGGGAAAAACTACATCCAAAGGTAAATCATGATAATTTTTCCCTAAACTAAATATGGCAGTAATCACCTCATCCATCCACAGAGGTTTTAAGTCCAAATGCCAAAAACGTAAAAAAGCACCAAGTGCGATCGCTCCCAAGAAACCAAGATGATTCAAATAAACTCTGCGATTTGTCATGATTGCCAATAAGTGCTTGTTCTGTGTTTCCACAAGAGAGCGATCGCTAAAACTTACAAGTCACCAATCCCAGAACTTTGCAGAAATTATAGTTTTCGCTTAGATTGACGTTTCGGAAGCTTGTATAGACTGGTTAATTCGTTCTGCCCAATCTTGATGATTGTCAATGGTTAAAATTATACGTCGGAAAGGCTCATTCTTGAGTTCCAGTGTTAAATAATTTTTATCTTGTGTTACATACCAAAACTCTTTACCTCTATTACTGTAGTATGTTCCAGCTTTAATAATGCCTGGAATACTAGTACCAGGACTACGAATTTCTGTCCAACTACTTACAGGTTCAGTTGTTGAAACTGATTCTATATGATTGAAAGAAATTAAAAAAGTTTGATTGAGATTTAAAGTCAGAAGTTGCTCGTACCATTCCCAGGAAATTTGTAAGTTTCCATTAAATATACTTAGCTGCATTGTGTGACATCCTGTATTTAGTAAGTTAACACACCAGCAATATTTACATATTTTCAACTATAGGGATATCACCCAATCAGGTGATTAGATATCCCAAAATTGTAAAAATGCTGCATTCGTAATTGCAGTTGTTATGTGCAGTTATAAAGAATACATTAGCCAACAAATTTTAGTAAGAATACAAGCAGATCAGCAAAAATTAATCTGCAATTTTTTCCTAGATATGGGGAATTATAAATAGAGCGAAAGCTATCAACCGTTTAAAAAATTTAAAATTGATTTCGATATTGGCAGTATTAGGTTCAGCAAACTGTGAGTCATCAGAAAATTCAGGTATTTTTATGATCAAATGGCAATTGCTTACATTGGTAGCAGGTCGGACTCTAATTTTACTGAGCGGTGTTTTGTTGTTTTCAAAATCAAGCTTTGCTACTCCGTTAACGACTAAACAGCAATATTCAGTTAACGTTGCCCAGACAGTCAATAAAAATTTCACTGCACAACAAGCCTATCAGCAAGCCAAGCAACTATATGAGCAAGGAACAGCAGCAGCTAGAGTCCAGGCAATGAAAAAATTTGAGGAAGCATTGGCATTGTATCAGACTGCGGGCGATCGCACTTCACAAGCTCCCATTCTGATATACATGGGCAAAACTCACTCAGATTTTGGAGAAAAGCAAACAGCACAAGATTATTATAAACAAGGCCTATCCATATATCAGCACTTAAAAGATAAGTCAGGGCAAGCAACAACCCTGAACAACATCGGCAAAATCTACTCAGAGTTAGGAGAAAAACAAAAGGCACTTGATTATTATCACCAAGCCCTCCCTCTCAGACGACAGGTAAAAGACAAAAGAGGAGAAGCTATTACCCTGAATAATATAGGGGCTATTTACGCTTTTCTGGGAGAACAGCAAAAAGCTTTAGACTACTATAATCAATCCCTACCCCTCAAAATACAAGTAGGTAATAAAGCCAGTTGGGCTAATACCATCAACAGTATTGGCAAAGTCTACCTAGATTTAGGCGATGAGCAGAAAGCCTTAGATTATTTCAACCAGTCTCTACTTTTATCCCAACAAGGCAAAGATAAAACCAATGAAGCCATTGCCTTAAACAATATAGGTATTGTCCACTCAAATCTAGGAAACCAACAAAAAGCCCTGGATTATTTCCAGCAATCACTGCCTTTATTTGCGATCGCAGAAGATAAATCAGGAACAGCGATCGCCTTAAATAACCTGGGTAAAGCTTACGCCAAATTAGGAAAACAGCAAATAGCCCTAGATTATTACATCCAATCTCTAAACTTATTCCAACAGTTAGGGAGCAAGCCTAGAGAAGCTCAAAATCTCTATGACATTGCCTCTTTGGAACGGGATCAAGGCAAACTCAAAACAGCCCAAAGTCGAATTGAAACATCTCTCAAAATTGTAGAAAACCTACGTAGCCAACTGCTGTCTCAGGAACTCCGCACATCTTATTTCGCTACAGTGCAGGATTATTATCAGCTATATATTGACTTACTAATGCAGTTACACAAACAACAGCCAGATCAAGGCTACGACAAACAGGCATTGCAAGCCAGTGAACGCGCCCGCGCCCGTAGCCTTTTGGAACTACTCAGTGAAGCTAATGCTGATATCCGCCAAGGAGTAGAGCCGAAGTTACTCTCTCAAGAACGTTTGTTACAGCAAAAACTTGATGTTTTAGAAACACAACAAGTAGAACTACTCAGCCGTAAAAATACAGAATCAGAAGCACAAGCTTTAGAAACACAAATTGCCACACTGCTGGAACAATACAAACAAATCCAAGCACAAATCCGTGCTATCAGTCCGCGTTATGCAGCCTTGACTCAACCACAACCCCTGACATTGCGACAAATTCAACAGCAAGTCCTTGACGACAACACCCTCTTACTAGAATATTCTTTGGGAGAAAAGCGTAGTTATCTTTGGGCTGTTACCAATAAAAATATCGTCAGTTACGAATTGCCTAAACGCGCAGACATTGAAGCAGCTGTTCAAAAGTTTCGTCAAGACATTACTAGCCCATACCTGAAGCATAGCCCATCAATAAATAAATTGTCTCAGCTAATACTTGCCCCTGTAGCCCAGCAGCTAGAAGGAAAACGCTTAGTAGTAGTGAGCGATGGGGCTTTGCAGTATGTACCATTTGCGGCTCTCATAACACCTAATTCTCAACCAAGTAGCAAATATGAGCCATTATTACTAAAGCACGAAATTATTACCTTACCCTCGGCATCTACATTAGCCATCCTGCGGCAAGAACAAAAAGGACGTAAACTTGCACCTAAAACCTTAGCTGTGTTGGCAGATCCTGTCTTTAGAAGTAATGATGAGCGTCTCCAAGGTAAAATATCTCGCCCACCACTAGTCAGTAATTTAGATAACCTCGCTTTAACCAGATCCGTCAGTGATTCCGATATCAACTTTGAGCGTCTCCGCTTTACACGTCAAGAAGCTGAAGCGATTTTGGCTCTTGTCCCTCATCATAAAGGTAAGCCAGCTTTGGACTTTACCGCCAGTCGTCAAACAGCTACCAGCGAAGAATTGAGTCAATATCGCATTATCCATTTTGCTACTCATGGCATTTTTAACAGCAAACATCCAGAATTATCAGGGGTGGTATTATCATTATTTGATGACAAGGGGATGCCACAAAATGGTTTTTTGCGCTTGCGTGATATCTTTAACCTCAACCTGCAATCCGAACTGGTAGTCCTCAGTGCTTGTCAAACCGGACTAGGAGAAGAAATTAAAGGTGAGGGACTAGTAGGTTTAACTAGGGGATTTATGTATGCAGGTAGTCCGCGAGTGGTGGTGAGTTTGTGGAGTGTAGATGACCAAGCCACATCAGAACTTATGCAGAGATTTTATCAACAGATGCTACAAGCAAGATTAAAACCGGCAGCAGCATTGCGGAATGCACAAATAGAAATCTGGCGTAAACAAAAATATGCTGCACCTTATTATTGGGCTGCTTTCACTTTACAGGGTGAATGGAATTAGAAATGAGAATGGGAATAGAGAGCTAGGTAGTAACAGGTCTACCACCTCTTCTAAGATAAGTAGCTAAACAAAATTAATTACATAGTTTTTACCAAATTCTCGGAGAATCTTTTCCACAGATGCTACAAAAGTCTGCCAATTTTTGTAAGCATCAATTTCAATCCATTGATACTTAATAAACCGCCACAAAATTTCAATCAAATTTAACTCAGGTGAATAGGAGGGTAATTGAAAGATGGTAATACCGCGTTCTGACCATTCTTCAAGTTTATCAATATTGTTTTAACGGTTTCACTGCTAACTTCAATATCCCATTCTGATTTAATTTTTTGTAGCGTCTTTTTTAATTGTCTTGGTTCTTGTTTCGCCCACTCTCTAATTTCTGCTTCTTGTTCTGGCTTAAATATTCGTTTCCTCCCTCTTCCTGGTTTATTATACAGTCCTACCATTCCCTCTAATTCCCAACGATTTATCCAGTTATATATTGTCTTATAACTAACATTAAATATTTTGATTAATTCTTCTGATTCTATTCCCTGTCCAGCTAAAATTAAGAAATGCGCTCTTTGGCGCACCTGATGATATCGACTTTGGCGATATATACGCTCCAGTAGTTTCAAGGAGAGCAGATTAATTTCTCTCAAAAAAATCATTCAAAACCTAATTATTATCTAAGTAAATCCTAAATTATATTGTATATTGATTTGTGTAATTAATTTTGCTCGATTACTTATAAGGGTGCGTTAGCACCCTACGAATATCAGATAATTTATGTTTTGGTATTTCCTTAATTGGTCAAAATAGATATGTTTGTGTGCATACACTACTCTCAACCTATCTCTTCTGATCTAGTGCCTGAAGCAACTTACCCACATAAAATTCAAATTGGCTACTTCTTCTTTGCGTAGATTCAATAATTGGCAGACTATCGGGAAAATTAATCACATAATTACCAACTTTAAAACCCAGAGGTTTTAAATGTCCCCCTGCTAAAGTATTTTGAAAATTAACTGGGGGCTTGTGAAAAATATTAACAAACCAATCGGCAGTTTTTTGAGCGATTTTATCTGATTTAAACTGTACTAATCCAAGTAAATTAAATAGATTTGTAGCTTTTATTAAAGCATAAGTTTCATCAGGGCTTGGGTTAACACCCCATCCCAATTTATCAATAATTTTCGCCAAAAATTTAGGAATTGCGCTGTCTGTGCCACTATTAACAGGTGCTAAAAGAACCGAAGTTTGACCTTTGATGAATAGGTTAGAGAAGATATGTTGTTCTTCTCCTACATAGTAACTACTTAATTTAGTAGCTTTGTTTTGTTCTTGTTTCAGTTCATGAATGAGTGTTTCAATATCTGTAACAATGCGCTGTATTTTGCGGTCATTTTTGGCTGGATTTGATGTATTACTTGTTTTTAACACCAGATTACGAATAAATTGTTCTAGTTCTTTATGGTCTTGTGGCAAGGCAGTAAAGCCTTCTAAAAGAGCAATATATTTACAACCAATACTATGACCAACCCAAGAGAAATTTGTATCTTTTAGATAAACTTGATAGTCATAGTTAGCTAATTTTGCCATTCTGACAAGCTCTGGTGTGATTTCGTATTGTTCTTTGATCAGAAATCCAGCTTCTACATAATGGTTAAAAGTAAAATTAAATGGCAACAGAATGATTGTATATCCGTTATTAAATAAATATTGCAGCAAATAACGATAGAAAAACATGGGTGCAAAAGTACCAAAAAAAGCCCCACCAATAAATTGAATTACCCCTTTAGGTTGTGGATGTAAAGCAACCCAGCTATGAGAAACAGGTTGAAATTTCAGTTTTGGATTCATAATTTCTTATCCCTATGTCTGAACAAATTGTGATACAGCACACAACTTGACAGTTCCAGAAATTTTCATCCTGGAGAAATACAGGGGATAGGGGACAGGTGATAGGTGACATTAGGGTGCGTCAGTTAGAGAAAACTTGGAAATACCAAAAAGTTTTCGTACTGACGCACCCTACATAATGAATATTTTTTTATTTGACAGTCTGTTGACTAATGACTAATAACTTTGTGTACTTAGTCTCTAGATGTTTTTATGATGACTCACTTCTAACGGCAAGAAAATAGTCAAAACTTCGCCGTATTGTGGACGCTGACGGACAATTAACTTACCACCGATCGCTTGAAACAGGTGTTTAGTAGCAGCAATATTCAAACTAATAGTACCTGTCTCTGGTTGGAACATGAGTAACTGACCAAGGGCTTTACGGATTGGTGGTGTTGGAGGTGTGGCGACTTTATTTGTATCTTGGCAGAGAGTTTGAGGCGATAATTGCAATTTTAGTTGATCGCCGGCGGGAATCACCTGGACTTGGATATGACTACCAGGCGGTAAACTGCGGGTAAAATTTTCTATTAACCCGGTTAGTACCCGATCCAACATGGCAGGATTACTTACTACTGTGGGTAATTGCTGCGGTAAAACTACATCTAATGTTAAATTGCGACGCTGTGCTGCTTGCTCCCAACGAGGAATACTTTGATGCAAGACTTGATCGAGAGACATGGGAGTCAGGTGAGTTATAGCAAACTTCGCCGCCGCACAGGTTTCTAGTTCTGCGGCTTTAAATAACAACTCCATGCGATCAATTTGCTCAGTACACTCATGATCGATTATTTCCAAGCGATTAATCACAGTTGCAGGCAAATCCCGCCGCTTCAACAGCAGACGAGTCATAGTCCGAATAGTAGTGAGTGGGGTACGGACTTCATGGGCGAAAGCTTGGAGTAGTTCTACATCGGGGTTTGGTGCTGGAACATTAGGGCTGGGGGATGGGATTTTTGGAATAGGGCATTGGGGGAACTCTTCTCTAGTCCCTTCTTCTGGTAATTCTTGGAGCAGAAATTGGCTAAACTGAAGAATAGTGCGGTAATCGGGTGGTACTAGGGGATATTTTTGGACTAATGTGTCCAACTCCGCGAAAAAATCGGGATTACTTAGCATGACCCGCGCACCAAGCGATCGCCATGCTTGCTGTACTACTTCTGGCTCAAAGGAAAATGAAAATGATTTTGTACCGTCTTTGCGGGTGGCTAAAACTAGAACTAATCTAAATTTTTCTGTAAAGACTAGACAAAACTGCTCTGCTGCGAGGGGATCAGCTAGTAGTAGAGGCAAAACTGACTCATCGAGAGTAATTTCTTCTGGAGAAATAGCGATCGCCGTTCGCGCAGCGTCTCTGTCAGGTGAAGAGGGATCTTCAGCGATCGCGCCTGGCATATGAAATGGCATCAATGCCAAAGGGTTAAACGGCTTGGCTGTAAAAGTTACCGTCTGCAACCTTTGGGTAAGTATTGGCTGACTAAATAAAGGTGCAGGTGCAGCCAAAACCAGTCCTAGGTTTACATCAGGCGCAGTTTTACCTAAAGTGTTGATTAACAAATGTTCTATTGCTGCTAGACTCATCCGCCATTGCCGCTCTGCTTTGGTTGGTGAGCCTTCAGTCACAATACATTCACTTTCGGCTAACACTTCACTCAGACTTGGCAAGATCCATTCGTACACAGACTTTCACCTCTTTGTTCAAGAGCGACTAGCAGCTTCAAGATTTCAAGCTTCACTACATAATTAGAGGTTATAGTTATTTACACTCTAACAACAGTCGTATAACCGAACAAAATAGGCGCGATTTCCCCTAATAATATGGCATGTTCAATCGCCCAAAGACAAAAAGTGCTGAATCGAAAATGCTAAGTGCTGAATTGAAAGACCACCCACTCTCAAAGCCTTTTCATTACCAACTTTTTTATGACTATTCATAAATCTACCCAACACCCGTCAGGATAGCCTTCTATTGGGCAAGGCTTAAGCAATGCTAAGTTTGTTCCTATAGGTGGCCGCATCATCATTGAAAAAGATTCTATGGCTACCTTATCCTCACTAGCATCGCTAGATTGAATTTTATTTAAGTCGAGTGTGTATTGTATTTTCAGCACTTCTGACTCTGATATACCGTATTTTTTTAATACCTTGTTTAATTGAGATTTATTCAAGACTTCTATTAGTTCCTGTTTAATCTCGTTTTCTAATTGCTCTAAGGTTTGAGGATCTAGAACTATTGTTTGTAAATTTTCGGAACTCATAACGATGGTTAATCCTTGCAAGTTATGTAGATGTACTATTTAATGTGATTTCGATGAATGAATTTTGTTAGTCCAGATATTTCGAGGAATCTGAAAACGTTGGACTGCTAAATTTTCCTCAACTTCACTTAATTATTGCTACAGCTTGCTTCATTGTAATTACGTAATTGGTTATAAAACTTAACATACTAAGATGTAATTGCTTTAGAACTGCCTATCTCAAATAAAAAACTCCATCCTCTTGTGGATAGAGTTTCCAGCCGCGTTCAATAAAAAAACCAGCCTCCCACAGCTGGTCTCAAAATATTCATTCGCGTTGTCTTCTCAATAGAGTTAAAACCCAGTTGCGAGTTCCCAAAACGCAACCAGAAACTTTTCTTAACAATATTGTAACAGCCAACACAGTTTTTTTGAAAAAATTTACAAAAAAAAGATATGCCCGAAGAAAATTAACCTCTATCTTTGAGAATATTTCAAAAATGCTTTTGGGCTGAGTAATCAGAGAACAAAACCTACGCAACAGATAATACCAAACCTTCACAAGCTAGCAGTGCTTTAGGAAAAGCAGACTTAACTTCAGTTTGAACTTTGTCGAGAAAATCATCATGGTCATCTGGGTGATGATGAGAAATCACTAGCTGTCGTACATTTGCTGTCTGAGCTATTTCCACAGATGCTTGCCAAAGGGAGTCGGCACACTCATGATCGTGGGATGTCGGGGGTGTATAAGTGGCATTAGCAATTAATAAATCGACACCTTGAATAATTTGTATAATGTCGTCTCGTTCTATTTGCTCTGCACGGTAACTTAAATCTGTAACATAAGCAACACTATAGTCTTGCCAGCTTACCCGATAACCAATTGATCGCTGAGTTTGGTTGATCAGTGCAGTTTTAATGAGAATATCGTCTATTTTGACTTCACTATTGGGGGTGATATTTTTAAACTGCAACTCAGACTGCATAACCTGTAGGGGATAGGGAAAGTGTGGTTGCAGCATTTGGTCACATAGACTTTGTTTAATGGAAGCCCCATTGGAAGCAGCAGCACCGTAGATATGGAAACAATTGTGTGGAATAAATGCGGGTGCGAAAAAGGGAAACCCCTGAATTCGATTGGATTGGGAATTAGTAAAAAATAAATGGGCTTCTAATGGCTGTTGTAAGTGCTGCCAAGTTTTGCCTAGTATGCGTAAACCAGTACCACCATCAAAAATTAGGTTTTTACCGCCTACACGCATTTCTACACAAGCAGTATTACCACCATAGCGACTGGTGTTATCGTCGGGTGTAGCAATTAAACCCCTGACACCCCAAAATTTCAAAACGAAATCACCCATAAGGCCACTTGGTGAGTTGGCTGACTTTTCAGTTAGGTAGACCGGAGAACCTGACAGCTCAATATTTGACATTTTTTTTGCATTTAGACCTTACTGAGCAGGTCATCGTAGTGCCGCACTTCCAAAATTCGGTTTTGTTCGTCCACAATGACTACCGTAGGAGTATAACTTTTTAACTCTTCTGGAGTGAACTGCCCGTAAGCCATTATAATCACGCGATCGCCGATCATGCCTAGACGGGCGGCAGCCCCATTTAGTTCAATAATTCCCGAATGGGCTGGAGCAGGTATCGTATAAGTAATGAAACGTTCACCATTAGCATTATTCACTACTTGGACTTGTTCGTATGGTATAATTCCAGCTTTTTCTAACAAGATTTTATCAATGCTAATACTACCCACATAATTAATGTTTGCTCCCGTGAGGGTGCAATTGTGAATTTTTGCTAAAAGGAGGGTACGCTGCATTTCGTTTCAATGTTATGTGGCAATTTATATATTTGGCAGAGTAATGATTTATGAGTGCTGAGTAATGAGTAATGAGTAATGAGTAATGAGTAATGAGTAATGAGTAATGAGTAATGAGTAATGAGTGGGTATCCTCACTCAACATGGGCTTAAACCCGACTACGCATAATAATAATACTCGGAACTCAGCGCGCGGCTCAACGCCCCGCTACCGCTAACACCACTCAGCACTCAGCACTCACCACTCTTTACGTTAGTCTTACGGATTACCGATCGCCTACTATCCCTTATAGGCTTTTATAGACTGTTCTACCAGGGGTGCTACCTTGTCAACGTCTTGCCAACCGAGGATTTCAGTAACTTTCTTTTCTAAATTTTTGTAACTGCGGAAAAATTCAGCAATTTCATCTAAGCGATGTGGAGCTACATCTCTCAAGGATTTTACGTGTGTGTAACGTGGATCTTTGTCTGGTACACACAGAATTTTTTCATCGCGATCGCCACCATCAATCATTTCCAAAAAGCCAATTGGTCTGGCAGGAATGATACAACCTGGAAAAGTTGGCTCATCCATAATTACCATACCATCCAAGGGATCGCCATCATCTGCCAAGGTGTTGGGTATGAAACCATAGTCGTAGGGATATTTTACTGAAGAATACAGTACCCGATCTAGGGCAAAGGCTTGCAGCTCTTTATCAAATTCGTATTTGTTTTTGCTACCACCTGCGATTTCAATCAGAACATTAATTACACCGAGTTTTGGCTGGGCTGGAATAAGGGATAAGTCCACAAAAAATTCCTCTCTCTGTTTCACTTAAAATTTATCGGGGACATATCTCCCCGTGTAAAATTTTATGGCCAAGATGGACTTCTGCCAAAGTATTATTCTGAACTTCCCTTAATTATCACCTGTATCCACCGATTGATGTTAGTCGGCGGACACGCTCAGATCACGCGGACATTGATCCCGACACTTCGTTTCCTTTTACTACGGAATATTACTACGAGTATAACGCTACCAGAGTTTGTAAGTGTCGGGCTTATGCCCAATTAAGCTAAACCTCTTAGCTAAGAACGCAGATTTAGCTCGTATGTTGATGAATTAAATACAAAAATGCTAGCTCAAAATTTTTTCTCCGTTGTTTGTGTTTGGAACTTTCGGCTGGTGACATCTCACTGTTGATAATTTTGTCTATCGCCCACCTGTTTTTAGTTCATAGGTCATAGGTTGCTGACTTTCTGGAACATTGGTGGAATAGTGGGCAATGACAAACACAGGTAGTGTTAGAGTGACTACAGCTATTAATGTTCCCACAATGTCTGCCAAACGATGGGAATACGTGGCGGGAGGGTTGGCAGACTGGCTATCTGAATTCATACAGAATTGGAGTTAATCACAATTAATTGTAGGTTGACTCTCTAGGTAGAGAGTTTCAATACTATTTTAGCTATTTTTCATTGTCAAATGTGTAGCCGATCAAAACATCAACCAATTTGGTGAATTTCATAGTTGTAGGCTTTGTACTTGGCAATCTTGATACATGGTTGCAAATGAACATTCCTAACTTGACCGAGTGCATAATATGTTACAGTTTATGGCAGTAAATTATTATTTTTAGGTTAAGCATAGATTAAGTCCACAGGACAATTGCTTGTTATTTTTATTTTTGAGCAAATTAATGATCTATCTGAATTGATTTTATCTTAATAAGATTCTATCATATTTAAATCCTTTGCCTAAGCTATTTCTAGCGATTTAGCTTGTTCACAATAACTATGAAAATCCGAAATCTTGCTGAGACATGGAAGTTTTTTTTTACTATTAAAAAATGTCACAACTAAATACATGAAAAAGTAAGGATAAGTAGGCTAGCAGATTTTTTTTAGCAGAAAATCATCCCGAAGAAATACAGATAAATTATCAGCATTTGCTAGTGACTATTCGGTAATCACACTATCAATCTTTCCCATAATCTAAATTTATCCATTTGGGTAATATTACTTGAACTTTGTCAATCTATATATAGGTAGAGTAAAAATACTTTTTGCTTTTAGATTGGGGGCTGGGGATACTTCTTTGAAGGTTAAGGGCAGCATCCCAACGTAGAGAACGACAAGCTTAGAACATGGCATTGCATCGCTGGTGACTAAGACTAATTGGGAAAAACCGCCACTATAGGGCGGTCTAGTTAAGCAATCGGAGGGTAATTTCTAGACTACCCTCCTAATTTGAAGATTGTTGTAGCAGAGTTTGCACTTACTTTTGGGTGAATGCTCAAGATAAACTACTGTCTACCATAGGCACTCATTGGTTCTTTAATAAAGCGAATATAAAAATGTTTAAACGTAGACTTGATGACCCTGGGCATTGCAAAATCAATTGGCATTAATTGATCTGGAAGTTGCCAATCTGTAATTTTGAGTAAGTCTGGATGTAAGTTGGGAAAATTAATGTCAGCCAGTTCAGGGCAAACTCCTAGCCTTTGAGAAGCTGCAACAGTGGGGACTTCATGGGGTAGAACATCGAGAATTTCTACCATTGCCCTATCTAGGGCAAAGACATTGGATGCTGCGGCTAATATTCCCAAGGAACGGGGTTCGCCGCCACTAGGGCCATTACCTTCATGTCCAATGATCCCATCTAAAATAGTTAAGTCTGGATTAATTGCCTTGGCAGTTTCGACTAACATTTCCCCAAATCGGTTCGCATCTTTACCTGCTTCCATGTGCCACCATGCTTTCATTTTGCCGGGAACGCAACCAAAGAGGTTTTTGACTCCCAACGTTAAGGTTAACTGGGTATGGGATTTGACTTTCGGTAGATTAATCACCACATCTGCTTCTATCGCTTCTTTACTGATTAGTAGGTGATTAAAATTTTCGCTCACGGTTTGGTAACGCTGTCCGTGAAATTCAATGATAGGCAGATTTAATTCTTGAATGATTGGCTGATAACCATTGGCTATAGCTACACCTTTGGCACTACCAAATGCTGGACTATCCCCTAAGAATGGTTTGCCACCTACGGCAATAACCATCTGAGCAACGGCATAAACTAGTTCAGCGCGAGTAGTACACTCTTTTTGAGGACGCGCACCTGTGAGCAAATTCGGTTTGAGTAAGACACGTTGCCCTGGTTTAACAAAGGCCGCCATTCCCCCCAGAGGTTCTAGTAAGGTGACTAAAGATTCTCTTAAAGTATCTTTTTCGTAAGAAGTAGCCCGGATAAGGCTAACAGATGGCTTTGAATTCTGCATAAGTTATGAGTGCTGAGTGCTGTTAGCGGTAGCGCGGCGTTTAGCCGGTGCTGAGTTATGAGTTATGAGTGCTGAGTGCTGAGTAAAAATCCCAGTCCCCAGTCCCTTACTCTCCACTCACTAAAATACTGCTCATCTGTTCTAGATTTAACACAGCAGCTAATTCTGCTTCACTCATTAGACCTTTTTCTAAAACAATCTGTCGTAGGGATTTGCCTGTTTCTAGGGATTCTTTGGCGACGGTGGCGGCGTTTAGATAACCGATATGGGTGTTAAGTGCAGTAACTAAAGCTAGACTACCTTCAGCGTAGGCTAAACAACGTTCTTTATTAGCGGTAATTCCCTCTATACAACGTTCCGTGAGGGCGGCGATAGTATTACCAAGAATTTCTGTACTGTGAATCAGGTTATAGGCTATTAACGGCATCATCACGTTCAATTCTAATTGTCCAGCTTGGGCGGCGATCGCGATCGCATTGTCGTACCCCATCACCTGAAAACATACCATTGATGTCATCTCTGCCATCACGGGGTTATATTTCCCTGGCATAATCGATGAACCAGGTTGTACTGGGGGTAATTGTATTTCTTTCAAGCCAGTTTTTGGACCGGAATCCATCAGGCGTAAGTCGTGGGAAATTTTGGCTAAATCTTGGGCTAAGTTGCGTAATGCACCAGAAACATTCACAAATGCGCCCATACTTTGCATTGCAGCCATCAAATGGGGTGCAGGTTGTAGAGGAAAGTTGAGTAATTCCGAGAGGACTTCTACCACACGGACGCGGTATTGGGGATGGGTATTTAATCCTGTTCCAGCCGCACTACCACCCAAACCCAGCACCATTAAATCCCCAGAGGCGGTATAAAGGCGGTTTTGATGTTCTGAGAGGATTTGCGCCCAAGCCCGGAAATTTTCACCCAAACGCACAGGTACAGCGTCTTGTAAGTGAGTTCTGCCAGATTTAACGATATCTTGAAATTCTACAGCTTTGTTTTCTAAGGTGGCGATCGCTTTTTCTAAAGCAGGGTGTAATGTCCTCTCCAGTGCTAACAAGCCACCAATCCGAATGGCTGTCGGAATGACATCGTTGGTAGACTGTCCATAGTTGACATGATCATTAGGACTAACTCTTTTGTAATTGCCCTTCTCTTCACCGAGAATTTCTAAAGCCCGATTTGATAAGACTTCATTGACATTCATGTGGTGCGAAGTCCCTGCACCGGCTTGATAAACATCCACTACAAACTGATCACGGAATTTGCCCGCGAGGATTTCATCAGCTGCTTCCACGATGACTTGGCTAATATCTTGGGGAATGCAGCCTAATTCACCGTTAACAATTGCTGTAGCTTTTTTAATGAATAAACAAGCATCTACGTAAGTAGGTAATGGTTTAATACCGCTAATGGGGAAGTTTTCGATAGCTCGCAGAGTTTGGATACCGTAATAAACATCACTCGCAATTTGGCGATCGCCCATCGAATCGCGTTCGATACGAAAATCTGTATTGTCGGTCATATTATTGTTGGGATGATCTCAAAATACAGATCATGCCATGCAAATACACAAAAAACTTGATTGTTACATCAAAAATGACTAACAAAGCATGGCAAACTAATGACTGTTGACTGTTGATTAATGACTAGGGACAATTTCTTAAGTCTGTCAAATAAACTGATTTAA
Organism: Anabaena minutissima FACHB-250; assembly: GCF_014697125.1. Taxonomy (GTDB): domain Bacteria; phylum Cyanobacteriota; class Cyanobacteriia; order Cyanobacteriales; family Nostocaceae; genus Trichormus; species Trichormus minutissimus. The sequence goes on along the minus strand of NZ_JACJRG010000015.1, from coordinate 115,951 downwards.
GCTAAACTTGGTGTTAAATACGAGCAGGGAAAACATTATGATTAAAACACCAACTCGCCGTATATCTTTAGAAGAATTTTTACAATTGCCAGAAACGAAACCAGCAAGTGAATATATTGATGGTGAAATTATCCAAAAGCCTATGCCCCAAGGTAAACACAGTAGACTACAAGGTGAATTGGTAACTACAATTAATGGTGTAGTTAAACCTGAAAAAATTGCCCTAGCTTTTCCAGAATTACGCTGTACATTTGGCGGACGTTCAACTGTTCCCGATGTCGCAGTATTTGCTTGGCAAAGGATTCCTGTAGATGGAAAAGGCAATATTGCTAATGCGTTTAATACATATCCAGACTGGACTATTGAAATTCTATCTCCTGAACAAAGTACAACCAAAGTCACCAAAAATATTTTACATTGTTTAAATCATGGTACTAGCTTAGGTTGGTTAATTGATCCAGAAGAATGTGGTGTTTTAGTTTATCCGCCTCATCAGCAACCAATATATTTAGAAAACGAACAAGATATATTACCAGTCCCCGATTTAGTTAGTGATTTACATTTGACATTAGGGCAATTATTTGGTTGGTTGAAATTATAGAAAATTTCTCAACCAAAATCATGACTTTACCCAACTGGATAACTTTTTCTCGCCTTCTGGGTGTCCCATTTCTAATTTATGGCTTGTACAACCCTACAGAGCAAGCTAGATGGATATGTTTGGCAATTTTTTTAGTCGCTGCACTCACAGATTGGTTAGATGGCTATTTAGCACGAAAATTGAACCAAATTAGTGATTTGGGTAAGTTTCTTGATCCCTTAGTCGATAAATTTTTGGTATTAGCACCGTTGCTGGTTTTAGTGGAGTTGGGAAGAATCCCAGCTTGGGGAGTGTTTTTAATTTTAGCGCGGGAATTAGCGATCGCAGGTTGGCGAGTTAATCAGACGACGATTACCGGGGCAAATATTTGGGGTAAACTCAAAACGGTCAGTCAGATTATTGCGATCGCCTTACTCATCGCACCCTTATCAGTAGAGTGGCAAATCCCATCTCTCATCGCTTTTTGGATTTCTGTAACTTTGACGTTAATCTCTGGAGGGATTTATCTATGGCCACAAAGTGCCACAAGCAACCAACCCCCAGAGAAGAACTGAAATCCCCAAGTTAAGTTTTTTGTATATTAATAGTTGTTTTCTAAACGTGTTAGTAGATTTTGTGCTGTTCTAGCTGATGGGCCAGCAACAATAAAGAATGCAAGACCTTTGGAACTAATACATCGGACTGTACCGCTATATTGTCCGGTTTCTCCATAGACTCCCGATTCCAATGCTGCAAAACCTTTAGTAAATCCCGTATTTCTCAAGGCTAATTCAGCTCTATTAAGACATTGCTGTTGGGTTAACCTAGTCGGTTGCCAAGAAGTCCAGATTAAACAGCTAGCTTGAGCTATTGATGGCACAAAAGAAATGAATACAGTTGTTAGCAGTAGTAGGGATTCTTTCTTGACTGCTTTTTTTCTCAGTACACCTAAAAAATCCGGTAGGTGATTTTTCTTTCTTTTGGGTGAAACGTGAAGCATGGCAAAGCCTAAAATAACTATATAGTTAAATATGTCACATCTTCTTATATACTGAGTATAATTATGTTGAGTTATTTAATTAATATTTATATATTTTATTGAGTAATGTTTGTTAAGTAAGTATTTATGAGTGTTTAAGCAGCAAGTATGGGGGTTTCTGAAATTTTCCAGGCGATGGCTAACTCAGGAGCGTTACATATAGACTCTCACTAGTATGCCTGGCGATCGCTAAAGTTGATAGCATAACCAACACATTCTTAGCATCATAGAAATGATTGGCTTCAAGGAAATATTCTGCTATATCCACTACTTCTAAACATTTTTTTTCGTGATCAGTTTCATATGTTTACTGAAATTTGCATTTTGTTCATTTTCAACAATTTTTATTAAATAATCACCATAGCTGCTCTTAGCCATAGGTGCAGCTAACTGAAGCAGTTGGGATAAATCTATATATCCCTTGAGATAGGCGATTTCTTCAATACAGGCTATTTTTAAACCTTGTCTTTCTTCAAGGGTTTGAATAAAGTTAGTTGCTTGATATAAAGATTCATGAGTTCCTGTGTCTAACCAAGCATATCCTCTACCTAATAATTCTACTTGTAGTTGACTCCGTTGTAAATACGCTAAATTAATATCAGTAATTTCTAACTCATTACGAACAGAAGGCTTTAAATTAGCTGCAATTTCTACTACTTGTGCATCATAAAAATAGATGCCAGGTACAGCATAATTGGATTTGGGAATTAAAGGTTTTTCTTCAATATTGATTGCCCTACCATTAGCATCAAATTCGATCACTCCATATTGTTGAGGATTTTTAACTTGGTAGCCAAAGATTAATCCACCTGCTTTGAGAGTGGCAGCTTTGACTAAAATTTCTGTTAATCTATCACCATAAAAAATATTGTCACCTAAAATTAAACATACTGGCTCATCAACTATGAAATCTTTGCCTAAGATAAAAGCTTGTGCCAAACCCTCTGGCTTTGCTTGGACAATATAACTAAACTGTAAACCCCATTGACTTCCATCTTTTAATAATCTTTGAAATACTGCTAAATCAGTAGGAGTAGTAATAATTAAAATTTCCCTAATACCTGCCAACATTAATACAGAGAGAGGATAGTAAATCATTGGCTTGTCATAAATAGGTAAAAGCTGTTTACTGACAACATGAGTTATAGGATAAAGGCGTGTAGCAGAACCACCAGCCAAAATAATACCTTTCATTTTTTATCCTGATAAAATAGTTTTTATGTATTAAATTATTTATGCACAAATCTATAACTCCGATTTCTTGAATAAACCGGAGTTCTGTATTTCTACACTAACCTTAACCGAACCATATTGAGTGATAATATTACCTATTATCATAATTTTTCCGTAACCAATTTTGATAATTTTCTGAACGTACTTGATTTACCCAAGATGAATTACTCAAATACCATTGCACAGTTTTTAGTAAACCACTATCAAAATTTTCTTGAGGTTTCCAGCCTAATTTATTACTGATTTTGTGGCAGTCCATTGCATACCTGCGGTCATGTCCAGGACGGTCTTTAACAAAAGTAATCAAAGAAGCATAAGAAAAATTAGCTTGAGGAACTAGTTCATCAAGAATGGCACAAACTTTTTCTACAACAGTTAAATTATTTTGTTCATTCAGACCACCAATATTATATATTTCCCCAACTTTTCCCTGTTGTAAAACTAGATATATAGCTTGACAGTGGTCAATGACATATAGCCAATCGCGAATATTTTGACCATCTCCATATAGAGGTAACGGTTTACCATCTAGCGCATTAATAATAGTTAAAGGAATAAGTTTTTCAGGAAATTGCAGTGGGCCATAATTGTTTGAGCAATTGGTTGTTAAAGTTGGCAACCCATAGGTGTGATGATAAGCTCTTACAAAATGGTCAGATGCAGCCTTAGATGCTGCATAAGGGCTATTAGGTACATAAGGATTATCTTCTCTAAATGCTGGATCTTGTAAATTTAGTGAACCATATACTTCATCTGTAGATATATGTAAAAAGCGAAATTTTTTTTGTTTATTAGAAGATAATTTCTGCCAGTAAAATTTACTTGCTTCTAGTAATTGGAACGTACCTAATACATTAGTATGAATAAATTCTTGTGGGCTAAAAATTGAACGATCTACATGACTTTCTGCTGCAAAATTAATAATTGCATCTGGTTTATGTGTTTTCAGAAGATAACTAACCAACTCTAAATTACCAATGTCTCCTTGTACAAAATGATAGTTTTTATCATTTTGCAGTTTAGCTAAATTACCTAAATTACCTGCATAAGTTAGTTTATCTAAATTAACTATATTTGCCCATTGTGATTGTCTCGCTAAAAGGATAAAGTTAGCCCCGATAAAGCCTGCACCTCCTGTTACTAATATTGTTTGCATATTGCTTAATAAATCAGACTTAATATATTTTGAGTTATAACAAAATTGTGCTTTTGTTTGCTAACTTGAAGTTAGCCGATTAGAACTCGACTTATGTATCAAACAGACCCTCCCCACCCAGCTAAAGAAGCCCTACCTACGATGTATGATCTTCCCAGCGAATACCCGGAGGATTCTGGCTTGCCTGATGAATTTCACATTTTTCAACCACAACTATTGCGCGAAACCTTTTCTTTGCCTGACTATCCAAAAGACCAAGTATTTGTTGCTACTGACTTAAACCTGTATTACGACACGCACCATCCACTGTAGTACAAACGTCCTGACTGGTTTGCAGTGGTGGGAGTTTCTCGCCTCTACGAACAACGAGACTTACGTTTAAGTTATGTAATATGGCAAGAAAGTATTGCCCCTCTCGTGGTGATAGAACTGCTGTCTCCCGGTACAGAAAAAGAAGATTTGGGTCAAACTCTGAGGGAAATTAGCCAGCCGCTAACCAAATGGGAAGTATATGAACGGATTTTGCGAGTTCCTTACTATATTGTTTTCGACCGCTATACTGATCAACTGCAAGCCTTCCAACTGGTTGCAGACCGTTATAGCAAAATTAACTTGAGTACACCCCAAATTTGGATGCCTAGTCTGCAACTTGGATTAGGACTTTGGCAAGGTAATTACCAAGGAATTGAACGCTTGTGGCTACGCTGGTACGATGCAGAGGGGAATTGGATTCCGACTCCAGTAGAACAAGAAAGCCAACGAGCAGAAAGATTAGCTGCTAAGTTACAAGAGTTAGGTATTGACCCAAATCAGGTGTAGGCAATAGGGACTAATCAATTCAAAATTCAAAATGACGCTCGTTCGCCCTTGGCGTGCCGTAGGCAAGACTCACTAACGCTGCGCTAACAAAATTCAAAAATTGCTTACTCCGCCTTCAGCACTCATAACTCAGCACCGGCTAAACGCCGCGCTACAGCTAACAGCACTCATAACTCAGCACTCATAACTCAGCACTCAGCAATCCTTAACAAGCTTGTAAAATTTCCTCATCAGTGGAAAAGTCTACTTCGGCTTTATCTCGTCCAGTGGCTAAATAATCATTTGCAAAAGAGTCAGTTAGACCGGAAATTAAATCATATTGAGGTTGCCAATTCAGTTCTGTTTGTGCTTTATGCACGGAAGCAAAGAAATGCTGTACCCGCATTGGGAAAGCTTTACGTTTACCAAAATCAAATTTTTTCGGCTCGTAATGCACAAGTTTGATGTCATCGGGTGATTTACCAGCAGCTTGGGCGCAAGCACGGGCTAAACCATCAAAAGTGACGAAGCGATCGCCTGAAATATTATACACTTGAGCGATCGCCTGTTTGTTACCAATCACCTGGGACATAGCCATCGCCAAATCCTTGACATGACCTAGTTGAGTGATATGTACCCCAGTACCAGGAATAGGAATCGGGCGATCGCGTACAATTCGATCAAAGAACCAACTTTCTAAATCGTTATAGTTCCGAGGCCCGTAAATATAAGTAGGGCGAATCGAAGTAAAGGGTAATCCCTGTTGCTGCAAGTAGGCTTCGGTTTCATGCTTACCCCGATGACGGCTTTTCGGGTCTACTGTATCTCCTTCTACATGGGGTAATTGGTCAGATTTGAGATACACCCCCGCTGAACTCATATAGACAAAATGCTGCACCCGACCTGCAAAAATCTCTGCTAGTGGTTGCGTATCAGTCAGTTCTCGACCATTATTATCAAAAATTACATCAAAATTTTCTGGTAATAATTTTTCCTTCAGCTGTGTAGGATCAGTGCGATCGCCTATAATTTGTCCTACTCCCTGCAAACTGGGTAGTGGGCGATTACCACGATTAAACAGCACTACCTCATGTCCTTGTTCTACAAGAATTTGAGTTAGGTAAACACCAATGAACCTAGTACCACCCATGATCAAAATTCGCATAATTTACCAACTCCTATGTCTTTTGTAGGGACTGTGCAATGCCCAATCCCTTGAGGTTATCAGGTTGCTGCATCCCTCTGGAACATCTACTAGCAAAATTCTGTCTTTAATTGCCATCTGGGGCATTTCCCATTCCTCCATCGCCAAAGGAAACTGTGCAGTTAACCTCACACTCTTGCTTGACGTATTTTTTACATTTTAAAGTTAGCTGTGCCCTTGAAATATGCTCTTGTTCATGAGTGGCTAACACCAAAAGCCACTGGTGGTTCAGAATTAGTCGTTCAGGAAATTCTCCATCACATTGATGCTGATTTATATGCTCTGATTGACTTTGAATCCAGCAATCCTGAAAGTTATTTGTATCAACGTCAGATTGGTAGTACCTTTCTCCAGCATTTTCCCTTTGCCAAAAATGGGATTCAAAAATACCTACCGTTTTTGCCATTGGCAATTGAACAACTGGATTTACGCCAGTATGATGTAATTCTGTCTTCATCTCATGCTGTTGCCAAAGGCATTTTAACCACTGGCGACCAGTTGCATATTTGCTACTGCCATACCCCGATGCGCTATGCTTGGGACTTAACATTTGATTATCTACACCACAGTAAGTTGGGTAGTGGTGTAGCTGGATGGGTAACTCGCTACTTATTGCATCAGTTGCGCCAATGGGATGTATTGAGCGCAAATCGGGTTGACTATTTTATTGCCAACTCTCACCATACTGCTCGGCGTATTTGGCGGTGCTATCGACGAGAAGCCACAGTCATTTATCCGCCTGTGAATGTGGAGGCGTTTCCATTTTTGCCGCAAAAAGAAGATTTTTATCTCACCGTTTCCCGGTTAGTGAGTTATAAACAAGTATCTCTAATTGTTCAAGCGTTCAATCAATTGCAACGACCATTGGTAATCATTGGGACAGGTTCGGAAATGACACAAATTCGCGAGCTAGCAAACTCGAATATCCAAATACTGGGTTGGCAACCTGATGAAGTGGTGAAAAACTATATGTCTAGGGCTAAGGCATTTGTTTATGCTGCTTGTGAAGATTTTGGTATTGCCTTAGTAGAGGCGCAAGCTTGCGGTACTCCAGTGATTGCTTATGGTGCAGGAGGTGCGTTAGAAACGGTAAAAGATGTGCGTTTATATAAAGACACAGGAACGGGCATACTATTTAAGAGACAAACAGCAGAAGCATTAGTGGAGGCAGTAGAAAAATTTGAAATTTATCAAGATGACCTTAACCCTGAGTATATGCGATCGCACGCAGCCCAGTTTTCACCGCAAGTTTTTGCTCGATGCTACCTAGATTTTTTACATCAGCATAACAAAAAAGGCATTCTGGAGAGTGACAACCAGAATTTTTTGTAATTGTTTTAGATGCTTTTGGCAATTTCACCCCAGAAGCACCTCCTTTTAGCTTTAAGATTGGGACTATGTGTGGTGTGGATTATTAAGGAGTATGATGACTGCCCAGAGCTCACTCCTCTCCGGTAAGCGACGCTTAAGTCCAGATGCTAGCTCGTCTACGCGTTCTGCACTCAAGCGAGGTCAAAAAACAAAGACACCTAGAAGAAAACCTCAAGGTTTGTCTTTTCCAACTTTAAACGGAGAGTTTGCCAAAAGACTGTTCGATATCGTGTTTTCTTTGTCAGTTTTATTTCTGTTTTCTCCTGTTTACTTAATCTTGGCCTTACTGATTTCTTTCAGTTCGGAAGGCCCGATTTTTTATGTCCAGGAAAGAATAGGAAAAAATTACAAGCCTTTTAATTGTATTAAATTCCGCACGATGGTAAGCAATGCGGACGAAGTACTCGTCCAAATGATGGAAACATCGCCCCATCTGCGGCAAGAATTTGAAAGCAGTTTTAAGTTAAAAAAAGACCCCAGAATTACCACAATCGGCCGATTCTTGCGAATTACTAGTCTAGATGAATTTCCCCAATTCTGGAACGTTTTAAAGGGGGACATGAGTGTGGTGGGGCCGCGTCCTTTAGTCGCAGAAGAACTACCAAAATACGGTATCCACATCGATCAAGTTTTAACAATCAGGCCAGGCATTACCGGATTATGGCAAGTATCTGGACGTAATGATATCCCCTATCCACGCAGAGTTCAAATAGATTTACATTACGTCAAAGCTAGAACTTTTTGGCTGGATTTATGGATAATACTGAAAACAGTTGATGTGGTTGTTGTCCCAAAAAATAACGGAGCATACTGAAACAAAAACTTGCTGTTTTATGATTAGGGGCATTTATCGCCCCTTAGCTAATTATTAAACATCTACCAAATTTAATTATGCGTTGTCCAGAATCCTTGGTAGGCACAATACCCTACGGGAAGCCTTCGGATACATGAATTGTGCCTAAGTCATTTTTGGAGATGTCTATCAAGACTAAGGTAGATCAAAAAATGAAATATGCGTTATTCACAAACCATGTAGAGACGTAGCATTGCTACGTCTCTACATTATTTTCGCCAGATGTCAACATTCTTCTCCTAACGGAGAGGCTACGCCTTAAGCATTAGCGCAGCCTCTCCGTTAGGAAAAGCTGTGCCGCAGGCTTTACGACAAGCTTAGTACAAGTTTTGAATTTTGCCTTACGGTACTAGGTAATATGAGAAGTTCAAAATCTTCCCTAGTAATACTTATTTTAACTACATCAGATTTTTTATATTCTTTTTTCCGATCGCACCGCTCAAAAAAGCTCTCACTATGGCACTCTGAGAAACAGAGACCTTTTAATCTAATATTTTAGCTACAGCAAATTCACCTAATAAGGTTATGCAAACTCTGCCGAATCTCGCAACATCCAATCATACAACTAATCAAACCACCTTTGATACTACAATCAAGCGTCGTAAAACTCGTCCGGTCAAGGTGGGTAATGTCACCATCGGCGGCGGCTATCCTGTGGTAGTCCAGTCGATGATTAACGAAGATACCCTTGATATTGATGGTTCTGTAGCGGCTATCCGTCGTTTGCACGAAATCGGCTGTGAAATTGTCCGTGTTACAGTCCCAAGTATTGCTCACGCTGTAGCATTGGCAGAAATTAAACAAAAACTCATTAAAACTTACCAAGATGTCCCAATTGTTGCTGATGTGCATCACAATGGGATGAAAATTGCCCTGGAGGTTGCCAAACACATCGAGAAAGTACGGATTAATCCAGGGTTATATGTGTTTGAAAAACCCAACACTAAAAGGACTGAATATACTCAATCTGAATTTAATGAAATTGGTGAAAAAATCCGCGAGACTCTAGCACCTCTAGTAATTTCCCTCCGCGACCAAGGTAAAGCCATGCGAATCGGCGTAAATCACGGTTCATTGGCTGAAAGAATGCTCTTTACCTACGGCGATACTCCAGAAGGGATGGTGGAATCTGCTCTAGAGTTTATTCGTATTTGTGAATCGTTAGATTTCCGTAATATAGTCATTTCCATGAAAGCCTCACGAGTTCCTGTGATGGTAGCCGCCTATCGTTTAATGGCCAAGCGCATGGATGATTTAGGTATGGACTACCCCTTGCATTTAGGTGTGACAGAAGCGGGTGATGGCGAATACGGACGAATTAAATCTACAGCAGGTATTGCCACATTACTTGCCGATGGCATTGGTGATACAATTCGCGTGTCCCTAACAGAAGCACCGGAAAAAGAAATTCCCGTTTGCTACAGCATTCTGCAAGCTTTGGGTTTGAGGAAAACAATGGTGGAGTATGTGGCTTGTCCTTCGTGTGGACGCACTTTGTTTAATCTCGAAGAAGTTCTACACAAAGTCCGGGAAGCCACTAAACACTTAACTGGCTTAGACATTGCTGTGATGGGTTGCATTGTCAATGGCCCAGGAGAAATGGCTGATGCTGACTATGGTTATGTAGGTAAAACCCCTGGCTACATTTCTTTGTATCGTGGACGAGAAGAAATTAAAAAAGTCACAGAAGACAAAGGTGTAGAAGAATTGATTAACCTGATCAAAGCAGATGATCGTTGGGTAGAGCCTTAAATCAGTTAACAGTTATCAGTAGTTACTAGGGTGCGTCAGTACAAATAATTTCTTGGTATTTCCTGGTCTTATCCCACTGACGCACCCTACATAATAAAACCAAGGCAAAAATCATCATTAAATCCCTACACCCATATACTCCCACTTCTTCTTTCTTGATAAAATTTCTGTAAATGGCGATCGCCTAGATCCCCGGATTAAAAAGTATTTTGATGAAGTTAGGAATACATACTCGCTCGTTACAGTTTACCCTGTGTTAGATTGAGCGTACTGACTATAAATTTTTCCCTCTGACGCAGCTGTCATTATGGTGATTACAAAAAGTAGGCTTGTTTTGGGTGCTACGGCGGTAACACTCTCCACGATCGCAGTTACTAGCCTTGGCATCCACTCGCGTGGTCAGGCTTTATTTAAAGCAAGTCCCAAGGAATTGGTAGATGAGGTGTGGCAAATAGTCCAACGCCAATATGTAGACGGAACTTTTAATCAGGTCGATTGGCTAGCTGTACGCAAGGAGTACCTCAGCAAGTCCTATAGTAGTCAAGAGGAAGCTTATAAGTCTATCCGGGAAATGCTGAAGAAGCTAGAAGACCCCTATACCCGGTTTATGACCCCACAAGAATTTAAAAATATGCAGGTGGATACCTCTGGGGAACTCACCGGTATTGGGATCACCATCAGTCAGGATGAAAAAACTAAGCAGCTGGTTGTAATTGCGCCAATTGAGGATACACCTGCTTTTAAAGTAGGTATTCTTTCCAAGGATGTCATTCTCAAGATAGATGGCAAAAGTACCAAAGGGATGGATACCAACCAGGCCGTATCTCTAATTCGAGGCGAACCAGGCACACAAGTCACCTTAACGATTGATCGTAACGGTCAACAAAAACAATTTGAAATCAAACGGGCGCGGATTGAAATTCATCCCGTGCGCTATTCTCAAAAGCAAACAACTATTGGTAAAGTTGGCTACATTCGTCTGAATCAGTTCAGTGCCAACGCTGGCAAAGAAATGCAGCAAGCCATTAGAGATTTAGAAAAACAACGGGTAAATGGCTATATCTTGGATTTACGTGGTAATCCTGGAGGTTTGCTATTCTCTAGTGTAGAAATTGCACGGATGTGGCTAGATAAAGGCACAATTGTTTCTACCATAGGCCGCCAAGGCGAACAAGAGCGAGAAGTAGCCAGAGGTAGGGCTTTGACGAATAAACCTTTAGTGGTCATAGTTGATAAAGGTTCAGCCAGTGCCAGTGAAATTCTCTCTGGTGCATTGCAGGACAATCAGCGTGCTGTTTTAGTTGGTACACAAACCTTTGGTAAAGGCTTGGTACAATCTGTACGTCCCTTAGAAGATGGTTCAGGTCTAGCAGTCACCATTGCCAAATATCATACCGCCAGTGGTAAAGATATTAATAAACATGGCATTGACCCAGATGTGAAAGTCGAATTGACAGATGCCCAGCGTCAAGACTTGTGGCTGCGAGAACGAGACAAAATCGGCACATTAGCAGATCCTCAATTCGCTAAAGCCTTGGAAGTATTGGGTAAACAAATTGCTGGCAAAACTACACCAACGGCAGAAAAAACTCAAAATACGCAGTTATGAGTAGTGAGTAGTGAGTAGTGAGTAGTGAGTGCTGAGTAGTGAGTAGTGAGTAGTGAGTAGTGAGTGTTAATGTTGGGATATGTTTTCCAGTCCCTTAAATAAAGAAACTGGCTCACAAAAACTTGTATATAATAATACTAAATAATTACTTAACTCATAACTCAGCACTCAGCACTCAGCACTCACCACTCATTGAGGTTGGCATTTGCCAGACCTGATGAGTCCAACTCTTCTAGCGATCGCTTCTTCCTGTGAGTTAAACGGCCCCCACTGGTCGATAATATTGACACCATCGTCCTCAACTTCTTGGCTGGGGACGATTTTGCAATTACCAGTATTACACTTGACAATATACCAAATTTGTGAATTATTCATAACAATAGTAGATTGCTAGGATCAGCCTTAAGAACTCTATCACGACCAATCTATGCCCTCACCGTTTCCAGGGATGAATCCCTACCTTGAAAATCCAGAACTTTGGCCTGAAGTTCATAGTAGATTAATTATTGCGATCGCTGATGCCGTTGCCCCTCAACTAAGACCCAAATACCGTGTAGCTGTAGAAAAAAGAGTATATCAGATGACAGATGAAAATGCTGTCTTAGTTGGTATCCCTGATGTACTTATGGGGCGTTCTCTCACCAATTCCGAAAAGGAACAATCTCCACTCGCGGTAGCTTCACCACCTGCAAAACCCATGACTGTCAGCGTTCCCATCCCAGAAGAAGTAAGGGAGGCATATCTAGAGGTGCGAGAAGTGGGAACTGGGGAAGTTGTCACAGTAATTGAGGTGTTGTCACCCAAAAATAAGCGTTCTGGTGAGGGTAGAAAAGCATACGAAACTAAGCGTCAGCAAATATTAGGTAGCTCAACTCATTTAGTAGAAATCGATTTGTTACGTTGTGGTGAGCCTATGCCTATTTTGGGTATGCAAATTCAATCACATTATCGAATTTTGGTGAGTCGTAGCCCATCCCGTCCCAAAGCAGAATTATACCCTTTTGGGTTGCAAGAGCAGATTCCAACTTTTTTATTACCCTTGCGTCGGGGTGATGTCGAACCAATAATAGATTTAAAAGTATTAATAGATGGTGTATACGATCGCGCTGGATTTGATCTGGCTATAGACTATACGCAAAAGCCAGTTCCACCCCTTCAAGAAAATGATGCTGCTTGGGCTAATACATTATTACAACAGCAAGGTTGACGTTACAGTTGCCGTTAATTTCAGGTAGTCGGGAGATGAGCGACGCACCCTAAAAATAATTATCAATATATTAAGTATGGCTACGCCACCCTGCGCGAACAAAAATCAAAGCAGATAGGAATTGTTGTACATTGCCATCAAGAGCAACTAACAACTAATGGCTATATATGAACTTTCGCGAAGAGTTTAAACTGCTGCTACGCGCTCGCTACCCCTTAATTTATATTCCCACCTATGAAGAGGAACGGGTAGAAGCAGCAATCCGAGAAGAAGCCAACAATCAAGGGAATCGCCCTGTATATACTTGGGATTTTGTCGATGGCTGTCAAGGAAACCCCAATGATGAGGGATTTGGACGGCGTAACCCTCTACAAGCTTTAGAATTTGTAGAAAAATTATCTGCTTCAGCCCCAGCCGTCTTAATTTTACGGGACTATCATCGGTTTTTAGATGATGTGGCGATCGCTCGTAAACTCCGCAACTTAGCGCGACTCCTCAAGTCCCAACCCAAAAATATTGTTTTGTTATCACCACGGATTGCGATTCCTGATGATTTAACCGAATTATTAACGGTTGTGGAGTTTCCTTTACCCGCCGCCCCCGAAATTACAACAGAGGTAGAACGCTTACTACAAGCCACTGGTAACTCACTGTCTGGCAAAGTTTTAGATGATTTGGTGCGCTCTTGCCAAGGACTATCAATGGAGAGGATTCGGCGGGTTTTGGCCAAGGCGATCGCCACCCACGGCGAATTACAACCAGAAGACGTAGATTTAGTTTTGGAGGAAAAACGCCAAACCATCCGCCAAACCCAAATCCTCGACTTTTACCCCGCCACTGAGCAAATTTCTGATATTGGCGGACTAGATAACCTCAAAGATTGGCTATTGCGGCGGGGAGGCTCGTTTACTGAACGGGCGCGTCAGTACGGTTTACCCCATCCTAGAGGTTTATTATTGGTGGGGATTCAGGGAACTGGCAAATCATTAACGGCAAAAGCGATCGCCCATCACTGGCATTTACCCCTACTCCGGCTAGATGTAGGACGCTTGTTTGCTGGGTTGGTGGGTGAATCAGAATCTCGCACCCGCCAAATGATCCAAGTAGCAGAAGCTCTCGCCCCCTGCATTTTGTGGATTGATGAAATAGATAAAGCCTTTTCTGGACTGGGTAGTAAAGGTGATGCAGGAACAACTAGCCGTGTATTTGGTACGTTTATTACCTGGCTAGCTGAAAAAACCTCGCCTGTGTTTGTAGTGGCTACCGCCAACGACATCCAAGCTTTACCGCCGGAAATGCTCCGCAAAGGTAGATTTGATGAAATTTTCTTTGTCGGTTTACCTAGCCAAGACGAAAGAAAAGCTATTTTTAATGTGCATTTATCCCGACTGCGCCCCCACAATTTGAAAAATTATGACATTAACCGATTAGCATACGAAACACCCGATTTTTCAGGGGCAGAAATCGAGCAAACTTTAATTGAAGCCATGCACATTGGATTTAGCCAAAACCGAGACTTTACCACGGACGATGTTTTAGAAGCCGCTAGTCAAATTATTCCCTTAGCCCGCACAGCTGTAGAGCAAATCCAAAAACTGCAAGAATGGGCAGCAGCAGGGAGAGCGCGTTTAGCTTCCAAACAAACTCCCTTAAGCGATACCTTTGGTAAGCTACGCTAACTTATCTAAAGTCAGTTGGTAAATTCACCTTCAATAGTCCATAATTCAAAGTTAATCATCAACTAATATGGACTATTGGTTAATAGGTGACAGGTATCAGGTGACAGGGGAAAAATCTATTGACTATTGATTATTGACAAGGATTTAACTATGGTTTCTGGTTTACTAAAGTTTATATTGGGATTTTTATTAGCGATCGCAGTTTTAGTTGGTAGCGGTGTAGCTGTAGCACTCTATTTTATGAATAGAACTGCTATACCCCCTACTAAACCTACTTATGCCAATGATAGCCCTGCCCTCCAAACGCCAAATCCGCAAAAGACTGGTTTAAAAACTACACCTACTCCTAAATCGACAACTTCTCCTAGTTCTACCCCTTCTCCTACTCCCACCCCTACAGAATCATCAGAAGCATTGCCACCAGGAGCTTATCAAGGACGTGTCACTTGGTCTGAAGGGTTAAGTTTACGTGCTGAACCTAAACAAGATGCCGAGCGCGTTGGCAGTGTTGCGTTTAAACAAAATATTATTGTTTTGGAAGAAAACCAAGATAAAAAGTGGCTAAAAATTCGTATCGAAGGCAATAAACAGGAAGGTTGGGTAAAGGTTGGTAATATTGAACGGGTTAATTAAATCAGTGAACGGTGAATAGTGGACAGTTATCAAGGCATATGATATGAGATTTAAATCCCCCACTCATAACTACCTACCAACAATTGGTGGGGGATTTGAACTCAGGGATATAAATTAACATTAATATATAAAATTTGAGTAAGTGGTATATTATTCTCTATATTTATACTGATTGAAAGTCAGTTACTAAACTCAGTGACTTTTAGGATAAATCATTCTAAAAGCTATTCTTAGCATGAATTGTTTCTTTCATGTTCAATTTGGAACTGTAAATTGCTTAGTCAAGTTCTGTATTCAGAAACGTCTGGATCAGATAACTTCGATAAACAAAAAAATAGCAATATAAATATGGATACTATTGGTTATTCTTATATAGCATCTATCTACGAGGAATCTGAAAGTATTGAGTTTATTCCTATTCAAATGAATTGGCAATTTTTGCCGTGGCGGAATTTGTCTAGTGTTGCGGTGATGCGGTTGTTATCTGTGGCATTAACTACAGGTGTTTTGAGTGTAGCTGGACAGGCTTTGGCTCTGGAAAAAATAGGCAGTAGCGGTGCTAATGTTACAAATATCCAAAGATGTTTAAAGCAATTAGGCTTTTTAAATGCCCCGGCCACAGGCAAATTTGCTACCTTGACTCAAAGGGCTGTAATTGGGTTTCAGCGAGCCAATAGATTAACACCTGATGGGATTGTTGGTGGCGGTACACAAACAGCCTTACAAAGAGCTTGTCAGGCTAGAAATGCTAGTGGAGAATTGAAATTTGGGAGTAGAGGAACAGCCGTTTCTCAACTACAAAGAAATCTCAAGCAGCTAGGCTATTTTAACGCCCCCAATACCGGCTATTTTGGGACAGAAACTCAGCAGGCTGTCATCCGTTTTCAGCGTTCTACGGGAATTGGGGCTGATGGTGTGGTCGGTTCTAGAACTGCTGAAGCTATTAGGAATGCAACTGGTGTAGGCGGGCGATACCCAGTTCTTTCTGAAGGTAGTAGTGGACAAGCTGTAACCAGGGTACAACAGCGTTTGCGTCAGTTGGGTTATTTTAATGCTAATCCCACTGGCAATTTTCAACGCATTACTAAGGATGCGGTCATTGCTTTTCAACGTCGTGTAGGGATTTCAGCCACTGGCGTTGTGAATCGGCAAACTTGGAATGCACTAGAGGGTTCTGCTCAAAATCCAGTTAGACCTAGCCTTTCGACTGAGCAAGTCAGAGATTTGCAACAACGTCTGCGGGATTTGGGATATTTTAATACTAACCCTACTGGCACTGTGGGGGCGATGACGCGGGAAGCAATTATACAATTTCAGCGAGATAATAGACTGAGTACCGATGGCATTGCTGATGTACAAATCTTAGAAGCAGTACGTCAAGCTTGGAACGTTAGATACGCTAATCAGCCTAGTCAAGATTTTCTCTTTGTTGGCGATCGCAGCGAAAATGTCAGAGTAGTACAACAGCGTTTAGCAAAGTTAGGCTTTTTTGATGGCAGTATAGATGGTTATTTTGATGAATATACTAGGGCATCTGTAGCTAACTTCCAGCAATCCTATCAAATCAATCCCACAGGGAGAGTAGATTGGCAAACTTGGCAAGCACTGAATGTAAATCAAGCATCGAATCTAAATAACGTTCCCATAATGCGGGGGAATGTTTCTAACTTTTCTACTAACCGTCCTAATAATAATCGTTATGTGGTGATAGTACCAATTAACAACCAGAATACTCTCAATCAAGTACGTCGTTATGTACCCAACGCCTACGCTGATAAATCCAATTTAGGGAGTTATGTGAATGCTGGTGCATTCAGCGATCGCCTTTTGGCAGAGCAAAGGTCTAAATTGTTACGTTCTAACGGTTTAGATGCTAGAGTGCAGTATTTTTAGGAGTGCTTGAGAGTGCTGAGTTGTGAGTGCTGTTAGCGGTAGCGCGGCGTTTAGCCGGTGCTGAGTACTGTTAGCGGTAGCGGGGCGTTTAGACCGTGAGGAGTGTTGAGTTGTGTTAGCGGTAGCGCGGCGTTTAGCTGGTGCTGGGTAAGGAGTGATGAGTGAAGTTTCTACTCAGGACTCAGAACTAAGAACTCAGCACTCTTAAGTTAACAGGCGGACTTGTGAGCCTTCTTGTGTCTTATTTACCTCTATTCTGGCTTGGAAGGCTTCTTTGAGGTGGGGCATATGGGTGACGGTGAGAATGCAGGCGAAATCGTTGGCGATCGCATTAATAGAGGCAATCAAGCGATCGCATCCTTCTGCATCCTGTGTGCCGAAACCTTCATCGATAATCAATAACTGTAAGGCTGCTCCGGCTCTTTGTGCTAATAATTTCGCCAAGGCTAACCGAATTGCAAAGTTAATTCTAAATGCCTCTCCACCAGAGTAAGTCTCATAGGCGCGTGTGCCTCTAGCATCGGCGATTAAAATATCTAAGGTGTCAATTAATTTGGCGTTTTTCTTCGTAGATTTACCGCTTCGTCCGGCTTTTTGGGTGATAAATTGTACGTGCAGTTGATTAGCACTCAGCCGTGACAATAGTTGATTTGTCTCTGCTTCTAGTTGAGGTAACACATTCTCAATCATTAAAGCTTGGATGCCATTTTTACCAAATGCCTGTGCTAATTCCTGATACACCCGATATTGTTGTTTAGAAGTTTGCAGTTGTTGCTGTTGTTCTTCATACTGCGTTTGCAGAGTTTCCAGTTGCAGAGCTAACTGTTCTAAACGCCCCAATTGGGTGATACATTCATCAAGTTGCCTTCTGCGGGTTGCTATTTGCTGCTCTAAAGCTTGAATCTGTTCAATAGGATTGGCAGATGTGGCTAACTGCTGCTCAATACTGGTAATTTGGCTGACAAGTTGTTGTCTCTCTTGCAACCTGGTATTTCTAGATGTCTCCAAATCTTGTAATCTCCCCTGGAGTTGGGGATACTGCTGCTGGGCTGACAATAACTGTTGATGGCGGAATTGCCAAGATTGGGCTTGACGTAGGGCGGTACGGATCTGGTTGTGCTGTTCGGAACTATAAGCAAGTTCGTTAATTTGGCTCTCAATCGCAGCAATTTGCTTGGCACATTCAGAATCAATCTGTTCTTGCTGGATTCTGGTTTGTAATTGAGCAATTTGGGCTTGTAATTCTGGTTTACGGGCTGCTAATTGGGCTTGGCGTTTCGCCGCGTCTTTCATTTGTCCTTGTTTGATTTCTGCCCATCGCCATCTTTCTACTTCGCTCCGAGCCAGAGCATGGTCTTGCTCATTGTAATTGAGTTGTTGCAGATATTGTTCTAGCTGCCTGAGTTCGGCTTGCTGAGTGGGCGCATAATCACCAGCTTGCAGCGATCGCTCTAGGTGTTGTTTTTCGGCGGCTAGTTGCTGTAAATGCTGTTCGGCATCGCTAGTTGATTGCAACTGTGCGGCTAATTGTCCTCTTTGCTCCCGTAAGCCATCATAAGCATTCAATTTCTGGAATATCTCCTTATATTCTTGCCTCAGCAGTTGAATTTCCCTATCAGAAACCGCCATTTGTTCCCGGAATACCCACAATTGCCCCTCTGTTTCTTTATACTCATCCTTAGTTTTATCTACAACGCGATTCCAGTGATGCTCATCTAAGGGACGTTCACACAATGGACAAATAGCATCTGGGGTGCGGAGCATTTGTAATTTTTGCTCCAATTCACCTAATAATCTTTCATATTCTCGGTGTTGCGCCTGAAGACGTTCGATAAAGTGCCGTCTTTCTTGCCCTTTCTCCTGGACTCGTTGCAGATAAACCCGATCTTTATCCATTTGATCAATCTGCATCGCCACTTCCATGACTGCTTGTTGCAGTTGGGGTTGGCGTTGAGAGGAACGTTGCAGTTGATTTTCTGTGACTTGTAGCTGTTCTAATCTGGCTACTAACCCAGCATGAACGCGATCTAAATGGCTTTGTAAATTTTGTCGCTGCTGCAATAAAGGCGAGACTTGCATTTGCAGTTCATCTAAATGGGTAAGATGGCGACGTGCGGCGGCTAGTTGGGCGAGAGATGTTTCTATTTCCCCTGATTTAGCGAGGGTTTGCTGAATTTCTTGCTCTTGTTGTTGTAAGGCGGCTAGTTGTCCTTGGACTTGTTGCAGTTGACGTTCTAACTCATGAATTTGTTTAGTGAGTTGTTGCTGCTTTTGTTGACGTAGGGCAGTAGCACGGGTATATTCGTCAAATTTAATGGCAAAGGCTTCTTCTTGAGATTGCAGATTTTGATAATGGGTGAAGCCATTTTTAATCTCAGTTTCCTGGTTGATGAGTGCGGCTAACTGAGTCATTTGACTGTTAATAGATGACTGCTCTTGTTGTAGGCGATCGCAATCTTGAGTTAAATTCTGATATTGCTGCTTGACAAAATTTAGCTGTTGTTCCCAATTTATGCGTTGGTGTTGGACAACTTGCAAACTTTGTAATTGAATATTATCAAAAGCTTGTACTTGTTGTAATTGGTTAATTTCAGCTTCTAATTCTGCCTTTTTAGTTTGAGTTGTATGACGTTGCTGTAGTTGAGTTTTAATTGAATCTAAAGAACGCTCTAATTCCTCAGCCCTAGCTTTAAACTGACGAGATGAGTCCTTGGCTCGTTCTTCTAATTCATCATACTGATTCAGTTTTAACAACTCCGCTAAAATCTCTTTGCGTTCACTCGGACGCTTGAGCATGAATTCATCTGCACGTCCTTGACGCAGATAGGCAGAGTTAATAAAAGTATCGTAATCGAGCTTAATGTATTCTAAAATTAAATCCTGTGTTGCCCTTATTCCTTTACCAGTCAAGGCACGAAACCCAGAGGGTGTCTCAATTTGAAACTCTAGACCCCCAGCCGCGCCTCTAACTCGGCTACGGATGATGCGATATTTTTGTTGATTAGTTTGAAAAGTAAAATCAACTCTAACTTCTTTTGCCCCAGAATGAATTACATCATCTTCAGCAGCAGCACGGCTTTCACCCCAAATTGCCCATGTCATTGCTTCGAGAAGAGATGATTTACCTGCTCCATTAGAACCACAAATACAAGCCGTATGCAAACCACGAAAATCTAAAGTTGCATCACGGTAACTAAGAAAATTTTTGAGGATAAGTTGTACTGGGATCATTCAGGCTATATCGCCACATTTACAGATTATTAACTAGCAGTACAGATGCACTCTTTGATAGTTTATCTAGGTGTCTATCAGGTTTCTAGTTTAAGTGTCCGCAATTTTACGAAAATTAACAATAGGATGAGGGAATTTTGTTAGAAAGGCGATCGCTGCGATTAGCTATTCTAGAAAAGTAAATCATTCCCCGATTGCATGATGGTTGCTTTACCCGATAACATTCTTATGAGCGCAGAAGAATATCTGATTTGGGAACTTACCCAAGAACAACGCTACGAATATTGGGATGGTGAAGTTGTTGCGATGACTGGTGGAACACGCAATCATAATCGGGTTTCTCTCAATTTCTCAAAGATTCTAGATGATGCCCTCGCAGATTGCGCCTGTGAAGTATACATTGTAGATGTGAAAGTGCAGGTAGAACCGGGTCAAAAGTATTTTTATCCTGATGTCGTGGTGACTTGCGACGATCGCGATCGCGATCGCGATCCACAATTGGTACAATTTCCCTGCTTAATTATTGAAGTGCTATCACCTTCAACAGAAGCAGCTGATCGTGGGAAAAAGTTTGCCGCATATCGTCAATCTCCAACCTTGCAAGAATATGTCTTAGTACAAGTAGCACAACCGGCTGTGGAAGTATTTCGGCGTAACGAATTTGGGAAATGGGTACTGTCGGAGTATAATTTGGACGACAGATTGTTACTGGAATCAGTGAATGTAGAAATAGCGATCGCCTCTTTGTACCAACAAGTTCAATTTGCAGCCGAAGAAACAGAAAATCAATAGATAATCGCATTTCTAAACATCAGCTGATAGATATATATCTACTGGGTTACTAATTTCAACACTCAGTCTTTTAAAACATTTGGGGAAGCAAGCTACGCGTAGCGTCTGCGACAGGATAGGCGACTGTTGCAGACGCTACGCGACTTGTAAATACTACCTTCCAAACTTCTCCCCTGTGAAGCTATTTAGAAATTGGCGAAGGCAAATCTTAGATATTCACCTAATTATCTTGACATTACCGAATTATTTTTATAATCTGGAGGATCAGCTTGCTAATGATAATTTATCGTTATTAACGCCATTCAAGATATCTTCGTAAGTGTCAAAAATCTCAAATACTGAGTCTAATTGTGTCAGTTCTAAAATTAGCCGTACAGGGGTTTGTACGTTACACAGAACTAAGCGACAACTATTTTGTCTTGCTGATGTGATGGCTTTCACTAATGAAACTAACCCAGAACTGTCCATAAAATCTACTGCTGCTAGATCAATTACCCAGAGTTGATGGGGTTGAGGAACGATTTCAGCAATCTTTTCACTCAAAGCCTTACCATCCTGTAAGTCTATACTTCCTTGGGGCTTAAACAAAACCACTTGCAATTCTTGTGTGAGAGTCATAAATTTAACCAAGTAGTTGAAACACTTAAAAAAGCAGGAAGAGAAAATTCATACTGGTGATTTGTCACTTGTAAAATCATGTCCACATCTACTAAAATCAGTAATTGGCAATCATTAAAAGTTGACGCGATCGCTTCAGTATTTATTCCGTATAATTTATTTTAACATTCCTCAATATAGGCACAAACGCCTAATGATTTCCGTATCAATCGTATCTTTTACAGAAATTTTATATTTCTCCAAGGTTTTTATAAAATTTTTATAATAAGTGATTGATTTATTTGAGTTTATATGTATTTATGCTATTAACTGATTGATATTTGATTGTCAATCGTAAATTACTGATGAATAATATAGATTTAAATTTAATATATTGATGTAATACCTTGATTGACACCCCACCTATAAACAAGCAAAGATGTATGTAAAGTAAAAAATTGTAAAGGCGGCGGTGCGGGATGTCTCTTGAGTTGATTTCACTTGAAAACATCCAGGAGTTTGCCCATCATTACGGTTACTGGGCTATTTTTTTGGGAATATTGCTAGAAAACTTGGGCATTCCTCTTCCCGGCGAAACCGTAACCTTAGTGGGTGGCTTTCTAGCTGGTAGTAATGAATTGAATTACTGGATAGTTCTTGGTATTGCCGTGAGTGGTGCTTTCATTGGTGGAATTTGCGGCTACTGGATTGGTAGACTAGGCGGCTGGTCTTTTTTACTACAAGTAGGTAAGATATTTCGGATTAGTGAAGTGCGATTGTTGAATATTAAAGAGCAATTTAGCCAAAACGCAGCGAAAGCTGTATTTTTTGGTCGCTTTTTTGCCCTATTACGCATCTTTGCTGCACCACTAGCTGGTATAGCTGAGATGCCTTTCCGAACATTTTTGGTATACAACATTTTAGGAGCAACCGCTTGGGCTAGTTTAATGGTGACGTTAGCCTTTTTTGCAGGTAAGATTGTTTCCCTGGAACAATTAGTCGCTTGGGTTAGTCAGTTTGCAATTTTAGCTTTACTCATACTTGCAGCTTTGATTCTTATCCCTCTGTGGTTGGAATCTCGTCAAGTTAAACAAGCAGCAGAAGATTAGAAAGAATTGACCTCTCTCTCCCCGCCATAAATGAACGGGGATTCTCATCTGTTGCTACGGGGAGGGCTAAAGCCACTCCCCTAGGCTTTTTATTTTTGCCTTTATCTAGTTTTCTGCGCCCAAATACGAGTAGGTAGTCCCCATACGTAAATGAAGCCTTCAGCCGCTTTATGGTCAAACTGATCTTCAGATCCATAGGTTGCTAAGTCCGGAGTATAGAGTGAATTATCACTCCATCGCCCAACTATCGTTGCATTACCTTTAAAGAGTTTCAAGCGGACAGTCCCAGATACTTGTTCTTGTGTCTTTTGAATAAACGCATCTAAAGCACCTTTCAGTGGACTGTACCACAAGCCGTTGTAAACTATTTGGCTATAGGTTTCTTCAATTCCCCGTTTGTAATGGCTCACATCTGCGGTTAAGGTCAAGCTTTCTAAATCTCTGTGGGCTTGAATTAGCACTAACATCGCTGGGGATTCATAGATTTCTCGTGATTTGATCCCCACCAAGCGGTTTTCAATCATGTCAATGCGCCCGACACCATGACTTCCCACTACTTGATTCAGTTCTTGAATCATCTCTACAGGGTTTTTGGCTACACCATTTAGAGTGGTAGGAAGACCTTGAGTAAATCCAATCTCTAAATATTCTGGCTCATTGGGGGTATTAGCGATCGCCTTGGTCATTTCATAAATTTCCTCTGGTGGCTCAAATCGGGGATCTTCCAACACACCAGCTTCAACGCTACGACCAAGCAAATTCTTGTCAATACTATAAGGAGAAGACTTTTTCACTGGGGCCGGAATCCCAAATTGTTCACCGTAGGCGATAGTTTCTTCTCGGCTCATCCCCCATTCCCGCGCCGGTGCGAGAATCTTCAAGTTGGGATTTAATGCAGCACAGGAGACATCAAAGCGTACCTGATCGTTTCCTTTACCAGTACAACCATGTGCGATCGCATCAGCACCATATTTTTGTGCAGCTTCGACCAGTATCTTAGCAATTAATGGACGAGCCAGGGCAGTTCCTAGGGGATAGCGATTTTCATAAAGGGCGTTAGCTTGAATTGCCGGAAAAGCATAGTCTTTGATAAAGCTATCTTTCACATCGGCTACGAGGGACTCACTTGCACCCGATTTTAGAGCTTTTTCTCGAACTGGTTCTAATTCATCTCCTTGACCTAAATCTGCGGCTAACGTAATCACTTCTTCTACGCCCCACTCTTTTTTGAGGTAGGGAATGCAAACGGAGGTATCGACTCCACCAGAATATGCTAGAACAACCTTTTTGGCGCGACCCATTTGTTTCTCCACTTAGGAAAACACCATAATTAATGAGTCATTATTATATCTAACTACATCATGTATATTTTCTTAATGCAACAAACTCTGGGGTAATTAACTGTTAGTTAACCCTAACTGCTTCTTCAACGCCAAAGGTACATTCAGCGCAGTTCCTAAACCCCGCACACCTTCCCATTGCTGCTTTTCACCCCAGTTTGTAGCTTCTAAGTTGGCTTCAGTTACATCTGTATCATCAAGAATGGTGTAGCTAAGGTTAGCTTCCGTTAAGTCTGCACCATTAAGCATTGCACCACTAAGATTACTACCACTCAAATTGGCATTATTGAGGTTAGCAAAACTCAGGTCAGTACCCAAGAGTACCGCATCACTAAGGTCTGCACCACTCAAATCAGCTTCGCTCAGAATACTACCACTCAAATCAGCATCGTTGAGAACTACCCGACTCAGGTCAACACCACTCAGGTCTGCACCTAAAAACATTGCACCGTTGAGTTGAGCATCGTTAAGTTTAGCCCCGTTGAGTTTAGCATAGCTGAGGTCTGCGGCCATGAGACTAGCTGCACTCAAGTTAGTGCTGAACAGAATTGTGTCACTAAGGTTAGTACCATTCAAAACTGCACCAGATAAATCAGCACCAGATAAATCAGCGCGACAAAGGTCAGCATGGTTGAGGTTAACATTTTTGAGGTTAGCATCGCTGAGATTTGCACCGAAAAGAACAGCGTTGGCTAGGTTGGCATTGGCAAGTTCAGCATCTCTGAGGTTAGCACCACTCAGGTTAGCGTGAGATAGTTCAGCATTATTGATCTGGCAACTGCTGAGGTCAGCACGGCTTAATTCGGTACGATCAAGGTTAGCACTTGTAAGGTTAGCACCTGTGAGGTTTGCACTGCTGAGGTCTGCATTAATTAGGTTAGCACCTGTGAGGTTTGCGCTACTGAGGTTGGTATCACCTAGGTTTGCGCCTGCTAGGTTAGCATCTTGAAAGTTTGCACCAGTTAGGTTTGCATCACCCAAATATGCACCTGAGAGATTTGCACCGCTAAAATTAACTCCTGTGAGATTGGCATCACCCAGGTACGCACCCCTAAAGTTAGCACCTTGGAGAAATTCCCCGACGATGTTACTAAAGTTACCAATTTCAATGGCATCACTATAGTTAATCACCCGCAGCAGTTGGGATGTGAAAAAGCTGTCTGTATCGGGTTGACTGGAGGGATAAAAGTTGATTTGATGCCGTAGTTCCTCTTGCGTTTGAGCGTAACAATGTAATTTCAGCAGTAAAATTAATACGTTTAATCCTGTATATATATCTACTTGTCTCAGCCCGATCGCCTGATTCTGTGCTACCATTTCTATCAATTTTCGCTGAGGTAAGTTATCACCAGGTGGCGCGTCAATAAATTCTCCCCGACACCAACGTACATAAAAACCTTCTAAACGCTGAAAAAGTAGTAGTGGTTGCCAGCGATTTTCAGTGATGAGCAAATCCATCAACTTTTCCACTATTTCTGATGTCAATGCACCATTGCCTAATAAGTTGTATATTTTTGCATAAAGTTGGCGATCGCTGACATTAAACTCGCTATTTTCCGCTAATTCTGTCCATGATTCTAAGTTTGTTTGTAACTGTTGCAATAAAATATCTTTTTGTAAATTATCTTGATGAAAGGATATCTTTTTATCTGCTTTCTGGAACTTTTTTCTCAGAGGTAAAAATCCTGTAGATCCCAAATGCTTCTTTATCGGTCTATCTTCTGACCTTGTGCCTTTTACGTAATTTTGTAAAAGTTTCCAAACCTGAGGTAATTGTGACATATTTGTATCCATTAATACTGATTATTTTTCAATATCAAGATTGTCTAGAAAAATTTATGTTTGAGATGGCTTTTTGAATTTCTCGATAACATTGTATAAATTATAACTTGCTAATTAAGTGTGGCAATTTATTCATCTACACAGGCATTTTTCTCTTAGTAAAACTAAAATTTTAAACTTAAAATTAGGTCATTTTCCAGAAAAACTAGTCATTTTGAAGTATTTTGACTAAGATATGATATTCAGAATGGGCAGCTTTACGAAACTGTGATCAAAATAACACGTAAGGTTTGCTACAAAGACTATTGTTAGGAAAAATACTACACCAAAAGAAAACAACCAGACTAAAAATGATTGTTAAAAATGAACTGATTAGCTGCTTGTCACTGATTGGGTAGTTACAAGTATTGAAAACAAGTAGAAATACTTTAATTAGTAAAAATTAATTGATTATCCTGATCAAGGATTAACTAAATGAATACGTTGAGCTTTTATCTAATTTTGTTGCCTAGTTTGTTGTTCACCATCACAACTGCTAATGCCAAATCAATAACGCATAGTCCAGCGCGTCAAACATTGCATGACAGGGAAAAAACCAACATAGCGGGTAAGTCACCAGAGCAACTCAACCAACAAACTCATCTATATAAAAGTACCAAAATATCTGCGTCTATTCCTTCAAATATACACCCCCAAACCCAACTTACATCAAAAAAACTAGTTACTGATACTCTCAAACTATCCCCTCAATCGCTGGTGCAGATACCGGGGCAGGTATGGGTAATTGATCAACAGCAACAGGTAAAAAGCCAGTTGTTTTATTGGCTAGTTAAAGATACTAAACAATCATGGCAGCAACCATTATTAAAGGCTGGTAAACCTACAGATAAGTCAGCAAAGCAACCTGCGACAAGAACTAAGCCAGATAAAAAAGATGATTTAGAAGAATTTAGCGAAATCACCAAAGATACTGAAAAATTAGACGGGTTATTTACCTTATATCGCCATCAAGAAAAAAATAAAATTTATCTAGAAATAAAGCCAGAACAACTCAATAAAAACTACTTAGCTACTACCACACTAGAATCTGGTATTGGTGAAAAGGGAATTTATAGTGGGATGCCACTGCAAGATTTTTTGTTTTATTTTCAACGACTGGATAATAAATTAAATTTTGTGGTGCGTAATGTTAATTTTCGCACGCGTGAAGGCGATCCCCAGGCGCGATCGCGCACCAGGTCTTTTAGTGATTCCATTCTCTACTCTATAGCCATTAAAAGCATTCATCCCCAACGCAAAACGTTACTGATTGACTTAGGTGACTTACTACTAACAGACTTGGCAGGATTAGCTTTTAGTATAGGTATTGCCCCCAACACAGAACAATCATATTTTGGTAACGCTAAAGCCTTTCCCCAAAACCTAGAAGTTGAATCGGTGTTGAACTTTTTCAGTAGTAGTGCTAAAGAAATTGAAATGCTAGGTTTAAGATCCATACCTGATAACCGTGCTTTTACCCTCCGGGTTCACTACAGTCTCTCACAACTACCAAATAATAATTATCGACCCCGATTAGCTGACGAACGTGTTGGGTATTTTATTACTGCCTACCAAGATTTATCAAGCGACGATCGCGATGATACCTTTGTGCGCTACATTAATCGCTGGCATCTAGAAAAACAAAACCCCGAAGCACTCATATCTCGTCCTAAAAAACCGATTGTGTTCTGGATTGATAACGCCGTACCGTTAAAGTACCGCGATGCTGTTAAAGAAGGGGTGCTGATGTGGAATCAAGCCTTTTTCAAAGCCGGATTTAAGGATGCAATTGAAGTCCGGCAAATGCCAGATAATGCCACTTGGGATCCTGCTGATATCCGCTACAATACAATTCGCTGGATTAACACCGTGGATGGTTATTTTGCGATGGGGCCATCCCGTGTTAACCCATTAACTGGGGAAATCTTGGATGCAGATATCTTAGTAGATGCCAGCTTTGTTCGCTTCCTCAGAGGTCAATATGAACAGCTGATACAACCCAATCAAACCCCAAACCGTACTTCCTTAACAGAATTAATCCGCGATCGCCGTCTGTGTAACAATAATCTCACTACAACCAATAAAGACCAGGCAAATCATCTCTTGCAGCGATTATCTTTATTAGCAAGTAAATATGATGTTTGCTACGGCATAGAAGCAGCCAATCAATTTGCTTATGGTTCTTTGGCGATGTCACTCTTGGCAGATAAACCACCCAGCCAAGAACAAGTACAACAATACGTCCATGAATATTTACGTTTAATTATTGCTCATGAAGTTGGTCATACTCTTGGTTTACGTCATAACTTCCGGGGGAGCAACTTCCTAGCACCAGAAGAAATGAATAATCAAGAGATTACCAGTACCAAAGGTTTGACAACTTCGGTGATGGATTACATTCCACCCAATATTGCTCCCCAAGGGACAAAGCAGGGAGATTATTTCCCCAACATAGTTGGGCTTTATGATGAGTGGGCAATTCAGTATGGCTACACCCCAACTCAAGCCAGAACCCCCATCGCTGAAAAGCCAATACTGCAAGAAATCGCCAACCAATCTTATCAGCCTGAGTTGAGTTACGCCACCGATGAAGATGTATATAACCTTGATCCCACTGCCGATGCTTGGGACTATAGTAATAACGTACTAGTTTATTCCCAGGCGCAACTCAATAATTTACAGGTGATGTGGGAACGTCTCAATCAGCGTTACCCACTGGCGGGAGATAGCTACAGTGATGTCAGATATAGGTTCAATAGTATTCTTAGTAACTACTTTGATAATATTTTTTACACTACAAAATACATTGGTGGGCAATCTTTTTATCGAATGCAGGCTAAAGAAATCTCATCTAGTCAGCCAGAGAATCAACCACAGCGATTACCATTTACACAAGTACCAGTAGAAAAACAAAGACAAGCTTTAAAAACCCTGCAAAAGTATGTCTTTGCTGAAGATGCGTTGAATTTTCCCCCAGATTTACTGAATAAATTAGCACCTTCCAGGTGGCTGCATTGGGGCAAGTATCCCCAAGTTGGGCGTTTAGATTATCCCATCCATGACTTAACATTGCTATTGCAAAGTGCAGTATTAAGAGACTTACTTTCAGGTAGTCGTCTCTCACTCATGAAGGATATCGAAATCAAAAGCCCACCAGACAAAGCACTGACTTTACCAGAATTATTTGATACTTTGCAGACTGGCATTTGGACAGAGGTATTACAACCAAAGGATGAAAAGCTAAAAATCACGAGTTTCCGACGCGGTTTACAAAGGGAATATCTCGACATTTTGATTGGCATGGTATTACGCCGAGAATATGTCCCAGAAGATGCCCGCTCCCTTGCTTGGTATCAACTTAAGCAATTAAACGAGAAATTGTCACAGGTAAATACTAATGACCAATATACCAAAGCTCATTTACTAGAAACTCGCGATCGCATTGAAAAAGCCTTGAATGCCCCATTGCAAAGCAATTAAGATGGAAATTGGGCATTGGGCATTGAAAAACTAGACTTCTTGCTCCCCTCTCTGCGCCGGAGAGGGGTTGGGGGAGAGGTCAAAAACGTTAATTAACCAACACTATTTACCAATTTCTCCCCTTTCAACATCCGCACGGCGGCTTCTAGTAAAGCTTCTTCTAAGTAGGGTTTAGTAAAGTAGCCACTAGCACCTAGCTGAATCGCCATTTGTCTATGCTTATCCGCACCCCGTGAGGTGAGCATAGCAATAGGTAGGTGGTTGAGATTTGAGTCTTTTTGAATGCGTGATAGCAATTCCAGACCGTCGCAACGGGGCATTTCAATATCACAGAAGACAATATCACAAGGCAACCCGGAACGGAGTTTGTCCCAAGCTTCCTGGCCATCTCGCGCCTGTTCCACTCTATACCCGGCTTTATTAAAGGTGAGAGATAGCAATTCTCGGACTGTAATTGAGTCATCAACAATAAGTACAGTCGGATCAATCTTCTCAGGTAGAGGCTCTGGCAGACTGGGAGGAACGGCTTGTTGCCAAAGAGTATTGCCATTATGTTTGGACATCCTTCCTTGAAAGATATCAATTAGCTCTAATACGTCAGCAATAGGCATGATGCGACCATCACCCAAGACAGTAGCACCAGCTACACCAATGGGTTTCGGTGCTGGACTTTCAAATTGCTTGATCACAATTTCCTGCTCACTCAACACTAGGTCAATCTGGAGAGCCAACAGGTTATTTCCCGATCGCACGACGACGACGGAAATCATATCATCATCTCTGTTACCGCCGTAAACACTACCGCGACTAAGTTGACGATTGAAGGTTAATAGTTCCTTGAGGGGACGGAATGGTAGGATTGTATCGCGCCAGTAAATAAATGATTGTCCATCGGCATTTTTTTGGATATTTTTGCTAGGAATATCTAGAGTATCCTCAACACCATCCATCGGGAAGGCAA
Organism: Anabaena minutissima FACHB-250; assembly: GCF_014697125.1. Taxonomy (GTDB): domain Bacteria; phylum Cyanobacteriota; class Cyanobacteriia; order Cyanobacteriales; family Nostocaceae; genus Trichormus; species Trichormus minutissimus. The sequence continues at coordinate 85,613 of NZ_JACJRG010000015.1, read as the reverse complement.
TCCTCGCTTTATCAGAGACACAACACAGAGCCTTACAAATACTTAAGGTGAGTGGCAAACGAATAGTAAAAGTTGTGCCTTTACCGAGAGTAGAATCTGTATTGACTATGCCGCGAATTTCGCTAATTTCTGAGCGCACCACATCCATCCCGACACCACGACCAGAAATTTCATCGGCTTCATCTTTGGTACTAAACCCGGCTTGGAATAATAGGTCATAGATTTCCAGGCGGGAAATAGTTTTTGCTTGTGTTGGTGTGATTATGCCTCGCTTCACTGCTAAGGGTTTAATCTTTTCTGTATCAATACCAGCCCCGTCATCACCTACGGAAATCACCGTTTGATTACCCTGGTGGAAAGCGCGGATAGTAATAATTCCCACAGGTGCTTTACCCGCAGCTTGTCTGATATCTGGTGTTTCAATCCCGTGAGCGATCGCATTGTTGAGCATATGCGTCAACGGGTCGGTGAGATGATCCAAAATCATCTTGTCAATTAAGGTATCACCACCTTCAATCATCAACTCAACTTGTTTACCACATTTGATGGCATTGTCCCGCACCCCGCGCCGCAAGCGATCAATTGTTTGGGAGAAGGGAACCATGCGAGCGCGTGTAAGTCCTTCTTGCAACTGAGTTGTTACCTGACGGAACTGTCGTGCTACTCGCTCGGTTTCTTCTGTCACAAAATCAATGTCACTAGCCGACTCACGTACTCTGACAATCAATTCAATCATTTCTTGAGAGAGTGTATGGAAGGGAGTAAAGCGATCCATTTCTAATTCGCTAAAACCCCGATCAGCATTGGAGTCATGAATGATTAAGGGAATTTCCCTAGTTTTGCGACTAGCTAACAAAGATGCTTCCAATAGCGATCGCTCATACAATTCTTGCATTCTCGCTCCCACATCTGAGAGCTGTTGCACCTGAACTAGTAAATTATCTAGGGACTGTCGCAACCTTTCGTGATCCTGCTCCAAGGTGTTGCGATTAACTACCAATTCACCCACCAAGTTATTCATATCGTCCAGCTGCTTGACTGGAACTTTCATTGTTTCTTCAAATTTCGCCTGACGACGAATAGAAGAACGTTGAAGTTTTGCTGTAGTCTGTTTTACTGATGTTGACTGAGATATAGTTTGATCGGCTTCTGCTAGCAATTTTTCGAGATCACTAAATTCATCTTTTAGGACTGGAGATGAAACTTGTTTGCTAGTAGTTGGGGTAAATTTTGGTGTAGCAGGTGTAATTACTGCTGGTTGCTTTTCCTCTAGTGTTGTTTGACTATTTTCCTCACCCAGCAATGCCTCTAGATCCGCAAAGTCATCTTCTTGTATAGAACTAACATCATTACTTGGTGATAATTCTAATTCTAGTAATGCTTCTAAATCAGCAAACTCATCTTGGCTATTGGTGTCTGTTTCTAGTGGTAATGCAAAAGTATTTATTTCTTCAATATCTGCTGTGATTTCATTGAGTATTAACTCACAGCTAGTTTCTGAATTTTCATTAGTTAACTCGCTGCTAACATCTGTTAACTGAAACTCTATCGCCAACTCCCCAAAATCTAAGTCGCCAGTTTCTTCCAATATTGACTCTAGCGACTGCTCACCCAATTCCAGGCGATCGCTCTTTGTGAAGTCTGGAACTGTCGTCTGTGTCAACTCCCCAAAATCCAAGTCGCCGGTTTCCTCAGATATTGACTCTAACGACTGTTCATCCAGTTCGAGGCGATCGCTCTTTGTGAAGTCTGGAACTGTCGTCTGTGTCAACTCCCCAAAATCTAAGTCGCCAGTTTCCTCAGATATCGACTCTAACGACTGTTCACTAAGTTCGAGGCGATCGCTCTGTGCAAAGTCTTGAATAGTTGTCTGTGTCAACTCCCCAAAATCTAAGTCGCCGGTTTCTTCCGATATTGACTCTAACGATTGTTCACCCAGTTCGAGGCGATCGCTCTTTGTGAAGTCTGGAATAGTCGTCTGTGTCAACTCCCCAAAATCTAAGTCGCCAGTTTCCTCAGATATCGACTCTAACGACTGTTCATCCAGTTCGAGGCGATCGCTCTCTCCAAAATGTAAGTCGCCAGTTTCTTCCAATATTGACTCTAGCGACTGCTCACCCAATTCCAGGCGATCGCTCTGTGCAAAGTCTTGAATAGTTGTCTGTGTCAACTCCCCAAAATCTAAGTCGCCGGTTTCCTCAGATATTGACTCTAACGACTGTTCACCCAATTCCAGGCGATCGCTCTCCCCAAAATCTAAGTTGCCGATTTCTTCCGATATTGACTCTAACGACTGCTCATCCAATTCCAGGCGATCGCTCTGTGCAAAGTCTGGAACTGTCGTCTGTGTCAACTCCCCAAAATCTAAGTCGCCAGTTTCCTCAGATATCGACTCTAACGACTGTTCACCCAGTTCCAGGCGATCGCTCTTTGTGAAGTCTGGAATAGTCGTCTGTGTCAACTCACTATCGGTTGTCACCAGTAAATATTCAGCAAAGTCTAATTCGCTAGTTTCTTCACCTGCTGCATCTAAAATTTTACTATCATTACTAGTGACATCTTCGATGACAATATCTGTTAATTGACTGATTGGAATAGCCCATTCTTCCAGATTAGTTGTTGGTAGCTCATTTGTTATTGCTAGTAAATTATCAGTCAAACTAAATTCACTATGTTCATCAGTATCTAAAAGCTCGCCATCTCCTTCTACACCCATAGAAATGTTAGCTGGAACTTCTAAATTTTCCTCCTCTGATAAACTTAAATCAGTTGTTGAAGCAAACAAATCATCATCCGTATTATCTGTATTTCCCAATGATTTTTCAGCATCGTTTTCGTCGTTGTCATTGAATAAATCAACGGCGAATGCTGCAAATGATAGTTGAGCATCCACAGACGATGTTTCTGGTAGCTGATTAGTAAATTCCGGTATAAAATCTAAAGTTTCTGGGGTTTGTGATAATTCTTGTATTTCTGCGGCATAAATTTTGCGATCGCCCACACTAGGAGTAGTGATAGAGTCATTGCTTGCTAACTCTGCAAACAAATTCTCATCAGTATCTGATTCTAATATTAAATCTAACTCCTCTTCTGACTGGAAAAAAGTTGTATTCAAGTCTTCCAAATCAAAATTTTCTAACCCAGAAGTTATAGACTCTTCACTATTGCGGAAAATTTCACCAGACTCCGCCGCAGCCAATAAACTTTCCTGTAACTCTTTCGCTATATCATTTTCAACCGCAGAATCTAATAATTCATCTGTTTTTACTGGCGTTTCTTGGTTACAAAATTCACCCAAATTTTCTTCAGGGGCGACAAACTCAAAAACAGTTATAGGCTGTTCATCAAATAAATTACTACTTTCTAGTTCACCTGTAGATACTTGGTGATTTTCATCTAAATCCTCAAATAGATTATTTAACCTTAAATCTTCTGTTAAACCATTTAGATTTTTTACAGAATGCTGATGAAGTTTAACTTCCTCTAAGGTATTTGTATTTAAATCTTGATCTAGGAATAAATCATCGAAACTATTTGATGATTTGTTGATTTCTGCAAAACTACTAGCAGGTTCATTTTCTAGTTGATTTATTGCGCTAGTTGAAAACGTATTTTGATCATCTGTTATGTTCAAAAACTCTTCTAAAATATCAGGTAATTCCTGTATTTCAGTAGTATGTAGATTTTCTTGGATTATTTCACTAGTATTATTAACATTCTCTGGTGATTTCTCTTTATCTGTGAAAATATCACCAAATAATAAACCTAAATTCTCTATTTTATCTGTACTAGTTGGAGATTGATTAGCATTGCCATCAAGTGACAGAAAATCTGCTAAATCGCTATCAATGTCTTGAATAATAGTTTCGTTGATTTCTACTTCTATTTCACTATTATCTCGATTTTCTATAATTTCTTCGTGCTGCCAAGTTTCATCTAGTTCTTGTGTTTCACCTTCAAATAAATCAGCCAAGGTATTTAACTCAGCTAATCCTACCTCTGGTCCATGATTGTCTATATTTGCAGCATGAATAAATGGACGCTCTTGACTTTCCAAGAACAGATTAGTGTTAATGTCGTGTTCAGCCGCAGTTTTTTCCGTAGTTACTTGAGTATCTGTCTGGAGATCAAGTTGCTCAGAGACCTCATTTAAACTAGTTATGCTATCTGTTGGCAATTCTCCAGTTTTTGCAGACAATACTTCATGAATATTGTCGTAAGATTTGCTAGATGCTGGTGCAGTTAATGATTGTGTCACCGTAGATGGTACATCGCCTAGTAAATCTTGAGCTACTTCGAGCAATGCAGTTTCTGGAAAACCCCAAAGAGATTCTAATTGCTGGCTAATTGTGATCTCAAGTTCTCTACCTTGCAGCACTAACTCTTGAGCTTTTTTAATTTCAGTGATGACAATCTTAGCTAAAGTGAGATAGCTATTTTCAGAATTACCAATAGCGGTAGCTGCGGCTTTACTCAAATTACACCAATTAGGCAAATTCCAAGTTTGACCTAGTTTGACTAACTGGTTACAGCATTGTTGAAGATTTTGACGAGATTCTGGTGTTGCTTTCTGCTTAAACAGTTGCAACATTTCCCGCAGTGTTTGTAGCACGTGGGTTTGAAACTCACCCCAATGATCGTTTGCTGTTGTTGTGACTGGTGTACTAGCTTCTTGATATTTTGCCGTGTTTTCTGTGGGAGTCGGTACATCCTGCCGGAAAAATATTTCTGTGAGTGTTGTTACACTGTCTGTTGACGTTGGTTGGCCGAAAGTAGATGTTTCTACCGTGCCATTACCACCTTGTTGCACTAATAGTTCCAGATGCTGATTTAGCCATTGAAATACAGGCTCTGTCTCTGACATCAAGGTATTAGCCGTTTCTTCTGATAAACCAAAGGGTGCGCTTAACTGCTCTAAAAGTGCTTTGAGGGTATCAGACACTCCCAGAAATAAAGACTCTAGTTTTTGGTCAACCTGAATTGGATTCTCTTTAAGAACTTTGAAACAATCTTCCAGACGATGGGAGGTATGCTGAATGCTAGTCAGTCCTAGCATTGCTGCACCACCTTTAATGGAGTGAGCCGCCCGAAAAACTTCGTTAATCAGTTCCGGGTCGTTCAAGGTACTTTGAAGATTGAGTAACCCTTGCTCAATAGTGTTGAGGTGGTCTCTAGCTTCTTCAATAAAGTAACCTAATATCCTCTGTTGTTGTTCCGGCAGCATAGTTTTTTAGTCAATAGTCAATAGTCAATAGTCATGAGTTATCAGTCATCAGTCATCAGTCATTAGTCATTAGCCAATTATGTAAACTTTGAACTTGGGACTTGGGACTATTGACTAATTACCTTGTTTCCATAGTTTCCACGCGGAAACGTTCTACGGAAGAAATCAAGTCGCGGGACACACCGACTAAGTTTTGCAGTGCGCCGGAAACTCGTTGTGCTTCTTGGGACGTTTCTTGGGCTGTGAGTTCTACAGATTGCATTACGTGAGCGACGGCACGGGAGGTTTCCGTTTGTTCTACGGTATCGCTGGTAATTGAGCGCACTAGGCTATCAATGCGATTTGCCACTTGGATGATATTTTCAAGCGATCGCTTGGCTTCTTCTGCCAGTTTTGTGCCTTTAATTACCTGTTGTGTACCTTCTTCCATTGCGGTCATAACTGAGCCGGTTTCGCTTTGGATTTGCATGACGATTTGCTCAATTTCTTTTAAGGATTTGGCTGATTTATCTGCCAACTGCCGGACTTCATCTGCCACAATTGCAAATCCGCGTCCAGCTTCTCCTGCCCGTGCTGCTTCAATACTGGCGTTAAGTGCTAGTAAGTTAGTACGGGAGGCAATCTGAGAAATTAACGCCACAATCTTAGAAATTTCCTGGGAAGATTCTGCTAGTCGTTTCACCTTGCGGGTAGTTTCGGCGACAGTTTCCCGAATTTCTAAAATCCCCGCCACGGTGTTTTCTACTGCTTCACCACCTTTGAGAGCGATCGCACTAGCATCACGGGCTACAGCTTCCGCTTCCCTTGCGGCTTCTGCCACCCGTTGAATTGAGTCAGTCATCACCTGCACAGAATTTAAGGTGACAGCCAACTCTTCGGCTTGGCGCAAAGCATCGCTAGACAGTGCTGTAGCAAAGGTTTCGGAGTTAGTTGCACCTTTTGTCACTTCTTTAGCCGCGACTGTCACCTGTTGTACGATATCCCGCAGGTTTTGGATTGTCAGGTTAAAGGCATCAGCAACTGCTCCCAATACGTCGGCTGTCACTTCTGCCTGTACGGTTAAATCTCCTCTCGCTGCCCCTTCCACATCGTCCAAGAGACGAATTACTTGGCGTTGCAGGTTTTCTTTGGCTTCTTCTTGTTCATCAGCTTTGCGTTGGGCTTCATGGGTGGTAGTAAAAATTACCCGCGCCATTTCGTTAAAACCAGCTGATAATTGCCCCAGTTCATCTTCGGAATACACCGTAGCTTGCACATTCAGATTGCCTTGACGCACAGCATCAAATTGCGCTTGCAAATCCTTGGTAGTGCGGCGAACTTGTTTGAGGGTCAAAGTACCCATAAATGCAGCTGTAGCAAAACCTGTAATCCCTGCTGCTAGTGACATTGCCCAACCAGTATTCCGCACTGTTTCCCGTTGCTGGGGTGGAGAAAAGCTGGTGGATGTAAAGCTGACTGTTGCTACTACCAAAGCTGAGAAAATACCCACAGTTCCAGCTACTAACCAAGGTTTTGTGTCTAGGTTAGCGTTTTCTAATGGGGCTAACCAACCTTGTTCGACGTTGACTTGAGGTTCTACTGTGGCAACATCTGTTTGGGTAAAGATTGGTACTGACTCTTGAGAACCAGTAATGCTAAATAGTTCTTCATCGCGATCGTCACTACTAGCATTGCTGCTAGGTTCTACAACTTTATTCTGGGGAATGCTACCAATTTCTGTGGAACTGGAAAGCATCACATCACTAAAGCTAGAATCTGCATCTGATAAGTCAAACCCAGGAATATTTCCTAAATCATCAAACTCATCAAAGTCGTCTAGAAATTCTATATTACTCTTGGAATTGTCTTTATTGAGGATGCTATTTGTATCCTCATCATCCGTCATACTTTCTGAACCAAAAGCTGATTCAAATGCTTCAAAATCGAAACTTTCATCGACATCAAAGCTTTGAATCTCTTGTTTAGCTACCTCTGGATACGGCTTTTCTGCTAAAGCAAAATTGCCATTCTCTTCGGAAGGAGTATCTAATAATTCCTCTTGTTCAGCTATTGTTTGTAACCAGTTACTTGATTCAGCTTGAGAGCTATAATTTTCATCACCACTTAGAGGAGTATCCGATGGTATGGAGCTATTATTTATTTCCTCCTTACCCGATGCTAAATCCTCAATTAATTGGCTCTTACTGCTCAATTCCGAATCTAAACTATTTGCTGCTTCCGCCTCTTCATTTTGGAGGAATTCAGCAGCCGTATATTGTCCATTCAGGTTGTTTGGTGTCTCAAATTTCCCAAATGGTGAATCAATACTATTGTCATTATCAATTTGGGAATCTGTACCAATGTCTAAAAAATTAGGCTCAATCTGTAGCTGTTCAAAGCTATCTTCTGAGGAATCTTCTTCCCAGAAAACAGGTAAATCTAATTCTCCAGAATCTTCTTTATCGGTAGTATTTAATCCTTGCTCACTTGATTGCTCATGCAGGGCAAAAGGATCATCACTCAAAGGTAGTGTAGATTCTGACGCTGGTGACAATGAAAAACTATCTGTGGGAATTTCAAATGGATTATCCAACGCAATTTCTGCTGTATTGACCATTGCTTGGTTCGTTTCCAAGTCATCCAAATCAAAGCTATTGATATCAAAGTTATCTACTGTTCCTAAATCTTCTAATTCTGATGTCTCAAGTTCTAGTAAATCAGATGTACTTGTCAGATCAATTGCTTCTTGATGCTCAACTTGCTCTGCTATAAGCTTTTGATATTGGCTGATATTTTCTAAACTCTTGTGCGCGGCACTAATAAGTTCTAAGTCATCAGTCAACTGCAAAACTTTTTGATATTCTACTTCGGCTATATCGTATTGCTGCAAAACATAGTAGATGTGACCCCGCAATAAATGGGAGTTAGGGTCATCTGGGACATTTTGCACCACCTTATCAACTAAAGTAGCGGCAACTTCATAATTTTGTTGCGCGTAGGCTGTATAAGCCTGTTGATATGTTTCAAGGTAATCTTCTATACTTGCTGCCATTTCCTCCCTCCCAATTTCATCCTGCCCACCGCGCACTCCGCAAAATTGCCATTTGATCAAGTAGTCTTAGACACTGATTATTTTTAGGTTCTAATAACCACTCTCCACGCAAAAAGGGAGTCATGGTATCCGGTATGTTGGTAGGTGGCATCAGATTTTGTACATCTAGCCAATCCATACCACCAATTGCGTCTACTGCTAAACCGACGATAGTGTCCTGTTCTTGCACAGCAATTACCGGAATCTCTGCTTTGTCTGTGTTTAACGGAGTTGCTTCCCCTAAAAACTGACCTAAATCAGCGACCCAAATTACTCGACCTCGTAGATTTAGAGTACCCAAAAGTAAAGGAGAAGCATTAGGAATCGGGGTGATTCTGTCAGGACTTAGTTCCATCACTTCTCGGATACCAGTTGCGGGTAGTGCAAACTCCTGATGCGAAGGAATGTAAAACCGCAAATGTAACTCACCTTCAGGACTTTCTACTTGTAATTCAGGACGAAAGTGATCTTGACCACTGCCATTTAAAAAGTCCGGTTTGCTAACCATGTTGTATTCATCCTTATCCTCGCAGCAGTTGTTTGACTGTTCCCACCAACTCGGTTGGTTGAAACGGTTTAGCTATGTAAGCATCCGCCCCTTGTTTCATGCCCCAGTAGCGGTCAAATTCTTCACCTTTAGAAGAACACATGACGACGGGAACATTTTGGGTTTTGGGGTCGGACTTTAATCGACGGCAAACTTCGTAGCCATTCATTCGGGGCATGACAATATCCAAAACCACCAGGTCAGGGGGTTCAGTTTGAATTGCCTCTAATGCTTCTAGTCCGTCAGTGGCATGGGTGACTGTTAAACCACTGGCTTTCAGGAGGTCTGTAATCATCTCCCTTTGTGCAAGACTGTCTTCCACAATCAGAACTGTACTCATAAATGGCTATCTACCTCCTGGTGTAGACGTTCCTCTCTGGAACATTCCCTGATCTCCCCGCAAATAATTAGTGTATAAATTAAGTCTAAAATTTTACGAAGTTTACTGGATAATAACTTTAGTCTGAGAGTTGGTTGATTCTGTGATAACATCTTTTACCCCATCGTCTATGGGATCAGCAAGTATTGTATTGAGTTTATTTCGCTACACCAGATCAGATATTGATGTATTTCTGGATCAGCATGAGTAATTCTGCATCATTAAAAGGTTTTGTTAACAAATCTGTTGCCCCGATCATTTTCACCTTAACTTGATCTATAAATTTATCTTTACTAGTCATCATAATCATCGGTATATACCGAAATGCTTGGGATTGTCGCAGCATCGCGCACATCTCATAACCATTTAATTCCGGCATAGCCATTTCACATAAAACTAGATTTGGCTGGAGTTGAAAAATGAGACTGATTGCTTCTAAGGAACTAGTTAGGGTAATTACCTCCGGTATTGCTGCGTATCCTTGTGGCTGCAAAATAGAATCTACAATCTCCCCAGTGGTCTTGCTTTGGTCAATACATAATATCTTCATCTTTTGTTTATGGCTCACTTGCGCCTGGGAGTTTGTAGTTTTTGGATATGTTAGTTTGAGCCAACCCTGCTGTATATATGGATATATTGTCTTGGCAAGCGTCAAAATATCGCGATCGAGATAACGACTGAGTTGACGTAGGGATGTTTGACCATCTGCCCATTGCTTGAGTTTATTAACTGTAGTTGTTGGTAGTGAGGAGTGTAAATGAACTGTTTGGGCGAGTATCGGTAATTGTTCTGGAGATTGAATGTATGGATACAGCTGCTTCCACTCTTGTAATTGTTGGGTAATTTTAGCCATTAAAGGCGCAATCTCCCAGCTAGTTAATCGTGGTGCTAGTGCTGTATCCTGATAAAAAATAAAACGACCCCTTTGTAAACTCAGCAAGTCAAACAGTGTCTCACAAACCAAGCGATAGATGAGAACGCGGGCTTTTTCAGGGTTGACAATATTTTTCTCTAGAAGCATCCAAAGGTAGCCATATTCTGAAGCATTTTCTACACTTAACAAGTCTATTTGCTGTTCATCTAGGGATAATTCCCCACGATGGTGACGTAAGTAATCGTTAATTCGTGACAAATTATTATTCCCTTCTTGGCAATAAATAATTTGACCATTGTGGAAAAAGATGTACCAAGCTTTGTGTTCACATTCTTTAGATACTTTACCCTGATAGTGAAAACTGTAACTTTCTATTAAAAGTTGCCCAGTTCGCTGTCCTAGTTCAATTAATTGCAGGATGCTGCGAATATCAATTTCCTGTAAATTTCCCTGCATTTAGTTCTAAGTAGCTCCTCTTGATGCAGTTAATATTAGCCGATAAATAAAGTTATTTCTTTCACCTTGTTGTACTAGTTTTGATCAGGGAATCCATTCAGCTATAAACCGTAAATTTTCTTAATAGTCTTTGACAAAGTTAGTGATAACACGGAAGTCATCGTAACTGTCATCAGTACAGAATATAAAAACGCGACTAAATCGCTTCTATAAAATATCAGGACGCAAAATTCAGCGTCTATAAATAGTTTTGTTTGTTTTGTTTTTCCCAATTTTAGGTGAATAAGACAAGTTAGCAGAATTATATAAGGTATATTTTCTAACAAATACAAGAAGTACCAAGAGGACTAGCGGTGTGCTGTATTTAGCAGAAGTACAAAAGCAGAAAGGCGGCTTACTGGGTGGTAGTTCCAAAACCGAACTGAAACTGCTAGCTTGTCAGCGAACCGACCAGAATTGGAGTCCTGTGTCGGAAGAAGTCATAGCTGCGGAAGAAGCTAGCAAATTAAATGATGGCGCATTAGTGCTGGTAGAAGTGACTCCAAATCGCCAAGTGCAGAGAATTCAAGAGGCTGGTAGGCCTCTCGTGAATATTTTGCAAAATTTTTCTCGTCAGCTAGAAAAATATAAGCTCAAGGAAGACGAAATCGATCAATGGAAGGAATCGCTGACATTTCAGGCGCAAGAGTTAAATCGCCGTGAAATGGACATGGAAGTGCGATTAGAACAGTTGCAAAGCATGGAAGAGGAATTTCAAGGCTTAGAATCACAACAACAGGAAGTGGACACATCCCGCGCACAAATTGAACAGTTGCAAGCAGAAATTGAGCGCAATCGAGAAGAATTAGAAGGTGCTTGGGAGCATCTACGGGGTGAGCAGCGTCGCTTAGAGGAGCGTCTCCAAGAAGGAGGAGTATTAGACGAAGCGCAAGGTCGCAAGATGAGCGAGTTACTTGATCGGTTGTCTAGTCGTGTTGCTCCGATAGAAACACTGCGTGAGCATCTCCACATAGCTTTTGAACTAGTCGAAAAGCAACAAGCTACTCTCACCCCCCATTGGGAAAAATTTACACAAGAAAAAACCATAGCGGATCAACAGCAACAAGAAGTTGAGCAACTACAGCAAACTTATAGCGATCGCCAAAACGCATGGGAACAAGCTCAAAATACTCTAGAGCAACAAACCGCCCAATTTAAAGTAAATACGTCTACTCTTGCCAGTAAGCAAGAACACATTCACATAATTAAACAGCAGTTGCAATCTCAAGATGAGTTATACCAACAACTTTACTCTTTAGCGGCAACTTCTGGTTGCACATTTCCGGGGCAAAAAATTGATGTGCAGGCTCTAGAAAATATTTCTCTAGGTGAACTGCAAAGGACAATACAAGATTTATTAGAAAAGTTAGAAATAGACTCTAGCTTTGTTCATGATCAAGAACAAGAACTTAAATATAAACAAGAAACCATAGAAGAACTGCAAAGTAAGCTTAATCAAGCATCTGGTCAGGATTTAGTCAATTTGCAAACAGACCTTGCAGATGAACAAGACCTTTATCAGATGCTGAACGAAACTTTGGTGGGACAAAGACGCAATCTGTTAATGCGGCAACAGATGATTAAGCAACACCAAAATATCCTACTACGGCGACAAGGGCAGACAGTTACTAATGCTGAAGAAGAAAACAGCATGGACTTTAGCCCGATTCTTTCGCAAATGGAACAACAGAAGCAACAACAGTTACAAGAATTACAGAAATTGGCACGTGAAATTGAGCAAATGCGTGCTGCGTTGGAACTAGACCAAGGAATGATTGATAATGAAACCCACGACCTCCAACAACAGCAGCAAGAACTGAAAAAAATGGAAGACAATCTACGTTCTCTACGGACGGCTAATGCTGAATCCTGGGGTCGGGTAAATCTCTATCAAGAAGCACTACAGCCTATTCAAGATTCCTTAGATGAATTACGACGAAAGCTACAAAGCATCGGCGAATCTTTGGGTCAAATTCAAGAAACTGGTGATTATCAACTCCAAACTATTACTGAAATTCGTCACACTATCGGCAGTTTACTATCTCAGCCAGAGTTGGTAGCTTCTTAGGGAGTTATGAGTGTTGAGTTATGAGTGCTGAGTGCCGAGTTGTCAGCTTCAGGTTTAGACCTTTACTCGGTACTCACTACTTAGAACTATTTTAAATAGATCCAGTCATCTTGGACTTGAGCGATCGCACCACCAGGAAAAGAATCGGTTTGCGATCGGTTGGGGGCTGCAATTAAGGCTGTTAATTTCTCGATATGTTCAAAATTAGGAGCGTCAGGAAGTATTTGTTGTAACACTTGACGCATCACTCGCCGTTGCAGTGCTAATGGTGCTTTTTGCAATACCCTACGGTTTAAGCGTAAAAGAAAAGAAGACAACGCATAACTTTCTAAGTTGTCTGTCACCTGTTCCCTGTCACCTGTCACCTCTTCCCGCAACTTCTGGGCTGCTTGTTCTAAATATTCCACTTCTGCTTGTAGTAGTTCAGCCGTTTGGGCTATAGCTAGTTCAGCTTGGGGGTTAAAGTTTTGTTGTAAATAGGGGATGAGTTCTTGGCGGATGCGGTTACGGGCGTATTTCAAATCTTGATTGGTGGAATCTTCCCAGACTGACAAGTTAAACTCTTGACAGAATTGCTCTGTTTGTTTGCGGGTGACTTCTAACAGAGGACGCACTAACACAATATGATCAGTGAGGGGACGTTGCCAAGTTAGAGCTTGCAAACCATCAGCACCAGTCCCGCGAATTAAGTTGTAAAGGAGAGTTTCGGCGCGATCGCTGGCGGTGTGACCGGTGACTATATATTGGTAATTATTAGCTTGCGCGATCGCAATTAAAGCTTGATAACGCCAATTACGAGCCTCCGCCTCACTATTTACGGGTTTAATAGCTGTTTCTAAATAAAAAGATACACCCCAGTTTTTAGCTAAAGTTTCTACGTGCTGGGCATTAGCTTGAGAATCTTCACGCCAGCGATGATCACAGTGGGCAATATCTAAATCCCATTCCCATTTAGTTTGTAAATCTAACAATAATTTAAATAAGCACAGAGAATCTTGCCCACCTGAAACTGCTACTAAAAGCCTTTTTTGACGGTCAAATAGGTGGCGCGATCGGATGGTGCGATGTGTTTTTGCGTGTAGAGTAGTCCATACCATTGGGGAATTTTTCAGATTTTCATCTGATGATTTTTGTATGGAATCTTACCATACTGATTCCTTAGCAATTTGTTGGAGTTGTTGATGAATTTCGTAAATTTCATCTAATGGTGAATCAGGTTCATCAGGACAAAATTCTAAAGCCAGTCTAACTTTTCCTTTAATCCATCCCTGGGCTGTAAATTTCAAAACTTCGCAATTTAAGCCTTGGGTATATAAATTTGCTTCTGATGTGTCTTCTGCACCAATATATTCTTTAATAGCTGTAATCAAATCTCGGACTTTAAAAGTTTTAGCAATATTTAATTTATTGAAGGTGTCTGGTTCTATGGTGACAACTTCATCATGATTCAGGATCTCAAATCCATCTGTCATAAAAATCTCCTGCAACTAAATTTATAATTTCGACCGATATACTAGTTCATCCGTAATAAAATTGTGATTTCTAGCAGCAATATGCCCGACTTTTTTAAAAAGTCGGGCATATGAGACTTTAAATACCGATAAACAGCTAGTTTTAAAAAAACCACCCGTAAGAATGTAAACCTTTACCTAAAAGATTGACACCGAGGTAGCAAATCCAAACGACAACCAAGCCACTGGCGGCTAAAATTGCGGGACGGCGGCCTTGCCAACCGCGAGTGATTCTAGCGTGGAGATAGGCGGCGAAAACTAACCAAGTAATTAACGCCCAAGTTTCTTTCGGGTCCCAACTCCAGTAAGAACCCCAAGCCTCGTTAGCCCAAACTCCACCAGCAATAATACCGATGGTGAGTAGAGGGAATCCCAAGCCAATGATCCGATAGCTGATATTGTCGAGGGTTTCAGCCAGGCTTAGGCGTTGGGGTGAAAGGGTTTCAGCAGATGTTACGCTTGGGGATTGGGGAGTGGTAACTAAGTTTAAAACGGCGGTGTTGCCGTTGCCGTTGTTATTACTTTCAACACGCACAAAGCCATTACTTTCTACAGTTGGCATTGCTGGTTGTGAAATTAGTTCACCTGCTTTGTGCAAACGATAGCCATTGGTACGATAGCCACCATTACCGACAGAACTGCCTTGTAGTTGAATGTTTCTTCCGCGAGTGACGACCAAAAAAGCGATCGCTAGCAAAGAACCAACCATCAAAGCGGAGTAACTCAACATCATGACGCTGACGTGCATCATCAGCCAATTAGACTTCAACGCTGGTACTAGCGGCTCTGCTATTTGCATCTCTGATGGTAATGTCAAGGTAGCAAAAGCAGTGATACCCATAGCTACAGGGGCAGTAAAAACACCTACTAGGCGGCTACGACTAGAATTTTCTGCAATCAGATGCACTGTAGTGATTCCCCAAGCTAAGAAAAATAGGGATTCATACAAATTACTCAAAGGAAAATAACCAGCTTCTAGCCAACGCGCACCTAGTAGGGTAGCGATACACAAATTAGCGATCGCCATACCAGCCGTTCCTAGAGCATTAGTGGCTGGCAGATTGGGAAACGTTGCGCCTACCCAATACACCAGCATGGTAATAAATAAGACAGCAAATGAGGCGTTATCCAACCAATTCTGGAGTAAAACCAGATTCATAAAGTGTTCTCCGCAGGGGATGTTTGAAAATTTTGATTCTGACTCTTCTGATCCTAATCTGTTTCAGGAATTGAAAATCCAAAAATTTCTGGGCATTGGGCATGGCTTTTTTTCCATACTTCCCTTTGTCTCCCTTGTCTCCCCTACACCTACTTATCAACTTTTTTAAGTGTCAAAAAAATATCATAGCGGGTGCTGCGATTGTCACTGATGGCAGATGTCATACCAATAGACCGTGTAGCAGCTAGTAAGGTTTGTTGTTGGGGAATCAGTCTTGGTAGGGGAAAATTTTTCGTTATTTGTTCTACGTCCATGTAGAATTGACCGTTTGTGGGATTGGGTTCTGTCGGCACTGTCTGTTGAAATGCCAGACTGTTAGCGAGGCTGGTACTAGGTTTAGGAAGAATCTTATCGGTGATGGGAGAGCCGATTGCTAAGAAAGCGACATCTCCATCTAACCAACCGTGGGTGGCGGTGAGTGTTCCAAACGGACTAATCCAGTTAACAACAGGTTTACCCGCTACTGTTGTTGATTTGATTTGGAACTGATACTGAGTTTTCATCACCTCATCTAGCTGTTTGATTGATGTCTCAGCTAATTGGCGTAGGCTTTGCCCGCCATTGGCATCGCTTGCTTGAATCATTAACACGAAAGCAGCACGAAAATCTTGTGAAGACCCTGGTTTGGGAGTTCCAGGAATCACTGCTACAGCAACTTCACCTTTCATCCAACTGAGAAAATCCTGTTCTAAATCCATGCTGGTAAGTGATTTTACCCCACTCCGCATTTGTTCTGGTGTAATGGGTGACAGGGGATTTCCTTGGGATGTTAAAACGTATTCACTCCATAAACGCTGTAAATTGACCCCAGAAAGCATCATTAAGGTTTCTGCTGGGACGCGATTTTGCATAGTTCCGGCTTTATTTTCTACAACCAAAACCCTTTGACTATTAGGATTCAGCCAAGAAACTCCTTTAATGCGTAACCCTTGTGATTCTAATATTACAGTTCCGGCTAAACCTTGATTATTTTGCAGTTGGGCTAAAACTTGAGCAGGTAAACGTCGATTGGGAGTTGTAGATCCTATTTTGGCTGCGTTGGGTACGTTGATATAAAACTGCGCCAAGGGTTGATAGCTAGCAATTTTCGGGAAATTGTCGGCAAAACCGCCTACAGTCGCCAAGGAGGTTCTACTTTTGTAGGCGTTGATTGTACGTTCTGTTGTTTGGGGATTATCTGTAATTACCAAAAATTTTCCATCGAGGAATGCAGCTGATAAGTTTTCTCCAGACTGTCCTTGACTTTGTTTGATAGTAATCCCTTGATAAGTACGCTCAATCCATTTACCTTGTTTGAGGGTTTGTGGTTGAGCAAAGATAGTTTTAGCTTTTTCAGCGTTTTTTACTGGTAAAACCATCACCATCGACTGCGAATTACTGGCAGGATTCTCAATGGTGGAAACTGGTTTAGGAGCTGATTTATTGATTTGGGGGGCTAAAATTGCCAAGGTGACTTCATCGCCTACCCACGGTTGAATGTCTTTCTCAAAGTTGTAACCGTTATTGGTAAGAAAGCGATCGCGTAATTGGACTAAGCTTTGATTAAGTTGTGCTTGAGTTTCTTTTGTGCCGAATTCTTGCAGTTTCTGCCATTGTTTGGTGTCAGTAGTTAGGGAAACAGCAAATAACGCATCACTAGGAATAATATTTGCACCCGTGAGCAAATCTCTATAAAATAGCTGTCCTTGACTGAAAAACCAGTATGCTGCACTCCCCACACCAATTAATAACCCAGCACCTGAGAGTGTCAATATTAAAGAAGATTTCTTGCTTTTTTTCTTGGAAGCAGACAATATAGGTGGTTTCACGTCGCTTCGCTCCGAATTAAAATTCAAAATTAAAACAAGCTTTAATTATTATGGGCAAATATTTCTATACTTTGCCATTTGGGGGATTTAACTGCGTCGTGCCGAGGTATTTGCTTAAATACGGCGAAAAAACCTCATAAATCAAAGTCAACGGTTGACCATGATGCCAAAATAAATAATGGCGACCCCAAAAAGGCCCTTCTACCTCAAATCCTGCCTCTAGGGCTGGTGAGTATCCGTAATAAATGCCGCGCACGTCTCTATACAACTCGGTACGGAGACGCGCTAGACTAGCCCAAATCGTTAAGGAACGGTTCTGTAAATACTCGTCTACATGACTAGCTTCCCACCATGAGGTAGCATAAGCCAATCGCTGACCTGAAGCAGTTCGTAGCCACACTTGTCGCCTCAGTCTTGGCTCTGGGACAGATTTAATTAAATCTGGCGCACCATCCAAATCTGTGCCAATCAATGACATATCAATCACATCTACTTCTGTAGACTCACCTGTAAGTAATTCTAAGTGCCTCGTTGGTGAGCCATCGCCAAGCAGTAGCATTTGCCAGGCCGGAGCTAGTTGAGTGTGGGGCAAACTTTTTTTAATTACTTCCTCCCCACCTTGCCAAATTGGGGTAAGGCGATGCCATGCGGTTGGTAGTGTTGAGTTGTTACTTGAAGTAAAAATTGCAGTCAATGTTCTTTACAAAAGTTTACCTACTTCTATAAAAGCACAAAAAACTAGAATTAAGTCCATAGTTATTCGTTCATGGTCATTAGTCAGTCAATCGATAGGGGTGTCAGGATAAGCAGAATTTAACCCTACACCCACTCAAGATTAACAAGTCAAGCAATCTAAAATACTTGACTGTTGACTTTGGTACTAAAAAATGCGGATGGCGAGACTCGAACTCGCAAGGCAAAGCCACACGCCCCTCAAACGTGCGCGTATACCAATTCCGCCACATCCGCAAGAGTTTCACGACTATCAATCATAGCACAATAAACATGAATATATAAAGGTAATTAGCAATTTAGCCAACTTTACCAAAAATTTAATTTTGCAGGATCACAAATTTCCCGAAGGAGGATACGAGACTGACAGAAATATAGTAGCTCTACAAGTGATATTAAATGGGGAGTGGTGAGTAGAAAGTGAATAACCATACTCAACACTCATAACTCAGGATTGAAGCACACTCAGCACGGGCTGCGTCCTGCTCGTGCATCCTACTCTAGATGAGGCTGGTAAATCTCCTGTCATAATTTGAGATAAAGCGATCGCTCGTTTTGCAACTTGGATGGGAGACAATTTCTATCTACTGGTACTGATATCAAAGCTCGAAAATGAAGTTTGACAAAATATTAATTGCCAATCGGGGAGAAATCGCCCTTCGCATTCTCCGCGCCTGTGAAGAAATGGGGATTGCGACGATCGCGGTTCACTCGACTGTTGACCGGAATGCTCTGCACGTCCAACTTGCTGATGAAGCGGTTTGCATTGGTGAACCGGCTAGCAGTAAAAGTTATTTGAATATTCCCAATATTATTGCGGCAGCTTTAACGCGCAATGCCAGTGCCATTCATCCTGGCTATGGTTTTTTGTCGGAGAATGCCAAATTTGCAGAAATTTGTGCTGACCATCACATTGCGTTTATTGGCCCTACGCCGGAAGCAATCAGGTTGATGGGGGATAAATCCACCGCTAAGGAAACCATGCAAAAAGCAGGAGTTCCTACTGTACCGGGGAGTGATGGTTTAGTAGAAACAGAGGAAGAAGGATTAGCAATTGCTAAAGACATCGGTTATCCAGTCATGATTAAAGCCACGGCAGGTGGTGGTGGAAGGGGTATGCGCTTAGTGCGATCGCAAGATGAATTTGTCAAACTGTTTTTAGCTGCCCAAGGTGAAGCAGGCGCAGCCTTTGGCAATGCTGGCGTTTATATCGAAAAGTTTATCGAACGTCCACGCCACATTGAATTTCAAATTTTGGCTGATAATTTTGGCAATGTCATTCACCTAGGCGAACGGGATTGCTCAATTCAACGCCGCAACCAAAAGCTACTAGAAGAATCTCCCAGCCCTGCACTTGACTCAGACCTCCGGGAAAAAATGGGGCAAGCAGCCGTCAAAGCTGCTCAGTTCATTAATTACACCGGTGCAGGTACTATCGAGTTTCTCTTAGATAAATCCGGTATGTTTTACTTTATGGAAATGAACACCCGGATTCAAGTAGAACATCCTGTAACTGAGATGGTGACTGGGGTAGACTTGCTAGTAGAACAAATTAGAATTGCTCAAGGGGAAAGACTGAGGCTAACTCAAGACCAAGTAGTTTTGCGGGGTCATGCGATCGAATGTCGCATCAACGCCGAAGACCCCGACCATGATTTCCGTCCAGCCCCCGGACGCATTAGCGGTTATCTTCCCCCTGGAGGTCCTGGGGTGCGGATTGACTCCCACGTTTACACCGATTACCAAATTCCCCCCTACTACGACTCCCTCATCGGTAAATTAATCGTTTGGGGGCCAGATCGTGCTACAGCTATTAACCGCATGAAGCGCGCTCTCAGAGAATGTGCAATTACTGGTTTGCCCACAACCATTGCATTTCATCAAAAAATTATGGAAAACCCCCAGTTTTTAGCGGGTCATGTTTACACCAGTTTCATTCAGGAGATGAAACTTTAGAAAATTGGGGATTGAGAAGTACAAAGGTAAAGGGTAAGGCATAAAAAGCTGGGAAATATCTTAAGCTGACTAACTTTCCCTTTCCTGATGCCGAACTCAGTTTGGTTTAGATATAGAGACGCGATATATCGCGTCTTTAAAAATGCGTCTTTGCTGAGATCACTAGCTCATAAATCAACATTGTTATTAACGTCCGTATTAAGGGTTTGATCCGTCACGCATTCATCACATATTCGATCTGGTACACTGAAGGCATTAATTGGGCTATGTTGACCTATGACTATTACGATTCCTTCCGGGACGGCAAAGCCGAACGACCAACCAATACAACAGAAGCCACTCAGCTTTGACGAGTTTATCGCCCGTTATAGTGGCGATAACCGCTATGAACTGATCGATGGAGAAGTGTTTGACTTGGAACCAACAGGATCGCATGAAGAGGTTGCAGCCTTCATTACCGCAAAGATATGTGTCCAGATAGACGCAACAGGCTTACCCTGGTTTGTCCTTCAGCGAGGACTATTGCGCCCTTCTAACATTGGTATGACAGCATTTCGACCGGATGTTGCAGTTGTCAATCGAGATGAACTTACCAAAGAACCGCTTTGGTCTGACCAGTCGATACTGACGCTGGGTAGTTCGATTAAATTTGTGGCGGAAGTTGTTAGTAGCAACTGGCAAAATGATTATGCTCGTAAGGTTGAAGACTACGCAGTTTTAGGCATTCCCGAATATTGGATTGCAGACTACGCAGGTAATGGTGGTACTAAACATATTGGGAAACCCAAACAACCCACTCTCTCTATCTGTACGCTAATAAATGGGGAATATGAAATTCAGCAGTTTCGGGGTAATCAAACAATAGGCTCTCTAACCTTCCCAGATTTAAAACTGACGGCTGAACAGGTGTTGAGGGCTGGTAGGTAAAATCTTCACAATTCGACCACCCTTAACGTGAGATCGATATGTTTTCACCAGCGATCGCGGCATAATAAGTTGATGAAGCGGATCTTGCAGTTGATGAAACTGCACATGACTGAAATCAGGAAAAATATCTGCTATTCGAGTTGCAAGCTTACGACTCAAATCCTGATCCAACAGTAGTTTCAAGCCACACCCACCGAAGCAACGAGACGATGCTCTCGATCAGCCGCAAATTCTAAACAAGCTCTGATATCTGCTTCTGTCAACTCAGGAAAGTCATCTAGAATCTCAGTGTGAGACATACCTGCTGCTAGCCAACCTAGAACATCGTAAACAGTGATTCTCATTCGTCGAATACAAGGTTTTCCACCTCTTTTGTCGGGTTCTATAGTAATTATGTCGCGGTAACTCATCTTGTTTACAGGCTGTATTCAATAAAATTGTCATCAAATGCTTGTGAGTTCGCCCTGGATTGCGATGAGCTACGCTCTACTTTATAGCGGACGAAGACAGGGCGGAGCATCGTCGGGTCATGGGCGTTCTGAAAACTTATGCCCATGCACAATTTTTAACTGACACGAGACATCATGGTAATTAATCCCTGCTGACCTAAGAGAATCTCTCTTAGCAAGCTCAAAATCCCAACCCAAATAATAGGGGTGATGTCAACTCCACCTATGGGTGCTACTAGTTTTCGCAAAGGGATTAAAAATGGTTCAGTTGGCCAGGCAATGAGATTAAACGGCAACCGATTCAGATCCACTTGCGGATACCAAGTAAGAATAATGCGGAAAATAAACAAAAAAGTCATTAGCCCCAGCACAGGGCCAAGAATCCAAGCAGTTAAGTTAACAGCAGTCATGGAATTGATCTGAGCTACTATTTGTGGACAGAGAAAAAACTTAGGGCGCAATCTGAAAAATTTAAGCTTTGTAAAGCATTCTCTATTTAAATTCTAACCAAATGCGGTTAATTATTAGCGCGTATCGAAAAGTAACTAAGCTCAAGACTGCATTCAAGCTGACCTAGTTTTCCCTATTTTCTGTCCCCTGTCCCCTGTCCCCTGTCCCCTTTTCTTTGTTGCCTTTCAACACAATAGGCTTCTCAAGGATGTGATACACCATTAGAATTATGATGAAGTGTGTAAATAAAGGTTGAGATCCATGACACCATCTTTATCAAATTTTCTTTGGAGTCTAGGTTGGGGTACTTTAATTGTTGTTATCCCTGCTACGATTGGTTTGATTTTTATCAGCCAAAAAGATAAAATCCAACGTTCCTAATGTTTGAGGGAGTCAGTTCGACTTTCTCAAACGATTGTCTGTCAGCTTATTAGACCTATTGCTGACAGACTTAAGCTTTTTTTAGCTTGCGGTGAATAGCTTCAGAGCTTCTTTGCCAGTTGCTTTGAAGCTTAAATATTATATTGTGATTGCGTAAAGTAGTGATTTTAAGTGTGGCTCGTTAACATAGATTTGATATTGGGATAAAGAACAATGCTAAATTTTGGGCTGAACTCAGCCAGTGTTCTGGCTCAGGTAAATTTTGGGACGAACTCAGCCAGTATTCTAGGAATTTTCCTGGCTGTGGCTGGGGCAGCACTGTATTTTCTCCGTACCGTGCGTCCAGAACTGTCAAGAGATCAAGATATCTTTTTTGCGGCTGTCGGCTTATTGTGCGGGTTCATTCTTGTTTTCCAAGGATGGCGTTTAGACCCGATTTTGCAATTTGGTCAACTGCTTTTGGTGGGGACAACTGTATTTTTTGCTATTGAAAGTATTCGCTTACGGAGTATTGCTACTCAACAAGCTAAACGTAACACTCCGATTGTGGATGAGCGCGAGGTGAGCAGAGATTACTCGTATAACAGGAAACGGAGCGGATACGAAGCTGAAGTGGAATCAGACTATGAACCACTACCTTATCAAGAGGAGGAAGAAGAAGAACGTCCTGTACGCGCCCGGATTCGACCTAGCAGAGATGATCGTTCCTCTCGTGATGACTATTATGAGGAGCAACCACCCCGCAGGGAACGCCGCACCAGTAGCGACAGACCAGAGCCGACGACAGATAGAACATCGCGCCGCCGTCCTCCTACGCGTCCATCCAATCGGACTCCTGAAAGATACGAACAAGAAGATTGGAGTTCTTCCTCTAATAAAGAAGTTGATGATTGGGAAAGTTCCAGCCGAGAAACCAGAAAACCTTCTCGTCGGGGTAATAACACTTCCCCGCGCTCAGAAGTAAACGAAGATACGCCACCCAGACCAAGAAAACGTCGTCCACCTGCTGATACCAATCCTCGCAGACAGATAGAGGATGATGAAGCAATCCCAACTGATTATGTACCGTATAAACCCATAGATTCATCAGATGTAGATTCTGATAATTCTACAGATTATGAGGATGTATAAAGCGGTCGGGATAGATGTAAGCTTATAGGCGACGGAAAACAGTAGATATCTGAGGTGAAAAAATTTACTTCTGAGTTTTGGCTGCAAAAACCAATTTATTGGAGCTTAGTTTTTGGTTTGACCGCTTTGCTAGGCTCTTGTGGCTCTGGTGATATTCCTCTTGGCCCTACTTCTCTTAATAGTCGCTACACAGAAGAACAACCAGCTTTAAGTGGTAATGGTCGCTTTTTGGCGTTGATTTCTCATCGTAATAATACTCACCAGTTACTTGTGTATGATTTGCAACAGCAAAGTTTTATTAGTACACCAGGCTTAAATCGACGCGAAACAATTATCGAAAGTCCCAGTCTCAGCTACACTGGACGCTATATTGCTTACCTGACCAGTGACCAAGGTAGACCAGTGGTAGCACTGTACGATCGCGCCACACAACAATCACAAATTGCCACCCCAACTTATCGCGGTTGGGTCAGAAATCCTGCTATCAGTCCCGATGGACGTTATATAGTTTTTGAAACCGCCGCCCGTGGTCAGTGGGATATTGAAGTTCTCGATAGGGGTCCGAATATTGAGTTAGATATTCCCAATGGTGCGACTGTGAATCCGCCGGAGTAGGTGACAGGTGACAGATGACAGGTGAGTAATGAATAAACGTATTTTTATTCCTATATATGCTTGTGCAGGGTTATTAACTGGCTGTTTTGGCTATCCTCGATTGGTGAGTTATCCTTTTGATCCGGGGGGGAGGAGTCTTAATAGTCTTGCTTCGGAACTCAATCCGCAAACTTCGGGTAGATATATTGTGTTTACTAGCGATCGCCGGGGTAGCCAAGACGTTTATTTATTTGATACCCTGGCGCGTAATTTAATCGAATTACCGGGTTTAAATGCCTTAGATACGATCGCCTCTCATCCCAGTGTTTCCGAAGATGCTCGTTATATTGTGTTTGCTGCTAGCCGTCAGGGGCGATCGGCTATTTTTCTCTATGATCGGGAAACACGGCAAGCACGCAATTTAACTGGCAACCTACAAGCAGAAGTTCGCAACCCTACAATTAGTGCTGATGGCAGTAGGATTGCTTTTGAGTTTAGCAATAACGGGCAATGGGATATTTCAGTCTATGACCGTTTTGGGCAGCCTATAAACGTCCCTCAAGATCCGCGATGAGGGAGTGCTGAGTGGTGAGTGCTGAGTGGTGAGTGCTGAGTGGTGAGTGCTGAGTAATGAGTGCTGAGTAATGAGTAATTAATGATTAGTTTTCTCCCCAGTCCCCTATCACCTATCACCTGTCACCTGTCACCTGTCACCTGTCACCTGTCACCTTCCTGCTTCCTCCTGTTTCACAGCTTCAATGAGCGATCGCACTTGTTCTGTTCCCTCGGATGGCTCAAATGAGAGGGGAAATTTACCTTTGGCAATCATGCGTAATCCTAGCGGTGCAAGACTAAGTAACCCTCTGAGGTCTTTAAAGTAGTTACCAACTACTTGTACACCAAATTGTCTTTCATCAATCCAGCCACCTGCTTTGACTAAATCAACTAATACTTTACGGTGGCGAATTGAGCGACTGTCACTAGCTTGTTTATGGGTGAGAATTTCCTGTTTAATTTTAGTGATTTGCTCTAAGGGGGCGACTTCCATTGGACAAACGGCATCGCAGTATAGACAACGGGTGCAGCCCCACACGCCTTTAGTCCCTTCGTTGTAATTTTCTAGGCGATCGGCTGTATCACTATCGCGGGAATCGGCAACCATGCGGTAGGCTTTGGCGAGGGCGTGAGGGCCGACAAAATCAGGATTAACTTCACGAGCATTGCATTCCGAGTAGCAAGCACCGCACATAATACAGTTACCAGTTTGATCTAGAAGCGATCGCTCTTCGGGTGTTTGCAAAAACTCTCTTTCTGGTACAAGTCTTGCGGCGGTACTAACATAGGGCGTTACCGCTTCTAAATTATTCCAGAAACTACTCATATCCACGACTAAATCCTTAATCACTGGCATATTACCCAAGGGTGCGATCGTAATTTCTGGAATATTATTGGCTGGATTTTTCAATCTTGCTAGTTCACTACCCACATTTTCTTTACAAGCTAGAGCTGAACGTCCATTAATTCGCATCGCACAACTACCACAAATGGTATTGCGACAATTTTTGCGAAATGCTAAAGTTCCATCTTGCTCCCACTTAATGCGATTAAGGCAATCCAAAATGGTATTACTAGGTTCTGTCTCTAAAAGGTAAGTTTCCACAACAGCAGCAGAATTTTGCTGTTGCCGAATGATTTTAAAATTAACTTCCATGATTACCAACCAAATTCTTAAAATTGCTGCATCAGCCTAAAAAATCTTGTGTAAAGGCTGGTGATTGCAAAAAGTGAGCTACATATATTGTTGCCCCTAATTTGCAGATTGGCATTAATAGGCTGATCCTGCAAGCGCAACTGATTCTAGTTTAAAGATAACTAAGATAATTTCAGTCGTAGAACGACCATCAGCTAGATTTATCTTGCCATCTCAGATCGGATGCAAAAATTAATTGTAGTGTATTATTCTAATTACCTGTTTGGCAGGATCAGTCAAGGGGGTTTACCAGGAATGAATATAGGTTTATCCTCTATATTGGCGAAATATATACAATAAATGCTCTTGAGGTTAATGAGACATCTTGAAGTCAACATCTAAGAGCATAAAGATTCATAAAACACCTCAAAGAGTTACTAAATTTTAAATCTTTTGTCTGTATTGAAGCATTAAAGCTGAAAATAAACATTTGATCGTCGCATAAAGTCTCCAGCAGAGGTGAGTAAATTTATTCTTCCCATAGACAGACGTACATAAAACAGCAGACCTTTTTCTCTAAAGACAATAAACCAGGAGGGTAATACTCACAGCTTTTTGTCTGGGCTGAATCAAGATAACCAAAGGATATAACTTACTCATCAAAACTGCTCATCTGAATTTAGATTAATTTTTATAAAAGTCATACAGCAATAGTCACTCTTCATCATGAACCATAAATAAAATCCTTGCTGGTTTTTGTTTCTAGGAGCTAGGGGATTTAGATATAAGTTTACTTGCAAGTTAAATTTTAAAATAAACAATTATTTTGCTATTATTAGTCCATGCTAGTATTTAATATAAAATTACGAAGCAACAAAACCAGGATCAATCGCTGTACAAGTACAGCCAACACTGTTTAGTTTCTTTGTAGTCTAGAGACAGAAATTTCATGTCTCGACAGGTAGGACAAAAGGGTGTATGTCCGTAAGACCATATTTAAATACGATGCTGTCCTTAGCTCAAGAGTAAAGTAGGTAAAACCTGAGAACTCAAAAGCTATAAAGGTAGGCAGTGCAAAAGTAAAACCTGTAATTTCTTTGGTCTATAACTTCTTTGTAACGGTAAGACCAAAAGAAAAAATGATTGCCTTCCCAATCATGAATAATGGTTTAAAATGCCGTAAAATCACCGAAACTAATACCTGTAGAACTCGTGACCTCTCATCTGTTGTGGTCATCCATAATGGAGGTACTTGAGGACAATATCAGCAGGAATTCACCCTTTAACTTGAAGTCCCCAGTAGCTTTGTAAAAATGCTAAAAAGTCAAATACTGGAATAGGACGACATAATTTATCAGTTTGGAGAGAGTAAGGAAAACTTAAGAATAATGAGTGAAACTGCAACCGCGCCTTTAACTGGAAAATCACTGCTGGCAAAGGTAAAAGAACTTTCTAATTTACCACGAAGAGAAAGAGCCAAGCAGTGTGGTTATTACACTGTTACTAAGAATAACCAAGTCCGCGTCAATCTTACTGATTTTTATGATGCTTTGCTATCGGCTAGAGGAATTCCTCTGAGTCCAGAAGCACCAAAAGATGGTCGTGGTCGTGAACCAACATATCGCGTTAGTGTTCATCAAAATGGTCAAATTGTGATTGGTGCTACATACACCAAAGCAATGGGCTTAAAACCAGGTGATGAATTTGAAATCCGACTAGGATATAAACATATTCACTTGATTCAACTGGGTGAAAGTGATAAGAAGCTTGTACCTGATGTAGATATTGAAGACGCTGACGAAGATTTGGAAGACGAAGAATAAAAAATTTTCTGGTACTGGGAGTGAGTTTCCGTAACTTATCCCTAAAACCAGAGGAAACTAGTGTTCCTAATTAAATAATTTTGTCTAACCCAAAAATACGATTAGACCCCTTGCAGAAGTCACCAATTTTGGTAGAGTCTTGATTAATCACCAAGATGTTTACTCTGCAAGAATTTTATCGTGATTTTTTTGTTTAGTTTGACTAATTTCCTTCAGCCATCCATCAACAATGTACTGGCATTTATGAAAGATGCACCAGTAATAGTTGTCGTGATGGCATTTTTCATTGCTTGGATAGTTTGTTGGCTACCAATTGCAGTCATATTACTCAGGCTGTTAAATTGGCAACCCATAAAACCGCTACAACCAGAGCAAAAATTACCATTAATTGTCTCATTGTATCTATTAGCACCTCTGATTGTTTGGGGTATTATTTGGCTAACTAATAGCTCTTTTTCAGACTATGGATTTGCTGCTAATTTTGCCATGCTAGGCTCTTTAGCACTAGGTTTTGGGTTAGGAGTATTAACTATAGCTATTTCGTATACCTGTCAATTTTGGCTAGGTTGGTGCGACTTTAAAAAATTAAGCCCCAAGCAAATAACATCTATCTTGCCATCTATTTTATTAATAGCATTGTTGGTTGGAGGGATAGAAGAATTAATATTTCGGGGTTTTTTATTGACGGAGTTAGAGCGAGATTATTCTGTCTGGATAGCAGCGGCCATTTCTAGTCTAATTTTTGCTGTCTTACACTTAGTATGGGAACAACAGGAAACTATCCCTCAACTACCGGGACTGTGGTTATTGGGAATGATGTTAGTGTTGGCGAGAATATGTGATCGCCATAACTTAGGTATAGCCTGGGGATTACATTCAGCTTTAGTATTTGCGATCGCTACTATAGATACAGCCGAACTAGTAACTTATACAGGTAAAACCTCCGAGTGGTGGACTGGGAAGAACAACAAACCTCTAGCGGGAGTTGCAGGAATTGTTTGTATTTTAGGAACTAGCCTAATTCTTTGGTTATTTTCTAGATATGGGTGAAATCAGTACACAGTGATCAGGATCAAGAGTGCTGATAACTGATAACTGTTTTGCCTATGCCACAATAGAATATCAGTAAAACTACGGTTTGACCTATGGTGTGGAATCCAGGGCAGCAGTTATTTGGCGATCGCTACATAATCGAGCAATATCTGGGTAAAGGTGGCATTGGCATTACTTACCTAGCGAAAAATAAACAGGGTCAACTGCGGGTAATTAAAACTCTGCGTGAAGAAATCCTCAATGATCCTCTTTGGCAACCACATCAGTATAAACTCAAGCAAGACTTCAAAGAAGAAGCATTACGCCTTGCCTTATGTCGCCATCCCCACATTGTAGAAGTAGAGAATGTTTTTGATGATGGTGATTTACCCTGCATGGCGATGGAATACATCGAAGGAGAAGATTTAGGTAAGCGGATAACCCTCAAGGGAGCATTACCAGAAGCAGAAGCACTGCAATATATTGGGCAAATTGGCGATGCTTTGATACTAGTTCATGAGAAAGGCTTGCTGCATCGGGATTTAAAACCCAGTAACATTATGATGCGTGCAGGTAAGCCAAAAGCCGTACTCATTGACTTTGGCTTGGCTAGACAATTTATTCCTGGTGCAGTGCAACGACATACGGAGAGTCGGACTGATGGTTATGCGCCACCAGAGCAGTATATCCCTGATGCTGAACGCGGGGAATATATAGATGTTTATGCTTTAGCAGCCACATTGTATTCTTTGCTGACTGGACAGTTACCTATGCCAGTACCCGTGAGGCTACAAAATTTTACCCTACAACCACCAAAAGAGTTGAATTCGAGTGTAGGCGACAAGGTAAATGAGGCAATTATGCGGGGGATGGCGTTAAATTATAAGTTCCGCCCCCAGTCGGTGCAGGAGTGGTTAGATTTGTTAGGTGCAGGGATAGTAAGACCAACACAGCCAGCAATACCATCTTGGGAATGCGCCCAAATCATTCCAGGTATTTCTTCACAGATAGCCCTTAGCCCCAAGGGAGATATCTTAGCCTGTGCAGCTGGTAGCCTTATTCACTTATATTCATCAACTACAGGTGAACTTCTCCGCACCCTCACTGGTCATTCCGGAATAGTTCGGTCCATAGCCATCAGCAGTGATGGGCAATTGTTGGCTAGTTATAGTGATGAAGATAGTATCAGACTGTGGGATGTGGCAACAGGCAGAACAATCCGCACCTTCACTGGTCATTCCGGGATGAGTTCCTTAGCCTTCAGCAATGATGGGCAATTCTTAGCTAGTGGTGATGGGTACGCTATCAGATTGTGGGATGTGGCAACAGGCAGAACAATCCGCACCTTCACTCGTCCTCATCCTTCCAACATAGTTGGTGCTTACCTAACCATAGCCATCAGCAGTGATGGGCAATTGTTGGCTAGTTGTAGTGATCACAAGACTATCAGACTGTGGGATGTGGCAACAGGCAGAAAAATTCGCACCTTCACTGGTCATTCCGACAGAGTTTATCCCGTAGCCATCAGCAGAGATGGGCAATTGTTGGCTAGTTGTATGGATGACCGTACTATCAAACTGTGGGATGTGGCAACAGGCAGAGAAATTCGCACCTTCACTGGTCATTTCAACAGACTTTATTCCGTAGCCATCAGCAGTAATGGGCAATTGTTGGCTAGTTGTATGGATGACCGTACTATCAAACTGTGGGATGTGGCAACAGGCAGAGAAATTCGCACCTTCACTGGTCATTCCGGAATAGTTCGGTCCATAGCCATCAGCAGTGATGGGCAATTGTTGGCTAGTATTGGTGGTGGATATAAATGCGACAACACTATCAAACTGTGGGATGTACAAACAGGAAAAGAAATCTGTACCCTCAGTAATTCTTATGGGGTTCGTTCCGTCGCCTTTATCGGCGATGACAATTGGCTCGCGACTGGAACCTTGCTCGGAAATATCATAATTTGGCGACGCAGCTAGTTTGGCAACAACAGCGTCACAATAGTAAATAAGACTGACAAACAATCAACTATTTTCAGCATCACCATATCGGATTCAACTAGTGTATTGTCAAAATTTAGTTTTTTCGCCGTATTAGTCAACAAGAATCGCATTTAAAACTGTGACTGTGGACGCGATGGCGTAACCGCCCAGCGTAGCTGATCGCCAAAGCTGACTAATCATCAAAATACTTACCACAATCGCCTAATTAAGTAGGCATCAAACGCAACATCAGCACTGATAATGGGAATTTCTTCTGTAATAGCCGGTGCAATTAACAAACGGTCGAATGGATCACGATGATGTAACGGTAGGGTGGCAACAATTGCGAGATGAGGCATTTGAATACTTAATAAGTCAATACTATTCTGCTGTATCTGCTGTTCAACAAAAGTTTGAACTGGTAAATTAAAGCTCAATTTTCCAAGGCTACATTTGATTGCCATTTCCCAAACACTAGCAAAGCTTAAGCATTTCTCATTGTACTCATCTTCAATCAGTACCTTTGCGGTATTACTAAGTTGTGGACTATCAATAACAAACCAGATAAATGTATGAGTGTCGAGCAAAAATCTCATTCCATATATTCCTTGAAATCCTCAAGCGGTTCGTCAAAGTCATCAGATATCCAGACTTGCCCTTTAGCACTACCAGCCTTAGCAGGACGACGCTTTTTTACTGATTCCACTAAAGTCAGCTTGACTACAGGTTGATTATCTTTGAGGATGACAATTTCTTCACCTTGCAAAGCAGCTTCAACCAAACGAACTAACTCTTCTGATGCGTCTGCAATGGGTATTTGCATGATACACCACCTTTGAAAACTATGTCCTTATTCTATGCCTGAATCCTTCAAGCCAATTAGATTTTCCCGACATGCTTTGGGTTATGTGACAAAACGCGGCTTCACAATAGCTGAAGTAGAAGAAGCAATCCACAGTAGTTGCTCGGGAGAAGCTGAAGAAAATCGGTTTCCTGTTCCCTGTTAAGAGTTCCCTGTTCCCTAGCTACGCAGGTAATTTCAATAATTAAGTCGCATTCCCATAGTATATTTTAATGTTATGTGTAAGCTGGTAATTGAACATAAAAATACTATTGGCTATTGATTATTTGTAATTTTTTCGATTCATTAACAATGCGATCGCGCCCTGAAATCTACCAACGCGATCGCTAATTGCTCTAACCAATTAAACCGATCACCGCATTAACCACACGATGGGTAATAGGCAGACTATCTATCACCATCGCCAAACACAGCAGCATCATGTAAGAGATAGAGTAGAGAAACAAATTTCTAGCTGTAGTGCGGTCTTCGGGGTTGTGTAACAAACACCAAGACTTGCGGATAAATAATCCTCCTAAACCGGCGGCGAAGGCGGCGTAAACGATCCCGCTAGCGTGTAGAGGAAAAACTAGTAACATCGTCGCTACGACTGTAATCAGGGTGTAGTACCAAATTTGTTTTACCGTGACTGTAGCACCTTCCACTACAGGTAGCATGGGAATGCCCACCTTGGCGTAATCATCACGAATCATCAGTGCTAAAGCCCAGAAATGGGGCGGTGTCCACAGAAAGACGATCGCAAAAATTAGCCATGCAGCCCAGCTTAAAGTACCTGTAACTGCTGCCCAACCGACTAAAGCCGGAATAGCACCAGCCGCACCACCAATGACAATATTTTGGGTACTATGACGCTTTAGCCAATGGGTGTAGACCAAAATATAAAAAATAATGCCGGAGAATGCCAGGGAAGCAGCTAGGAGATTAGCAAATACTGTGAGGAGGGTAAAAGAAAGTATTGCCAGTGCGATCGCAAAAATCAGAGCATCACGGGGCTGTACTCTCCCGGAAGGCATGGGACGATGACGCGTCCGTTCCATGTCGTAATCAATATCCCGGTCATAAATGCAGTTAATTGTCTGCGCGCTCGCTGCTGCTAAAGTCCCACCAGCCAGAGTAACTAACAACAGCAAAGGGTCTACTTCGCCTTTTGCCGCAATCCACATACTCCCGGCAGTAGTAATTAGTAGCAATGGGATAATTCTAGGTTTAGTAAGCTGATAATAGCTTTGGACTACCTGAAGAAAGGTTTCGTGGTGGCGAGAGACATTAGTCTCGATCATTTTTGCTTTAATTCCTTTTTTTTCAAGAACTTATGTGTGACCATTGCTCTAGATTGGTAATCCTTGCCTTTACTACTGCCATGTAGAGAGTGTTGAGTTAAAAGGCAGGGAGTAGAGTTTTGAGCTTCGTTTCGTAGGGAGAAAGTCTGCCAGCGATGGGTGGAAGGAGAAAACGCTTCCTGCTTTTTCGCTCAGATACCTTCCTCCTCACTGTTTCATACTTTTTTGGTGTCAGTAGTTCATTACCAACATGGGGATTGGGCAGAAAAAAGTCAAAAGTCAAAAGTCAAAAAATTATGTCTTGTCTCTTCTGCTCTTTTGTCACCTGTCACCTGTCACCTATCACCTCAATCTCACCGTTTGCAGCCCAGTCGCGGACTGAGAGAACTGTAAAACCCACCAAAACACCCAAAAGTGTTGCACCTACAGCTTGGTGAGTGACAGTCAGAGGCTCGACTTGTAGATGTAATCGGAAGGTAGCAAATCCCAACAAGATTTGTAAAATTAACAACCCACCTGTCATATTAGCTAGTTTCCGCAAAGCTGGGTGTAGTGCTGGTGTACGCCAGGAAATCAACACTACGGCTAAAGTTGCGACTGTAGGCGGTACTAAGCCGAAAATGTGGCTATACATCACGCCACACAGTTGAGAACCACCAAAGCACTGATGTAACGCCCAACGAGAGCCGACCAAAGCACCTAATAGACTTTGCAAATAAACTAAAATCGCAGCTGTTAAACCCACCCAAGGCAGTTTACCAACGTTGCCTGTTCCCTGGTAGGGAGTCAGAGCCATGCCAATAATCAGTAGGGTAATGAAAAACAATAACGCTGTCCCCAAGTGGGCTGTGACGATATCAAATCGTAACAATTGAGTAACGGTGAGTCCGCCCAGAATCCCTTGAAAGACGATTAAAAACAGGGCAAATGTCCCCGCCCAAGGTAGCCAACGGGGTAACGCCTGGCGATGCCACCAGGATAAACCAAACAAGGCGATCGCGCTAATGCCAATTAAACTGGCATCCAAACGGTGAAACCACTCCAAAAACACTTGGAGATTCATTTGCTTGGCTGGTACTAGTTCTCCATAGCAAAGTGGCCAGTCTGGGCAAGCCAGCCCAGCATTCATCACGCGGGTAGCACTGCCTATAGCCATCAAAATCAAGGTGGCTATGCTCATTTTCCACACGAGGCGACGAATTACTTCCTTGGGCTTTTGCTGCTCTGTTGCTGCTTCATTTTGTTGTTTTAGGACAAATTCGCTCATGAACAATACCTTCTGCCCACTTTTTGGTAGAACTTCTTAAAATTTGTAATTTTCATACCGACCCATATCCACCCTAGCGTATATACCAAGGTTTATTGATGGGCTTTCTTCTAATAATTTGAATCACTTTTGCCCTTGCTAGCCAGAAGCTTTAGGTATTTTTCAAGTTGTCAGGAATTGGTTATTATCAATACCATTTCATTTGCTAAATTTTCCTTAAATTTTTCTAATTTTTGATATCTACTCTAGAAAGTATGTAATAAATCTCTTTTACTCAAGATTAGGAAAATACTCGAAAAAATTAATAAAAATTTCAGACCTTTCGGGTCAATATCTAATAGCCTAGATTACCTTAGTAAGTAAGTCGCTTCGAGATAACGTCATTAATTCATTTAAGTGAGCCGTGAAAATCCCAAGTTCCATTTGGACATTATTAATTGGTATCGGGCTAACCCTAACAAGCCTATGGTACGGTCAAAATCACGGTTTGTTGCCAACAGCAGCCTCGGATGAAGCCGTTCTCGTAGATGGTCTTTTTAATACGATGATGACCGTCTCAGCAGGTATCTTTTTGATTGTTGAAGGTGTATTAATTTACTGTGCAGTTAAATATCGTCGCCGGGCAGGCGATAATGAAGACGGCCCCCCAATTGAGGGTAATGTACCTTTAGAGATACTTTGGACAGCGATCCCCGCAATTATAGTTATCGGTATTTCTGTCTATAGCTTTGAAGTTTATAATGACATCGGTGGATTTGATCCCCACTCCGTCCATGAAGCCCCCATTATGCAGGAATCGATGGCAATGCCTGGGGCGGCGATCGCTGCAACTTTAAATGATACGCCTCCTAGCAATGCGCCTAACCTCAATCAGCAGAAATCTGATGAGGCGATGCAAGACCCAGCCACCGCAGCAGTCCGCAATGCCGATCAAATTCCCCAAAAACGGGATGCTCCAGGTGTAGGTAGTGTGTCTCCTAGCATTGGTGCTAGTCCTGAAAATGCCGGAAAATCACCTGGGTTAAAAATTAACGTCACAGGTTTACAATACGCTTGGATTTTTACCTATCCTGAAACAGGTATCACCACTGGGGAAATGCACGTTCCCATTGGGCGGGAGGTGGAAATTAATATGACAGCAAATGATGTGATTCACGCCTTTTGGGTGCCTGAATTTCGGCTGAAACAAGATGTGATCCCTGGTAGACAAAGCGAACTCCGCTTTACACCAAAAGTTGCTGGTGACTATACTCTCATCTGTGCTGAACTGTGCGGCCCCTACCACGGCGCGATGAGAACACAGGTGGTAGTGGAGAAACCAGAAGCATTTGAAAAATGGATGCAAGAGCAGTTAGTTGCGAATAATAACACTCTTAAAGAAGCAGTTGCTGTCAACCCAGTTAACCTAACTCCAGATGAATTCCTTGCACCTTATACCAAAGACATGGGAATTCAACCAGAAATGTTACATCACATTCATAAATAACGCCGTGTGCAACTTTCTCTCAAACCTAACCCCCAACCCCTTCCCTACAAGGGAAGGGGAGCAAGATTTAAAGCCTCTCTCCTGCAAGGAGAGAGGTACTCTAGCGAAAAGCCGCTCCGCGTCTTTGGAGAGGGGTTTCAAAAATAAGTTGCACATCGCGTTAAATAGTCAAAAGTCCACAGTCCAAAGCTATAACCAATAACTACTGACTAATCACCATTGACTATTGACTCTTAACCATGACACAAGCTCAGTTACAAGAAACTGCCAACATCCCTGCTCATATTCCAGAACCAGGGGTCAGAAAATGGCAAGACTACTTTAGCTTCAATACCGATCACAAGGTAATTGGACTGCAATATCTAGTCACTTCGTTCATTTTTTACTGCATTGGCGGCGTTTTAGCTGACTTGGTGCGTACAGAACTGCGAACCCCAGAAGTAGATTTTGTCAGTCCAGAACTCTACAACAGCCTATTTACACTGCACGCCACAATCATGATTTTCTTGTGGATTGTGCCAGCTGGGGCAGGTTTTGCTAATTATCTAATTCCCCTGATGATTGGGGCTAGAGATATGGCATTCCCTAGGCTGAATGCTGTAGCTTTTTGGATGATCCCCCCAGCCGGCTTGTTGCTGGTTGCTAGTTTAGTCATCGGAGACGCAGCAGAAGCAGGTTGGACTTCCTACCCTCCTTTAAGTTTGGTGACAGGACAGGTGGGTGAAGGCATTTGGATTATGAGTGTCCTGCTGTTGGGTACGTCATCGATTTTGGGGGCGATTAATTTTCTCGTCACCCTACTAAAGATGCGTGTTCCCAGTATGGGCTTCCATCAAATGCCCTTGTTCTGTTGGGCGATGCTGGCTACTTCGGCGTTGGTATTACTCTCAACACCAGTATTAGCCGCCGGTTTGATTCTGCTGGCTTTTGACTTATTGGCAGGAACGACATTTTTTAACCCGACTGGTGGCGGTGATCCGGTAGTTTACCAGCATATGTTCTGGTTTTACTCCCACCCGGCGGTATATATCATGATTTTGCCGTTCTTCGGGGCAATTTCAGAGATTATACCCATTCACTCCCGTAAACCAATTTTCGGTTATAAAGCGATCGCCTACTCATCGTTAGCCATCAGTTTCTTAGGGCTAATTGTCTGGGCGCACCATATGTTTACCAGTGGTGTTCCTGGTTGGTTGCGGATGTTCTTTATGATCACCACCATGATCATTGCCGTACCTACAGGGATTAAAATTTTCAGCTGGTTGGCGACGATGTGGGGCGGAAAAATCCAGTTCAACAGTCCCATGCTGTTCGCAATGGGTTTTGTCGGGACTTTCGTAATTGGTGGGATTAGTGGTGTAATGTTGGCAGCTGTGCCTTTTGACATCCACGTCCACGACACTTACTTTGTAGTAGCGCACCTACACTATGTACTTTTCGGTGGTAGCGTACTGGGAATTTTCGCAGCCATTTATCACTGGTTTCCGAAAATGACAGGACGGATGTTCAATGAAACTTGGGGTAAGGTACATTTTGCTCTGACAATTGTGGGTTTGAATATGACCTTCCTACCCATGCACAAGCTAGGTTTAATGGGGATGAATCGCCGGATTGCTCAGTACGACCCCAAATTTACCTTGCTAAATGAAATCTGTACTTATGGTTCGTACATCCTAGCCGTTTCCACCTTCCCCTTTATCATCAACGCTATTTGGAGTTGGTTATACGGCGAGAAAGCTAGCAATAATCCGTGGAAAGCTCTTACCTTAGAGTGGATGACCACCTCACCACCAGAAATTGAGAACTTTGAAACTCTCCCAGTCTTGACCACAGGCCCCTACGACTATGGGGTACAACACGCACCCGCGAATGTATCTCCATCTGAGAATCCTGTATTCAGGGCTGATCTAGATGAGCCATACCCTAGCATTGAGTCGGATGTAGAGACTAGAACCTAAGAAGAAACAGAGGAGACGAGGGAGAATTTCTTCCCTCTCCCCCATCCCCAATATATTCACACTTCACACTTGTCAAAATTCATGCAAAGTCAAACTATTGACCCAGCGAAAACGGAACTGAATCATCACCACGCGGCGGCGGTTGAGCATCATGAAGAACATCCCGATCATCGCCTGTTTGGGATATTTGTTTTCTTGATTGCTGAAGGGATGATTTTTATGGGGTTGTTCGGAGCTTATTTAGCTTTCCGTTCAACTTTGCCTGTGTGGCCGCCAGCCGGGACACCAGATTTAGAATTATTGTTACCTGGAGTCAACACTGTCAATCTGATTGCTAGCAGTTTTGTCATGCACAATGCTGATACTGCTATCAAAAAGAATGATACAAAAGGTATGCGTACCTGGTTGGCAATTACTGCCGCAATGGGTGCGATTTTCTTGGTAGGACAGGTTTACGAATACACGCATCTAGAATTTGGTCTGACGACTAATTTGTTTGCCAGTGCGTTTTATGTGTTGACTGGTTTCCACGGTTTACACGTAACTATCGGTGTTTTAGCGATTGTGGCTGTGTTGTGGCGATCGCGTACTCCTGGTCACTACAGTAACGAAAAACACTTCGGTGTGGAAGCTGCGGAAATCTACTGGCACTTTGTTGACGTGATTTGGATTATTTTGTTCGGATTACTGTATTTACTGTAGGTATTCTTTATTAGTTGTTCACTCCACGCGGACAACTAAAAATTCTGCCCCCCCTATGGGGGTTTTTTTATTTCTCTGTAGATATATTATTTTTTAACCACAGAGACACGGAGACACAGAGAAGAGTCTTTATTGCTTGTATAAAAAGTTGTTTTGCATAATAGTAAGGTTTGCATACGAGTGATCGTAACTACTTTGTTAGAATTGGTCAGAACTTTTATGCCTAGTTCGGTTGATTGGGCTGGCAAATGTCCAAAAAGTTCTTATCAGTAATTTTGCGATCGCGCAGAGTAGGTGTTCCATGCTGAAAGAGGAGAAAAAAATATGACTAAAACAGCCTTAATTACAGGAATTACTGGTCAAGATGGCTACTATCTCAGCCATTTACTCCTCAAGCACGGTTATCGAGTGGTGGGATTGGTATCTCCACACCGACAACCGAATTTAGCAAAGTTGGGTGACTTAGCTAACAAAGTGGAAATCTACACTGTGGACTTGAGAGACAGCACAGCAATTTTGAATGCAGTAGAACAACTCCGTCCCCAAGAAATTTATAATTTGGCTGCACCTAGTTTTGTCCCTGATTCTTGGAAAGATCCACTAGGAACACTAGACCTAATTACTGGGACTGCTACACGCTTATTAGATGCAGTCCGACAAGTAGGTTTATCTACCCGGTTTTATCAAGCTAGCAGTTCCGAGATGTTTGGGGATGTTTTCTCTTCTCCTCAAGATGAAGAAACCCCCTGTAGACCCAAAAATCCCTATGCAGCTGCCAAACTACACGCTCATTGGACAATGGTACATCACCGTCAACGCTATGGTCTATTTGCCTGTAGTGGCATTTTGTACAATCATGAATCGCCTCTACGTCCGCCACAATTTGTTACCCGTAAAGTTTCTTTAGCCGCAGCATCAATCAAACTTGGTTTAGCTGACAAACTGGAAATGGGTAGTCTTGATGCTAAACGGGATTGGGGTTTTGCAGGCGATTACGTAAAAGCTATGTGGCTGATGTTGCAAGTTGATGAGCCGGAGGAATATGTAATTGGCACAGGTAAACTACATAGTGTCAGGGAACTAGTATCTATAGCTTTTGAATGTGTAGGATTAAATTGGCAAAATCACGTAGTCATCAATCCTAATTTACTCAGAACAGACGAGCATTTTCAACTAGTAGCTAACCCCACTAAAGCGAAAAAGAATTTGGGTTGGGAAGGGCAAATTAGCTTTGAAAGACTATTAGAGCAAATGGTAAAAACAGATATGGAGCGATTGCAAAACGGTAAAATAGCTCAAGTGTCTAGCAAACAACTGCTAGTAGATTAGAGTGTCTTTGATGACATTCTTAACTTCTGCAATGTATGTATAACAAGAATTTCAATGCTAATTGATCCGGTGGCAGAAAAAACTAATTTAGGTGAAGATTCCAGTCAACAAGTTAATCATGTTTTCGTCTTCTTAGAGATTTTTGCACTGGAAGGCGGCATTCAATCTTATGTGAAGGATATTTTTCGTGCATATTCAGGTTTGGGTGCAGGTTATCAAGCAGATGTATTTTTGTTGCGCGATAGTCCCAATTGTTCAAATCCGTTTGAGTGCGATTGCTTAAAATTTCATTACTTTAAAAATCAGTCACCCCAGATAGGTAGAATTACAATGGCTGGGGTGTTACTTAAGTATTTATTGCAAAAACGCCCCCAACGGATTTTCTGCGGTCATATTAAACTAGCTGCACTCATCCAAACTCTTTGCCAACCTTTGGGAATTCCTTACACCATCCTCACCTACGGTAAGGAAGTTTGGGAAACACTGCCAAAACGAGAGCGTCGGGCATTAGCCGCAGCCAGCGACATTTGGACAATTAGCCGCTACAGTCGAGATCAAGCCTGTGCTGCGAATGGGATAGATCCTCATAAGGTAAAAATGCTACCTTGTGCTATTGATGGGGATAGATTTACTCCCGGTACAAAGTTACCCGAATTAGTTACTAAATATGGTTTAACAGATGCTAAGGTCATCATGACCGTGGCGCGATTGTGGTCAGGAGATATATATAAAGGTGTGGATGTGACAATTCGCGCCCTACCTAAAATATTGCAGGTGTTCCCAGAAGTAAAATATTTAGTTATTGGTCGTGGTGATGACCAACCAAGATTAGCACAGCTAGCCCAAGATTTAGGTGTAAGCGATCGCGTTATCTTTGCCGGTTTTGTTCCTACAGAAGAGTTAATAGCACACTACCGCCTAGCCGATGCCTATATCATGCCGTCTCAAGAAGGTTTTGGCATTGTTTATCTAGAGGCCATGGCCTGTGGCATCCCAGTGTTATCTGGCGATAATGATGGATCTGCTGACCCCTTGCAAGATGGTAAAGTCGGGTGGCAAGTCCCCCACCGTAACCCAGAAGCTGTAGCCGCAGCTTGTATAGAAATTCTTCAAGGAGAAGATCAGCGTTGTGATGGACAATGGCTAAGAGAACAAGCGATCGCTAATTTCGGTCAAGCTGCCTTGCAACAGCAACTTTTGTCTTTACTTGACTAGGAATAGAGGACAGGGGACAGGTGAGAGTAACTAATGACTAAACTCGTTATCCTAGATAAAGAGCAAGATAATATTTAAAAATGCGGCTTAACAATTCTCAACTGAATCTTTTGAATCTCCGTCCCCTGCTGACACTGTTAGCAATTACTTGGTTGCTGGCTTCTTTGGGTTTGGGCTGGTTAGTGAATTCCTTAGTGATTCTTTTTGGATTGCTATTGCTAGCCCCTGTAGTAGCGTTTTTCGGTTTACGCTGGTGGTTGGAACGCAACTTAGTGGCTGATAAATGTCCAGTCTGTGCATATGAATTTACAGGTTTAAATAATAGCCAATTGCAATGTCCTAACTGTGGAGAACAACTCACAGTACAAAAAGGTCATTTTCAACGCTTCGCACCAGAAGGGACAATCGATGTCACAGCAGTAGAAATACCAAGTCAGCAATTAGAAGATTGAATTGGGGAATCAGTCAGGTTTCCATCTCCTATTTTCTATGCCAATACCCAGCCCAAATCATTGAATTGTTATTACTCATGCGTAATTCCTCTCTAACTTGCGACTCGTAGAGAAGGTGGAGAGGAATAGGCGCGATAAGTTAAATTTTTTAAGTAGCACTACCTAATTTACTTTCAATGTCTGTTAACTGTACAGCCCCAGAATAGTTTTTACCATTCATTACAAAGAAAGGTGTACCTGGGACTCCCAATTTTTGGGCTAGCTGCATATCTTGTTTAATGCTTGGCTCGGCAAGTAGGCGATCGCTGTTAAACTTCTCCATATCTAGATTTAGCTTTTTGGCAATATCTAAATACAAATCTTTTCCAAGTTGCTTTTGATTGGTAAACAAAGCATCATGATATTCCCAAAACTTGCCCTGCTGATTTGCAGCCCAAGCCGCTTTTGCAGCTGATAGGGCTTCAGAATGAGTGGGCAAAGGTAAATTTTTATAAACTAATGTCACCTCATTTCGATACTTGACTAACAAATCCTGCAATTTTTTATGCGCCTCAGCACAGTAGGGACATTGAAAATCAGAAAATTCTATCAACACATTTTTTGCTGGTATCGTTCCCATTGTGGGGGAATTTGCAATCACCGCTTCGGGATTAGCTTGCAAATCCTGTAAAAATACCTGTCGTGATTGATTGACTTGCTGTTGTTGCTGCTGCTGATATGCTTGGACAGATTCAATAATTGCTTCTGGGTGTTTGCGCAGGACTTCTAAGACTTGCTGTTCTAGTTGAGAATTAGGATAAGTAATTGCTTGTGCAGGGAATGACCAGCTTAGGGCTAGACAAAGTAAGCTGAGTATTAGGTAGATGCGTAAATAGCGAAAGAACTGACCCATAGCAAAATACTGGATAAATTAACATCTCCCTAGTATTCCCTGGAATGATACCAATTCGTAATTAATCAAGTCTGAAAAGAGGGAATGGGGAAGAGAGATTTTCATGCCCTAGTTGTGGGGTTTTAGCTTGAATACTATCTTTCTTTGACTCACAACTCAGCACCCTGCTCACGCCTCGCTACCGCTAACAACATACTGCTCAACGTTACGCTCCGCTAACAGCACGGGCTAAACGCCCCGCTACCGCTAACAGCACCGACTAAACGCCCCGCTACCGCTAACAGCACTCTCAAGACCCTGTTGGTACTACTTGTGGTTGTAAATAACCAATTAAATCTTGAATTCCCTTTTGCAAATACCGCGTTACTGTCATGGGGCTAGTACCAATACTTTTGGCGGCATCCTTACGGGACAATTCTTTCAAAAATACCATTTCCACAGCTTGGCGGGGCTTTTCTTCTAACATATTAATTGCCCCTTGCAGTTGTTGCCGTTCTTCGTTTTGTTGCTGCAAAGCTGTAGAACGGGGACAAGGAAGTGCTTCACCCAAGGTAATTTGGCAATCAACATAGTGAACGGCTGTAGCATCCAAACTCAAAGGCATCCGATTTTGGGCGGCTAGCTTGGTTTCTTGCCATTCTTGTACAGATACCTTGAGTTCCTTAGCAATTTCTGAATCCTTGGGAGGACGACCTAAAGAGACTGCCAACTCTTTACGGACTTTTTGTCCTTCGTTGTACAATTCTTGCCAACGGCGGGGTATCTTTAATAGAGTACTGCGATCGCGCAAGAAATGCAGCATTTCACCGCGAATATATGGTACAGCAAAGGAACTAAAAGCGTATCCTTGGCTGGGATCAAAACGCTCAATCGCCCTGATTAAACCAAAATAACCAATCTGTTCTAAATCTTCATAAGGTTCATTACATTGATGACTAAATTTATGAGCCATCTTTCTGACTAATCCAGTATGTAACTGAACTAGTTGATTACGAAGTTTAATAGAAGGATTGTGGTGGTATAAGTGCAATAACTCCATACCATCAATTTGCATAGAGGACTCACTCGCTGCCATATAAAAATTCCTTTGTTGTAACTCCTTTTTTTGGCAAAATGGAGCTGCGTATCTCTTTAAATCTGTAATTATTTTCCTTAGACAAGGCTGATTAAACCATCGTCGTTTCACTGAAATTATTGGTGGGATCTCTCTACTATTCCGTATTTTTACGCATGATTTATATTGCCTATTTATTGCAGGCTGTTTTGTTTTTTTAAATAGCAATTACTCTTTTGATAAAGTTTATTTTTCGCAACAAAGCTAGTTATTTTTACTGAAAAATACTTGACTAAGCCCACCAAGCAAGTCAACGAATTTTAGATTTTGGATTTTGGATTTGTTTCACTCACAAGGGGCGTTAGCGTAGCGGGACGTTAGTCCGGCATGAACCAAAAAAATCTAAAATCAGCTTTTCTTCAATCTAAAATAAGCATCGGTCAGAAATTAAAAATCAAAAGAATGAAAATAAGTCCTAGTAAAGAATTTAGCTAAATGATCTGTGCAAATTAAATCTGGTACAGCTTACCTGCTATATATTGCTGATAGGTTTTATGATTACGATGAAATCAATGCTCCAACCAAATAGGTAAAATTATTTACAGATTTTCTGCCTGGCTAAAAGGATTAAATATGAGTAAGAATAAGAAT
Source organism: Anabaena minutissima FACHB-250 (assembly GCF_014697125.1). GTDB lineage: Bacteria > Cyanobacteriota > Cyanobacteriia > Cyanobacteriales > Nostocaceae > Trichormus > Trichormus minutissimus. The sequence continues at coordinate 42,120 of NZ_JACJRG010000015.1, read as the reverse complement.
AATCAGGAAGTTTTTCTAAAAAATTAGTCTTGCCATATGAGTAATACCAGCAATTTTCGCGAAGCTTTCCGTAAAGCCCAGTCTCACACATTAATAGGCCCCAATGTCATTGCCAATGCCCTGCCTTATGTCGGTGGTGGTCTAATACTTACAGCATTGGGAACTTACGGTGGGCTGAGTATTATCCGTAATAACCCTGAAATTTTCTTCCCCACCTTTATTGGTGCAGTGATTCTAGAGTTAATACTGTTTTTTATTGCCCAGAATGTTGCTCAAAAAGGTAACAAGAGTCTAGCATTGCCACTTTTAGCTACCTACAGCTTATTGTCGGGATATACCCTGAGTGGTTTAGTGTTTGTGGCTTTGAAAACTCAAGGTGTTGGTATTCAAGGCATTGGTTTAGCAGCCCTTGGTTGTGGAGTTACCTTTATAGTTGCCCGTCCAATTGGTTCAAATCTCTCAGAACAAGACGGTATGGCTTTGACTAAAACCATCTCTCTTGGCATTATCGCCTTGGTGGTGGTCTGTCTGACTCAATTTGTCTTTGCCTTGTTTGGTGTTTACATACCTAATTGGTTAGAAATTGCCATTTCCGGTTTAGGGGTATTTCTTTTTGCTGGGGCATCGGTTGTTGATTTTTACATCTTGCCCCGTACTTACCGCGATGACCAATATCTGCCTGCGGCTTTGTCGATGTATCTGACTTACATCAATCTATTCATCTTTATTTTGCGCTTACTCATTGCCATCAATGGCCGTCGTTAAGCAAATACTAAGTGTAAAGACTTAACAAATTATGAACCGTAGTCGCCGATGCTATAACTACGGTTTTTGCATAACTAAAGACAGGGAAAGAGCAGAAGGTTGGAAAAATTAGGGAAAAAGTCCCAACTAGAATCAGAAAGTCAAATACAATAAATACCAATATCTCAAAATTTATCCGCAACGATTTACTTCAAGCCAGCACAATGGACGTATTAGAACTCAAACGCGAAATCGAAACGTTGTCTAGTCGCCTGGGTAAGACCCAGGACTATCTTTGACGTACCTGCACTAAAAGCCAAAATTCATGACCTAGAGCAAATAGCCGCACAGCCAGAATTTTGGGATGACCAAAACACAGCTCAAAAAACGCTGCAAGAACTCAATGACCTGAAAGCCCACCTAGAACAGTATCATCAATGGCACGTCAGTTTGGACGATACTAAAGCAGTGGTTGAGCTTTTGGAACTGGAAACCGACGAAGCCCTATTACAAGAAGCCGAGTCTACCATAACCAAGCTGAATCGTGAGCTTGACCAATGGGAATTACAACAATTGTTGTCTGGCCTCTATGATGCAGAAGGGGCAGTATTGACCATTAACGCAGGGGCTGGTGGTACAGATGCTCAAGACTGGGCATTTATGCTGTTAAGAATGTATACCCGTTGGGCAGAAGCTCATGGTTACAAGGTAGCTTTGGCTGAAGAGTCAGAAGGTGAAGAAGCGGGGATTAAATCAGCCACCTTAGAAATTACAGGTCGTTACGCCTACGGCTATTTACGTTCTGAAACAGGTACACATCGCCTTGTGCGGATTTCACCTTTTAATGCCAATGGTAAACGCCAAACCAGTTTTGCTGGGGTGGAGGTGATGCCACAGATAGATAATACAGTGCAGTTGGATATCCCTGACAAAGATTTGGAAATCACCACAACTCGTTCTGGGGGTAAAGGTGGGCAGAACGTTAACAAAGTAGAAACAGCTGTGCGGATAGTTCACCTTCCCACAGGGTTGGCTGTGCGCTGCACAGAAGAACGTTCCCAGTTGCAAAACAAAGAGAAAGCTTTAGCCCGCCTTAAAGCCAAGTTGTTAGTGATAGCCCAAGAACAACGCGCTCAAGAAATTGCTGATATTCGGGGTGATATGGTGGAAGCTTCCTGGGGCAACCAAATCCGTAACTATGTATTTCATCCTTACCAGATGGTAAAGGATTTGCGTACCAATGCGGAAACAACTGCGATCGCTGACATCATGAACGGCGACCTAGATATGTTCATCCAAGCCTATCTACGCCAGGAAAATCAACTTGTAGAATAGGCATAATTAGGAAATGGGGAATGGGTAATAGCTCATAGGGCATTGGTAAAAAGTAAAGCAGATTATTCCAGTCCCCAGTCCCCAGTCTTGCAATGAGTGGATTTGCAATGAGTGGATTTTAGATTATTCAATCCAAAATCCGTCTTGAAAAGTTGAGCCACTGCGTTGGACGGGTTTCCCGGCTTGTAGCAAGTGGCGTTCCTAGGTTGGGAAACCCGCCTACAGAACTTTCCGCAAAATCTAAAATTCCTAGTCCCCTAATCTGGCAATATAAATCCTGGCAACCTGTTACATTTATATATAAAAGAACTTGTTATTTATTTATGAGTAATACTCCTGCAACAGAAAATCAACCCAGCTACGTCAAACTGGCGATGCGAAATATGGTGCGGAAGGGTGGTACTTCTTTGAAGCATTTCCTGCTCACCACAGTAGGGCTGTTAGCGGTTTTTGTCGGGTTGGCTTACCTCACACACTAAGCACACCATTTTATTAATTCGTAGCGAATTTTCTGCGTACTTCTGCGCGTCACTCCGCATTGAAATATCCCTCCTCAATTCGCCACGATGCTAAACCCCTATAAGGAGATTTTGCAGTTGGTAGAATTCGACCTTGATGTACAAGATGTTTTTTGTGAGTCTTCACCAGAAAAAGCTCTCAAATCTCACTATCTTGAGAATCAAATTGCATCTGAAACTTGGGAAAACTGGTTTGATTGCTGGTTAAACATTCTCCAACCCCATCTACCGCCAGCATCTAGTTATGAAATTGGGCTACGTTTGACTAATGACGCAGAAATTCAAGAGCTAAATGCCCAGTATCGACAGCAAAATAAGCCAACGGACGTCCTATCCTTTGCGGCCTTAGAGGTAGATTTTCCACAAGTGGCGGAAATGTCGCTTGCGCCGTTGTATTTAGGGGATATAGTTGTTTCCGTAAACACAGCACAATGTCAAGCTCAACAACAAGAACATAGTTTATCCACTGAGTTTGCTTGGCTGGTAGCTCACGGTTTACTACATTTGTTGGGCTGGGATCATCCTGATGAAGAAAGTTTAACAGAAATGTTAAAACAGCAAGCAATTTTACTGAAGTCAATTGGTATTGATATAGACATAGAATATTAAAGATTTTTGTGTTTGTAAGTATGAAATTTAAACGATCCTAATATAATACTTCTGTAAAAGGCTGCGTTAAAGTTGATTGCAATAGTAAAATCATCCCAGATTCTCAGTATATGTACCTTATTGTTCTAATTTTAAGCCTATGTCTCAACAAATCTCTCCCCCACCTACTCAAAATCAACTATTCACCTTTGTGAACAAAGAACGAGGTCTTTCTTGGCAAGTGGCCTCCAGTTTAGTTGTGAGTTTCCAGTACGCTTGGGCTGGAATTAGCTATAGTTTTCAGACGCAACGGAATTTTCGGATTCATGTGAGTGTCTGCACTTTAGCGATCGCTCTCAGCGTCTTTTTACATCTGCAAGCAGTGGAAATCGCAATTATTGGTATCACTAGCGGTTTAGTATTGGCACTAGAGTTATTAAACACGGCGATCGAGTCCCTCGTAGATTTAACCGTCAAGCAGACTTACCATGAATTGGCAAAAATCGCCAAAGATTGTGCGGCTGGTGCTGTGCTTGTCTCTGCTTTAGTAGCAGTGTTAGTTGCATCTGTGCTGTTGCTTCCACCGTTGGTAGTTCTAATTATGTCAGCTTTTTAAAATTAAATTGTTTACTCCACCTGCGGCAGCGTTAATTACTAAGATGTACTTGGCGTATAGTCATAATTAATGGCGATCGCATTTACACTAGTGCAGAACTGGTGACAATTAAACATGGTGAGAGTAAAAATCAGGAGCTAATATAAGCTGTGATTATAGTTATAGATAATTACGACAGCTTCACTTATAATTTAGTGCAGTATCTCGGAGAACTAGCAGCTGAGTTCCCCGTAGCGTCAGATATTCAAGTTTTTCGTAACGATAAAATATCCTTAACCGAAATTCAGCAATTACAACCGGATGCTGTAGTCATCTCCCCTGGCCCTGGTCGTCCAGAAGATGCAGGTATATCCCTAGATTTGATTAAAGAATTAGGAACAAGTCTGCCGATATTAGGCGTATGCTTGGGGCATCAAAGTATTGGTCAAGTATTTGGTGGTAAAATTGTTTCTGCTCCAGAATTAATGCACGGTAAAACTTCTCAGGTAACTCACACTGGGATAGGTGTTTTCCAGGGGTTGGAAAATCCGATGACTGCCACTAGGTATCATAGTCTGGTGATTGATCGCGAGACTTGCCCGGAAGTTTTAGAAATCACCGCTTGGGTAGAAGATGGCACAATCATGGGAGTACGACACCGGAACTATCCTCACATTCAAGGTGTCCAATTTCATCCAGAGAGTGTTCTCACATCTTTAGGAAAACAGTTACTGCGAAACTTCCTGCAACAGTTACAAGAGAATCATTAATGAAACGACGACAGTTTATTGGCTATGCTGGGGCGGGACTCGCCACGGCTATAGTTCCTACATTTGCTTCTTATCTCCCAGCTAATGCCCAATCTGGCGGGGTATCGGTACAGTGGTTAGGTCATACTTGCTTTCTATTTACTGGTGGTGGGGTGAAACTCCTTGTTAATCCCTTTCGGAAAGTAGGTTGTACGGCTGGATATCGTTTGCCAAAAGTCTCAGCCGATTTAGTGTTGATTAGCAGTCAATTACTAGATGAAGGTGCGGTGGATGGCTTACCAGGGAATCCCAAGTTAGTATTTACAGCCGGATCTTATGAATTTAAAGGGATTCAGTTGCAAGGAATTGCCATCGATCACGATCGCAAAGGTGGTAAGCAATTTGGGGTAAATACTGCTTGGAAGTGGAATCAAGGGGGAGTTAATATTTTACATCTAGGGGGAGCAGCCGCACCTATTTCTCTAGAACAAAAAATCCTCATGGGGCGACCAGATGTATTATGTGTTCCTGTGGGTGGTAGTGCCAAAGCTTATAATGCGGAAGAAGCAAAACAAGCGATCGCAGTTTTAAATCCCAAAATTGTCATTCCCACCCACTACCGTACACAAGCTGCTGATCCTAATGCCTGTGATATTACGCCAGTAGATGAATTTTTAACCTTGATGCAGGGTACAACCGTCCGCCGTAGTAATAGCGACACGATTAATCTTAATTCTGGTAATTTACCTGATAGTAGTGTGATTCAGGTTTTAAGTTACAAGTTTTGAACTGTTGACTGATCAATGTTAATAGCGATCGCATCAAATTCATCACATTGAGATAACTCTGTCACAATCCCCTGATACTTTAGGTATTAAGCAAACATTCTGTTTGCTCCTCACACCATACACTGCCCTCTGACTATTAATTAGCAGAGGGAGTTTTTTATTTTTTACAACGATAAAAAAAATCTTTTGAAGAAATGTAAATTTTATATATATAAATTCTACAAATCAAGATAAAGAGAATCATTTAACTAGAAAATTATTATCTACAAACATTAGCTAAATTCAGAAGATGGACACTCTTAGATTGCGTCTCTTGGATGCCAGCTATCAACCACCATTGGTGACAGTTGCCCCAAATACCCTAGTGGTTGAAGCAATCCATCTGATGAATCAACCTCATACTAGCTGTGTAGTAGTTCTAGAACAGCAAAAATTAGTAAATATTTTCACAGAACGAGATGTAGTACGAGCGATCGCTAATAAAATTAATTTCGCAGAGATGACCATTGCAGAACTGATACTGCAACCTGTAATTACCTTAAGCGAGACAGAAGTTGAGGATCTAAACACTGTTTTGCGAGGGTTTCGCCAGCATCATATTTCTCATCTACCCGTGATTGATGGTCAAGGAAAAGTTTTGGGTGTGCTGACACCATTATCGGTGCGAGATGCTCTGCAACCCAGTGATTTGCTGAAGTTGCGAACTGTTGCTGATGTCATGGAAACTGATGTAATCTCTGCGCCTGCTAAGGTTGCAGTGGAGACTTTAGCGCACCTCATGACTAGTCATCAAATCAGTTCTGTGGTCATTGTGGCAGAATCACAGGCAGAAGATTCAGCACTAATACCCATCGGAATTATAACTGAACGAGATATTGTCAAATTCCAATCACAGGGGTTGGATCTAGTTTCTACCATAGCAGGGGAAGTGATGAGCGAACGCCTCGTGACTGTTGCGCCTGAAGATACATTGTGGAGTGCGTATCAACGGATGCAGTCGTTAGGAATCCGCCGCTTAGTAGTGACAGGAAGCGATCGCGAATTATTGGGAATTATCACCCAAAGTAGTGTATTGCAGGCGTTAGACCCCATCAAACTGTGTGAAGTGATTACTGTCCTCCAACAAATAATTGATACTAAGAAAGCAGAATTAGCACAAGAAATCACCCAGAGACAACAGATAAGTCATGTGTGCTTGGAAAGAGAAGCACACTATCGCGCCTCAGAAGCAAGGTTAAATGACATTCTCAATAGCGCGATCGCTAATTCTATAGTGAGTTTTCGGGTATTCTCGAATCACGATTGGGAATATGAATACCAATCTCCCGGTTGTGAAGCTATCTTTGGCTATACAGCAGTAGAAATTCTCCAAGATAAAAACCTGTGGATGTCGCGAGTACATCCCCAAGATGTAGAAACAGTGATTATGCCTTTGTTTGCAAATATCTTGGCGGGAATTGCAGCCAGTGTAGAATTCCGATTTACTCACAAAAATGGTTCTCTACGTTGGATTTCAGCCATCTACACCTCCCGCCATGACCCCAAAAATAACTGCTGGATTGTCACTGGTATTAGTAAAGATATTACTGACCGCAAACAAGCAGAAATAGCTCTCCGCAAAAGTGAGGAACGTTGGCAACTAGCGATCGCAGGTACTAATGAAGCCATTTGGGATTGGGATATACTAACGAATAAAAGCTTCCGGTCTGACCGTTGGTTTGAGATGTTGGGATATGAACACCACGAACTCAGCAATGGGGATGATGAATGGAGCAAACGCCTGCATCCTGATGATTATGAACGAGTCATGGCGGCTCAAGAAGCTTATCTATCAAAGCAAACTCCCGTTTATAGCTGTGAATATCGTCTGCGTCTCCAAGATGGTAGTTACGGCTGGTTTAGATCCCGCGCCAAAGCAGTCTGGGATGAGCAAGGTAATCCAGTTAGATTAGTTGGTTCTCTGGGAGATATTGGCGATTACAAGACCGCAGAAATCGCTTTGCAACAGAGTGAAGCCATGCTGCGGAGAATCGGCGATAACCTTCCTAATGGAGCAATATATCAAGTTGTTCGTGAACTAGATGGTAGCGATCGCTTTTCCTACCTCAGTGCAGGGATTGAAAAATTGATGGAAGTCAAAGCAGAAGATGCACTGCAAGATTCGAGCTTACTTTATTGCCAGTTTATGGGGGAAGACAACCTGCGCCTAGAAGCAGCAGTGAATGAATCCATGCAGCATCTTTCCGTGTTTGATATTCAATTGCAAATCTGCACACCTAGTAGACAAGTCAAATGGCTGCATTTTCGTTCTTCACCCCACAAATGGCCAGACGGTCGCATAGTCTGGGATGGACTGGTAGTTGGTATCACGAACATCAAACACATTGAAGCCACACTACGCAAGAGTCAAGCATTTTTGGCAGAATCGCAACGCGTTGCTCGTCTTGGGAGTTGGGAGTTTGATCTAGCTACACAAAAAATTATTTGGTCAGAGGAGTTATTTCGTCTTTTCAATCTAGATCCCACCCAACCAGAGCCAAATTATCAGGAACATTTGGAGTTGTATCACCCAGACGATAGAGAAAAACTAGAGCAAGCCGTCAACCAAGCAATTATTATTGGTGAATCTTATAAATTGCTGCTGCGTAAGTTAACTACTGATGATACTGTCACCTACATTGAAGCCATTGGATATGCAGAATTCAACGCAGATGGACAAGTAGTGCGCCTCTACGGTACGGCCCAAGATATCACCGAACGCATCCAGGTAGAAGAAAAACTCCGCCACAGTGAAGCACGGCTAATCACTACTCAAAAAATTGCCCATGTCGGCAGTTGGGAATTGGATTTAAACACTTATCAGCGTAGTTGGTCAAAGGAAACTTTTCAGATTTTTGGGTTAAATCCCCATCAACCAGAACCAACCCACACTGAGTTTTTAGAGATGGTTTGCCCAGACGATCGCACCACAGTCCAGACTCAGTTGGCACAGGCGATCGCACATAGCATCCCTTTCAGCTTAGAGTACCGCATTATCCGACCGGATGGCTCAATCCGTTATGTTGAATCGAGGGCAGAAGTAGCTAGAGATAGTCAAGGAAAAATAACACAGCTACTTGGCGCGATTTTAGATATTACAGAACGCAAACAAGCTGAGTTAGAAATCATCCACAGCCGCGACTTGCGAGAAGCTATTTTTAATGAATCTGCTGATGCGCTATTTCTAGTAGATCCAGTGACATTTCTGACTACTGACTGCAACCAGCAAGCATTAACAATGTTTGGTGTATCTAGTAAAGCTGAACTGATTGGGATAGAGGGTTATACTTTTCATAAACAACCATTAACACCAGAAGAGATAGCTACTTGTGCTGCACAAATAGACCAGCTAGGGTTTTGGCATCGAGAAATTGAATACCTCTCCAAGCAAGGAAATGTCTTCTGGGGAAGCCTAGTAATGAAACGTATTCGGGTTGCTGGACAAGAGATGAATCTTGTCAGAGTCACAGATATTAGTGAACAGCAAGCTGTACTGCGCGATCGCCAACAAGCCGAAGCTGCTTTAGCCAGAAGTGAAGAACAACTAAGACTCACATTTGAATTTACCAACATCGGCACTTGGGACTGGAATGTACAAACTGGTGAAGTCGTCTGGAATGACAACCACTATCGCTTGTTAGGTTTAGATCCAACCTCATCTACAAAGCAGTATCAAATATGGCGTAATGCTATCCATCCAGAAGATGTAAACCGAGTGGAACAGGCTTTATCGAGCGCGCTACAACATCGTACTAATTATGAAACTGAATATCGCATCATTCATGCCGATGGTAGTATTCGCTGGTTGATTGGTAGAGGACGAGGAATTTATGACACACTAGGACAACCGATCAGAATGCTAGGCGTAATCATTGATACTAGCGAACAGCAAGCTGCACTTCGGGAACTCAAACGAGCAGAACAAGCACTCCAAGAAAAAGAACAGTTTTTACGCAGTATCTATGATGGCGTGGGAGAGTCGATTTTTGTGATCGATGTTCAGGATGATGTTTTTCGCTATGTAGGTTTGAACCCGACTCACGAGAAACTGACGGGTTTGCGCTCTAGTGATTTGCGAGATAAAACCCCAGAACAAGTTCTACCGCCAGAAGTAGCAATGCTTGTCCAGCAGCATTATCAAGATTGTGTAGATGCTGGAGAAACCATCACCTATGAGGAGTGTTTGCCATTCCAAGGTCAGCTAACTTGGTGGATTACTAGCTTGACTCCCCTACGGGATGAAACCTCACGTATTTACAGGATTATAGGCAATAGTCTGAATATTAGCGATCGCAAACACTATGAACAAATGTTGGAATTACAAGCGGTGATTACCCGCAACATGGCAGAGGGAATTTGTTTAGTTCGCGCCGATGATGGCATGATTGTCTATACCAACCCCAAATTTGACCAAACATTTGGTTATGACGCTGGTGAATTGATCGGTCGCCATGTATCAATTTTAAATTATGAAGATCACCAAATTACAGCTACAAGAGTTCACCAAGCGATCGCCTCCGTCGTCACTCAACAAGGTGAAGCTACCTACGAAGTCCAAAATATCAAAAAAGATGGTACTCCCTTTTGGTGTAGTGCCACTACCTCTGTTTTTGATCATCCTGAATATGGCACAGTTTTAGTTGCTGTCCAACAAGATATCACTGAACAAAAACAAGTAGCCGAAACAATTAAAGCATCTTTAAAAGAAAAAGAAGTATTACTCCAAGAAATTCACCATCGCGTCAAAAATAACCTAGGAATTGTCAGCAGTTTACTGCAAATGCAGTACAGACGCACTCAAGATTCTCAAGCCACCGCCATTCTACTAGATAGCCAAAATCGCATCGCTTCCATTGCTCTAGTACATGAAAAACTTTACCGTTCTGATGATTTGGCTAATATCGATTTCGCTCAATATATCCCCGACTTAACAACTCATTTATTTGACTCTTATAATGTTAGTTCTAATCATATTCAATTAAAAATTCAAGTTGAAAATGTCAATCTAGATATTGAAACAGCCATTCCCTGTGGCTTAATTATTAACGAATTAGTTTCTAATGCTTTGAAATATGCGTTTTCTGCGGATCGTGCAGGCGAAATTCAGGTTAGCTTATCTCAGGCAAGTAATCAAACCTTAATACTCATCGTTCGTGATAATGGTGTTGGGCTACCTGCGGAATTTGATTGCAAGAAAACTAAAACTCTGGGTATGACTCTGATTCAGGGTTTAGTCAAGCAATTGAGAGGCAGTTTGGAGATTAACATTCACCAGGGAACAGAATTTAAAATTTCTTTTACAGCAACTAGGGTTTAAACATGATCACTCTCTCCTCTGATACACAGAAAATTACAACAATTAGAATCCTAGTTGTGGAAGATGAATATATCTTGGCCATCAACCTACAAGAAACTTTAGAATCCCTAGGTTACAGTGTTGTTGATATTGCCGATACTGCCGAATTAGCAATTGCCAAAGCTACTGAGTTCCGACCAAATTTAATTTTGATGGATATCCGACTGCGCGGCGAAAATGACGGTATCCAAGCCGCAGAACAAATCTGGAATACTCTCCAAATTCCTGTTATCTATGTTACTGGACACTCTGACAAAAGCACTGTAGAACGAGCCTCGCTCACATTTCCCTTTGGCTATGTCCTCAAACCTGTTAGAGACCAAGAACTTTATGTTGCCATTCAAACAGCACTCAATCGCTACGAACACGAACAATTTTTGAGTTCTGTGCTGCGCGAAATGGGGGACGGGGTGATGGTTGTTGATGCTCAGTTACACATCAAATACATGAATCAAGTTGCTGAAGCACTCACAGGATGGCAACTAAATCAAGCCAAAGACCAAATCGTCACGGAAATTTTACAGCTAATTGACGAAAAAACACTACAACCTGTCCAAAATCCCATGCTCTCCGCCATCCAACAAGCCACCACCTTCTATCTAGGCAGTGATATCCTATTAAGCACTAAAGATGGCACACTAATTCCCGTCGCAGATAGTGTTACTTGCTTGCGAGATTACAATGGCGTAATTACAGGTGCTGTCATGGTGTTCCGAGATGACACCCAAAGAAGACTAGCAGAAGAACGTAATATTAAAGCCGAGCGTTCCCGCCAGCTAGAATTGCAAATGGCAGAAATGCAAAGAATCAACCAGTTGAAAGAAGATTTTTTGGCTACTACTTCCCATGAAATGCGATCGCCATTGTCTAACATCAAAATGGCTATCAGTACGCTTAAAGATATTCTCAATCAACAGAATATTTTCAAAGTCTTTGCCCCGGATGCCTTTGAGTCCACATTCCATTACTTAAATATCCTACATCATGAGTGCGAACGAGAATTAAATTTAGTGGATGATTTGCTCAGTATGCGAATCATGGATGCAGAGGCATATCCATTAGAATTAACTTTGATTCAAGTCCAAGAATGGTTACCGCAACTAGTTGAAAGTTTTCAAGATATTACCCAAAATCAAAAACAGATTTTAAAAGTAACTGTTCCGCCAGACTTACCACCTTTAGTTTCTGATTTAGGTCTTCTGACTCGCATCATATCAGAGTTACTGACTAATGCTTGTAAGTACACTCCTACTTTTGGTCATATCACAGTAACCGTTCATTCTACCCAAAACCCGCAAAATATCAGCAATCAGGATAATCCTGTCGATAGTGACGAGTTTCATCTATTACCCTGCTTGCAAATTACAGTTAACAATTCTGGAGTAGACATTTCCACACAAGAGCAATCTCATATTTTTGAACCTTTCTATCAAATTTCTCAAAATACAACAAAAGACCAGTTATCAATTTTTGATACATCTTACCAAATTCCTCAAGATAATTCCTGGCAAGATAGTGGTACAGGCTTGGGGTTAACATTGGTTAAAAAGTTAGTGGAATATCTCCAAGGCACAATTGAAGTTATGAGTGGTAATGGTTTGACAAGTTTTATGATTGAATTGCCTTTACGATTTTCAAAATCAAAGTGCTTTGATATACAAGTTTGAGGACTTGAGAGAACATTTTATCTATCTAATGGCAGAATTGCAGTTAAGGCAATAAATATTAAATAAATAACTATTCCGATCACCTGACGAACTGGAATTTTAAATCTACCCGTTACTATCTAGCAACGGGAGATTTTTTTATCAATATAAAATTACGTGCCTAGATAAATAATCAGTTTAGTAGGTTGGGTTGAGGAACGAAACCCAAAATTTGCAAGTATATGTTGGGTTTCGCAAAGCTTCAACCTACGCCTAATCCATCATTGTCGCCTTGTGATAAATGTTCAAGGATTACAGTACATACATTGGGCAGGATTGGCAAATTCTTGACCATGAGGAAATAATTGCTCTTGTCTAAAACCACATTTTTTACACTGATATATGGCTACATGGGTTAATGTAGTTGGCGTATGACAAAGTTCACAGGGTAATCCGGGAATGCGTTCAGTAACTTCAAATCCTGGTGTTTGGCATTTAGGGCAACAATTAGTGATTTTCTGTAGTAAATTACGGGTAGCTTTTTCTATATTTTTCATGCGGATTGGATTGTAAATTGCCCGCATATCTGGTTCAAGATTTATTTCGTTTTTATATGAATTTTCTAAAGCAAAATTTACAGCTTTTAGGAAATTTTCTTCTGTGTTAATCCCTTTGATAATTTCACTATGACGATTTTCTGAAACTTCAAACCAGAGACAAATACCATGTTCAGGGAAGCCTATTTTGTAAGCAAATTCATAGGCTTCTGCTAAACTTTTAACAACCTGATGATTAAAGTTCGTTTCTGTAGAAAATTCCTCACCAATAATTTCTAAATTATTAGCTTTATCCAAGAAAATAACGATTTCTAAATTAGCATAAATGTAAGGTATTATCGGATGAGGATTAAAACTACCTTCGCTAGCAATCGCTAAAGTTTCTCCAGTGATTTCTAAGGCTTTTTCTGCTTTTAACTTAGCGGCGGCGATTTGCGTACCTGGGCGTTTGATTTCTCTGGTAAATGTGCCGAAAATATCTGTATTGAAACCCTGGGGTACTATAGCCCTAATTCCTAATTCCTGTTCTAATAAGGGAGCAATCACTTTTTCTTTGTGGTGCATTGTTGCTATGACAGCCAGGCGATCGCTAAATAATTCCTGATATTCCATACAAGATATACCTGAGATATCGCAACTATTTTTTGATATTTCTTAATGCTAGGATATCTCAGGCAATCCTGTCTAACTTTGTTCTTGAGGAACTTGTCCTATCTGGGCTGTCAGTTTTTCCTTATCCAGCCTGCGTTTTCTGGCGTATAGTTGAATTGTCACCGCCATCAAAATAATCAGTGCAAAAATCAACCAAGCTGTCAGGTCGGTGGGTAGATTATTCTTAAACACAGCCAGCATCACTATCACCACTAGCATGACTGTAGGTGCTTCATTCAAAGCCCGTAACTGCTGACCACTCCAGCGACATTCATCGGCGGCTAACTTCTTCATTAAGCGACCGCAGTAATGATGATAACCCAACAGCAAAACCACAAACAGCAACTTGAAGTGTAACCAACCCTCTTTTAAAACTTCCGGTTCTGTACTTAATAAACCAATAGCCATTGCTACAGTCACCAACATTCCTGGGGTAGTGATGATGTTATAGAGGCGTTTTTCCATAATTTGATACTGATTTTTCAGTATCGTCCTTGCTGGTTCTGGTTCTTGGTTGGCTTCTACATGATAGATAAATAGACGTACCAGGTAGAACAACCCCGCAAACCAAACCACAATGCCAATAATATGAAATGCTTTAAACCAGGAATAAGCCATGAATTGCAACCTGCCTTTGTGAATCTCTTCTCTCAATAATTGCCTGTCCTATCATTATCAGGTTACGGCAAAACATGATTCCCCATTGCAGATATATGAAGAAGTGTAACTTGGGGAAGGTGATAGGTGATAGGTAACAACTGGAGTTTAGACATTCTCGCCTCAATCCCCTGACAAATAAGAAAAAAGTTTGCTGATAACTACTTGACTCTCCAGTTGACTGGAGGATTGAAGATGAAGTTAGTTGTCAGCATCCCTTGTTAATGGGGTTACTAATTATGGATAATGCCACATTAAAACTGCGCGGTATGAGTTGCGCGGCTTGTGCCAAAAATATTGAAGATGCTATTCTTGCCGTTCCTGGGGTTGCGGAATGTAGCGTTAACTTTGGGGTAGAACAGGCAACAATCAAATATGATGCCAAAACTGCGGATTTACAAACTATTCAAGGTGCAGTGAGTGCAGCCGGTTATTCTGCTTACCCATTGCAGGAACAAACCCTGATGACAGGGGAAGATGATGAGGACAAAAGACATCGTCAGCAGGAATCCCGCGATTTACAGCAAAAGTTGACAGTAGGGGGAATTATTAGTGTTGTGCTGCTAATTGGTTCACTACCAATGATGACAAGTTTACACCTACCTTTTATTCCTACATGGCTGCATAACCCTTGGCTGCAATTAATCTTAACTACACCTGTGCAGTTTTGGTGTGGTCAAAAATTCTATGTTAACGCCTGGAAAGCTTTCAAACGTCATAATGCCACAATGGATACATTGATAGCTTTAGGTACAAGTGCAGCATATTTTTATTCCCTCTTTGCTACAATATTTCCTGGTTTTTTCATCAGTCAGGGGTTGATGGCAGATGTATATTATGAAACTGCTGTGATTGTCATCACCTTAATTTTATTAGGACGGTTATTTGAACACCGCGCCAAAAGTCAAACCTCAGAAGCCATCCGCAAACTAATTGGGTTACAAGCCAAAACAGCGCGGTTAATTCGCAATGGACAAGAAATAGATGTGCCAATTGCCCAAGTGCAGATTAGTGACGTGGTGCTAGTTCGTCCTGGGGAAAAGATTCCTGTGGATGGGGAAGTAATTAACGGTGCATCTACAGTTGATGAAGCGATGGTGACAGGGGAAAGTTTACCTGTGAAAAAGCAGCCAGGGGATGAGGTAATTGGCGCGACTATCAATAAAACTGGAAGTTTCCAATTTCGAGCTACACGGGTAGGTAAGGATACCGTACTGGCGCAGATTGTGCAGTTAGTGCAGCAAGCACAAGGTTCAAAAGCTCCTATTCAAAGACTAGCAGACCAAGTTACAGGTTGGTTTGTGCCGGCAGTGATTGCGATCGCTATTCTCACCTTTATAATTTGGTTTAACAGCACAGGTAACATCACCTTGGCGTTGATGACTACAGTAGGGGTGTTAATTATCGCTTGTCCCTGTGCTTTGGGTTTAGCCACACCAACATCTGTGATGGTGGGTACAGGTAAAGGTGCAGAAAACGGTATTTTAATTAAAGGTGCTGAAAGTTTAGAACTGGCACACAAAATTCAAACCATTGTTTTAGACAAAACAGGCACAATTACCCAAGGAAAACCCACCGTTACTGATTTTTTGACAGTTAACGGCACAGCTAACAGCAACGAAATCAAGCTATTGCAACTAGCCGCAGCTGTAGAACGCAATTCCGAACACCCGCTAGCAGAAGCCGTAGTAAGATACGCCCAATCTCAGGAAGTCGATTTAGCAGAAGTCAGGGATTTTGCAGCAGTTGCAGGGAGTGGTGTGCAAGGTATTGTGAGTGAAAATCTTGTCCAAATTGGTACACAACGCTGGATGGAAGAATTGGGAATTAACACCCAAGCTTTGCAACAAGATAAAGAACGTTTGGAATACTTAGGCAAAACAGCCGTTTGGCTAGCAGTAGACGGAGAAATTCAAGCATTGATGGGAATTGCTGATGCTATTAAACCTACTTCTGTTCAAGCGGTGAAAGCGTTACAAAAACTCGGCTTAGAAGTCATAATGCTAACAGGCGACAACCGCCGCACCGCCGAAAGCATCGCCCGTGAAGTTGGTATCAAGCACGTCTTGGCAGAAGTCCGTCCTGAGCAAAAAGTAGAGGCGGTTAAGTCACTGCAAATGGAGAAGCAGGGGAGCAGGGGAGCAGGGGGAGAAAAATACAATGCTCACTCACAACTCACAACTCACAACTCACAACTCACAACTCAGCACTCAGCACTCAGCACTCAGCACTCAATTGTCGCAATGGTTGGTGATGGGATAAACGACGCGCCAGCTTTGGCTCAAGCTGATGTGGGTATTGCAATTGGGACTGGTACAGATGTTGCGATCGCTGCTAGTGATATTACCCTCATATCGGGTGATTTGCAAGGTATTGTCACAGCTATTCAACTCAGCCGCGCCACAATACACAACATTCGACAAAACCTATTTTTCGCCTTTATTTACAACATTGCAGGTATTCCTATTGCTGCGGGTATTCTCTTTCCTATCTTCGGCTGGTTACTTAACCCCATCATCGCCGGTGCAGCAATGGCATTTAGCTCAGTTTCAGTAGTTACTAATGCCTTACGTCTGCGTAAATTTCAGCCAAAAGTAATTCTATAGGAGAAACACTAAAATGTTAAGTAGAAAAATCATTGTTGCCAGTTTAGCAACTTGGGGATTGATGTTTGGTTTAGCTAACAATCAAGCATTAGCAGAAATAAATCATAACCATGAAGTGTCAACAACTCAATTCCGCCAGATTGAACAATCACTACCAATTAAAGCTGCTGTGACAATCGGTGGACTTGGTTTAATTGGGTTGGAATTATGGTGGTTTATTTTGAGTAAACCTAAGTCCTAAAAACTTTAGAATTAAGATAAATGCTGATATCAAGGGTTACAGTATTATGTTAGTCCAAGAAGAATCAAAACTGATTGGTTTAGTTGCCAAAGAAAGTAGCGTTCCGATTAAAACTATTCGTTACTATGAAGAACTCGGTTTACTTAAATCATCAGGCAGAACTGAGGGTGGGTTTAGATTATTTAAAGCTGATGTTTTAGCGCGGTTACACTTTATTAAACGCGCTCAAAGTTTGGGTTTGACATTATCAGAAATCAAAGAATTTTTGCAAGTTCATGATGCTGGAGAATTACCTTGTGAACACATAAAAACTAAGTTAGAAGATAAAGTAAAAGACATTGATGAACAAATTCAACAATTACTAATTCTCAAACAAGAGTTAGAAGGACTACTTTCAGGTTGGGAAATCAAACCTGATAATGCTCACACTACAATTTGTCCCATCATTGAAAAAGATTGAGCCTATTTATGGATTTTGATATCTAGTATTGTGTCCAATAGTGATTGGTATACTTGGTTTTGAGCGCGTAAATTAGCAATTTCCTGCGCCATGTCTAGAACCATTGCTGCTCCTACTAAATTCAGTCCTAAATCATGGCGTAGGCGTTGGATTTGAGCAATGCGAGTAATATCACGCCGACTGAGCATAACTCCTATGGGTTCAATTAATCCTAACTGGGCAAAACTTTCTACTAAAGTGGTAGATGTTTCCGTGACTGTTGCAGCATATTCAAAAGAGTAAAGCTGTTCTCCCTCTTGTGAGACAACTACTTGAGACAGGCTAAACTCTGTCATAATCTTACCTCCTGCAATTGGGCGCGGGGGTCAAAACTGGTATTGGCTTGAATAGTTTCGTAGGCTTCCCGTTCAATGGGGCTAATATCCTTGGGAGGAACAATTTGTAATTTTACTATCAAGTCGGTTCTTCGGCCTTGGGGCTGTCTCCAACCTTGACCACGTAATCTGAGAGATTGCCCAGAACGCACTCCTGGCGGTATTTTCATTGTGACACTGCCATCAGGAGTAGGTACTTGAATTTGTGCGCCTAATACAGCTTCATCAGGACGAATGGGGATTTCACAAAGGATATTATCGTCTGCAAATTTGAAAAAGGGATGCGGTAAAACTTCAATAGTCAAGTACAAGTCTCCCCGTTGTTGGGAAAATGGACTAGGATGACCTTTGCCTTGAATGCGAATCCGGCTACCTGGTTTAGCACCTGCTGGGATTCGCACGTTAATAACTTCATTATCTAATTGCAGCCGCTTTTGTACACCGTGAAAGGCTTCTGAAAAATTAAGCGCGATCGCCGCTTCTGTATCCGTAGGCGGACTTGTAAATCCAGTTGGTTCACCTGTGGGAGTACGGTAAGTATAGGTTCTACCTCTAGTTCTACCTGCACCACCAAAGCGGCCTAATAAGTCATTAATAAAAGAATCAAAATCACCATATTGGTCAAAATCAAAGCCTTCCACGCCCACACCCGCGCCTCTGGGTGGACGAGCAGCACCTTCGCTAACTTGATGCCAATATTGTCCAAATTGGTCATACTTTTTCCGCTTCTCAGGGTCAGAAAGTACCTCATTGGCTTCATTGATTTCTTTAAAGCGTGTCTCAGCCTGCTGATCTCCAGGATTTAAGTCAGGGTGATACTTACGGGCAAGTTTGCGGTATGCTCGTTTAATTTCCTCTGGTGTAGCATTTTTGTCCACACCGAGAATTGCGTAATAATCTTTAAAGTCTGTCGCCGTTGGCATATCTAATCAATTAAAAAAGTTCCTAATTCAAGACCGCTAAATTAAAATTTGAGTGGCAGACTAAGGGATTTCCAATTAAAAAAATATGTCATTGCTGGCGTAGGCAGAGGAGCAGAGGGAGAAAAATTCAATATTAATTACGAATTACGAATTACGAATTAGTAATTATTTTGATGACTCCAATTACGTAGTCGGAAAGACAGAGCTAATAGTAATACTCCAAAGACAAGGGCATAAATACCAATAATCCAGACAATGGCTACTGCTCCAGCTAGCGGCCAAATCGCCAACAGTACACCAAAGAAAAATGAAGCAACTCCGGCTATTACTAGCAACCATTCATTCTCAATTGCTCTTCGTAACTGAAAAGCTGCAATCATCTCAAAAATACCAGTAATAATTGCCCAAGCAGCAATGAGATAAAGCAACAATATGAAAGTAATGCCCGGCCAAATAAAGGCTAAAATGCCTACAATTATCCCTACTGCACCTTCAAGCAACATCAGCCAAGCATGGGTATCATCAAGACGGTCTTTAAATGCTGCGATCGCTAATAAAACTCCTCCCACCACCAAAAAGGCAGCAAAGAGCAATACTAAGGCCGTAATAGTAATTCCCGGCCAAAATAGTGCTATTAAACCAAAGAGAATCGCTAGTGTTCCCCGCAAAGCCAATGTCCACCAGTTCCTTGCTAGGCGGTTTCCCATTCTCATTGGATCAAAGTTATTTCTCATTGCTTCATATATTTATGTAGTTGGCAGAAATTATCTTTTCCCAATCCCTATCTAAAGAGCCGAAGGAAAAGTCTCTGGTGCTTCGCCCATTTCCCAGTAAGCAGTCCTATCTAGGGGTTCGACTCCCCTAGTATCATCAATGTGAATCACCGCATCAAATTGATCCGGTACACAAGCATAAAAATAGTGACTGATACGCTCGGTTTCGGGTTGGTAAATGACACCAATTGCTCTTTCTAATCTTGGTTCTCTCAGATTAGTAATAGCCGGATTATTATCCCGCAACAGGAGTAAAAATTGCGGTATTCCTGTTTGATGAAATAGGGCTTCATAACTACCTGGTAAGGCGGAGCGCACTTGCTTAAGTTCCGTTGTTTCGCCCCAATTAGAAGCTGCTGTGACTGTGCCTGTGTAGGTGCTAAACCCAATTAACACTGCATCTTGTCCGTAGCGATCGCGTACTAATTGACCCACATTTACTTCACCCAATTTTCCCATGTCGGTGGCTCTTGCGTCTCCTAGGTGGGAATTATGCTCCCAAACAACAACTTTGCTGGGTGTTCCTCGTTGATCTAAATGTTCAACTAGCTGTTCTAGCATTTCTGCCATATGGCGATCGCGAATATTCCATGATGAAACTCGCCCACTAAACATTGAGCGATAGTAAGCTTCGGCATTTTTAACTAATCGAGCGTTCTGCATAGCAGAGAAAAACTCATCTGCTGCTAGTTGATGATCTTTATAGGTATACTCAGCAGCTCGTTGTTGTAGTTCCAGTAGTTGGCTGACTACTTCTTGCTCACATGATTTAGTTAATCCAAAACTGGTTGTATACCCATATTGCTGGCTATCTTCGCCAAAATGGTCAAAGCAAGAGTAACGGTAACGGGCGCGTTGGGCTGCTTGGGGATCTACTTGATCAAGGTAGTTGATTACTGCTTCCATCGAAGCATACATACTGTACAGGTCTAGCCCATAGAAACCAATCTTAATCGCCTTGTCTGGTAGATTGTCGTTGTATTCACGCAACCAATTGACAAAATTCAAAACATCTGTATTGCGCCACATCCAAGTAGGGAAGCGTTGAAAACCTGCAAGTGCTTCTGCTGGTGTGGGATCTGTACTTACGCCTTGAATATAGCGATTGACACGGTAAGCATCAGGCCAGTCTGCTTCTATGGCGACGGCTGTAAAACCCTGCTCTTGAATTAGTCGTTTAGTAATTTCAATCCGTTGCTCATAAAATTCATGAGTTCCGTGGGAAGCTTCACCAATCAAGACAAAACGAGCATTACCAATCAAATTAATCAATGGATCGTAGTCTGTGGCTGTACCTGTGATGTGGTGTGCAGATTCACGCAATGCCTCAACTACATTAGTTATAGTTGTGTCTACCATAGGATTTACAAAGAAGCACCTTGTTTTAACCCTGTATCTTCTTTAAGCCAAGAATGATACAGTTTTGCGCTTCTGGGGATATATTCTTGGCCTGTTTAAACTCAGCGTAAATATTTCCCCCTCATCTTCCATCTAGCTATTGACGCATGAGGTTTGATGCCTTGATCTATCTGGGGGATGAACAGCTAAAATGCAAATTCTGCATCCTTAAAACAGCCAGAAACTTTGGGAAATATTGAAATGTCTAATCAGGTTTGGTTATCACAGTTGCAACAACAGCGATCGCTTGCAGTTATTCGCGCACCAAAGCTGGAATTAGGACTGGAAATGGCTTTGGCTGTAGCTGATGGGGGGATGAAACTGATTGAAATTACCTGGAATAGCGATCGCGCCGGCGAATTAATCACCCAACTACGCAGTAAATTACCCGAATGTACCATTGGGACGGGGACATTATTTAATGTGCAGCAATTGCAAGAGGCGATCGCCGTTGGGGCGCAATTTCTCTTCACACCCCACGTTGATCCTGCGATGATTCAAGCCGCCGTAGCTCAAGACATACCAATTATCCCTGGCGCACTCACCCCGACAGAAATTATTACGGCGTGGTCTTATGGTGCTAGCTGTGTGAAAGTCTTTCCTGTGCAAGCGGTGGGAGGTGCTAGCTATATCAAGAGTTTGCAAGCCCCACTCGGTCATATTCCCTTAATTCCCACAGGGGGAGTCACTCTAGAAAATGCTCAAGAACTGATCCAAGCTGGTGCTGTTGCTGTTGGGTTGAGTGGGGAGTTATTTCCCAAACATTTAGTAATAGAAAAGAATTGGCAGGCGATCGCACAATTGGCTAGTGAGTTACTGCGAAACTTAGCTTAAAACAGCTATTTTAATTGATAATAAACTCTGATTCATTATTAACATTTTCAGCACAAATATAATAGATAAAAATTAGCCAGTTTTCAGATAAAAACTTTCTGAATACAAAAAATATATTGAAGTGATATTTATTAATGCAAATATGCTTTTTCAGCAAGTAAGTATTGATAAGTCATCTGGCATATCTATTTCTATAGCATTACAAATCAATGTTTGAATTTAAGTCTTATCCCAAGATTAAGATGTATAAGATCAATGTATAACGTTCTATTTTGTCACAAATCAACAAAAAAATCGAGAGTATCTCTTGAATTTTGTATAATTTTAATCAAGGGAAAAGTTTTCATCACAGAAAAAGCTCTAAGATTAGGAAGTGTTAATAAAAATTTAATAATTTGTTGATTTTATGATTAAGTTGTTGTCCTATGGTCAAGCGATCGCTCCAAGCATCACTCACAGGAATTCAAGAGGCTAAAAAAGCATTCGCTCGCAAGGGGTGGACACAAGAGAATCTAGCAGGAGAAGTCAACATCAAGACTAGACAACCAATTTGGCGTTTTTTCAGTGGTCGTCCGGTTGAGCGTCATACCTTTATGGAAATTTGTGCGGTGTTGGAACTGAATTGGCGAGAGATTGCGACTAATCCCCCAACAGAATTTGTTAACCGAGAAGAATTTACCCAGCCTCCTGTCTTGGATATTGAGACATTAGTGCAGCAAGTGCGATCGCAACGCTTCGACAAAATTCAAGACCAGTGCGGTATTTTGCAGTTATTGGATATCAGCCGTCCTGTTGCGATCGATGACATATATATTGATGTGAATATTTTGGAGGAAATTGCCAGCTTTCAGTCGTTAGAAATTACTGATCTGCAAAACCTTGATCCCAAAGAATTTGACCGTTTTGGCTTAGGTGAGGTTGACCAAAAACATATACCCGGTATACGGGCAGTTGCAACATACTCCAAGCTCAGGGTACTTGGCAAACCAGGGGTAGGTAAAACCACCTTTTTGCAACATCTCGCTATTCAGTGTAACCAAGGCGCATTTGCAAAGAATCAAGTGCCAATCTTCATCACCCTGAAAAATTTTGCCCAAGAGTCTAAGTTGACTAACGAGTTCAACCTATTAAACTATATCCACCAAGAGTTTGTCTCATCTGGCATTACCGATCTCTCAATCATAGAAACCTTACTAAATGCCGGCAGAGTATTACTTTTGCTTGATGGGATGGATGAAGTTCTTCACCAACAAAGTAATGCTCTGTTAAGTGAAATTCGCAGATTTTCAGATAAGTATCACAAAAATCAGTTTGTAGCGACCTGTCGAACAGCAGCTCAAAGACTCAGACTCCGAGGCTTTACCGATGTTGAAATTGCCCCATTTACCTCAGAACAAATCCGAGCCTTCGCTCAAAAATGGTTTGTGGCTTTTACCAAGACTAACGCTCAAGATGGTCAATCCCAGTCCGTTGAGTTTATTCAGAAGCTGGACTTAGATGAAAACTGGCAATTTCGCCAACTTGTCGTCACACCCCTATTTCTGCATCTTGCCTGCTGGGTGTTTCACGGTCAAGAAAAATTTCCGACTAAGCGCACTGACTTTTATAAGCAAGGTCTAGACTTGCTATTGGGTAAATGGGATGAAGCCAGAGGTGTTGAACGGGATGAAGTTTACCGGGGGTTTTTATTACCCCAAAAGCTCAAATTATTGAGTCAGATTGCAGCCGTGACATTTGAACAAGGTCAGTATTTTTTTGAGCAACGCATCGTTGAGCAATATATTGGTGACTACATTCAGAATCTGACAAACCTACCAATGGATGCAGAGGAACTGCAAATAGAAAGTGAAGCAGCACTGAAGGCCATTGAAGCCCAACATGGGCTACTTGCAGAACGGGCGCGGGGAATTTTCTCTTTTTCATATCTGGCGTTTCAAGAATACTTCACAGCGAGAAAAATCGTTGCTAGCCATAACCTAGAGGCATTAGAGCAAGCAATGGGAGGCTTGGTCAGTCACATCACTGACCCGCACTGGCGCGAAATTTTCTTGTTGACAGCTACCATGCTGCGGAGTGCAGACTCTTTGGTGCAGTTGATGAAGCAACAGATTGATGCACTAGTTGCCCAAGACCCTTATCTACAAGAGTTTTTGACCTGGGCCAGCCAAAAATCCCGTACTATTCCCGCCCAACCAAAAGATGCGACAATTCGAGCATTTTACCTGGGCTTGAGTCAGAATCCTCGCGTAGCTCCTCACTTTGCTTTAGCCAGCAGCCTTGATCAAGGGATGTTTCTCGATGCAGCATTAGATAACCTCCTAGTGGAGTGTGCAATTGATAAGAGCCAGGACTTTGCCCACATCCACGTCTGTGGCGAGGCTCTCTCGAACATTCTGGGTATTGTTCTCGATATTGGACTCTATAAATCTCTACAACAACTCTCTGACCAATTGCCAAAATCTCGTCAAAATCAAGAACGGTTTCAGTTATGGTGTCAAACGAACTACTCAGCCTGGGCTGAACAGTTAAGAATAACAGTCATAAACTATCGCAATATTAATCATCAGTGGCAGTTTAGCCCTGAGCAACAGCAAGTCCTGCAACGCTACTACGATGCTAATCAGCTACTGCTCGATTGCCTACATAGCAATTGTGAAGTGACGGCTGCTATTAGGCAGGAAATTGAAGCCACATTATTATTGCCTCAGAAGGAACTTGAGGATAGGGAATGGCAATAGCGTTCTTGCTTAACTTTTCAAAGATGTTTATATGGCAAAAATAATTTTTTAACTACATTTTATTTCGTAATTAATCAACTCATTCACGAAATCAAACAGTCCCAATTCATAGTACAAAGGATAGAATATTTCATCTGCATCTGATGGTGAATTTTCCACTTAGTTTAAACCGTAGCTTTATTTGCGATGTATCGTAATAGAAATGGAGAGAAATACTGGATGATTTGGTATTTATAACTATTGTATATCGTTTTTTTTTGTAATCAATCAATTCATGCACCAAATCAAACAACACAAAATCATATTATGGAAACAGAACATTCCATCTGCACAATTTTCAGTTATTTTGCCCTGCTGTTGATGCAAATACCTAATTATTCATCCTCCTTGTAATTGCAGTTGTTTCAACCCCATTGTGTGCTTAAATACTAATCGCAGGTTAGGTTTGGTTATGAATTTAACGATTAATGATCCTTTTGAGGTGGAGATACTCAAAGGTGTACAAATACTAGTTGTAGATAACGATCTCGATAGTGGAGTGCTATATAGCATCTTTCTGGAAGATTTTGGTGCAAATGTAATAGCATCTAGCTCTATCAAGGACGCTGTAGAAATTCTCAGTTGGTTTGTTCCCAACATGATAATTTGTGAAATTACTTTTTTAGGTGAAAGTATTGATACGTTGCTTAACAAATTAAATGCTATGGAAGCAGACAATAGGGATCATATTCCAATTATTGTTACTTCAACGTGTACCAGAAGTAGTATTGCCACAATTCCAGAGATAGAGGTTGAAAGATATTTACTGAAACCAATCGATCTTGATCAATTGATTTTAATCATTAATAACTTAGTATTGTCTAACGAAAATAATTCATCAGTTTCTGTACTAGAAAAACGGTGTAGTAATTTGATGGCAGTTAAAGATGTCTTAGTGCTAGAAGCAGAGGTTGCATAAATATAGATAGGACTTACGCACAAATTACGGAATAAAGTATCGCTAAAGCGAAAGCTCCGCTAACGCGTAGCGCATACCACAGAGACGCAGAGAACACGGAGAAATGAGGGTTTGAGAGAGTTTTTGCGTAAGTCCTGAAATACATAAAAATCATCTGACTTTTCACGTCATGTGGAAAAGCTAACGCAAAACCTAACCCCCCAGCCCCCTTCCCTACTAGGGAAGGGGGAGAAATCAAAGCCTCTCTCCTTGCAGGGGAGAGGTACTAAGCGCGAGTTCGCTCTTAGCGTTCTCGTAGAGTAGCCGCTCCGCGTCTTTGGAGAGGGGTTTTCCAGATACCGTGAAAAGTCAGAAAAATCATGAGGAATAGTAGCTATTTTCAGGGTAAGTTACGCTAAACCCTGAGAGGATGTTTAAAAAGTCCCTGGTAATGTAGCAAATACTTTTCAAACATCTTTTAATGCACTCTATTATCTGTTAAAAATAAAATATTAATCCTACATATATGCCCAACAATTTTGAAATTGCAAATATTAGCAACGATATAAGAGATTTAGCTATCTTGAAAGGAATTACAATCCTCGCAGTAGATAATGATCAAGATATCCTGGTATTAATTACTGATATTCTTGAAGCCTATGGTATTCAAGTGCTGACGGCATTATCAGCTATATCTGCCTTGGAGATGATTAAACAATTCCCCGTGGATCTTTTAATTAGCGATATTAATATGCCAGGAGAAGACGGCTATTGGTTAATACAGAAAGTCAGAACACTTACGCCCCCTCAAAAAAGAGAAATTCCCGCGATCGCTTTTACTGGCAATGCCAAAGATCAGGCAGATCAGAAGGCTCGTGAGTCTGGGTTTCAAAGTTATCTCCAAAAGCCTTCGACTGTGAATAAGTTAGTCACAGAAATAGCAAAATTGCTGCAACACTCTGGTAAAAGTAGTCCACTATAATTTGGCAACTAACTAGAACGACTAGAAAAACCAAACTATGTGAAGTAATGTAAGTAGATTGCCATCTAGTTCGTAGTAAGGACTTCAGTCCTTATTATTCTAGTTTTGAAGAAATAATTGTGGCGGCGGATGTGGCATCGTATCAAGCCAAGACAGAAGGGCGCGATCGTTTTTTACAGCACATACTATGAAAACAACAGTAAAAATATCTATGCCTAATGACTAAGACAGTAGGCGGAGGTTCATTCTATCTCTAGAAATATCAGACTCTCTCACCATTTTTCTGTATTTTTCTGGATGAAATTATTTCCAAACCACAGTTATATTTGATTCCTACAAAACTGGTTGAAATTTCGTTATTTGTCTGTTTCTACCATGAAAAGATTAAGTTCTCACGACTGGACACGCCACTTAAAACTATTTCTGGCTGGTGCAGCATTGTCATTAAGTACAATTAGCATCAGTTCGGGTACAGTTTGGGCTAGTTCTATTAACCCCAAAATTGCTGATAATATCCAAAACCTACAAAAATCAGAGGAACGCTGGATTCAGATTAATCTCTCAACGCAGAGATTAATCGCTTGGGAAGGAAAAAAACCAGTGTATGCGATCGTTATTTCCTCTGGTAAAAAAGCTACACCTACGCGCATAGGTACTTTTAAAATTCAATCAAAGCACAAGTCTACTCGTATGCGTGGTAGAACTTATGATGTTCCCAACGTTCCCCATGCCATGTTTTATCAAGGTAATTACGGAATTCATGGTGCTTATTGGCATAAAAAATTTGGTACGCCAGTCAGCCACGGCTGTGTAAATCTCGCCCCCAATCATGCTAAATGGCTATTTAATTGGGCTTCTTTAGGTACACCAGTCGTTATTCATAAGTGAAGGGGTAATGAGACGCAATCTATTGCGTCTCTACAAATGGGTTTTGAGCTTATTGGAACTGTATTAGCCCATCAGCATAAATTTTTATATATAAAGTTTAAAATAATTCTTGAGTATATAAGTAGCTATCATGTATTCTTCATTAGCATCTAATTGTTCATAGCTTTGGGCTAATTGCCGAGAGAATATTCATACACTTGTACAATTATTTGACAACGGTATGATAACTGTATCAATGAGTGGAATCATAAATTAAACCTTTATGATATTTTGAAAGCTTGGCCGACTATAAAAATATAGATATTTTGCACAACTAGGGAACAATTTTAGCTTATTTAAAGTAATGTCTTTTACAGCATTCAAGACGGCTAATCATTTATTAGTAAATAAGAATGCGTAAATGAATAATAGGGGGAGATTGTGGATAAAAATCTAGTCAGCTTGATCAGTTTTATCGCTGCGATAGGTTTCAGTATTGGAGCAATCACCATAATTCAATCGATGAATGTACCTATTTTAATTACTCTTAGTGTTTCTATATTCACCAGTTTTGCTTTTATAATTTTTATTTTTATACATAGTTTAATATCTCATTTTAAATAATGACAAAAATTAAGGTTATAGTCATGAACTTAGAAAGGCGATCGCTATAATTATGTATGATACTTAGGTGTAGCTAGTTTTAGGCGATCGCCTGGATTATTTGAGTGTTGAACCTAAACATTTAGCTGATTTTAATCACACCCCTATCAAAAACTCGATGATTAGTACCAATAGCACTAACCTCGATGCGATTGGGATACACTTCATAGGTAGCAAAGCTTAAATTACTAGTAGAATATTCAGTCCACTCTGAACGTCCTGTAGGACGATTACCTGCACCTGCACCACAAGTTAAATAGGTAGTCCCATCTATAGCGCGGGTACGTTCGTAACTGTGTTCATGACCATTGATATACAATTGCACACCATATTTTTTAAACATTGGTGTGAAAGTTTTAATAAATGCTTGATTACTACCGTAGACACCAGATGAATAAATTGGGTGATGTCCAAATACCACTTTCCAAGTAGCATTACTACTACTTAATTCTTTTTCTAACCAAATTAATTGATTTTGCCAATCGGCATTATTATTAGTATCTAAAGCAAAAAATTCCACGCGATCGCGGCGAACACTATAATATCTGCGTCCGTTCATATTAAAGCCAGGATATTTCAATTGTGGCTCACCGTTATCAGTGCGAATATCATGATTACCTAAGCAAGCTTGAAATTTCACACCTTGTTTGAGTAAATCTTGATATGGACGTTCAAAAACAGCCTGAACTTTCTCAATTTCGCCGTTGTTGTAAATATTGTCTCCAGCCAAAACTACCAAATCATAAGGATTTCGCTGGTGATGAAGCGTCATCGCCTTAGCTACAGCATACTGTCCTTTTGCTCCAGTTCCAGTATCGGCTACGGATACAAACCGCAAGAGTAAGTCTTTTTTAGTCGGTGTAGCGGCGGTTGCTAAATCTATCAGTTTACTTTGGCCATTTTGACGAATTAATGTCCAACTTAAAACTCCAGTCCCCAGGGTGCTGAGACTACCTAAAGATAAGAATTGTCGGCGGGTTAGTTTCATTGTTTCCTAAATTCAATAATTGATAATTCGTCATTGTATTCTGTAAGCACAGCTTTACCATAGGGTATTACATGATGATCAATTACTCATGATTTTGCGCTACGAAGTGATACATTAAGGCACAAGAGGCAGTCGTAGCAATAATGCTCACCATTCGTCTTTGATTCTCTGCTGTTGGTGAAAGTTCCATGTCAGACGACAATTCCCCTGAACCCCAAGCTAATCAACCAGAACCGACAAATGAATCGAGAAATCAACCCCGCCAAAGGAGAGTCCAGCCTATTTGGAAGGGGACAATTATTCAATTTCTCAGGGGAGCGATCGCAGTTTTAGAAACCACTGTCGATAAACTAGAGACAACACCGCCTCCAGATACTGACACAACACCGGGATTTTGGCGATCGCTCCCATCACAATGGAGTAGATTTTTACTTAGACAAGTTCGTCCTTTTTTACCATCTAATTTGTCTATCAAGTTGACGGATGACGCTTTGACAGGCATCATCGCTACCATCGCCGTGATTTTAGTGTGGACAACGGTAACTGTCTTCACTAATAAACCCACAGAGATAGCCACAGTTCCCCCAGTGGAAGAAGTTCCCGCACCAACGCTAACGCCAACAATAACTACGCCACCGGAATCACCCGCACCAACACCACAGCCACCAGAGGAAATTACACCACTGCCTGAACCAGAACCAATACCAGAAACTACTCCCACACCAACACCAACACCCACACCAATATTAGAGTTAACCCCAGAACAAAGATTAATAGCAGCCATTGAAAATCAAGTCTCAGAAATTAGCGAGCGCATCGCCTCTGGCATCATAAAATCAATTCAAGCTAACTTCCGCACCAGTAGCCTGACTGTGAAAATCAATGATGATTGGTACACTCTCAAAGCATCTGAGCAAAATCAACTAGCAGCCGAGATATTACAACGTTCTCAAGAATTAGATTTTGCTCATTTAGAAATTATCGACTCTCAAGATAGGTTAGTAGCGCGTAACCCTGTTGTTGGTAATGAGATGATTATTTTTCAACGCAAGACAACTATTTAAAGAGACGTGATTTATCACCTCTAACAACAAACCAGATTTTATGGGAGCGATGGTATAACCGCCCAGCGTAGCTGATGACCTCCGGTCGGTCGGAGACCATCGCCTACTGTAGCTAAAAATTTTATATTTATACTGGTTTCGCATCCTGTTCAAGTAACATAAGTAGCTTACGCAGCATGGGGATGGATAGTTGCAATTCATCAGCTGTGAATTGAGATAACACCTGTTTCTCTTTCTCAAACAAAATAGGCATCACAGTATCCGCAAGCTGTATTCCTTTGGGAGTCAGTTGCACCATCACGCTGCGCCGATCCTCTGCATCACGGACACGCGTTACTATGCCATCTTGTTCTAGGCGGTCAATCCGGTTTGTCATTGCGCCTGAAGACAGCATGAGCAAATTATAGAGTTCAGTAGGTTTCAATCGAAAAGGTTGTCCCTGTCTTCGCAGTGTGGCTAACACATCAAATGACCACACGTTCAAGCCATACTCAACCAGTATACTTTCTCGGTGCTTTTCCAGAAGACGGGCAATTCGTAGTATCCGCCCAGTTATCCCTATTGCTGAGGTGTCCAACTGCGGCAATTCCTGTTGCCATTCCTCAAGAATGATGTCAATTCGATCTTTGTTCATATTGCTATTTTATCTTGACATCGAGATTCTTGACTTTTATCTTTATCTTAAGTATCTTTATATAAAGATACTTTCTTGGTCATCCTCTATTCCCCGCACAAAACAATAGCCATGACACCAATACGTCTAGGTCTCCAGGGGTCTGTCCCTAATGGTCAAAGCTACTTATATATTCTGCTGGCATTGCTGAATGGTGCTATCTTGCCGATTCAAAGCAATCTCAATGCTCAATTAGCGCGATCGCTCAATTCTGTACCCCTAGCCGCAGATATTTCTTACCTTGTCGGCTCAATTGCGTTGATTAGTTTGTTATGTACAGGTTGGTTTGGTCATCCAGATTGGTCTGCTTTAGCCAAAGCTCCCCGATGGAGTTTGATGGGTGGTTTATTCGGAGTTTGGTATATTACCTCCAGTACTTACTTCACCTCCATTTTGGGGACTACTTTGACTCAGGGGTTAATTATCTGTGGACAAGCGATCGCTGGCTTAGTGACTGACCATTTTGGCTGGTTGGGAGTTAATCGTCGTCGTCTGACAGCTAATCGTCGCCTTGTGATGGGACTGTTAATTGTGGCAATTTTTTTGCTTTCGCTACCAACCTAATACTTTTCAGTATCATCTTATGGAAATCTTCTTAGCATTGCTTGGTGCTGGCTCGGCTGGTGGCTTCTCAACAATTAGCGCAGCTGTCAATGCTCGATTAAAGACAATACTCCACTCCCCAATAGCCGCAGCAACAATTAATTTCGTAGTTGGGTTTAGTATCCTCACGTTGCTGCTAGCACTTGGTATTCTCCAACCCTACAAGCTTGACTTACTTTTTGTTACTCCTTGGTGGGCATTTTTAGGTGGTTTATTAGGTGCAATCTTCGTAACCTTAAGTACATTAATAGTTCCTAAATTGGGTTTAACAACAACTACTTTAGTTGTCGTCTTTAGCCAGATGTTTATGTCACTGGTAATTGATCAGTTGGGATGGTTCGGTGCTATTAAATATCCGATTACCACACCCAAGATATTAGGAATAGCTACATTAGTAGTAGCGATTGTAATTAATCAATTGGACAAAAACTATTCTGCTCAAAACTTCAAGTAGTGCCTTAAAGAAGGTTGAACAACTGGTATTTTTTAAATCAGTTACTCACAGTGAAATTCCACAACCACACAGGAACATGGTTTCTCCCTCTATTCCCTTACATCTAAAATTGCAATCAAAACTATGGAATGGCTTAATGAACCTGCTAATTGGTCGCATTCAGATCAACGAATCATTGTTAAAACCGCGCCAAAAACCGATTTTTGGCGTATGACTCACTATGGTTTTATTCGTGATAGTGGACATTTCTATTTTGACCGAGTGAGTACAGATTTTGTGGTCGATGTCAAGATAAAAGGAAACTATAAAGACTTATACGACCAAGCAGGAATTATGATTCGTGCTGATGAGCAACATTGGATCAAAACTGGAATTGAGTATGTAGATGGAGTACAAAATCTCAGTGCTGTTGTCACTCACAACTATTCAGATTGGTCATTCACACCTCTGCTAAATCCTCCTCACATTTTTCAGCTACGGGTTGAGCGATGCCAAGAAGCTATTCATATTGCGTATTTAGATGAATATGACTGCTATGTTCCATTTAGAATGGCTTATTTTCCAGTCGAGCAAGACATTCAAGTCGGAATTATGTGTGCATCACCACAAGGAAATGGGTATGAGGTAATTTTTGAGGATTATAAATTAACTAAAAAAGTGATAAATCATGATGAATATTAAATATTTACCTGATTCTAACCTCCAAAAGCAATCAGAATTTTCAGTAGATAGAGGTTTCTTCGTTGCTGTCAGTGGTATTGATGGTTCTGGCAAAGATTATATTACTGAAAAATATTGAGTTGCAGCAGTATAATGCTCCGCTAGTATTTTTCTGTTTGCAAAATATAGCACTCACATTCTGGTAAATTATGTACCCAAAGAACTTGAGAACCATCAAATAAGGGAATTTCTACTAGCGACCATGTTCCACCCCGTAGGCGACGATACCAACAATATTTAGATAGGGTTAAATCTATGAATTCCATATAGATATACCATTTTAATGTGAGTTCGACGGAACTAAAAAATTAATTATCATGAACACAGACTAGGGGGGAAATAATTTTAACTAGCAGGTATTTAAGGAATTCCAAAAATTAAATTATCCAAGTTTGAAAGTGAAGAAGATGATTCTGATTGTTTTTTCTCTACCTCCACTGCTCCCACAGCGATGGGACATTTTTTGGGTACATCCACTTTTGAAATTGGAAGTTCTTTACACCAACCAAAAGCATATTACACTTTATCGGTCTTTTTAACGTAGTATAAGTATTGTACAGGTTTTCTGTCAATACAAATCCTTTGGTATAGAGTAGTTTATTGAACTCACTTGACTTTTAGAACCTCACGCAGAGGCTTCCGCCGATGGCTTCGCCAACCAACGCCAAAGGTGAACTGAATTTTTCAAGACAGCCCCTATGAAGGAAGTTTCACAGCCAAGTATGAAAGTGGTCTTTCCCACACTCCCCAACGCCAGTTCGCTCTCCTGACAGAGACGCTATGCAAACAAGTCGGGAAACCCGCCCACGAGCCTAACTCTGCAACTTAGTAACTCCTCCCTACTCCCCACTTACAAGTCAGAGGCGCAGAGGAGATAAGAGAGACAAGAAAAACACTAATGACTCAGCACTCTCATGGGTTGAGTCGGTATCCAGACTGTAAAAATTGAGCCAATTCCTACTGTAGATTCTACTTCGATACGACCTCGATGTAGTTCTACTAATTGTTTAGTCAAAGCTAAACCTAACCCTGTACCTTCGTAACGGCGACGATAGGGTGTATCGAGTTGTTGAAATTTTTCAAACAATAATGGTAATTTATTTTCGGGAATCCCAATACCTGTATCTTCAATTTGAAAAATAGCAGTATCATCTTCAACCCACAAACGCAAAGTTACATTGCCACCTTCAGGTGTAAATTTAATTGCATTGGTTAATAAATTCCAGAGGACTTGTTCTACTCGCCCTACATCAGCAGTGAAGCGATCGCGGCTCGGATCAATTTGCAGATCAAGTTTTAGACTAATTTGCTCAGTTTTAGCTTTATCTAATAATGATTCTATGGTGTTTTCAGCAATTTTGACTAAAGAAAATTCTGCAATATTTAATACGGCTTTACCAGCCTCAATTTGAGATAAATCGAGGATGTCGTTAATCATTTCTAAGAGATGTTCGCCGCTATCGTGGATTGTTTGCAAATAATCCCGTTGGCGTTGACTCAATTCACCCAAAGGCCAGCGTAATAATGTAGATGACATCCCAATTACGTAAGTCAGAGGTGTGAGCAGTTCATGGCTAATAGTGGCTAAAAATTCATTTCTGAGGCGGCTAGCAACTTCCGCCGCGAGTAACGCATCCCGTAAGGCCATTGTGCGCTCAATGACTCTTTGTTCGAGAGTTTGTTTCTCTTGAGTGAGCGATCGCATTAATTCGGCTTGATGAATAGCGATCGCTAATTGTTCAGCTATCGAAGTCAACAAACTTTTTTCGCTCTGAGTCCATTGATGGGGACTGTAACATTGATGAGCAATTAGCAAACCCCATAGTTTATCTTCAAACACAATTGGTGCTACTAACTTGGCTCTGACTTGGCTTTGTCTTAAAAAATTCAATAAACACTCTTCGAGAGCGTAAGTTTTTTCAATATCGTCTACAACTAAAGTAAAACCTTGACGATATTTCTCCCAACATGGGGAAGTTCTAGCAAAACAACTTTTTTCCTGGTAATGTAATATTGATGGAATCGTATCTGTGGCACGAGCTTCATAAACTATACAACCCCCATATTTTTGCAAGTCTGAAATTGAGGAGCGTAGGGAATTGTGATTATTGACTCGTGAACTCTCAAATTTATATATTACTAATCTGTCTAATTGCAAAAACTCCCTGACTTGTGCAATTGCCGTCGTCATAATTACCGACAAATCTAGGCTTTTGCGAATTTGGGTTGTTACCTGATTCAGTAGTCGCTCTTGGGAAATTTGTTTTTTTAAAGCATCTTCTACTGGTTGACAGCTATAAATTTCAGGCAAACTAGCAACTGTAGATGTTGCTAATTCCTCGGCTGGCTGTGGCAAGAGATATTCTAATAACAATAAAGAAAATTGACTTTGCAGCGTAGGATCATTAGGTTTGGGAATTTGGCGATAATGTTCCAGATGTTGGTAGGTATCAGAATCACAACCAAACAAATCTCGTAATTTCCAGATAAAGGAGGCGATCGCCTCTGCATCAAATGTCAACCTAGTATAAAGTAATGAATCTGTATAATTATCTCCTACCTGGTTTGAAGGAATAATTGTTTCCCACAACAGACTCTGTTGTTCTTGCTCACCTACCATCAGCGCACTAAATCGCTCAGAAACTACCAATGTAAATCTCTGCCTTTCCCACTCTACAGGTACACGAATCCTAGACAAAATGGTTTCTGTGAGTACCAAAGCAGCAGTTTCTACTGCATGAGCCATGTGCTGCAACAATTCCCCAAGTTGATTAAATACAACTAAAGGTAAATTTCGAGAAAAGCTCAAATCAGGAGAACTAAGCATTTTCAATGGTTTTCTAAGAAGGATAGGGTTCTGGGCTGAAATATTGTTTGATTATGTTCTAACCAACAGTTTAAAGCGGTAATACAGGATTATGCATCGTTTAAGTACCACATCGGTAGGATTAAATCAGTCAGAAGGTGTTATTTTTTTAGAACAAACTCCAGCTAGCTTTGTATTTATTACGGCTGCTGATACGGACATTCAAACCCTGGCTGCTACAGTCCCCCAATTACCTGCAACATTTCCTACCTTGAGAGTGGCGAATTTATTGCTGTTGCAGCAACAAATAAGCATTGATACTTACGCCGAACAAGTCTTAGAACTTGCCCAAGTCATCATTTTGCGCCTGATAGGAGGACGTTCCTATTGGGCTTATGGTTTAGAAATAGTGCAAGAAATTGTGCAACGTAACGGTATACACCTAATTGTAATGCCAGGGGACGATGCACTCGATCCTGAATTGTTTTCTCAGTCTACCTTGCCTGTGGCTACTGTTAACCAAATATGTCAGTATTTCAATGAAGGTGGTGTAGAGAACTTTGTTAACGCTCTCCAGTTTATCAGTGATAAATGTCTAGTAACTGCATATAACCCAGCACCACCGCAACGAGTTCCCCGTGTGGGGGTATATGTAGGGGACAGGTTACAGGTGACAGGTGACAAGTTACAGGTGACAGGTGACAGGTTACAGGTGACAGGTGAGAGGGGAGCAGGGGAACAGGGGAGTTTTTACCCCAATGCGCCATGTTCAATTCCCAAAGTTGGTATATTGTTTTACCGCGCCCACTATTTGGCAGGAAATACTAAAGTTATTGATGCGTTGTGTGCGGCTTTGGCGCAAAGAAACTTACAACCTTTGCCGGTGTTTGTTTCTTCTTTGCGTGACCCTGATGTGCAAAGAGAGTTAATGGAGTTTTTTCAAGGTCAGAACTCGGAGCAAGTTGCAGTATTACTCAATACCACTAGCTTTTCCTTGGCACGATTAGATACAGAAACACCCCAGACTGAACTGTGGGAAAAATTAGATGTGCCTGTATTGCAAGTTATCCTCAGTGGCGGATTTTTAGAGCAGTGGGAAGAACTATCACAAGGACTTTCTCCCCGTGACATTGCGATGAATGTTGCTCTACCAGAAGTGGATGGCAGAATTATTAGTCGTGCTGTGTCCTTTAAGGCGGTACAAACACATCATCCTGACTTAGAAACAGATGTGGTAGTTTATGAACCAGTGAGCGATCGCATTGAGTTTGTTGCTGAACTGGCAGCGAATTGGGTTAAACTACGCGCCAAACCACCCCAGGAGCGCAAAATAGCCCTGATATTAGCTAATTACCCCAACCGCGATGGACGTTTAGCCAACGGTGTGGGACTAGATACCCCAGCTAGTTGTATAGAAATCCTCAAAGCATTACAAGCAGAAGGGTATTTAGTAGAAAATTGCCCCACTAATAGCGATGAATTAATCGCACGTTTAACGGCTGGTGTCACCAATGATCCAGAAGGTAGAGACTGGCGACCAGTACAGCAAAGTTTATCAACTGCTGAATATCAAGAATATTTTACCTCTTTACCAGAAGCAATACAGCAGGGTATTGGGGAACGTTGGGGACTGGGGGGACAAGAAAGCAATTCCCAATTCCCAATTCCCGGTATTCAACTAGGTAACGTATTTGTAGGTATTCAGCCATCACGGGGTTATGACCTTGACCCTAGTTTGAATTATCATGCACCGGATTTAGAGCCAACCCATAACTATTTAGCTTTTTATTATTGGGTGCGGGAATGTTTTGGATCTGATGCGATCGTCCATGTAGGGAAACATGGAAATTTGGAATGGCTTCCCGGTAAGAGTTTAGCGTTATCTAGCACTTGCTATCCCGAAGTAGCCTTTGGTGCAATGCCGCACTTATACCCATTTATTGTCAATGACCCCGGTGAAGGTTCACAAGCCAAGCGTCGCGCCCAAGCGGTGATCATAGATCATCTTACGCCACCGATGACCCGTGCAGAACTCTATGGGGCTTTCCAAAAGCTGGAAAATTTAATTGATGAGTATTATGAGGCGGAAAGTTTAGATCCTTCCCGCTTACCAGCCTTGCGCGATCGCATCCGAGAACTAGTCATCCAAGAAAATCTTTACAAAGACTTAGGCATTCAAGATGAGCAAGAAATTTTGAATTTTGAGTCTTTAATTTTAAATTCCTTAGATGGCTATCTATGCGAATTAAAAGAAGCACAAATTCGGGATGGTTTGCACATTTTTGGGCAATGTCCCCAAGGTAGACAATTACGAGATTTAATTGTGGCGATCGCTCGTATTCCCAACCGCTATTCTCCAGGGATTACCAGAGCCTTAGCCGATGATTGGGGTTTAGACCTCGACCCCCTCACAGCCGATTTCAGCAGTGAATTATCACTAAGCGACAAACAAATTTTAGCCCAAAAAACTCAAAATCCCTGCCACACAGCAGGCGATGCTGTCACCACCCTAGAAGAACACGCCGCCTCACTAGTAGAACAACTCATTACAAATTCACAATTAATTCCCCCAGTCCCTAATTTCCTCGACTGGATTAACGCCAAACTCCTCCCCGCATTACAACAAACCCAGATGGAAATCACCCATCTGCTGCGGGGACTAGATGGAAAATATATCCCCAGCGCACCATCAGGCGCACCCACACGGGGAAGACCAGAAGTTTTACCCACAGGGAGGAATTTTTACTCAGTAGATATTCGCGCCATTCCTACAGAAACCGCTTGGGATGTGGGTAGAAAAGCAGCCGAAAACTTGATTGAATGCTACACCCAAGAACATGGCGAGTATCCCAAGACCCTAGGCTTATCTGTCTGGGGAACGGCGACAATGCGGACAGGTGGAGACGACATTGCTGAGGCGTTAGCGTTACTGGGTGTAAGACCCGTTTGGGATGGCGCAGCGCGGCGCGTCATCGATTTAGAAATTTTGCCGTTGAGCATTTTGGCAAGACCCCGTGTAGATGTCACCTTACGCATTTCAGGATTTTTCCGTGATGCTTTTCCTAATTTGATGGATTTATTTGAGCAAGCCGTCAACGCAGTCGCCGCCCTAGATGAACCACCAGACCAAAACCCAATAGCAGCGCAAGTTAGGCAAGATACTGATTTTTGGTTGCAACAAGGTTTAACTTCAGAAACGGCCTTAGCGCGATCGCTTTATCGTATCTTTGGCTCAAAACCAGGTGCTTACGGTGCGGGACTCCAAGGCTTAATGGAATCACAAAACTGGCAAGATGACCAAGATTTAGCCCAAGCCTATATTAACTGGAGTTGTTACGCCTATTCTTCAGGTGACAGGTTACAGGTGACAGGTGACAGAAAAGGAGGGAGCAGGGAGCAAGGTAGAATTTCTCAGCACTCAGCACTCAGCACTCAGCACTCCCCACTCCCCAATCCCGAAGCCTTCACCCAGCGATTAGCCCAAATGCAAATCGTCCTGCAAAACCAAGACAACCGCGAACATGATTTGCTCGATTCTGATGATTACTATCAATTTCAGGGTGGTTTAACGGCGGCGGTGCGGTCTATCCAAGGTAAAAATCCTGAAACTTATTTTGGTGATAATTCCATCCCATCTCAACCACGCGTTCGCCAACTCAAATCAGAAATTGCACGGGTGTATCGTTCTCGTGTCGTGAATCCTAAATGGATTGAGGGTGTGATGCGCCACGGCTATAAAGGTGCATTTGAAATGTCAGCAACCGTAGATTTTTTATTTGCCTATGATGCTACGGCCAGATGTGTGGAAAACTATATGTATCAGGGCGTAATGCAAGCTTATTTGCTTGATTCAGTGGTTTGTGACTTTATTCAAGAGAAAAATCCCCATGCTCTACGTGATATTGCGGAAAAATTATTAGAAGCACACAAGCGCGGTTTATGGCAGGATGTAAATATACAAACATTAGATACTTTACGCAACTTAGTACATCAAGCTGAAGCAGCTATTGAAGAAAAGTAAGTGGTGTAGGAAATATGGACAACATCGCGTATTTACATCTAGCTTTCGCCTACGAAGGTAGCGAAGCCAATGAGTTAGTTTCTTTTGACCCGTTATTAGATCAAGCTACCCTACCAGACTGGAAACGTCTGTCTAGTAAGGCTTGGAAGTATATGCTACCCCTTGCTCTCACACTATCAGTTCTCGGTAGCGTTAGTAGCGTCTGGGCATTAGAAAGAGGAGATCAAGGCCCCTCTGTCAGAAATCTCCAACAAAAACTGCAAAATGCAGGTTTTTATCAAGCACCCATTACTCAAGTCTATGATTTCCCCACAGAAGACGCTGTGCGGCGTTTTCAAGCAGCTGCTGGGTTACCTGTAGATGGTATTGTCGGGGCTAGCACCTTAGAAAAATTAGATAGTTGGCGTGGAGCTACTGTAATTAGCCAACCGCCAACAGCTACTCTTGTCAGTAATCAAACAACACTGAGACAAACTAGCACGAACGCTACTACTAGTACAAAACCGAAACAAACTAGCACGACTAATACACAGCCCAGACAAACTAGCACTGCTAATACACAAACGCGTACCAACGCTACTACCAGCAAACAACCCAGACAAACGGTAGCGGCTAATTCAGTTGACAAGAAGCGTCAAAGCCCTGACTATCTAGCTAAAGGCGATGAAGGTGAACAGGTGAGAGTTTTGCAAGAACGCTTGCGAGTGGCAGGATTTTATTACGGTAACGCCACCGGAATCTTTGGGCCGATCACTGAAGAATCTGTAAAAAGGTTTCAAACTGCTTATAAATTGGATAGTGACGGCATTGTTGGCCCTGCAACAATGGCAAAATTACCCCCATTGGGTATAGGTGGAAGAACTTCTCAGCCTCAGCAAGCAGCTAATAAAGATCAACTCCGTCTAGGCAATCGAGGCGAAGCAGTGCGAGTGCTACAAGAACAATTAATCCAAGCCGGGTATTTACAAGGACAACCCAACGGCTATTTTGGTTCTTACACAGCAGATGCAGTCAAAAGATTTCAAGCCGGTAATTATTTAGCCGTCAGTGGAATTGCTGGGCCTACTACTAGGGCTAAATTATATAGCTTAGTTAGTAAAACACCCAAAAGCGATTTTAATGTTTTAGAGATCCAAAGACGACTGCAAGCAAGAGGATTTTATAAAGGGCAATTAAATGGCTTAATGGCAGAAGATACCAAAAAAGCCATCAAGCAAGCACAGGAATTTTACGGTATCAGCTTGACTGATATTAGAAGCGGAAGCTTTTAGCCCCCGCTTCAGTATTTGCTCAGTGTAAGTCAGTAACAGGTAATTTACCTCCTAATAGCAGCAACCAATCTAAATAAGTGAAAAGCCTATTCTATAAGCTTTTTGACTTTTGATTTTTGACTTTTGACTTCCGCATAAGCAGTGTTGGGGTTAAAGTGGCATCAACGCCCGTTGGCATTTAGGACATACTGCATGGATTGTCATTTGACAGTCAAGTAGATGGAAACCTTCTTTTTGAGCAGTTTTAGCCCCAATTTTTAAAATCGAGTCATTTTTGAACTCAATGGTTGAGTTGCAACGCACACAAATCAAGTGATGATGGTGATGGGGATAAGGTTGGTTGATTTCGTAGTGCTTATGCCCTTCTCCGAGTTCAAGTTCCCTTAATATCCCCATCCGCGCCATCAATTTCAAAGTCCGGTAGATAGTTGAAAGGCTAATTCCTTCACCTTCACCTTCTAAGCGGTGATATAAATCCTCAGCACTCAGATGTTCGCCTTGAGGCAGTTCTTGAAAAATGTGTAATATAGTTTCTCTTTGGGGAGTTAAACGCCAACCACGTTCGTTTAATTCAGCCTTGAGTGAAGTATTTGTGTAGACAGTCATACTAATTTTTCTCAACAAAGCTTATTAATTGAGAATATAGCAAATATTTGGACTCATTGGCAACAACTGTTGCTTATTGCGAATATTTATTAAATTTTAAAAATAATTAATGAGCTTAGAAAGATGGATCTAATAATTTACGATCTCTACTTTGATAATGTCTGCCAAAATGGCTCATAAGATAATGCTATCACTAATTGCCAAAATTTCTTATAAAGAATAGATGTCTGGAGTAGTAGTGATCAAACAATTGGTAAGCAAATAAATAGTCCAGAGTCAACAATCTATAGTTGAGATTTTGTTTACTATTAACCATTAACTATTGACTGTTGACTATTGACTATTTCAACTAGCTCAACGACTCTAAATAGTCGCGGATGAGGTTGCGACGCTTGGGTTGGCGAAGCTTCTGTAAAGCCTTTGATTCAATTTGGCGAACTCGTTCCCGTGATAAATCAAGAGCGCGGCCAATTTCTGCTAATGAGTAGGGATGACCATCAGCCAAACCAAACCGCATCAGAATCACATCCCGTTCTCGGGTGGTTAAATCTGCTAACAAATTTTGCAAGTCTCTTTGTAAAGATTCTCGCATTAGCATTTCTTCAGGGGTAACACCGTCGGTCTCTAATAATTCGCCTAACTCGGTATCTTTATCTTTACCGACTTTAGTTTCTAAAGAAACAGAACGAGGTACTCTCAACAAAACTTCCCGTACTTGAGTCGGTGTCATTTCTAACTCAATTGCTAGGTCTTCTAAAGTAGGAGTGCGACCTTTTTCTTGACTCACTTCTTGCACCTGGAAATAGAGATGTCAAAACCACAACTACGTGTAAGGGTAGCGAGGCGTTCAATCTTAAGTAAAAGAAGAGACACGACTATTTGGGGAAAAATAGAT
>NZ_JACJRG010000014.1 GCF_014697125.1 Anabaena minutissima FACHB-250 | reverse complement strand
GGGACTAGATGGATTAAATCTTACCCTAGCCCGGATAGTCCCACTTTGTTTCCAACTTGATTGCTTATCAGGCGAGTCCTTTTGTCAATAGGGTTTGAGACGCGCTAACCCTGCATCCAGAGTTTGGCGATGATTTCTCAATAATGTAATATCGCTTGTCTTGCCAAATTCTCCAATACAAATATCAACTATATCTCGACCTTCTGGTAATACTATAAATTGATTTTTTATGGTGTGC
This sequence comes from Anabaena minutissima FACHB-250, assembly GCF_014697125.1. Taxonomy (GTDB): domain Bacteria; phylum Cyanobacteriota; class Cyanobacteriia; order Cyanobacteriales; family Nostocaceae; genus Trichormus; species Trichormus minutissimus. The sequence goes on along the minus strand of NZ_JACJRG010000014.1, from coordinate 161,761 downwards.
ATTTTCTTCTTACCTGAATAATATTTTTTCTGCTCTTCATAGTCTCCAGGTCTTTCTATAGCTTGCTCTGCACTATCTACTATTAATTCATATTCACATAATTTTTCACATAGGTATTGATATCTTTTCTCATCATTTTTTACTTCTTCTACCTGAGATGCAGGTAAAATTTCTCTAAGAATTTCTACCCAATAATTAAATGTATTATTTGCTTTTGTTATCGACACATCAAACAATAATCCCAAAATTTCAAATGTTGGCTTCTGTCTGAGGTATACTAAACATAAACATACCCCTTATTTTGGTGTCATTTCTGCTTTACGTCCTCCTCCAGATGCTATTAACCTAACTTTTCTTTTTTCAATTTCTGCTTGTTTTTCTTTATGCCTTTTTTCTGCTAATGCTACTAATGTAATAAAATCTTCATATTTAATCCCAATTAATCGCTTTGATTCCTCTGGGTATGATTCTATTCTTTTTAAGGGGCTTGTCATTATTAATACTCGCTTTTTTATCTCCTCTGTTTATTTTCTTATAAAATTTGTTTTAAAGATAGGTCTATTAAATTACTGTGTAAATATGAATGAGATTAAAAACGGTGGTCAAGAGTTGTTATCACAAACCCCAGAAAATTTGCCTAAAACATTATTACAGAAACTCAGAGGCGGATTTTTCTTAGTGATTGGATACTTATTATCACCGCTATGCTGGTGGAATGATTTGGTATTCAATTTACCAATTGCTTATTTTTTCGGCTATATTTGTAGTCTGTTTGCACCTGAATTACTTATGCCTTGCGTTATCATTGGTTACTGGCTATCTAACATTATTGGTATTCTGTTAATGCAAGCTGGTGCAATCGATATGTTCCAAAAACAAAATCAAGAGCGCAACTTTAAAAAAGAACTATTGACAGGCTTAGTTTCTTCCACTGCCTATACATTTTTGATTTTGGCATTAATCCAGTTTAAATTCCTGGATATTCCTAGTTTCTTTCCTGCTAGTTAGTGAAAACCCCAGTTTTTTCCACTGGGTTACGATATCATAGGCAAAATATTTTGGTAGTGGTAAATATGTAGTGAAACCTGATAATTTCTAACTCAAATTATTCATTTTTAGCTATTGGAATTTTAAATTGTATTTAACTGACTGATTGAATTGTCTCTCAAAGATAAATTTGCTAAATATATCGTTTAGCCATAAAATGTTAAAAGTAATAAAGTACAAGTGTTTTGAAATTAGAATATTGCAGCCTCAATGTCAGCCAAAACACCTACTTGCCCTTACGCAAAAACTCTCTCAAACCCTTATTTCTCTGTGTTCTCTGCGTCTCTGTGGTATGCGCTACGCGCACGCTACGCGTTAGCGGAGCTTTCGCTTTAGCGATACGTTATTCCGTAATTTGTGCGTAAGTCCTAATTATAATTCTTGTTGTAGTGTCTAAATTTATTTTCACTACATATCTACCACTACCCGGCGTTAATTACTAATCACAATCACTCTGCTATTTGCCCCACATTCACCAAACTATTCGCACATAAAATCCCTGAAGCAGCGACCGCCGGCACACCAATTCCTGGTAGAGTGCTATCACCCACACGATATAAACCCTGTATTGGCGTGTGTGTACTAGGAAACATCCCCTTACCTGCTGCGATCGCCGGGCCATAAGTTCCCTGATATCTTCGTAAATAATGAGCATGAGTTAACGGCGTACCAATGAGTTCTAATACTACACGCTCTCGAATATCAGGGATAATACGCTCTAAGGCACGGTATAAAGATTGCGCCTTCTCTTGTTTCTTCACCTCATACCCATCATTGCGTTCCCATCCGGCGTAGGGTTCGAGAGTGTAAGCATGAACTCCATGATGTCCCTCTGGGGCTAAATTTTTATCCCACACACTAGGAATAGAAATCATGCAAGTATTACCCGGTGTACTGATATCTTGGATGGAATCATGGACTACTACATGATGTCCTGTCAAATTATCTAACCCATCGGCACGGATACCTAAGTGCAAGTGCATGAAACTATCAACTGCTGGCGTTGCTAAAGCACTTTGACGGTAAGCCACAGGTAAATCTTCAGGGCGGAGTAAATTATTGTAAGTATCCCAAAGTGTAGCGTTAGAAATGACAATTGATGCTGACAACACTTCACCATTTCGCAACCGCACACCTGCAACTTTGCCAGACTCTACCAGAATTTGCTCAACGTGACATCCTAAACGCAACTCACCACCCCAGCGTTCCAACCCCCGCACCAAAGCATTGACAATGGCTGCACTTCCCCCGACAGGATACTCAACCCCAGCACGGGAACGTTCACCTAACATAAATGCTACTTCGGGGGAAATTGTGCCGTGTGCTTTTAACCCAGAAAGTAAGAAACACTCTAAATCAATCAGTCGCCGCACCCAAGGGTCTTTAACTGTAGCATCCATGACATCGCCTACGGAAGACTGCACTAGAGACAAGTAAGGTAGCATTTTCACCAAAGATGGCAAATAACGTTGCAACAATACCAAAATCACCTGCCAATCTGACCTCAGTGCTATGGTGGGAATACCTTTCATTGCCTCGTATAGTCCTAACAGGCGTTGTTCAAATTGTTCGAGTTCCTTTGCACCTTGGGGTGTAATTTTGTGTATTTCCTGACGATATTGTGCAGCATTGCTATACACTGCAAAACTGACTTCAGGGAAATGATAGTGTCCTAAAGGATCATAGGGTATAACTTGGATGGATTCACCTAAAGTATCAAGCACCTGTTTAATAGGATTTAAACTTTGGCTGTCAGTTAAACCGCAATAAAAGGAGGGGCCAGAATCAAATTCAAACCCGCGTCGTCTAAAACTATGGGCTGCACCGCCAGCAATTGTATGACTTTCACACACAATTACTCGCTTACCATAACGCGCCAACATACCCGCAGCGCATAAACCACCGATACCGCTACCAATGATGATGACATCAATAGGGGACAGGGGAGAGGTGACAGGTGACAGGGGAGTCATGAGTGGGTAGTGGGAGGAAGCATTGTTTCAAAATACAACACAAATAGCTTTAATGAAACCTCCTCGCCCCTCCGCGTTAAAAAATGAAATCAAATATGCTGAATGACCAATTACTAATGACTCAACCACTAATTGAACTAAAAGGCATTTCTAAATCCTTTGGGAACAATCGGGTTTTAGATAATGTAGACTTGACGATTTATCGGGGAGAAGCTTTAGGGATTATTGGCCCTTCGGGAACTGGTAAATCAACAATTTTACGCGTCATGGCTGGTTTGATTACTCCTGATGAAGGGGAAGTTTATGTGCAAGGAGTAAAAAGAGATGGGTTGATTGAGGATGCTAAAGACCCGGTTGGTATTGGTATGGTATTTCAGCAGGCGGCATTATTTGACTCGTTGACTGTGGAAGAGAATGTGGGTTTTTTACTTTATCAAAATTCTGACTTGCCGCGATCGCGTATTCGAGATTTGGTCAAAGAAAAACTAGAAATGGTAGGTTTACCGGGAATTAGTCACCTCTACCCCTCGGAACTGTCTGGCGGGATGCGAAAACGGGTAAGTTTTGCCCGTGCAATTATGTCTAACCCCGACAACCCGGAAGAAGGTGCAGAAGTTTTACTGTACGATGAACCGACAGCCGGACTTGACCCCATTGCTTCCACAGTGATAGAAGATTTAATTCGTGACTTGCAAATTACCCAAGGTGTTTGTAGTACCTATGCGATCGTTACCCACCAAGATAGTACAATCCGACGCACTGCTGATAGACTAGTGTTCCTGTATCAAGGTAAAGTGCAGTGGCAAGGTCAAGTTAGTGAGCTAAACGGCACAGACCATCCATTAATTACACAATTTATGAGTGGTAGTGTACGGGGGCCAATTCAGGTTGTTGGTTAGTTGGTCAAAGGACAATATGCGCGATTTTATCACCACTCGTTTTGCATCTCGACGAACATTAAGGGAAGGCTCAGTTGGTTTATTACTCTTACTGGGATTAGGAGCATTTTTAGTCATTATCTTATGGCTGAATAGAGTCACCGCATCTCGCAGTTCTTACAAAGCTGTTGTAGAATTTGCCAATGCTGGTGGTATGCAAAAAGGCGCATCTGTACGTTATCGGGGTGTGAAAGTTGGGAATATTTCTCGCATTGAACCCAAGCCAAATGCTGTAGAAGTAGAAATTGAAATCTCCCAACCAGACCTAATTATTCCTCGTAATGTGTTAGTTGAAGCTAATCAAAGTGGCTTAATTAGTGAAAGTATTATCGATATCACCCCAAAAGCTTCATTAGCCACGGGCGAAAAAATTGCTAGACCTCTAGATAAAAATTGTGATAACAGCCTAATTGTTTGTAATGGTTCTCGGCTGAAGGGGAAAATTGGTATTAGTTTAGATGAATTAATCCGTAGTAGCACGGAGTTGGCGACTGTTTATAACAATCCTGAGTTTTATCAACGGGTGAATAAACTTTTAGAAACATCAGCAGAAGCAGCTACAGGCGTAGCAGCACTCAGCCGAGATGCTAGGAGTTTGAGCAAAAGCTTTCAAGGACAGATAGGTACATTTGCTTCTACGGCCAATTCCGTACAAAGAGCGACAAATGCACTGACTGCTTCCACTACTAAGACTGTAGATCAACTTGGTGTCACCGCAGGGCAATTTAGCACAACTGCAACTCAAGCTAATAAGTTACTGGTGCAATTAGATAACCTTGTCACCACAAATCGTTCTACATTGGTTGGGACTTTAAATAATCTGTCGGAAACTAGTAACCAACTACGCGCAACAGTCACCAGTCTTTCCCCCGCCATTAGTCGGTTATCCGATGGAGAGTTAATCAAAAATTTAGAAACCCTTTCAGCCAACGCGGCGCAAGCTTCAGCTAATTTAAAGGATGCAACTCAAGCTTTAAATGATCCTAAAAATGCTGTACTACTGCAACAAACCTTAGATTCCGCCAGGGTGACTTTTGAAAATACCCAAAAAATTACCTCTGATTTGGATGAATTGACTGGAGACCCTGCTTTTCGGAATAATTTACGGCAGTTAGTCAATGGTCTGAGTACCCTAGTTTCTTCCACAGACCAAATGCAAGAGCAAGTCAAAGTAGCTACAACTCTAGAGTCAATGAAAGCAGTAGCCAGTAAATCAGAGTTGGCTTTGACCCCCAAAAAACAGGAAAAACCAATTATCCCTAATTCCTCATCTGTGCCAGTTGAAAGTACAGTTAACCCCCCTACACCCGATAAATCATCTCAACAGAAACTATTGCAGCAACTGAGAGAGTATGGAAGGGGGACAGGTGATAGGTGATAGGTGACAGAGGAGTAGGGGGAGCAGGGGAAGCAGAGGGGCAGAAGTTATTCAATTTTGAATTTTGAATTTTGAATTTTGAATTCCCCGCAGGGGTTGACTAATTCCAATCCTGCTCTTCTCGTTTGCCGCGACTTTTATAAATTCCGCCCATATCGTGCAACTGGCGGGTTTTCTCGAATAATTCGGCTTCTGTTAAACCCCACTGTTGTAAAACTTTATCTAGGTCGCTTTGTATGTCCCTCGCGCCTGGGAAGCCTTGATAGCGAATTTTGAGTCTGGCTAATTCTGCTAAATTGTAGTCTGTGGCTGTTTGAGTGAGTAGAATATTAATAAGAGAGCGATCGCGGTTGTAAAGTGGGTGTTGTTGGTCTTTACTTCCGTGCTGTTCTGTCATACTTTATACTTTGGTTAGATTGTTAATTCATTCCGAGTCTAGAGCTAAAATCTACCAAGAGCAACGATAATTAAAGATGACGGCTACCACACCTGAGTCCATACGGCTCTCACCACTGCCACCGGATCATAGATAAAGATACATTATCTTTAAGAAAATACAAAAAAGTTTAGATAAGGGTGAATTTTTTTAGATCACCCAAAGTCCAAGCAGCAAGGGAGCAATAACCCGCTATGTTTGAACACTTCACTTCCGAAGCCATCAAAGTAATCATGCTCGCTCAGGAGGAAGCTCGTCGCCTGGGACACAACTTCGTAGGAACTGAACAAATTCTCCTGGGTTTGATGGGAGAAGGAACTGGGGTTGCTGCCAAAGTGCTGACTGAGTTGGGTGTGACTCTCAAAGACGCACGTCGGGAAGTCGAAAAAATTATTGGTAGGGGTTCTGGGTTCGTACCACCAGAGATTCCCTTTACTCCTAAAGTCAAAAGTCTATTTGAGCAATCATTTAGAGAAGCTCACGGTCTCGGACATAATTACATCAACACAGAACACTTACTTTTGGGATTAACCGAAGCGGGTGAAGGTGTCGCCGCCAAAGTATTGCAAAATCTGGGTGTTGACCTGAGAAATGTCCGCTCTGCTGTGATTCGGCGTTTAGGTGAAGATCCTACCGTGGTTGTCGGCGGTGCTAGTAACAGACGCAACCAAACCCTCACCACAGAAGAATTTGGCAGAAACCTCACCAAATTAGCCCAAGAAGGTAAGCTTGACCCTGTAGTTGGTCGCCAGAAAGAAATTGAGCGAGCGATTCAAATTCTTGGTCGTCGCACTAAGAACAACCCCGTGTTAATTGGTGAACCAGGGGTCGGTAAAACAGCGATCGCAGAAGGATTGGCACAGCGTATTATTAACCAAGATGTCCCCGAAGTTTTGGAAGGTAAGCAAGTTATCAGCCTGGATATGGGTTTATTAGTGGCTGGAACGCGCTTTCGGGGAGACTTTGAAGAACGCATCAAGAAAGTAATTGATGAAGTCCGCACGGCGGGAAATGTCATCTTAGTAATTGATGAAATTCATACCTTAGTCGGTGCTGGCGGGACAGAAGGCGGCTTAGATGCGGCTAACATCCTTAAACCAGCCTTGGCGCGGGGTGAACTCCAATGTATTGGTGCAACCACCTTAGATGAATATCGTCAACATATTGAACGGGATGCAGCCTTAGAGCGGCGTTTCCAACCGATTTTAGTCGGTGAACCTTCCATAGAAGAAACCATTGAAATTCTCTATGGTTTGCGCTCAGTCTACGAACAGCATCATAGAGTTCAGATTTCCGATGCAGCAATTGTTGCAGCCGCCGAGTTATCAGACCGCTATATTAGCGATCGCTTTTTGCCAGATAAAGCCATAGACTTGATTGATGAAGCTGGCTCTCGTGTGCGCCTGCGGAACTCGAAGATTTCCAATGATAAAGAACTGAAGCGCAAACTCCTTGAAGTTTCTAAATCTAAAAACGTAGCTGTTAGACTGCAAAACTTTAATCAAGCCGGAGAACTGCGCGACCAGGAAATTGCCTTAGAAGCAGAACTACAAGCCGCTTCCACAGAAAAAGCTACTCATCCCATCGTTGTAGACGAAGAAGACATCGCGCAAATCGTGGCTTCTTGGACTGGCGTACCAGTTAACAAGCTGACAGAATCCGAGTCAGAGTTACTGCTGCACCTAGAAGACACCCTCCATAAGCGGCTCATCGGTCAAGAGCAAGCGGTAACGGCTGTTTCTCGCGCCATCCGTCGCGCTAGAGTTGGCTTAAAGAACCCCAACCGCCCTATTGCTAGCTTTATCTTCTCCGGCCCTACCGGCGTTGGTAAGACCGAATTAGCCAAGTCCTTAGCGGCTTACTTCTTCGGTGCTGAAGATGCAATGATTCGGCTGGATATGTCCGAATACATGGAAGGTCATACCGTCTCCAAACTTATCGGCTCACCTCCTGGTTACGTCGGTTACGACGAAGGGGGACAACTCACCGAAGCCGTGCGCCGCAGACCTTACACCGTGTTGCTGTTCGACGAAATCGAAAAAGCACACCCGGATGTTTTCAATATGCTGCTGCAAATCTTGGATGACGGACACCTCACCGATGCCAAAGGTCGCAAGGTAGACTTCAAGAACACCTTAATTATCTTGACTTCTAACATTGGTTCTAAGGTAATTGAAAAAGGTGGCGGTGGTTTAGGCTTTGAATTTGATAACCAGCCAGACGCTAGTTACAATCGCATTCGTAACTTGGTTAACGAAGAACTGAAAAATTACTTCCGTCCTGAATTCCTCAACCGTTTGGATGAGATTATCGTCTTCACTCAACTGGCTAAGGATGAAGTCAAGCAAATTGCTGACATCATGCTGCGTGATGTGGCTAGCCGCCTGACTGAAAAAGGCATCATCTTAGAAGTGACCGAACAGTTTAAAGACCTAGTAGTCACCCAAGGTTATGACCCCAGCTACGGTGCTAGACCCTTACGTCGGGCAATTATGCGCCTCCTAGAAGACTCCCTAGCGGAAGCAATTCTTTCTGGTGAAGTAACTGACGGTTGCACAGTTATTGTTGATGTCAATGATGATGGTCAAGTACAAGTACGCCCATCAGAAAAGCGAGAGTTACTCTTAGCAAACGCTGGCTAACTAAATATTCAGTGAAACTGAACTATTAATTTACCCTTGGTATTTATACCGGGGTATTTTTTATTTCCAGATTATAGGGGCTAAAACAGCCATCAGTAACAGAAAAGCAATTTCTAAAACGTAGCTAACAAACACAGTGCGATTGAGCAAACCATCCCACAGATAACCCTGACGTTTAGGCTGGGGGAGGCGTTTCAAAGAATGACTCCAACTGTTGTAGATACCGGGAGAGTTGAAACCATATTTTTGAGTCAGGATAAATTCAATTTCAGCTACACGGGGATAGAAACCGCGCTGAAAGTGTTTCCATTGACTTTCCAGAATCCAGAAAAATAGGGGAATAGTACAACCAATAATAGCGATAAGCCTGAAGGCATCGCTAACGCTCACCATGTTGGCATTCGGTTTTTGCTGTAACATCAATGCTAAAACACCCCCAGTCCCAGTAATTCCCAATGCTTTGATTACCCAAATCTGCTTGTTATAGTCTTCGATGGTGTTTTGCAGAAAAAAGTATTCTTCTTTGAGCAAGTCTAATTCAAAATTACTGAGAGGTTGGGGCTGGGGTTCAGTTTGTAATGGGTTAGACATTGGTGTTGGTAGAGTTCACTGAGATGAAATTAATATAATTCGTAATTCGTAATTCGTAATTCGTAATTTGTAATTCGTAATTAAGGGGTAGGTTGGGAAGTCACCGCCTTGGACGGGTCTCCTAGCTTGGGCTAAGGTGTAAACACATCTTTGTGCTGGGTGCAAAATGTGGTTTGATCCCCCTAAATCCCCCTTAAAAAGGGGGACTTTGATTCTAGTTCCCCCATTTTTAAGGGGGGTTAGGGGGGATCAAAACGATTTGGAATAAGGTTATCAGACTTGTATATACACCGTAGCCAGGCTTGGGGCGAGTGGCGTTTGACGCAAGGAAACCCAACATTTACCGAGGGTTTAGTGAATACCCGGCGACGGAGTTCTGATACTCGTTCACGAGGTAAAAATACTCGGCGACGGAGTTCTGATACTCGTTCACGAGGTAAAAATACTCGGCGACGGAGTTCTGATACTCATTCACGAGGTAAAAATACTCGGCGACGGAGTTCTGATACTCATTCACGAGGTAAAAATACTCGGCGACGGAGTTCTGATACTCGTTCACGAGAATCTAGAACCCGATAAAGCAGTTATAATTTGACTCAGTAAATTAAACCATATCCCTCACATATTATTACTAGTGGTCTATCAAGTTAGTTTTGACGGTTCGTAGTAAGGACTTTAGTCCTGATTTTTCTAAGGACTAAAGTCCTTACTACAAACTTGCTTATCCCTCAACTCAAATTTGATGGACTACTAGAGGTGAAGTCAAAAATATTTCACCCTTGCCCTTTGCCCAAAATCAGCATCCCACAATTCCGCACACCATGATCAACTGGAATGACTACCTACAATCACTCTGCAATGATTATGCCCAATGGTGGAATGCTTACACGTTGACGGATGTAGTGGGACAGCAGCGAGTTGAGCAGAAGCACTCACCGCTACTGTTAGATTTTATGGTGCAGACGGTGCAATCTGGCAAGGAAGAAAAAAGCGCAAGCCAGCAAGTTGAGCGTTTAGACGTGCTGGCAGGGTTGCGGAAGTATGCTCAAGAACACGTTTTGCTAGTAGGGCGGCCTGGTTCGGGGAAATCGACAGCGTTGGCGCGTTTGTTGCTGGAGGAAGCGGAGAAACCCCTCCCCCAACCCCTCCCCGAAGCGGAGAGGGGAGCTAATTCTCCCCCTTCCCTCCCCAAAGTGGACAGAGGAGTTAATTCTCCCCCTTCCCTGCCTTCGGCACGCTGCGCGAATGCAGGGAAGGGGGTTGGGGGGTTAGGTCAAATCCCCATCCTAGTAGAGTTGCGCTATTACCAAACCTCAGTCCTAGACTTGATTCGGGATTTCTTGATGCGCCATCGCCTACTGTTGGAGACTGCAACCATAGAAAAACTGCTGTTTGACGGGGAATTTTTGCTGCTGGTGGATGGTATTAACGAATTACCCTCAGAAGCAGCGCGGCAAGATTTATCTAAATTCCGGCAAGACTACCAAAAAACCACGCCGATGATATTCACTACGCGGGATTTAGGCTTGGGGGGTGATTTGGGCATTACTAAGAAGTTGGAAATGCAACCCCTGACAGCAGAACAAATGCAGCAATTTGTCCGCGCCTATCTACCGCAACAGGGTGAGCAGATGTTGCAGAACTTAGGCGACAGGTTGCGGGAGTTGGGGGAAACACCGTTGCTGCTGTTAATGCTGTGTTCATTATTTAAAAGAACAGGAGACATCCCGCCGAACTTGGGTTTGGTGTTTCGCCAGTTTACCCAAAGCTATGAGCGTCAATTCCGTCAAGATATCCCAGTTACAGATGAGTCTCGGCGGTGGTGGTTCTCGTTATTAAAACATTTGGCGTTCTACATGACCACAGGAGATAAGCTGACAGAATTGAATGTTGCCATACCCAAGTCAAAAGCCGAGGATGTTTTAACCCAGTTTTTGCTAGCTGAGAAATTTGATAGACCCCGTGACAGAGCATTAGCATGGCTGAAAGATTTACTCAACCATCACTTAATTCAACTTGGGGCAAATGACCAAATTGAATTTCGCCACCAACTAATTCAGGAATATTACACCGCCGAATGTTTGCTTACACAGTTACCAAGCCTGAGTGATGACTGTCTCCAGCGTGAGTATTTGAATTATTTAAAATGGACTGAACCCTTGAAATTAATGCTGGAATTGGTAGATAACGGGGCGCAGGCGGTGCAAGTGGTGGGATTAGCCCTAAAGGTAGATTGGCAGTTAGGCGCAAAGTTAGCAGGAGCAGTTAAGCCAGAGTTGCAACAACAGACAGTTGATTTAGTAGCTCAGTTACAAATTCCTCTATTATTTAAAATCAGCCTTTTAGGTTTAACTAAATCTGACAAAGCAATTCCTTATCTCAATCCATTACTAGAAGATGAAGACTCCGATGTGCGTAGGAGGGCGGCATATGCTCTGGGAGAAATCAAATCAGAAGCAGCGATTCCTCGGCTAATTCAATTACTAGAAGATGAAGACTCCGATGTGCGTGCTGGTGCGGCAGATGCCCTGGGAGGAATCAAATCAGAAGCAGCGATTCCTGGGCTAATTCAATTACTAGAACACGGAAACTCTGATGTGCGTAGAAGTATAGCATCTGCTCTGGGAGAAATCAAATCAGAAGCAGCGATTCCTCATTTAATTAAATTAATAGAAGATGAAGACTCTTTTGTGCGTTACAGTGCGGCATCTGCCCTGAGAGAAATCAAGTCAGAAGCAGCGATTCCTGGGCTAATTCAATTACTAGAACATGGAAACTCTGATGTGCGTATAAGTGCGGCATCTACCCTGAAAGAAATTAAATCAGAATCGGCGATTCCTGGGCTAATTCAATTACTAGAACATGGAAACTCTGATGTACGTAGAATTGCATCATCTGCTTTGGAAAAAATCAAATGGGAAGCGGCGATTTTTAGGCTAATTCAATTACTAGAACATGGAAACTCTGATGTGCGTAGAAGTGCGGCATATGCCTTAGAGAAAATCAAATGGGAAGCGGCGATTCCTAGGCTAATTCAATTACTAGAAGATGAAGACTTCAAGGTGCGTATAAGTGCGGCATCTGCCCTGGGAGAAATCAAATCAGAAGCAGCGATTCCTAGGCTAATTCAATTACTAGAAGATGAAGACTTCGAGGTGCGTATAAATGCGGCATCTGCCCTGGGAAAAATCAAATCAGAAGCAGCGATTCCTGGGCTAATTCAATTACTAGAACATGGAAACTCTGATGTGCGTAGAAGTGCGGCATCTGTCCTGGGAAAAATCAAATCAGAAGCAGCGATTCCTGGGCTAATTCAATTACTAGAAGATGAAGACTTCGAGGTGCGTTACATTGCCGCATCTGCCCTAGGAGAAATCAAATCAGAAGCAGCGATTCCTGGGCTAATTCAATTACTAGAACACGTAAATTCTGATGTGCGTATAAGTGCGGCATCTGCCCTGGGAGAAATCAAATCAGAAGCAGCGATTCCTAGGCTAATTCAATTATTAGAAAATGGAAACACTGATGTGCGTATAAGTGCGGCATCTGCCCTGGGAAAAATCAAGTCAGAAGCAGCGATTCCTGAACTAATTAAATTACTAGAACACGGAAACTATTATTTAGGTAGAACTGCGGCATCTGCCCTGGGAAAAATCAAATCAGAAGCAGCGATTCCTAGGTTAATTCAATTGCTAGAATATGGAAACACTGATGTGCGTATAAGTGCAGCATATGCCCTGAGAGAAATCAAGTCAGAAGCGGCGATTCCTGGGCTAATTCAATTGCTAGAACATGAAAAATTGAATGTACGTAGAAGTGTGGCAGATACCTTGGGATCAATCAAGTCTGATGTAGCAATTCCTAAGCTAATTCAATTGCTAGAACATAAACTCTCTCATGTGCGTTATAGTGCGGCATATGCCCTGGGAGAAATCAAGTCAGAAGCGGCGGTTCCTGGGCTAATTCAATTGCTAGAACATGAAAAATTTGATGTGCGTAGACTTGCGGCTGATACCTTGGGAAAAATCAAATCAGAAGCAGCTATTCATGGGCTAATTAGATTTTTAGAAAATGGATATTACGATATACATTATAATGTAGTATTTGCTATTTGTAATGTTGTATATGCTATTAAAAATATAAAGTCAGAAGCAGTATTTTATAGTCTAATTCATATGCTAAAGCATGAAGAACTAGATGTACGTAGAATTGTAGCATATACGTTCAGAAAAATTAAATTAAAGGAAGCTATTCCTGGACTAATTGAATTACTAGAAGATGAAGATTATGATGTGCGTTATAATGCAACACTTGCTCTAGCAGAAATAAAGCCAGATGTGGCGATTATTAATTTAATTAAATTATTAGAAGATAAAGATTCAAATGTACGTGATATTGCAGTATCTGCTCTGCTAGGAGTTAAATCAGAGGCAGCGATTCCCCAGGTTATGAATCTGTTGAAAAATGAAGAATTTGTAGCAGTAAATAATGGAGAAATGCTGCGTTATGTATTAAAAATACTGGAAGCCATACAAGAAAACTGTCAATACTATAATTGCCTAACTGAACCAAAAACCTTACTGTCTCTTCCTCCATCTCAGCCAATTAAAACTTCTCTAATGTATATTCTCCACCTCTCAGACCTGCACTTTGGCACACCAGACCAATCCAAACTTTGGTCTAACCAACTAGCAAGCGACTTACAAAACGAACTAGAAATTCCTCACCTTGATGCCCTGATTCTCTCCGGCGACATCGCCAACAAATCAACCCCCGCAGAATACCAAGCAGCTCAACAATTTTTTGACGAACTCCGTCAAGATTTCTCCCTCCAACATGAGCAAATTATCATCGTTCCCGGTAATCATGACCTTAACTGGCAACTAGCAAAAAAAGCTTACCAATTAATTGACCGTGACGAGTATGAGGGTGAACTGAAACAAGGTGAATATATAGAAGAAAGTCCTAGTGTCATTCGCGTGCGAGACGAAGAAAAATACAAACAACGCTTTGAACACTTCAGCAACTTCTACGAAACCATCAAAAACAAACCCTATCCCCTCGACTCTGACGAACAATACACCCTCGACCATTTCCCCAACCAAAACCTGCTCATACTAGGGTTAAACTCCGCTTGGAAATTAGATCATTATGACAAAATCAGTGCGGACATTAACATGAATGCACTCACTAACGCCCTCAAAGAAATTCGCCGCAATCAAGAATATCAAAACTGCATCAAAATTGCCGTCTGGCATCATCCCCTAGATAGCGCATGGGAAGACCGCATCAAAAACCAAAGCTTCATGGAACAGTTAGCCGTCGCAGGTTTCCGCTTCTTCCTCCACGGACACGTCCACAAAGCCGAAACTAGCCTCTACCGTTATGATATGAGTGCTAATGGTCGAAAACTTGACCGCATCTGTGCGGGTACTTTCGGCGCACCCACCCACGAACTTAACTCCGGTTATCCCTGGCAATACAACCTGCTGAAGTTTGCAGACAATAAACTAACCGTCTACACCCGCCGCCGTGAAGAACTCAACGGCGCATGGAAACCCGATGCACGATGGCTAATGGGTGCGGGACAAAATCCATTACCTTACTACGAAGTTCAGCTATAGAGTTCCTGTTTCCCGGCTTTCAACAAACCCTAGATTCTTCCTTACGCTCTGCTCCAGTCAGAATGACATTTTTATACCCCTTCCGACTTTTCAAACAACCTTTTAAACTCAGCACTCGTCAACCAATTCGGCAAAATTGGGCTACCGCTTCAACCAATTGGTCGATTTCCGATTCCAGGGTCAAATAGTGGACGGTGGCGCGGGTACAACTTGGGTCGGCAATTGTCCGGGTTAAAATCTTTTGAGTATCAAGAAATTGCACCAGCTTGAGAGAATGGTGGTTAGTGAGTTGGAAGGAAACAATACCGCATTCCGGGGGTGCAGTGCAAAGACATTTCACACCGGGTAATGCAGCTAAACGTCGCCAGAGATATTCACTATTGCGGCGAATTTGGGCGTAACGTTCCTGGGGTGTTCCCCATTGTTGATGAATTGCGATCGCCTCTCGCAAACCAAAATACAATGGGTAAGCTGGGGTAGATACTTCATACCGCCTTGCATCCGGTTTCCAGTCCACCGGTTGAGAGTGGCTATCAACAATGATTCCATACAAGCCAATAAAGGTAGGATGCAGACTTTTTAGCACTTCTGGACGCACATACAAACCCCCCACACCTTCAGGGCCGCATAACCACTTGTGACCAGTGAAAGCATAGAAATCTACCCCCAACTCTGTTAAGTTCAAAGGTAAAGCACCCACAGATTGGGCTGCATCTATTAATAAAAAAGAATGATTATTTCTGCATACCTCGACGATTTTCTCTATAGGTAGCACTTGTCCAGTGTTCCAAAAAACGTGACTTAATACTACTAGGCGAGTCTGGGGACGCAAATTTTGGGCAATAATTGCTACCGGTTCGCCCTCATTCAACGTGGCTTTTAGGGGACAAATACTCACTTCTACCCCAAACCTGCGGCTAAGTTCTTGGGTAGTAGCAATTACCCCTGGATGTTCACAGTCTGAGAGTAAAATATGGTCGCCAGCTTGCCAGGATATCCCCCACATGGCGATATTACAACCCACAGTTACATTATCCGTAAAAGCGATTGTATCAGTTGTGACGTTTAACTCAGATGCGATCGCTTCTCTGACGGTTTGCATTTGTGCTGTTAACCAATTACCAGCCTCATTCCCAAAGGGGCCAATATCCTGGATGTGCGCTATAGTTTGGTTAATCATGTCCATTGTGGCTTTAGGCATCGCCCCCTGCCCACCATAGTTAAAATAAAGCTTATTAGCTAAAGCCGGAAATTGTTCCCGATGGTGATGCAATCTGGCTTGTGCTGTGGAAATAGTAGTCATAAACAACTTAAAATTCAAAATAGCTTGTTTTCTTAGTTTCCCATTCTCACTGCTTAATGAGTAAGAAATAGAGGTGATAGGTGATAGGTGACAGGTTACAGGGTAGACAAGGTAATTAATTCTGAGTAGCCTACGGCAAGTAAGCCACAAGCCCTCACTGATTGTTTTGAATTTTAATTCCGCAAACGGTTGACTATACTGAATGTTAATTAATGCTGATCACCTTCTGCAATACCAACGCTGTAAGCGTCGCCCTGTTTTAGATATTCACGGTGACAGAAGCCGACGAGATGCGCCTAATGAATTGTTACTCAAACTACAACAGGACAAAAACGCTCATCGCTTGAGTATTTTGGCTCAATTCCCCTATCAAAAACCAGATTACCCTAGAGGAAACTGGGAAGCAGCGCAAATCGCCACTATAGAATTGATGCAGCAGGGGGTTGATTACATTTATCAAGGGGTACTGTTAGCTAATTACAGTCAGTTAGTAGACGCACAAACGGAATACGTTAACCATACCCTCCTCAGTCGTCCTGATTTACTTGTCAAACAGCCAGGAAAATCGCTGCTTGGTGACTGGGTTTATGAAGCTGTGAATATTGAACTGGGTAAGCGTCCCAAACAGGAATACCAAGTTGTTTCAGCGTTTCATACCCAAGTTTTAGCCACAGTCCAAGGCGTGACACCGCCAACAGCTTGGTTAATGCTACGTAGTAAACAGGCACAATACACTGTAGATTTATCGAAATGGACACCGCAAATGCAGGAGATTTTGCAGGAGTTCATGGAGGCTTTGGAGGCGGAAACTAGTCCAGAAATATTTATTTCCCGTCAGAAGTGTAATCTTTGTTCATGGCATAGTCAATGTTATGCGATCGCTCATTCTCAGCAACACCTCTCACTCTTACCGGGAGTCACACCCCTGCGTTACGCCCAACTGCAAACCCTCTCTATTAATACCCTAGAATCTCTCGCTGATACTAGTCCCACTATTTTAGAAAATCTCACGGGTTTTGATTCTCAAGTCGCAGTCAAATTAGTTATCCAAGCCCAATCTGTCTTAGCAAAACGACCATTAATTTTACCATTCCCACGTCCCTATCAGGATATCACCGCCAAATCTCCCATCGAATTGTATTTTGATATTGAAGCGCAGCCAGACTTAAATTTAGATTATCTTTTAGGGGTGTTGGTAGTTAATAAACAAACCAACACTGAAGAGTTTTATTGTTTTTTAGCAGAGAACCCAGAACAAGAAGAATTAATTTGGCAACAATTTCTAGACTTAGTATGGCAATATCCCGAAGCCCCAATTTATCATTTTTGCGTCTATGAACTAGATACAGTCAAACGCCTAGGCAGGTTGTACCATACTCCCCACAAATTAGTCCAGCCAGTCTTGAATCGGTTTGTCGATATTTATGAACACCTAACCGAAACTGTAGCTTTACCCATAGAAAGTTATGCTTTAAAAGCGATCGCTAAATGGTTAGGATTTGCATGGCGTGATCAAGAAGCTAGTGGTGCTAAATGTATTTACTGGTATGATCAATGGTTAGAAACAGGCGATCGCACTTTACTAGAAATCATCAGCTGCTACAACGAAGATGACTGTCGCGCGACCCGTCGTGTTAAAGACTGGCTAGTTGATTTCCTAGAAGACAAGTATCATCTGAGACGTGCTTAATTAATGTCTAGTTCGCAATTTATCAAACTGCTTTTTTTGCACTATGTTCAAACTATCGCAAACCAAAATGCAAATAAAGATTTTGGCATTTTGGCAAGTTCTCGAAAATTCTATCTGATATTTTGGTACTCATTGCAAGGATGAGTGTAGTTACAACATCAATTACGGCATCAATCGCTGTTCTTGCTGTTAACTTTATCTATAATTCCTTACAACCTATTAAATTTACTATTTATCCAAGTCCAAGGTGTATTTGCCACTTTCAAGCTATTTAGACGGGTCGCACCCGTCTTTTTTTTGTGTATTAGTTACATTAATATTCATTAATTTTTTGTGAAAAAATAACATGAAACAAAAAGTTGAGGAAATAAATTATCTTAGGTGTATTAGTTAATACTTAAATAATGTAATATCAGTTTTTGCAGTATTTGCATACATCCCATAGGAAGATGCGAAAGGATGAAAATAATAGGTAAATTAATCCGGGATGTTGTTATGCACTGGATTTAAAGAGAGGTTTGGTGATGAGCCAAACCTTTTTTTTTAATAACAGATGAAAAACTGCCTTAGATTAGTACCTCAAGTCAAAAATCAAAAGTTAAAAGAATTGTATTTCAAGCTTTTGCGCCATTTGAAATGGTATGTTCATTTCCGCCGATAGTACATTTTTCTTCCCCAGTCCCCAATCCCCAATCCCCAATCCCCATTTCCCAGTCCCCATTGTAAAATTTAACTAACCTTACTGCTAGGCAATAAGTCAAAGCGCGAGTATAAAAGAGAAACAATAAACAAAACTCGCACTGTAGATTGACAGAGAACGAACATGGCACATCGCTATCCTTCTGGGGACAATCAGCCCACTGTTGATGTAATTGAGGGTGTTTCCTCCAAACCTCAATCCCGCAAAAGAAAGAGGATAAAGTTGTCTTCAATTATAGCGATCGCAATTTTACTTACTGGTGCTGGGTTAGTTATCTCTTTTACTTGGATTGGTGTTCTCTTGATTTTCGATCCCCAACAGGTGGGTTGGCTCAATAGTGTTTTACCAGAGTGGGCGCAAATTCCCATGAGTCAGAGCGAATACCCCCAAACCGTCCAACAAATTCGGGATAGTTTGAGTCACAAACACAAAATTGTCGGCGACACGATAGCTTTAGATGATGAAGATAACTCTTTTCTCCTCCCAGTATTGCGCCAGCGTCCCAACTGTCAGTCTAATTGTCAAGAAGTTGTCGAACTCAGGGTATATCACTTAGAAAACTTACAATACCAAGCACAGCCCGAAAAATTTTATCGTTTAACTAACCAACTACTGATCGCCAGACTGGAAGAATCTGTGGCTCTTGCGCCCCTAGTTGATCCCACATCAGAAAATCCAGAAGTTAGTGATAGCTTACCTTTGACTGAGGTGCAACGCTTTGAAGGGAAGACACCAGGAAGGGGAGTCTGGTTTTATTTGCGGGGTCAGCGTCAACAAGGAACTCATGCGATCGCCTACGGTGAGATTGTCTACTACAATCCAGAACGAGCTAACCTACAACAAATGGTGTCTTGGACAAGTCCCAATGGTCAACTACCCAAATGGGAGCAGGTAACGGGTGATAGTGCGAAAGAACTGGTAATTGATCAAACTGTCGGTTTAGAACCACAGTTACAGGTTTACCAAGTCAAAGCCGTCAAGTTATACCTCAAACCTCTGCAACTAGAAGCAATTAATCTCACACCATCAGCTATTAAGGATGATTCTTACCAAAATGCTCTCTTCATTGCACGGAGTGGCTTGTGGACACCTGCATTTCAATGGTTGCAATCCCTCAAGAAACAACGCCGAGGCGTTTTACCAGCCACAGCGCAAGCACAAATGGATCTAATTCGGTTACACTCCGAACTTACTAAAACCCAAGCTGATAAAACTTGGGCAAGTCCCAGTCAACAAGTGCTAGCAGATTTAGTTGATGGTCGCTGGGAAAAGGCTTTACAGGCGTTTGAGAACTCACCACAGAATGCTCAAGAAATTGCCACCCTGTTAAAAGCTGACAAAGACAAAGGTCGATTATGGAAACGAGTATTAGCAGCACTGAAAGTCAACCCCAATAAAGCAGAAGTTCAAACTTGGGGCGCGTTGATCTTAGCAGTCCAACAAGGGGAAGAACAGGCAAATTCATGGTTACAGCAGCAACCAACCATCAAAACAGCAACTCTGACTAATATTCAAAATCTGGTCAAAAAACTCAATACCAGAGTCACAACAACTCAAACCACTTCTAGGAATGAGGAGTAGGGAAGGGTTGACGGTTAGGATTGAGAGTCAATTGAAAATCGCTGGCTCTAAAGTCCAAAATTGTTTGACTGTTGATTATTTGCTGTTGACTCTGCATAATCGCTACTGCCAAATTCATTGGCTCGTGCGCTGGATACTAGTGTCCAACCAGCTTTAAGTAATTTTTGATAAGTTGCCCAACCCTTAGAGCCGCCTGGGACTTGATAATCCGGTACTGAAAATTGGGGGAAAGTTGTGTAGGGTCGCCACGGTTGATGAGGCGCAGTTTGCAGATATAAGATTTTATCCCCGTCATCGCTAGTTTTAGATATCCAACACATTTGTCGATACATAGCAAACTCCTTTGCTTTTTGCTTAATTTGCATATTGGCAGGTTTTTGTCAATACTTCTTCACCCTTGTGAGATAGTTTTGAATCTTCCCAAGGTAGTCAACTTATCTACAATCTAAAATCGTACAATCACTTAAATAAATGTCCGGCATTTAGATTGCTTATCAACAGCTATATAGATAGACCGGTTGTGCAAATGTTTGTGCTTCAATCTACGGCACTAATAAGATTTTTTTAATGTTATCTGCTGATACTAAAAGTGTATGTATCAAGAATTACTATTTTGGAAATTATTGAATTTTTATTACGAAAAGTAGATGATTCAAGATGCTGACAAGCAGATAAGGTAGAAAAATTCTCACAACTCAGCACAGGCTAAACGCCGCGCTACCGCTCTAAGCGCAGCTATGCCCGCAGGGCTTTACAACACTCATTATTCATTACTCATTACTCACCATCCCATGAATTTCAGCTACTAATTCTTGGTAATACGAATCAGACAAAACTGGGGTTGAACCTTGTAGTTGCAGAGCTGATTCTATATCAATCCAAGATTTGCAACCACCATACTCTCCACGATAGGGAATTTCTTGGGCTTGAGGTAGTTGATAAGTCCGTAGTAGGAGAACAAATATTGGCTGTTTGGGTTTCCACTTCAGGCGATCGCTGATAAAATTTTCATTCCAGATATGAAAGGGTAATAAGCTCTTGACAATTGACTCGTCACTAACTGGCAAAATATCGGTAATCTCTGCCCAACTACCAATCCGTACTATTTCTGGATGCCATCCTGGTGTGACTGGATGGACAAGATTGGCATATTCAGCTTTAAGTAAGCAAGATTGCTGATGTTCATAGGTGGGGTAGAGCAAAACCTGCTGATGAGCCACTTGAAAACGGCCTTGCTGTTCATGAATACCGCCTTTACGCAGCAACATAATTGTTTTGCCAGTTTCTAAAGCATTAACTGCAACTGCCCATTCTTTGAGCGTATGCGCTGTTTGATTTAATTCCATCAGCATGAGCATCTACTGTAACTCTGATTTAATTTTGAGCGAAGACCGCTAAAGTATAAAACTATCCAGGGATATGAATTAAGGAAAGGTTATGGAGCAGCGACGACTGGGGACATCTGATGTACACATCACACCCATCCTGATGGGAACTTGGCAAGCTGGTAAAAAAATGTGGGTGGGAATTGAGGATGCAGACTCAATTAAAACTATCCGCGCCGCCTTTGAGGCTGGGATTACTACCATAGACACGGCTGAGGTTTATGGTGAAGGACATTCTGAGCAGATTGTTGCTGAGGCTTTATCTGATGTGCGTGATCAAGTGGAGTATGCGACGAAAGTTTTTGCTAACCATCTCCAGTATGACCAAGTAATTGAGGCTTGCGATCGCTCCCTCAAAAATCTCAAAACTGATTATATCGACCTTTACCAAATTCATTGGCCGTCTGGCTCTTTCAATAGTCAGATTGTACCCATTCAAGAAACCATGAACGCCCTCAACCATCTCAAAGAACAAGGCAAGATTCGCGCCATTGGTGTTTCCAACTTTTCCCGTAGCCAATTAGCAGAAGCCGCGCAGTATGGGCGTATTGATAGCTTACAACCTCCCTACTCTTTATTTTGGCGACAAGTAGAACAGGATGCGATGCCCTATTGTGTGGAACATAATATTTCTATTTTGGCTTATTCACCCCTAGCCCAAGGATTGTTAACAGGGAAATTTGCCCCTGGACAGCAGTTTGATCCAGCAGATAACCGCGCTAAAAATAAGTTATTTCAAGGCGAAAACTTTGAACGCGCTCAACAAGCTTTAGAGAAATTGCGTCCGATAGCTGAATGCCATAATTGTACTTTGGCTCAGTTGGCTCTAGCTTGGTTAATTGCCCAACCTCAAACAAATGCGATCGCCGGTGCGCGTTATCCTGAACAAGCCAAAGACAATGCCCTAGCTGCTGATGTTAAACTTTCTGCTGACGAAATTGTCCAAATTGATGCGATCGGCCGCATTGTCACTGATCATCTTGATGATAGTTCCGTCATGTGGAATTGGTAAGAATCCCAGGAATTCAGCAACCCGGTTTCTCTAAGAAACCGGAGTCCTCACAATTAAAGATATTTGGGGATCAAAGTTTTGAGTTGTTATTGCAAAAATATACGGAATATCAACTTTAGTAAACCAAGCATTGATCATCACCAACCTCGGTGCTAACTTAAATATCAAGACATCAAATAAGGTAAACCAAACCAAGCGGGCAAATGGCTCGGTGTCTCCCGTCATCAGCCCCAGCAGATTTCGGCATATTTATGTCATGTGGTAAAAAGCCCCAATAAAGGTCAAGCCAAATCCCAAAGCGGAAAAACAAAGATTGCTGAATTTGCTAGTTGTAGAGTCCACCCTAGTTAGAAACTTTCTCAATTACTTGTCGATTAAATTTAAAGATTTGAAATCAATACAACATGAAAAAACCTGGTCAATCTCTACCAGGTTTTTTCATGTTGTAGGTGATTTGAATCACAAAGAATGTTAAGATATGATCAATAATGCAAGGAGTGTCATCTCAACAATCAAGGAAATGACATTTTGATTTAGGGTTGTTCAAATACCTTAAATATTCTCAAAAAGCCCATTTGTTTGGGCTATTTTTTTACTTACTGATTTTCTAGGGGACAATAAAATGGGACATCCCCAAATAAATCCTGCTAGAGAAGTGCATGAAAAATAATTACAGTTTTTTGAGAGACATGACCTTAACCCTGTTTTTAGCTAGTTTCTGCTTGTCTTGCAGTGCTGGTCTTGATAGAAGAACAGAGCAAGGCAAAGCGATCGCACAAGAACAGAAAGAGCCAGAAATTAGCTATGGTAACTTCACTATTAAAGAACAGTCAGATTATTTGATGATTCCTGTGAATGCCACAAAGAGGTATGAAAAAGGAAATATTTTAGATAGCGACAGTTACAGTAAACGAAATAACACAGCTTTACATAACTTAATATTTTATCGTAAACAAGATGGTGAAACTCATCTTCTCCTCGATAAACAAGCAATTATAAATTCGTTTGATTTAATAGAAACAAAAGCAGCAACAAAGCCACCTACAAGAGTTTGGCTTTATCAAATTATTGACCAAGATACTAACAAAGATAAACAACTCAATCAACAAGATGCTGTAATTGGCTATATTTCAGATTTATCGGGAAAAAATCTACAGCAAGTCACACCAAACAATACCAAAATGATCAACTGGGTTGTTCTTCCCAGTCAAAATGCAGTTTTTATCAAAATTATCAAAGATTCTAATAATGATAATAAATTTACAGCCGCAGATAAGACTAATTTTGTTCGGGTTAATCTTGAGCAACCCAGTATAGGTAAAGAAATTATTAGCGACCAAATAGAACAGAAAATAAAATCTTACTTACTAAATGAATCATGAATTACGGAAGTTTTAGAGATTTTTAGTTGAGGCTGTAAATAATCAATATTTAACTGTAGAAAAAAATACAGGAGCAGTTTTATACGTAAAACTGCTCCTGTATTAATTTACACAAAAATTCTTAATGTATGAAACTGGATTTACACAAAAGCTTGTTTCTATGGGTGACTGACCTGAAAAATTTTACGCATCAGAGTCAAAGACTTTAGAGATATTGGAAATACTCAGATTTTGGATCAGGAAAGAGTTATCAAAACCAGAGATTGCCCTTTAGTTTGGACAATCAATCATTTGTAGCCAAATCCAGTCACATCCTAATCCAAAATCTAAATTCATATAATAATCCTGGATTAGTCATTGTCCCATTGTTCACGACCAATCAGATCGCCGATGCGATCGCGTAATAAGAAATCACACTTCTCTAACTCGCACTCTACACAAACCCATTCTCTGGCGGGAATGTATTGACAGAGAGTATATATAGGCTGCTGTCGGCTAACCATTCCTTTTTCTACTAGTCGGCGTGCTTCGTCCTGAATTACATCTAGAGAGTAGTAATTTATAGAGGGCACCGTATTCACACTCATGGTTTTTACTCACAAATTTACACGTAAATAGTGTTCCCACTAATAATGGGGAACAAACATGACAAGGATTTAGACTTGCGCTGAAGATTTTGTAGTTTACTATACGGAACTGATTCCATTTTGACGCTAGACACTCCTAAATTATGTAAATAAATGTTAAGAATGTCAACTTTCCCTGACATTATCCCCATGACACCGCATTTGGAAAAGAACTGGCTGATAAATTCAACCAATGAGAAAGCTGGTTAGAACATTAGAACCATATTTTAGAGATAGCGAGATTGCGCCATAACTACAAAATTAGAAGTTTCTAGGTCAAGTTAGTGTATAAACTATTGCCAATATTATTGATATAACGGCTACCGTACACTAGGAAAGCTGATTAAGAGCCATAAGTTAATAATTTCTTAAAGCAAAGCGTAATTTCTGGATTAAGGTCAGTGTTATTGACTAACTGATTGGTGGAGGTCAACATCTGTCGTCAGGTGAAATGAGATGTTTCTAGAGTAGCAGTAGCTATTAAAAGTCATATCCGACTTGCGGCGTAGCTAGGATGCCGCAAATGTTGTAATTATCACTTAAGTCATCATTTAATAACATATAGTTACGTAAGTACATAGCAACAGAATTATGAATTTTTATTTAGTTAGTGGTTTTTGCTGTCAGTAAAGTTATCAGAACATAAAGTATAGTAATTTTGTTACCAGATTGTAACATTTTTGCCTATAAAAGCTTTAGGGGCTATCACCCCTAATATTGGGTATTGGGCATTGTATTCTTCTTCCCCTGCTCCCCTGCTTCCTTTTCACCCTCTGTCTCCATATAAAAACAGACGTGCTTTAACCACGTCTGTAAATCGTTTGGCGGATTCTTCGGAGATCCATTGTTCTCTGGTGACAAAGTCGTAGAGACTACTTATTCTAAAAGTTGCTCATCACTTTCATCGCTCGTGTCTTGCGATCGCTCATACTCCAGTTTATTTAATAGTGATAGCACCTTATTTCCCCGTTCAATAGAACGGTCTTCGATAAACATCACTTCCGGCGTGCGACGCAGCCTTACCCGCGCCCCCAGTTCACTCCGTACAAAACCAGTGGCTGACTTCAAACCCGCCATTGTTTCTTCCTTGGCTTCATCTGTACCATATATGCTGACGTAAATTTTGGCGTGTTGGAGATCACCAGAAACATCAACATCAGTTACACTAACCATTCCTGTGCCTACACGGTCATCTTTAATGCCATTGAGCAGCATTTGGCTAACTTCCCGTTTAATCAATTCAGCAACACGGGAAACGCGGCGATTTGTAGCCATATAAATCATGCCTCTCCACAGAGGTTGGACAACAACAAGTATAAGTAATATAGGACAACAGTAACTGCCCTGGGGATAAAAAGTGCTGTGAGCGGTAGCGCGGCGTTTAGCCGGTTAAAAGTGCTGCGTTCCTTTAGCGTAGCAGGGTGTAAGCCCGTGCTGAGTGAGAATCACCACTCATGACTCAGGACTGAGTTTCGTCAATCCATAATACAGTTTTAGTCTAGATGGTACTCAGTCCCAGCATTGCCCGTAATGTGAAAGTGAGGAATGCCAGTCCACCTATAAATAAACCCAAAATAGCTACTAAGGTTACTGGACGTTTTAATAGTGGGAACAACGGCTCAAGGGTGTTTAGCAGAAGACCTAATACGATAGTAATCAAGTAGCGGGGGTAGCGAAAAACGTTATCCCAAAATCCGTCAAACATTTTAATTGAAACTGCCTTGTTGTAGACTCGAAGTTTGTTTTGATGTACTTTATTCTTACTTATTGTAATCTATATGTGCTAGAAAACTACTCAGTTAATATAAAATATCCTTCATTAGTAATATCGTGAGAGTTCAGAACACAGCACTCAGATTTCAGGCTGGCTCAGGTTTTGGTATCACGAGTATATTCCTTAGTCAAATTATTTCCTGACTCTCTTTCTGCTCTGACTCCTGTATATTTTCTGAACTCTGATGCTATATTTATTAGCTTATAGCTGAGTTGCAGTGCAATGGTTAGTGAAATCTCTAACGAAACTTGCCCGCGTCCTTTTTTAAAGTGGGCTGGGGGCAAAGGTAGATTAATACAACAATATATTCCCTATTTACCCAAGAATTATCAAAATTATTACGAGCCATTCTTAGGTGGAGGTGCGCTATTTTTTTATCTGCGGCCACAGAGGGCTATTTTAACTGATATTAATGCAGAATTAATTACTGTTTATCGCTGTGTTCGTGATCATGTTGAAGAATTAATTCTGCTTTTAAAAGAGCATAAACTTAGGCATGGCAAAGATCATTATTATAGTATTAGGGCTAACTCTAGCGGCAATGATTTAGAGAAAGCTGCTAGATTCATTTATCTAAATAAAACTTGTTATAATGGACTATATCGCGTTAATTCCCAAGGTAAGTTTAATGTGCCTTTAGGGAAATACACAAATCCAAATATTTGTCCAGAAGATTTGCTGCGAGCAGCTTCAGCCACACTTACCACATCTAAAATTAAACAAGCAGATTTTACAGATATCCTCAATTATGCCACTGGCAGTGAAGATTTTGTATTTTGCGATCCCCCTTACCATCCTGTCAGTAGCACTAGTTATTTTACGAGTTATCACCAAAGTTCATTTAGTGAAAAAGAGCAAGAAAAATTAAGAAATATCTGTGCAGAGCTAGCAAGTCGTGGTGTAAAAGTAGTCATCTGCAATTCCGATGCTGATTTTATTAGAAACTTGTATAAAGAAATTGAATTTAAAATTTATATAATAGAAGCTGCACGCTCTATTAATTCTAATATCCAAAAAAGAGGCATGGTTAAAGAATTATTAATTACATCATATTAGAAATTTTTATTAGACCAAGCTATAAATCGATCTAGAGTATGTACCGCTAGTAAATTACGATTATAGTCAACTTGTTTTTTTAACCATTTAATCGCCCCTTCTCGCATACCTTCACCGCCAATTACTATTATGGTTGGTGCTGGATAATAGTCTTGAATATTCAGGTTTAAATAAGGAAATTTTTCATCGACAGATCCGCCACTTTCTTGCCATTTACATTCGATAATTAATCCAGAAGGGATGGCTGGCAATCCCATAACATAGAAATCAACTTTGAGAGATGATTGATAAATACCATTACCGATATAAACCTGTTTGGCATAACGTTTGTTTAATAAACTCGCGTTGAGCAAATATTCTTTTGTGACATGATTGCCAATTTGAAAATATCCATAACCAGTTAATATTGCATCTACATTACTTTCTAAAATCTTCCCCGCCTGATTTGCCCGTGCGCCTGGAGTCATCATTATCCCCAATCCCTTTGCACAAATCCCACGTATTCCAGGATTTCACGGAAGTGAGTGCAAATGAGTAATTACTTAATATGAATTTTTAATTGAGATTATATAAGGCTAAATTTAGAGATTTTTATAGTATTAATGTACTAAAAATATAACAATCCTCAATCATTTGTGAGATTCAAAAACCCCGGTGTCTCAGCACCGAAGTTCTAAAGTATTACCCACTAACAGAATTGAATATTCTTGCAGCTAAAAATTAAAATTGGTGTAGGTTGGCTTGAGAAACGAAACCCAATCTACTTTTCCTCTTGACTGAACTGAATTGCATATCAAGTTGATGAAAATGGTAGTGTCGTTGATCAAGTTTGCCGTAATTGATTCACTTATACTCAAATTAAGAAACCCGGTTTTTTTGAAAAACCGGGTTTCTTATACTGTAATTTCGCCAATTAGAACTACTGGCTAGTTATTTGCGTGACTGACGACGACGAGAAATTAACATTCCACTAGCAGCTAAACCTAAACCAAGCAATGTAGCTGGTTCTGGAACTGATTGAGGATCTGGATCACCGAAAGTAATATCAGAAACAAATAATGAAGCATGAGACAACGCCTGCGCCCTGCCTTGACCATTGACCGAAACACCGATAGTATTGAATATTCCTGTCAAACCTTGAGAGAAATCATAATCTTTGAATAGATAGGCACTGTAACTATTGCTGGCTTTAAGACTCACTACGAAGGTGTTACTGCTTAATGCCTGTTTTAGACTCCAACTACCAGTAGTAGAGCCGTTAGCTGCTTCAATGAAGAGGTTTGATAGATTATCTGATTTACCAAGTTCTGTCCAATCTACACCAGAACCAACTAAATCACTAAATAATCCATTATCCAATCTGGTTTCTAAATTTCCTGAGCCTGTGTCATTCCCAGCAGTTGCACCATCACAAGCTGTCGCCTCTACTCCCCCAAGAGAGATGTTGGTGGTACTGCATAAAACCGCGTGTGCTGGTGCAGCCGTGAATGCACCACCGATTCCGGTAGCTAGTAAAACTGAAGCTGATAGATTAAAAAATTTGTTTTTCATTCTTGATGCTACCTAAAATTTGAAGAACAGAATTGTGTTTTAAGGAAGTGGTTATATCAAGCCCTAAGTAATATTCACAAGAGGGATTGTGTGTTTACTATGTCTGTGACATTGTTAAACATTGATAATACAAGCTCTGATGCAAAATTTCTTATGACATTTGTATAAACTTTTGCTCGTGATTAAATATTATGACTATTGCTATGCAATTGTCTCTATTCTTGTGTCATTTTTATCAACTTTTTAAAAATCAATAGCTAATGTAATTTACATATAAAGAAGCTACCAAAACTCCCGTATTAAGATACATGGACTTATATTTCATGAAAATTTTCTCTGTAAAAATACCTATTACTGGATTAAAATAGAGCTTTTTACATACTTTATTATGTTTAACTACTTTTTCTAAGAGATTGTTTGAAAAGCTTTGTTTTATGTCAATTCATCCCAGTAAATTAAGCTTGTCACCCTACTACGCGATTTTTAATTTTTTGCCTTAATTGAATTGATAAACCCGCTTTTTCCAAAAAAGCGGGTTTATGAGGTCATGAAGAATAATAGAATTCAATATGCTGGAGTTGCTGTAGCATTTCCTTAATAATTTTGCTGAGAACAGAAAATAAATAGGAGGGATGTTGTATAGGGAATGAGAACCACTGATTTAACTCAGCAGAAAGATAATTTCTGATTAAATTTAGCTTGTTTGAATTTCAGCCTGACCGTTGCGGATAGCCCAAGCCATATCTAGTAATTGTGTCCAACGCTTTTGTAGTTGCTTAGGGGTGCATTTCAGGGTTTTAGCGATCGCCTGATCACTATGTTTAGCAATTTTTAATTGTAAGAGTTCCTGTTGTTGGGGAGATATGGTAATCATTAAAGTTTCCCACTGTTGACCAGACAATCCCAATTTCTGCTCCAAACCCGCGCCTAACCATTGATGTACTAATTGCCAATGATGTTGCTTGGCAAACTTCTGCACATGATATTTAAACCTTTGTTGCAGATAATCACGCTGACGGCTAGTAAGACCGAGAATTTGGTCAATTTCGGGTGCAGGTAGGTCTTGCAGCTTCAACGTCAGGTAATCTACACAGTCAGATTGTCCTTGAGAATCTAAATATTGAACTAATTCTGAGATAATGCGATCGCGTTCTGATTCTTCTGAGGGATCAAAATTAGCTTGAGCGACCATTTGCGCTCTAATTTGTTGTACCGCCGAGTTCCGTTGGTAAGATTCGGCTTCCTCACCTTTGGCAGATTCTACTGCCATTTCAATGTCTACAGCTGTCTCTTGGGGCTGACGACGAGCGAAACCTTGAGCGCGTAAAATAACTAACTGTTGATTGTTTCCACCGGGTAAATTAATCCGTCGCTTGGCGTACTGTTCAGTAAACGCCATATACTCAGCTAATTGCAACTGAGTGCGCGGGGTGTAATCTTCCGGTAGTTCGTTTTCCCGCCGAAAAGCTTTAATGGCTTCAATATAAAATGCTTGGAGAAAATCTTCAATCAGACTGTAGCGACCATCAAAACCCAACTCCGAACCTGCAATAGTTACATGACGGTAAACCATCGCACCCAAATTACTATGTAATTCCACCCGTCCCCGTCTAGAACCTAGTTGATAATAATGTAGGCACTTTTGCAGGCGATGACGAGATAAAGTAA
This sequence comes from Anabaena minutissima FACHB-250, assembly GCF_014697125.1. Taxonomy (GTDB): domain Bacteria; phylum Cyanobacteriota; class Cyanobacteriia; order Cyanobacteriales; family Nostocaceae; genus Trichormus; species Trichormus minutissimus. The sequence goes on along the minus strand of NZ_JACJRG010000014.1, from coordinate 131,404 downwards.
TTTGCCAAGACTGAACTTGACCAGAGGTTTGAATTCGGGAACTCTTATCACAAATTCGTTTAACTTCCTTAGCAATGCGTTCAGCTATAGCTTCTACACACCTTGGTGTTGCTTTGACTTGAGCTTGCATTTCCTGACATAGCAGTTGCATCAAAGCACTTGTAGCGGAGAACTCCTCAGTAACAACTTCGTTGACAAAAGCAGATGTGGAGGTTGGTAGATTTGCAAGATTTAGTTTCATGACTTTTCCTGGGTGTGGTGTTGCACCTTAAAGGCAATGCACAAACAGTACCTGAAGTCAGGTTTGAGTGGAAAACCCATCAAGACCTATTGCAAGCACTGCTAATATACATGACTGTAAGCGATCAAAAAAAGTTACAGAGAAGGTAGTGTGTCGCTTTTTTCACAAGCAACCGAATCGAGGTTAACACAAGCATATTTGCTTTGCCCTCAAAATAGCTAAAAAGCTTAATATGTCTCCATCACTGCCATCCTGTTCTATCCGCTCCCAATCCTTGTACCTATGACGATAGGGAAACTGGAGTATTTTTCTGACATAATTCCGAAATTGGCGAGGAAGCCTGTGAAGTTCAATTGTCAAACCCATGCAGCTACTGCTTCCCAACCTAATCCCTGCCTCGTAATCATGGGTTCATCTCCCGTTAAGTCTACGATGGTAGATACTTCATATGTTGGTTCTTGATCGGTATCTACAATCACATCTACTAATTTATCCAAACGATCAAATAGCTCCACGCGTGACAATCTTAATTCTGAATCTAGTGTAAATTTGCCATCATCTATCTCATCAGGTGGTAAATGTGCCGAAGTCGAAATAATCGGGTTTCCTAGAGCTTCTAATAATGCTAAACATACGCTATGATCGGGTACACGAATACCTGTGGTCTTACGTTTAGGACTTTGTACCAGTTTTGGTACTAGTTTGGTTGCAGGTAGCAAAAATGTATAAGTTCCTGGTATTAGTCGTTTCATAATCCGATAGGCTGTGTCACTGACAAAGGAGTAAGTAGTTACATTTGACAGTGAAGGACATAAAAACGTCAGTGGTTTATCATTTGCTAGCTGCTTAATTTTTCGGACTTTTTCCACCGCAGATTTGACATTTAAATCACAACCGATCGCATAAACTGTATCAGTTGGATATAGCATAACTGCGCCACTAGAAAGCGCAGACCTTATTTCCTCTATTCTCCGAGTTTGTGGATTCTCCGGATGGACAGCGATAATTTTTGCCATAAAATGTTGGGTTGCGGTTAAGTATTAGGTATGGGGCATTGGGCATTGGGCATGAATAATAAAATGGATGCCCTATATAGTGATGTCCCTAGTAGGAAGGGATCAATTCTTCGAGAGAGGTTCTGTAAACTTAAGCGTTGCACATATTTACAGACACAAGCAATTGCTTCATATATTAGGTGATAGGGGACAGGGGACTAGTACCGCAAGGCGGAAGTCATAGACGCTAAAGCGGCTAACCCGAAGGGTAAGTCAAAAGCCACAAGTCAAAATGAAGACAAGGGAGTTAAATCAGTAAACTGTGAACAGTTATCAAGTGACTGGTAACTGATAACTGATAACTGATAACTATTGGCTTATGAACAAAATTGCTTATCTTCAATGTCCGGCAGGGATTTCCGGTGATATGTGCTTGGGAGCTTTGGTGAGTCTGGGAGTTCCTTTAGAATATTTAAGGGAAAAACTCAATAACTTGGGTATTTCTCAGGAATATAAGTTAAGGGCGGAACTGGTACAAAAAAATGGTCAGCAGGCGACTAAAGTCCATGTGGATTTAATTGAGCATCATCATGACCACCATCACCATGAACACCATCATGGTCGTCATCTGCCAGAAATCGAGCAAATAATTCTCCACGCTGGGTTGCCATCACGGGCCCAGGCTTGGAGTTTGGCTGTATTTCGACAATTAGCGATCGCGGAAGGGGCGGTACATGGGATTGCTCCTGAGAAAGTGCATTTTCATGAAGTGGGTGCTGTGGATGCAATTGTAGACATTGTTGGCACTTGTTTGGGATTGGATTGGTTGGATATTGCTAGCGATGCAGCCGGATTCCCTTTACTCTATTGTTCAGCATTTCCTACGGGTGGGGGTACTGTGCGGGCAGCGCATGGGCAAATGGCAGTACCAGTACCAGCAGTTTTGAAGTTATGGGAAATGCGGAGTTGTCCCGTTTATAGTAATGGGATTGATCGGGAACTAGTGACACCAACAGGAGCTGCGATCGCTACTACCTTGGTTAAAGAGTTTGGCGCACCACCACCAATCACCATCAAACAGATCGGATTAGGATCTGGTACAATCAATCTCCCTATTCCCAATATACTACGCCTGTGGCTGGGTGAAAGTGCCAGTTTACAGCCAAATTTCATAGATTCTGGGGAAACCAGCCCAACGTTAGAAACCATTTCGGTACTAGAAACTCAAATTGATGACTTAAACCCCCAGGTTATAGGTTATGTATTTGAAGCTTTGTTTGAGGCTGGTGCAGTGGATGTCTTTACCCAACCTATAGGCATGAAAAAATCTCGTCCAGGGATTTTACTAACTGTTATTTGTCATCCAGAAAAACTACTTGCTTGCGAAGCAGTTATATTCCGCGAAACCACCACTTTAGGCATCCGTCGCACTACCCAACAACGCGCCATACTACAACGAGAAATCCAACAAATAGAAACGAAATATGGCACAGTAAGAATTAAGGTTGCATGGCAAGGACAATCAACAGATAAACGTATTGCCAATATCCAGCCAGAATATGAAGATTGTGCGGAATTAGCTCGTAAATATAATCTTCCCTGGCGAGAAGTTCACCAACTAGTTCTACATAGTTGGGAATACGGTTCATTCTTGAGAAAAGGTGAAAATCAAGAGAGTTGATGATCACAGAACCCCGGTTTTTTGAAAAAACCGGGGTTCTAGATTTTTGAACTTTGGACAATTTTTCATGCCCAATGCCCTATTACCAATCTCCAAAACTAGATAAATCTAGCTTATCTAATTGTTCTATTTACTGCATCAGCTGTATCTTCAGCTTGTCGCTGAATGCTTTTCCCTGTATCTGTTGCTCCGCGCTGAACATTTTTTACTAAGTCTTCAGCAGCATTTTGAGTGTTTTCTCTGATATTTTCCAATCCACGCTGAGTTCCTTTAGCAACGCCTTCACGCACTTCTTCAGCAGAACTACCCACATCTTCACCTAGGTTCTTTACTCTTTCACCTAAAGGTGTGCCTTGGCGATAATTGCGGACATATTGTTCTGTGCTATCAACGCCTTTTTGTTCGACATTTCTTTTAGCCATGTCTCGCAAAGCTTTAGCTTTGGCTTCTGCTGCTTTCTCCTCGGCTCTGGCTCTGGGATCTACATCACTAAAGTTGTTCATCCCACCTTGAGGTGGATTGAGAGGATAACTCTTTGTGGGGTCGTATCTTTCTATATTAGGAGCTTGTCCGGCGGGCTGTGATGGTTGTGCTGCTATACCTGGACGGTTACAAGCCTGTGCTGTTAAGAGAAAAACTCCTGCTAAGAAAGCTGTGAAGGCTTTTAAGGGACGAAGGTTTTTTAGCCAATCAATGACTCTTTTCATAGGGGTACTCCTGGAATTTTGTAAGTCGATATAAACGTTCACCAAAATGAAATTTTGATGATGGGAAAAGGCAAATAATGTTATCTACCAACTGCGGGATTTTTTTGTAACTCAGGTCTTGCACTAGCTTCATCTGCTTTTTCTTTTAAAAAACCAGAAGCTTCTTTCACATTTTCTTGGACAGTTCCAATCCGTTCTTGAATGCGAGTTCCTACATCTGGCTCACGCTGAATTAAACCACCTGGTTTTGGCTGTTGGTAGTCTTTTTCAGTAATGATTGGCAATTCCCCTTCTTTTAAAACTCTTCCAGTTGGTGTTTCTGCACCGGGATAGAGTAATTCGGATTCTCTATTAGCAGCAATCAATATCTGTACGTTTCTTTGTAGGCTAGCTTGGTCATTTTCCTTACGGGTCTTTGTGTTAGTGATTTTCGGATCTGTAGACATTCTATATTTGGTATATTTGTCTCCACCATTTTTATAAGGATTATTAGCACCGCCAGCTTGTACAGCAGGATTTTGAGGATTCGCACCTTGGGGATTGGCTTGACTACAAGCAGTGCTAAAGATTAACAATAGTCCAGCCAAAAATACAGAAAAAACTTGGCGCAGTCGCAGTTTTTTCCCTAAAGATATTAGACTGTTCACCAATTCCTCCTTTTAACTAATAACAAGCTTGATCACTTATTTAGATGTAGTAAATAAGCAGAGGCTTGTGTGCTATTTTCGTTGTTTTGGTTCAATACTGAATTTGACCAACAGTTACTCATATTAGATGCTAAAAACTAACTTTACCTCTAGCGTAAGTCACATTCCTTTGTCCACCAATGTGCTAGATTTATCTAACTCCAGAGAGACAAGATTAAATATAATTAGATTCTTACGTTGGTTTTATGAACCCAACAAAGTCTTGATGATGTTGGTTTTTGTTCCTCAACCTAACCTAATCTAGGTTTAATTTTTAGGCTTAACCGAACTGTATTGGACTATGATTAATTGGTCAATTTCCCCAAATTTATAATTGAATACCATTAAGAGAAGCAGTCCATAAATCACTTAAACCTAAAAGTCGCTTGACAGTATTAAAGGCATCTTCAATTCCCCATCTTCGACGGTATAAGTCAGCCACAACATAGGGTGGTAAAACAGTAGGGTCAAGTACACGGTTTAAATAAGAATGCCATGTTTTACCTAAACGAATTTGATTTTTCCTCAAGGCAATCTTCCCTAAAAATTCTTTCTTATGCAGACTTATTTCTATTCAAAGATATATTGACAAAATTTACTCACTTTTAACTTGTGACTAATGCGAACGAACTGGGTACTCTAAGTGTGATAACCTGTTTCACCAGTTTTAAATATTACTGCTTATAGAGTATGTCTAAACCCAGTCCAACCGCGAAGTTTCACCTAAATAAATCCCCAGTTTTGGGATGTTTAGGCTCATTAATCCGGATTATTGCGGCATTAATCACGCTGATTTTGTTGGGTATTTGGGGATTGGATCTGTGGTATCGAATGACATCAAGCTCAAAACCACTGTCGGAGCATTTGCATAACCAGTGGGCAGATATTCATCATCTAATTTGGATTAGCCAAAAGGGAGGCGCAGTTGTCGTAGATTCAGATGGCACGATTAAGGATTTGGATGGTAACTTGATTCCTGCTAAAGAAGTGGACAATGCCTGCTTAAATCGAGCTTCTGCTTCTGCACCACCGCCTGAAGCATGGCGATCGCTCGGTGCTGGAACATTACTCAAACAACCGTCTGGTTCTGGTGTGACATCGTTAGTGATTACACCAAATGGCAATACGCTCATTAGTGCTGGAAAGCAGGTTATAATCTGGGATTTGACCACGCGAACCCGCATTCGGACACTCAATGCCCAAACCGAGTTTGTTTATGCGATGGCACTTAGCCCCGATGGTCAAACAATCGCCACTGGAGATAAAAAGGGCACGATCGCTCTATGGAACTTCAACACTGGGCAACTTCAGCGAACCTTGTCTCATGGAGATACGGTCTACCAGCTAACATTTGGCTTTGATGGCAACATTCTGTTTAGTGGTGGTATAGATAAAACCATCAAACGCTGGAACCTGAAAACAGGAAGCACAAACAGCCTTAGCACTCGGTTTTCGGTTCAACACATGGCTATTACTCCTAATCAGCGCATGGTGGCAGTAGGGTCTGATCAGGCAAATGCAGTGCAAATCCTATTTATTGCCACGGGTGACATGGTAGCAATGCCGATTCATGGCAAAAGTGTGAGTGCGATCGCCTTTAATTCAACCGGACGAATCTTAGCATCAGCCAGTGGTCTTCGTGGTGGAATTCGGCTTTGGGATATGCAAGACAGACCTTACATATATCAGCCCATTAAAACGCTACAAGGACACCAAGGACAACCGTTTGCCATTACCTTCAGTCCAGATGACAGAACCCTGTTTGCCACTGCTGATGGCTTTAGTGGACGCAACTATGCAGTAACAGTTTGGAATGCCTGTACAGGTGAATTGGTACATCGCTTTGGCGACCAGGTGAGAGGTTTATCCATTGCCATTAGCAATGATGGTAAAACCCTAGTCACTGGGGGACGCAAAGGAGATATTCAAATGTGGCGCTTGCCCTAAACTGAAAGTCAGGGATATTTTTTCACGAATTATGAAGTATGAATTTTTCTCGCTAGTGGAAGGTTCAGCACTCAACGGCACACTATCGGCTAAACGCCCCGCTACCACTCTAAGCACAGCTATGCCCGCAGGGCTTTACAGCACTCACCATTCAATACTTCCTTGTTTTTTGTACAAACATAAATAATACGCCGCCAACTGCTAAAGCTGGGATAGCGATCGCCCATACTGGAAATGATGATAATTTATTCTCGGCGACAACATCATTGATGGATTGCTGGCTTTGTACCTGTTTTGACGCACTACTAGAACCAATCGCCACAGTCACATTAAAGCTAAACTCAAACGGTTGGAAAGTTCCCCCAGATTTGGGTTTTCCTGTTAGCTGTAACTGATAAATTCCTGGTTTGGGGAAGGTAATATCTGCGCCTGGGATGCCTTGAAAGCGTTCGGCGTTGACTGGTTGTAAGGATGGCTCTAGCAGTGCCGGTTCTCCGGGGATGTGGGGTTCAGCATATACTGCTAATTGACAATTACATTGTGCCAGGGGAATAGCTTTACCACCTTTACGCGTCAAGGCAAACCAAGCTTGTGCTGTTTCTCCAGCACGGGGTGTATCATTCGGTTCAATGTGGAGTGTCGCACCAACATCTGCTGCTACTTGTACCTTGTGGGCTAAAGCCGGATGAAAGTTAGTTAACCCCAGCATTAAGCAACTCAAAACAGAAACAGAGGTGATAGCTTTACCGTGATTTACTTGGTGGGACATAAAACTTTTCTACAGTTAACTTTGACCAAAAAAAGTGCGATCGCACTAGCAACACACCCAGACAGATCAGTCCCAATAGCAGCGTCGCTAGTTTATGCCCCCAAGTTAATTGTGAAGAACCCAAGTAATGAGAACCAATCAACACCGCATGAATCACACTCAGAAGCAAAGCCGGCACACTCAATAAATGAATTCTTCGCCAGCTTTTACCCCAAGATTTCTGCAATGATTCCCAACTGGTGAGTGCGGCGGGGGTCATTAATACCAATCCTACAGCACCAGCACCCATCCCTAGTTGAAACTCTGGCGGTAAAAACCAAAAGGCAGCCAAATTCCATTGTAAGGAATGTTCAATCATGTGAGTGGTATGCACCACAGCTAAAACAAAAGCCCCCACTCCCAAAGCGCGACGATTGCGTAAAGGAGATGCCCACAATTTACTAATGGGGCGAGCAATTAACGCCAGTATCAGACAAAATAACGCCGCGTGTCCGGTATAATCTACCATCGTGTCACCAGTCCGCAGCAAGGTAATTGCACCAATAGTCAATGTTACCCAACCACCTAAACGGAATAACTGACTACGCCTATCTTGACTTACCAAAGCAGTAGATACACCGACACCCAACATGGTAGGCATTGTTCCTAAGCCAAAGGCCAACATAGTTGCCACACCCAGCCATAAATTACCAGTCTCAGCCGCTTTAATTTGGGCTGCATACAAAAAACCACAAGGCATTAAACCCCAAGTCATACCCAAAGTTATCGGTGTCCACCATCGCCGTTGTAAAGATAGCTGCATCATTGCGGAACTCAGCCGATTATGTAACCCTCCTTTTAAGAAAGGATGCAGGAGGGGAATGTGGGGGAGTAAGTTGGGTGTAATTTGCCCTAAACCAAACCAAATCAGCATCACACCAGTAATGATTGCCATCACACGGCGGAAGTCACTACCCACACCCGCCAACTGTCCACCTTGTAAAAGTACCGAACCTAAAGCCCCAATCCCAGCACCAACTAAGCCATAACTTAACATTCGCCCTAGATTTAACAACACATGGAATGTTAATTGCTGCTGCCAAGTATTAGAGGATTTTTCTAAAGTTAATACCCCTGCTGAAGAGGTTTTCTGTGAATTTGACTGGTGGCTAGACAGGGAAAACGCCACCGTTAGCGGCCCGCACATCCCGAAGCAATGCCCAAAGCTACCCAGAAAACCCAGAATAGTGATGAGTGATAAATCTAGCATATGTGGTAATGGGTACTGAAGGAGAGTGCTGAGTTAATAGTCATTAGTCATTAGTGAATGGGCATTGGGCGTGAGTAACTCTCTTGCATACCCCTCTCCCTACTTATTGGGAAGGCTACTTAATTTTATGGGGGAATTTAAGCGATATTTGCTGCTTTGTCAAAAGACAACCCGTCAAACTTTGATAACTTTGCGATTGCCTTTAATTACATCTTGCACCTATCTCTTTTTTTGTAGGGTGGGCATTGCTGTTGTTAAAAAAGGAAACAGGGATTGCAACAAAGATTGATTCTGCTTTAATCTGGAAAAACAGTACACCTGTTTGCTCATCAGCAACTTACTGATAAACTTGTATAGTAAAGTACCACCGTGCCTAAAACGATGAAAGCATCTGCTAAGTTCGACTTTGAGGATGAAAAATTCAACGCACCGCCTTCTCAAGTCATCCCCTGGAGTCAGATGATAAATCCTCGGTATGGTGCTGATGGAGTACAATCCCACGGTTTAGCTATTAAACTGGATAACGCCCAGGCTGTGGGTTTTCAGCCGGATGATAATTGGCAGCAAGTAGAACACGAATTTAGTTCTGGGGTAGAAACAGTTTTTATGACGGCGACTCCCCGCATAGTCATAGTGCGTCGGGGGCCTTTGTCGGTTAAAGATAGAGAGACTGGCATAAAACTGGGGACACTAAAAGATAATTATGACGCGTTTTTAGCAGATAAATTAAAATTTAAAACCTTCACTCGTTACCTGATTTTCTTAGTAGGTGAAAATAAAAACTTCTTACATGAATCACCACTACAATTAACTCTTAACGGGGTAGCAGGAGCAAGTTTTAGTAAAACTTATTGCGATTTTCAACAGGGTAAAGTAGTTAGCGGTTTTGTGGCGGAATTAGAAAGAGCTTATGCTTTATTCCGTAAGCAGCCAATTACACCAAAAGGTTCTCTATTCCATGCTCACGGCATCTTTTGTCCCATTATCGAGTGTGAAGAAAGAGGGATTGAACCAAATACTGTTTTAGTAGCTTCCACTGTCGATTATGAACATCCTACAGTGGGAACTTTAACTAATTACTTGATTGCTTCAGATTCACCAGAATCAGCAATTATTTGTAAAGCCTTTGAAGATCACAAAGATTTTGCAAAAGAACCCGTGAGAACAGAAACACCAAAAATGGCAGTGGCTGCGGTTTCTAGTTCTTATGTTTATCCTGATGAAGATGATTTTGGTTATCCGCCATATTAGGGATTGGGGACTGGGGACTGGGAGTTTTAGATTTTGGATTTTAGATGGAAACCCAATCCAAAATCTAAAATCCACTCATTGAATTGCTCAATTATTTCAGGAGTAAATAATATAGTGATCCATTGCCGCCTGTAACACCGGCGCGATCGCCTGCTAGTTTACCAGTTCCCATAAAATAATCTACTCTGCCTGGGCCTTTGATGGCACTACCTGTATCTTGATCCAGCACAAAACGACTAACTCGACGATACTCTAGCTTGCCACCAGCAGCCGGATAAGGTAACGAAGTCTGAACTAATGCTAGTGCGCCTGGAGGCATTAAAGATTTGTCTGTAGCAATGGAACGTTCGGCAGTTACTGGGACATTTATACTGCCTGTAGCTGGTCTACCCTTCGCTTCCTGGAAGAAAACAAACCTTTCCCAACGCGGTAGATAGTTATTTAATTCCTGGGGTTGTGCTTTGAAAAAGCTGATCATTTTGGGCATTGTCAAGCCTGATAATGGCAATTTACCATCTTTGGCTAATTCTCCCCCGATACTCGTCCAAGGATAATCGGTTGCGCCTGCATAGCCGATAGAAGTTCTTGTGCCATCAGCTAACTGAATTTGAGCAGAACCTTGAATATGTATCATGTAGGCATCGAGGCGATCGCGAAACCAGAGCAATTCTAAACCGCGCAACTTGCTTTTATTTCCCAGTAACCCATTTTTACCTTCCAATTGCAGGCGTGTGGGGTGGGGTGTCGGCCATTTGTCGAAATTAGGCGGTAGTCGATAAAGGGGATACTTATATGCTGAAGTCCTAACTCTGCTGGCATTATAAACAGGCTGGTAGTAGGAGGTAAACTTGACACTACCTTGTCCATCGTTGCCTACAGACTGGTAAAAAGCAAACTCTCGCTGGACTGCGGCTTGTAGTTGGGCTGTAGATTTGGAATTAACGACTAATTGACGAAACCGCAGCAAACTTCGACGCACTCGATCTAGGGTAATCCCCTGGACGGGATAATTTTGATATATACGTTGTGCCGTATTCGTGTTTAGATATCGGAGGCTGTGATCAATTGATGCTAAAAGTGCTTGGCGATCGCCTGGTTTACCCCTGCTATCCAAAATTTGCTCATCCCAACCCAAGCAAGTATTTTGGGCAGTACAATTACCGACCTGTACTAATTTGAGGGGTTGCTCAATCTCAGGAGTGCTTGGCTTGACTGGTGGTTGTAACTCAGAAGTAGAGGAATTGGGTGGCGGTACATTAATGATTACCTGAGCAACAGCAATTGGGTTTATAAAGGCAATTCCCAGACTCAAGGAAAGCAAAGCAAGGGTTTTTCTCATCATTAGTTAAATCTTTCAACACTAGAACTAAACACAGGTTCTACCCGAATTGCCACAATCCGGGATGGACGCAAGACCATATACTCCCCTTGAATATTTTTGATTGGTACGCTAATGAAATCACTAGAAGCAGATTTGGGTACAAGTTCGCCACTATACCACTTTTGAAATTCTTGAATAGTGGGAAACCTGACTTCTTCTCGATGACCACTTTCTAGTAAGAGGTAGACGGCGTATTCATTTGGGGTTCTAGGCATAAGATTGAATCTTTATGAAAAATGTTCAACCTATTGTTAACCAAGATACGCCAGAATGAAAAGGGTAAGCATACGGGAGCAAGAGCAGCTTAATCACTCACTCTTCACTTTTACTTTCCCTCTAGACGCTCAATGCTTTCACCAGTTCCCAAGCATTTTTGACCGTAAAGTATTGCAGCAGTATAGGTTTTCTGAATAATTTCTCCGTACATTGGTGATTATGTCAATATGAAAGTGAGGACTTAGACAAGTCATAAAATGTTAGGAAACTTACTAGCTAGTCGTTATCAAGTCCTCCAAATCTTAGGGGGAGGAGGATTCGGTCAAACTTATATTGCGCTAGACACCCAACGTCCAGGTTATCCTAGATGTGTTGTCAAGCACTTTCGTCCTGTCACTCATAACCCCGAATTTCTGGAAACTGCCAGAAGGTTATTCACAAGTGAAGCAGAAACGCTAGAACAACTCGGTCATCATGAGCAAATTCCTCGGCTTTTAGCATATTTTGAAGAAAAGCAAGAGTTCTTTTTGGTGCAAGAGTATATTGAGGGAAATTCTCTCAAAGCTGAAATCACATCCGGTCACAGATGGACGGAAGACAAAGTTATCTTCCTATTGCAGCAGATATTAAATATCCTCACATTTATTCATAGTTACAACGTCATCCATCGAGATATTAAGCCGGAAAATATTATCAGACGTTTTCATGATAGTAAATTGGTGCTGATTGATTTTGGTGCGGTCAAACAAGTCCACACGCAAATGATTACCACCCCTGGGCAAACAGAGATGACTGTGGCTATTGGTACACCAGGATATATGTCTATAGAACAGGGGCGAGGAAAACCGCACTCCAACAGTGATATTTATTCTTTGGGTGTAATTTGTATCCAAGCACTCACAGGACTACATCCCAGGGAATTTGAAGAAGACCCCCACACAGGAGAAATTCTCTGGCAATATCGGGCAATGGTGAGTCCTACTTTAGCATCTGTGATATCAAAGATGGTGCTAAACAACTTCAAACAACGTTATCAGTCCGCAATAGAAGTTTTAGAAGCTCTTCAGCAGAATTTTCATCCGGAAGCGGAAACTCAATTAACTCAGACACCATCAATTTTGACATTACAGATCCCAAATACATCATCTCAACAACAGGCAGTTAGTAATCAAACTGGTTCTATGTTGTCGGCAGAAAAGAGCGATCGCCTGGAAAAAATGCTGCTAGAATTAGTTGGCCCTGTTGCTAAGACATTATTAAGGCTGGCAGCATCAGCATCTAGTTACCAAGAACTCATAGATAATTTGTCTTTACACCTCACAGAAAATCAACGCGCTAATTTTCGGCAAAAGGCAATGTCGCTGTTATTAGAAGAATCTACTAGTCCTCAGCCAGAAAATTCCTCTCAGGGATCACCAAACATTACGCCTCCCACAATCAACTCAACAATCAGTGAAAGTTTTGTACGTGAATGTGAGCGCGAATTGGTGGATTTAATTGGCCCAATGGGTGTTTTTCTAGTGCAGAAAGCTCTTAAATTAGCTGCTGAGTCCATTTCTCGGACAGAGTTCGTGAAAATTTTAGCGGCTAGCATTCCCGACCCTCAAAAAGCTTTACAATTCCAGCAACGGTTACTGTCTGGAAAGTAGAGGCGAATATCGCCACGGAGAAGTCAAAAGTGATAGATGCACAAGCGGCTAACCCGGAGGGTAAGTCAAAAAGCTGATGAATGTGTTTTTGTCTTCACTATTTTGTGGAGTTCTCTAGGTAATACTGAAACTGAGAGAAAATTAGATTAAATAATCGTGGAAAAGACTGGGGAATCGAGAGAATTGTCTGTTAAAAGGTAGTATTTGGTTACAATAACGCTACTAATACAACAAGAATCGAAATACATAAACCGAAATGAAACTCATGTCAACTAGCAACTAGCACTTTTAGAGTTTAGTAAACTAAGCTGCCGGTACCACGTAACTGTCGCAAAGAGTTGATGCAAAATGGACAGTCACACTGAAATATCCTAATTGCAGCATCACTTTCTTCCTCAGTAAAATTAAGGACTCTAACTGTACTATCAGATGGTTGTGCTGATACTACCATCGACTTAGGTGGAGCAGCCTTTGGATCTCTCTCGGAATCCTTAATACACACAAAATCTTTCATCCCATGAGGATTAGTGATACAGGTCTGATTGTCATTAGTGTGTATTAGTCGCTGAATAATGTTATCACTGGCATGAGCGGGATTGATTACACCCAGCGTAGATATCAACGACGTAAAAATTGAGGAACTGGCAAAAAGATTCAGTATTAGCTTTTTGTTCATGAACTACCTCAAACAAGATAACTGATTGTCTACGTTATTCGATTTCCAATCAAATATCAAGTCTATCATTGATGTTTCTTCCTCTACACTCTTATACCCTAATCTGGTTCAGATAAGCCTAAAACTTTCATGTAGAAACGCAACAAAATGAGCAATTATACTTATAGGACTCATGTTAGATTTTTGAGAAACCAAATTGACTAGAAGCTATATTGACTATCCTTATTGATTGAGCATATCCATCGCTATTTTTAAACTAGATTTCATGCGATTAAATGCTGCTGCTAAACCACCAATTTCATCTTTTGAGCCTTCATCAAAATCAGCACTCATATCGCCAGTGCTAACTTTTTGAGCAATTCTTTCTATATTTTTAATTCTCTGAATAACAGTTTTTTTGATTAAAAAATTAATTAAAAGCAGCACCACAGTAAAAATAGCAATTAATAATCCCATAATCAACGACCAACTACTTTGGGCATAATTAAAGATTTCTTTGGAGGGGACAGAAATTATTTGAGCCGCAACAATTTCATTCAGTTTCCATCCAAAACCATTTTTTGTCCCATAGGTTGTCAATTGGCTTTTAGGAGCTAGTTCTGGTGTGGAATGACATCGCAAACAAGTCTGTTGTGTAATTGCTAGAGGACGCGCAATATAAAATACATCGCCTTCAGGTAATGAGCGAAAGCCGACAATTTCTTTAATCTTGGATTCTCTACGAAAACGCTCTACAAGTTGAGTTTCAAAACTATCGGCTTTATCTCTCAAGTTGGTAGGATTAAGTGTGGCTTCTTTATAGAGAAAATTTTCATTTCCTTCAGTTTGGCGAAAATTTTCAAAGACTTCTGTGGCGGAAAAAGCTGGTACTGTTTCTGGGATAAATGCTGTTGCTGTTTCTAGTTGAGGAGCTAATAAAGGATTTATTCTATTTTGTGTATAAGTTCTTACGGAATTCATGGTTTTCATTAAAATCAGTGCTTGAGAACTGACTTCATTTTGCGCTCTTCGTTGTAACACGCTAGATAAGATAGCACCACTGAGGCAAATGCTGGCTATGAAAACTAATATTAAAAGTAAGTTAAATTTAGTCCCTATTTTTAAGTTATTTAACATGATTTATAATTAATTAGGCTGAAATTTTGATATTTTAAATCAATCAGGAGCTATGCAGATAGAGGTCTTTATCCTATTTTATCTTTTTTATAGAAGTTGTTTTTATTATGTCAATTTAAATATAAAATCTCTAGAAGAATAACATATTTTATCAGGTTGTCGGTCATAATATAACTAATTCAAGTAAACAAATGTTAAATTTTTTCTGGTTCATAACTTAGGTATGATTTTAACCAGGCTTAATCTCTAAGCGGTTCTAACAACAAATTATTTAAACATAAATAGTGATGGTGTGGAGATTTTCACGGCGTTTATTTCTTTTAAATTTACTAGGGTTTACAGTTGCTAGATGCTCGTCAGCACCAACTTCTCAAGGTAAGTTAACCATTGGTGTGATTGATTATGATGGAGGAGCAGAAATAATTAACCAATATGCAAAATTCAATCGTTACTTAGCAGAGAAAACCAAAGCCAGTATTCAATTAGAGCCTACTTTTAATGAAAATAAAGCGATTGAGCGTTTAGCGGCTCAGGCTTGGTCTTTGGTGTTTGCACCTCCAGGGTTAGCCGCAGTGGCGATCGCACGCTCTCAATATGTACCGATTTTTCCTTTGGTGGGTGTGAGTAATTTACGCTCAATATTCGTGGTTCGTAAAGATAACCCCATCAACGATTTAAAGCAGTTACAGGGTAAAACCGTAGCTTTAGGTCAACCAGGTTCAGCTACAGGATATTATTTACCGCTTTATAATCTTTACGGCTTAACACTAGCAGAAATCATGTTTGCACCCACTCCTAAAACGCTTCTAGAGTGGGTAGTGGAAGGGAAAGCGGTGGCTGGTGCGATTTCAATGGCAGAATTGAATCTCTACAGTTCCCCAATCAGCCAAACTGATTTGCGTGTCCTCTACACAGATCCTCACTACGTCCCTCCAGGGGTAGTTTTAATTAGCCCCACTGTAGAACGTAATCGCCAGGAATATATCCGCAAAGTCATGAGTGAGTTTCCTGGTGTTTTAGCGCAAGAAGTTGGCTATGTCCCTAATGGACAAATACCCGATTATAAATACATGATTGATGTAGTAGAGCGGGTAAAACTAATTGCGACTGAACTGCAAAATAAACCTGTGCAATTATTCAAAAAAACAACTTAAATCTTGCCAGTTGAGTTTCCATTGACTTGGTAAGGATTGTATTTAGTTCGTCAATATCTTGAAATTGTACAATTTGCTGGGTAGGTAAATCAAAAGGAAATTGTCCTTCCATCTCTGATCGTTGCATCTGTGCTAGCAAGATTTGTTCAGAACGCTTGCTTTGAATCGCATAGCCAACTTCTACGCACACATTAGAACTAGGAATTAATTGCTGAGTTTCTTCACCATCCATGCTAGCAATTGGTGTAGTGTCAGCAATAAACAACAAACTTCTACGGATTTTTCGCATCACTGTGCGGTTGAGTCGGATTGGTGCATTCCTAGGACGATATGATTCTACCAGCGTCAAGGGGAGGCGCGATCGCAAGTTTAAAGTTTCTAAACTTTTCCGCAATCCCTCTTTAAGCGCATTACTGGCTGCGGCATACTCAATTTGATAGGAGAAAAAAATTGTTGGTTCTAACTGCGCTAATAGCGTCTGCTTGGTAAAATAAATTTCATGGCTAATCAAGTCAATGTTAGCGACACAATAGCCACCACTACCTTCAACATAAAATTCTATGTTTTCTCCCTCTAGATAGCGGTTAAACCAAGTAGATTTTTTAACTTCGTCACTATCTTCTAAAAAATCTGCACGCAACGCCGATCTCAGCAGGCTTTTTTTACTGAGGCGAATGTCTGGCGGACGCTTTTCCAGTTCTGAAATCGGCTCATAATCCTGGAGATACCATGCTCTGAGCGCAATAATGGACATAAGAAACTATCTTAACTGTCTGTGTTTATTTCATTGCGTATAATTTTACACGGAGTCGAGCATCTGTCAAAAAAATTCTCTCTACCCTTCTCACTTCATTGCTAACGTAGGGAAGCGATCGCACACCCCAAGATGGTGCGATCGCTTCCCTACGGAAAAGCTGACGCTAAAGATATTCTAAATCTCTTAATTAATTACTTAGGCGCAAGCCTTACCTACACGAAGCCATTGGCCATTAGGAATTACAAATTATAACAACAACACCCAAACATCTACTAGTTATAACCATTTCCTCTCATTGTTCATTTTAACTAGGGATGTAATCAATTTCACGACTTCAGATCAAGCAATGAAAAGCCATTACAGCGCCCCCATTTTCGGATATTTGAGGAAATATTAACTTTCGCGTTGGGTGTTGTTGGTTTTGATCGAGACAGATATGATATTAAACAGCGTTTTTACCTCTTATACTAACTACACTCTAGCTGTTACATCTGCCAGGGAAGCTTTGTAGCTTCAATTAATAGATTAGCATTTATATATTAGTCTGGTAGTTGATGTAAATAAACTTTACTTATTTTGCTCTTGACAATTTAGTCTCAAGCTTTAGACTATCTGCATTCGAGAGCTAAATTAACATATCCGAAAAATATGATGTCTTTTGAGTAAATGCTCATTTATTTTTAAGTTTTAATAAGTAAATAAAATTTACAAGCGATATTCTAAAATTAAAATATTGGTAGTGGTAAATATGTAGTGAAAATAAATTTAGACACTACAACAAGAATTATAATGATGAATAAAATACCAGATAGCACCAATGTGGTTATTTAACTTTACTCGAATTAAAGTTGTCAGCCCAGGCATCGGACGGATACCATCAAGTGTTTGACAAATACTGACTTTACGCTTTTCGATTCGGCCATGTCCAATATTCATCTGTTCATAAGTTGATTCTGGGATAAAATTGGTTTCCACATCCGCCAGAAGACCCGAATGATTCCCTTTCAACGCGCCAATATTAGATTTTAGTGAGGTTGCAGATTTAGCAGCTTGGTTACAGCAACAGGCAGAAAATCAAAATCAGTAACCTGGCTTGGTTACAGCAACAACAGCAAAATCAAAACCTCTAAATTACTTGAATATTTCTGTAACTAAGCTTTGGTTCGTACCAGTCTAATGTATCCATCTGATAATTACCTCATTCTCAATATCATAAATTAGCAGGATTAATTGATATTGTTGAGTTATCATCTGAGGAAATGGCAGCTTAAAAAAAAGTCTCATGAAATTTGTCTTTTGCTGACATAAGATATTTGTTCGCTCTATCGGAGCTTTCTATCTACATATTATCTATCTTCGTAAGCGATCGCTAGCTCAGAATCACAGAGAATCAGGACTTTAGTCCTAACTACGAACTTTGTCATTAATACCAAATCTGCACAACTCAACCTTTTAATATTCTTGTGGGATGGGTGTCCCCGAAAAAGATATAGCATATACTGAGCATCGACCTTAGCAGTCCCAAGGCGGACGATTATTTGTTGTGCAACCAGTTGACTTTACAACCCTGAAAGCCGCTTGTAGCGAACTCCGCACGCACTGGCTACCATCACGTTTAGAGCAAGTGTATCAGCGCGATCGCTATACTATTGCCATAGCTTTACGTACCCTGAAAACTAAAGGATGGCTAGAAGTTTGTTGGCATCCTCAAGCTACACACATTTGCATTGGCAACCCGCCACCACGCACACCGGATACCTTTACATTTAGCCAACAATTGATACATCAGTTGGGTGGATTAGCCTTGGTAGGAATTGAGGCGATCGCACCTTGGGAACGGGTGATTGATTTACAATTTGCCCGTCGTCCGGGAGAAGAGGCACTATATCATCTCTATGCAGAGATTATGGGCAAATATAGCAATGCCATCCTCACCGAAGCCAATAATCTCATTATTACCGCCGCCCATCAAGTCAGTCAGCAGCAGTCTAGTGTCCGTCCCATCCAAACGGGACAACCTTATGAAACACCACCACAACTGACTGGCCCAGCACCTAGTTTGAGTGAATCTCCAGTCCGTTGGCAAGAAAGGATTAGCTTAGTCCCAGGCACGATTAAAAAGCAGTTACTCAAAAGTTATCGCGGTTTGAGTGCAGCATTGGTTGAGTCTATGTTGCTGGCGGCGAATATAGCACCGGAAACTAGCACTGATGAGCTAGCACCAGACGATTGGCAAAGATTATGGCACAACTGGCAAGTATGGCTACAAACTTTAGAAAATGGCAACTTTCAGCCAGCTTGGACTCCCAACGGTTACACAGTCATGGGTTGGGGTGGAATTGCACCAGCTAAAGATATTCAGACATTAATTAGTGAATATTACACAGGACAACTCAATCAACAGCTATTTGCTCAGTTACGCCATCAACTAAGTCAGAAATTGATGAACATTCTGACCAAATTACGGAATAAAGCCCAGACATTTAGCGATCGCCTGCGACAATCAGACAACGCCGATGACTATCGCCAAAAAGCTGATTTATTGATGGCGCACTTGTACGAATGGCAACCGGGGATGAAAACCATTACCCTGAATGACTTTGAAACTGGTGAACCAGTGGCGATCGCCCTCCAGCCAGATAAAAACGCGGTGCAGAACGCCCAAAACCTCTATAAACAGCACCAAAAACTCAAACGCGCCCGCATAGCTGTAGAACCATTACTCAAAGAGGTACAAGCAGAAATTGATTATTTAGAACAAGTAGAAGCAGCAATTACTCAGATAGATACCTACCAAACAACAGAAGATTTACAAGCCTTAGAAGAAATCCGTGACGAATTAATTGGACAAAAATATCTAGAAGAATTAGATTACCGTCGCAGTAGTAATGAAACTGCTAGTACCAACTTTCGTAACTACTCTACACCTAACGGCTTTCAAGTTTTAATTGGTCGTAACAATCGCCAAAATGACCAATTAACCTTTCGGGTAGCCGGAGATTATGACTTGTGGTTTCATGCTCAAGAAATTCCTGGTAGCCATGTCTTATTGCGTTTAGAACCCGGTACTGTAGCCGAAACCACAGACTTACAATTTGTCGCCAACCTCGCAGCGTATTACAGCCGCGCCCGTCAGAGTGACCAAGTACCAGTCGTTTACACTGAACCAAAACACGTATATAAACCCAAAGGTGCTAAACCAGGAATTGCTATTTACAAACAAGAACGCATTATTTGGGGGAAACCCCAGATGGTGGAATAATATCGGTATCATCTACTGATTGGAGATTGTCATGGTAACTCAAACCAATCCTCCGCAAAATGTAATTGATTGTTTGCAGATTATTTTAGATGCGATCGCTACGGGAAATTATGAGCTTTTTCTAAGAGTTGGTAATGCAGACTACAAAGCGGGTATTACCAAGGAAATGTTTGACTCGGTTAGTTCCCAACTTTCTCCACGGATGTCTGAGGGTTATACAATTACTTACTTTGGTCAACTCAAACAACGGGAATATCAAACCTATTTGTGGAAACTAAGTTTTGCTGATGCGGGAGATGAGTTTGTCATACGGATGGCTGTTAATGAAGACAAAGTTGCTGGAATTTCGATTACTTGATTTATCCCTCAACCGTCAAATTAGTCTGGTCAGACGCGATTGATCGCGTCTCTACGTCAGGGTTTTAGACTTATCTGAACCGGATGGAGTTATCAGCGATCGTAGCAGCCACACTCAACAAATTTCAACTCTGTAACCAGTTCTCAGTCCCTAGTCAATCACTTCTGTAATCTGACATCGATCACAGAGGCATTAAAGTTGTAATTAAAGCCTTCTAACTCAAAAGGCATACCAATTTTCACCTTGCTGTTACCTAAAACAGGGCCATCTTTAGTAACTTCTGCTTGATCTTCTAAAGTCAAGAGCATATCTGTACTAAAATTATTTGTTCTGGGGTCTGGTAATTCTTTGACCGAACCATCTGGTTGACCAACTGTTAAAGTTCTAGGCAGCACTTGCACAGATTTAATCCCAATCTCACCGTAAGGCTGATTGCGAATAATGACTTTAGTTTTGCCGCCTGTTTTAAAACCTTGCTCAGATAACTGCTGAGGATCGCGCACATTCAAGCCACGCACTACTAAATCTACCTCTATAGGCGTTTTTTTAGCCCCAATTTGAGCTACAGAACCACTAGTACCCGGAAATACGAAAATCCCGAATATCACTAACAGAATAACTAAACCAGCAACTAAGTCAAGTATATTGATTTTGCCGAACAAGCGACCTTTGGAATCTAAAATAGCCATAAGAAATTTTTCCAGAACAGATTCAAGTAATTGATTTTAGCAACAAGTTTGATTACAAGGGGATGGGAAATTGGGGATTGGGGATTAAGAATACATTCTCCCTTCTCCCCTGTCATCAAGAGTTATTTAATTTTGATTTTTAATTTTGGACTTGATTTGCCCCTATTCCCTGAGTTAAGAATGCAACTTAGAAAGGCGTCTGTACGTCCTAAATACTAGATGTGTCCCGAAAATATCTTCTAACCAAATTATGACTAACAGGAAAGGCTTGGTAGCAAATTATCGTCTATGGCGGCGACGCTGGTTTTATCCGTTAATTTCGGTGGTAGTCGCTGTGAGTCTGTGTCTAAGTACACCTTTACCTGGAAGGGCTATAGATTTATTACCACTGTTATTCCGGGGAGCGCAAGTAATTCAGCTCTCAAATATATCCGATCGCCAGGAAGTAGAACTAGGCGCACAAATGAATCAGGAATTACGTAGCGGAATTAAACTAAATCGTAATGCTGAAATTAATCGCTATGTAGAACAAATTGGTAGGCGCATAGTAGCAAATAGCGATCGCCCTAATCTTCCCGCAACATTCCAGGTGGTTGAAGATAATTCTATCAATGCCTTTGCAACGGCGGGGGGTTTTATTTATGTCAACACAGGTTTATTGAGAGCCGCAGACAATGAAGCAGAACTGGCTAGCGTTATGGCCCATGAATGGGGTCATATTGGTGGTAAACATCTAGTCAAACAAATGCGGCAAAAAGCACTAGCTAGTGGTGTGGCTACAGCTGCGGGTTTAGATCGCAATAACGCCGTGGGAATTGGTGTAGAACTAGCTCTTAACCGTCCCCGCAGTCGTCAAGATGAATTTGATGCTGACAGGCGTGGCTTAAGAGCCTTAACACGGGCTGGCTATGCTCAATCAGGTATGGTGAGTTTTATGAGAAAATTGCTGAAAAATAGCAGTTCTGTACCAGCAGTTTTAAGCACTCACCCAGCAACTAGCGATCGCATTAATACTTTGCAAAATGCCATCAATCGTCAACCTAGTAATGGACGTGACGGATTAGACACTGCTGCTTATCGAGCTAATATCCGTTCAGTTTTGTAGCTGTTAAAAAGCTGACAGGTGACAGGTGACAGGTGACAGGTGACAGGTGACAGGTGACAGGTGACAGGTTAGTAGGGAATGGTAATGTCCAACATATTGCCCACCCTACAAAACCATCAAACATAATTACTCAGAAACTTTGGATTTGTGATTTTGGATTAAGTTCAATCTAAAATCCAAAATCCGTCTTGAAAAGTTGAGCCACTGCGTTGGACGAAGAGAAGTGCGGTCTTCTCTACGAGAGGCTGCGCCAAGGGCTTTGCCCAAGTGGAGCAACTTCGGGGTTTCCCGGCTTGTAGCTGGCGTTCCTAGGTTGGGAAACCCGCCTACAGAACTTTCCGCAAAATCTAAAATCCCTACTCCCCAGCCGTCGGTAGCCTGGGATGCTGGGTTGAATATTTAGCCACTAAGTTGGAAATCTCCGGATTATACAGTCGCAGATAATTCCAATAATTACCAAATACTTGCCGGACGTAATTTTTGGTTTCACCAAAAGGAATGGCTTCCACAAACTCATCTGGATCTTGGTTTGGTATAGTTTGCAACCATCGGGAAACATTGCCAGGGCCAGCATTGTAACTAGCGATCGCTAACATGGAATTATTGTTATATTGCTCATGGGTATGATCTAAATACCATGTTCCCAGCATGATATTGTCGTTGGGATTTTCTAAATCAATGGTCTTGTTATCTAGCTTAATTTTAGAAACTATCCATTTACCAGTTTCTGGCATCACCTGCATTAAGCCAGTCGCACCAGCCACAGATTTAATTTTCGGCTCAAATCGTGACTCCTGCCGCATCAAGGCTGTCACCAGTAAAGGATTAAGTTGACGATCAGATGACCATTTCTCAATTTCTCGCAGGTAGGGAAAGGGATAACGAGCTTGCCAGTAGGTAATCTGTTGGCTAAATTCCTGATATTGGGCTTGTTCTTCTGGCGTTTCCCTGTCTTCTAATTTGGATATGAGGTTAATACCTGAGAGATTTTCACCCCGTGCCAGGCGCATTAAGCCTTCTGTAAATTGCTCTGGGATTGTAGGCTGCTGTTTATTGAGATATTCTGTTTCCCATTGCAACCACGCGTCTCGGTCTTGTCCCAAAAGATACAATTCTTTAAAGCTGTCCGAACCAGCCGGCGGGATAGGACGCTGATGGGGAACTACTTCGGGTTTGAGTTGGCGGACGTTTTTAAAGTCACCCACATTCAACCCCAACATATTCGCCGATCGCCAGGCATAGTAAGAGTAGGGAAAGTTGCTAATTACATACTCATAAGCTGTTTTTGCTTCTTGTTCTTTGCCTAGGTTATTTGCCCATTTACCCACCCAAAAACCGGCTCTGGGAGCTAAAATACTGTTCGGGTTTTCGGTGACAATTGGTGTAGCCCATTTCCAAGCTGTGACATAATCTCTAGCTTTGGCTTTTTCTTGGGCAATCTTCCAACGATATTCTGCCGCCTCCTCAGACTTACTGTATTGAGTTATGAGTTGTTGCCAAGTTTGTTGGGCTGATTTATTGTCGTTAAGGGCTTGAAAAATTTCCGCTTTTTTAACTACGGCTTGACTAGCTTGCTCTGGGAATTTAACAATTACTCGGTCAAGATAGGGTAGAGCGTTCTTTCTCGGATTAGCCATCTCTGCCAGACGCAATAAACCCATACCTGTTTCCCTGGCTTCTGGGAATTGCTCTGCTAGTTGATTATAAGTGGCGATGGACTTTTCT
The DNA here is from genome assembly GCF_014697125.1 of Anabaena minutissima FACHB-250. GTDB lineage: Bacteria > Cyanobacteriota > Cyanobacteriia > Cyanobacteriales > Nostocaceae > Trichormus > Trichormus minutissimus. The sequence goes on along the minus strand of NZ_JACJRG010000014.1, from coordinate 107,790 downwards.
CTATCTTTGCCGCCTACTTGCAATCCCCTCGCCGTCCGATAGAGGTTACGGGCAGTTTTAGGCGCGTTGGCATAAGCAGCAGCCGCTTTAGTAAATTGATTGTTGTCCCAGTAAGCTGTGCCAATGGTTTCCCAGTCTACTGCTTTGAGATTCGGCTGTTTGACTAGCTGATCTAATACCCCTACTATCCCCGGCTGGTTATAAGCATATTTAGCCAAAATTAACTGCAATTGGGGCTGATTGGGATTCTCTTGCAGACGCTTCCTGATAATTTCCCAGGTGAGAGGATTAGAAGGAAATTGAGCGATCGCTGAATCATGTAGCTTTGGTTGAGCAATGAGATACTTGGCTTTGACTACCGCCGCTTCCTGGGGATATTGTTTTAGTACCTGTTGCCTTAAATCGGAAGCCTTACCATCTTGATTTAACAGATCCTGGGCTTGGGCTTGTTTGAGTAAGATATAAGGTGCGAGGACAGGATAATCTTTCTCTAGACCTGTCAGCAGTTCCAGAGCTTTTTGTCCTTGTTTGGTATCTATATAATCACTCGCCAATAGGTAACGCGCCCGTTCTCTGTCTGGTGAACGACCATTTTGTGAGATTTCTGCTAACTTTGCTGATCGTTCTGGCACAGATTGTGCTATTAGTGGGAACACAGATGAATTGGCTTTGCTGGCATCAGATAGCTGCTCTGTCTGATTTGACGACAGATTGAGCCATTGCCCCAAAGATTTGCCAATCTGTGGTGCTGATACCATTGCCCCAGCAGAAAAGGCAAACAGTGCTGCGCCAGCAATTAAAGGAATTGGTTTTTGTTGTAGTTTCTTCAGCATGGATACTCGCTGAGAAGTGCCAATGAATTTCTTGAAACTCTAGCATTCCTTGCCATGAGTGTAATCACCTCTTCACTAGAGATTTTTAATTTTCGGAAAAATATATCAATCTATCGATGTTAGCGTTGTTTTTATTTTTAGTGGCTCAGTAATGGCGATCGCCGAACGTTGATCAGATACTATAGCCTAGGTTAGGGCAGAGCATCGTTGCTCAAAGCTATAAAGGTTAACAAAGTTCTTCACTAACCAAACGAAACGTCCAACCACTGCCATAAACTAATTCCATCAACAGTTGATGTATAAACGATAATTATCAGATAATCATTTGCCAACCTCCAGTCAACGCCAAACAGATGCAGCATATCGAAGAAAAAACCGCTCTCAAATTTCTAGACTTATTTTGTGGCATTGGCGGGTTTCGTATTGCAGCAGAAATTGTTTGTCAAGAGCGAAATTTTGAACCAGTCTGCGTTTTTTCAAGTGATATAGATCCTGATGCTCAAAAAGCATACGCAGCTAACTTCGGAGAAAAACCCGCAGGCGACATTACCAAGATAGATGCTCAAGAAATTCCTGAACATGATGTTTTGTTTGCAGGGTTTCCGTGCCAACCCTTCAGTATATGCGGAGACATGAAAGGTTTTGATGATATACGCGGAACTCTATTTTTTGAAATAGCCCGTATATTACAAGCGAAACAGCCTCAAGCCTTTATTCTTGAGAATGTCAAACAGCTAAAGGGACACAATCAAGGTCAAACACTCAGGCGAATCATAGAGACTCTTAGCAGTTTAGGATACTATACTGACTATCGCATTCTTAACGCGCTGGATTTTGGTGTGCCACAGAAGCGCGATCGCATTTTTATTGTTGGCTTCCGAAATTTAGTTGATTTCCTTTGGCCTGAAGGTGGTATTCCTATGAAGCCGCTTTTGCAAATTTTGGCAGATGAAGTACCGGATTTCTATTATGCTTCTGAAAAAATCAGGAATAGCCGTATAGAAAAACGAAAAGGGAAGCCGCAGTATAGCGAGATGACTATCTGGCATGAAAACAAAGGCGGGAATATTAGTGCATATCCCTATTCCTGCGCTTTAAGAGCAGGCGCGTCTTATAATTACCTCTTAGTCAATGGTGAAAGAAGACTGACAGAACGCGAAATGTTACGACTTCAAGGCTTCCCCGATTCCTACAAGATAGTTGGTAGTTATCAAGCTGTGAGAAAACAAGCTGGGAATGCGGTGGCTGTTCCTTGTGTTGCGGCTGTTATCCGCTCGGTTCTAGATGCAATGACAGAAACTGTCACCGAATCCAAAATACTCAAGTCTAATACAAACAAAGAATTGAATGTGATGCTTGAGCCTGCTGCCAGCATATATACAGCCAGTGGAGCGTGAATATGCCGACAGTTGAAGATGCAAAAGGACGATTGGACAGCATAATCAACAAGGGACGGGTTGACCTTTATAAACCAATTCAAATTGCCGAAGTGCTGAGACGCTCACGAATAAATGGCGATATTAATATCCAAGACACAAGCACATATCAAAATCCCTCAGTTCGTTGGCGAGATGAAGTGACAAGGTGCTTATTGGGCAAAGTTTCCACATCCTCAGCGAGATACCAGCATGATGTGTGGAATATTACCGCCATGTATCCTGAACTGCTCACAGTTCTTGACACTGAAAACAAGCGAACTCAAGGCGGTGTAGAGCGTTATATCTACTTACGATTTAATGAACGGCAAAAAACTGTTGCCAGCATTATCGCTTTCGTGGAGACTACATCCCCAAATGATTTTCAGTTAAGTGTTTTACTTGACAAATTCATCAAACAAAAAGGTATTAGACGAAGCATTGACAAAGCTTATGAAATTGTCACCTATAGCCTCTTTGAAACAATCGTGGTTGCTCTTGGCACAACGATAAAAGTCAGTATTCCCCCTGAAAACAAGGAATTGCTTGCCGAGTTCTCTGATTTAACGCGTGTTCTGCTTGGTCTGGAAGCAGGAAAAGAAAGTTGGGAATTCCCTGCTCATGTTTATCGTGTGGGTGTCACTAATGCCGCCGACAGGGGTTTGGATATGTGGGCTAACTTCGGCCCTGCAATTCAAGTTAAACACCTGACACTTGATAACAAATTGGCTCAAACAATTATTGACCAGGTAGAATGTGACAACATTGTAATTGTATGTCGTGATGCTGACGCAGCAGTAATTAAAGTTGTCACTCAGCAAATCAGTTGGGGCTTGCGTGTGCGCGGAATTGTGTGCGAGTCTGAATTAATTGAGTGGTATGAACGTTGCTTGCGCGGTAAATTTGCCGAACAACTAGCAAATCCTTTGATTGAACGTCTAGCAAATAGCTTCAAATCAGAGTTTCCACAAGCTAACGCTATTGTAAATTTCTTAGAAGAGCGTGGGTATCTTTCCATACCTGTGGATGAAATTTGGGTGACAGAAATTGACGCGAAATTCTAGCATACTTACACAATATTGACCGCGAAATTAATTGCACTCAGCACTTATGAACGTCTTGCTAGTTCTGGAGTCTTACCTTTCAACCCAATCATCAATTTGAGCATAAAGACTTTCAGCAAAGGCACGCGCTGCAAACACCATAAACCCAAACGACGTACAAACACCACTGGCGGGAATTGATTAGAAAACATCCGATCTAACAAATCAGTAAACCCTAAAATCGTCAAATTCTCCTTTTGTCGCCAACGTTCATACTGCTTGAGTATCTGAAGATTACCAATATCTTCACCTGCTTGATGCGCTGTTTGGATAACTTGCGCTAAGGCTGCTGCATCCCGAATGCCCAAATTTAGCCCTTGTCCGCCGACAGGATGACAATTGTGTGCTGCATCACCCACCAAAGCCAAGCGGGGAAGGACATAACGATCGCTTTGCATGAGTTGTACTGGAAACACAAAGCGATCGCCTAATAATTCTAATTTGCCCATATGCTGCCCAAATTTGCAGCTAAGTTCTTGCAAAAATTGCTCGTCATCTAAAGCACATAAGGCTTGGGCTTCTGCGTGGGGGGCTGTCCAGACGATGCGGCAACGATTTCCTGGTAAGGGTAAAATCGCAAAGGGGCCACTTGTCCAAAATCTTTCGTAGGCAGTATCATTGTGGGTTTTTTCTGGTTTCACAAAGGCTACAATGCAAGACTGCCAATACTTCCAGCCGTGAGTTTTAATTCCAGCCCCTTGGCGAATTGGCGATCGCGATCCATCAGCCGCTACAAGTAATTTACTCTTAAATGTTTTTACTTGTTCACCAATTTTAATATTGATGACTACCTCATCCGCCTGGTACTTTGTATTCACCACCTCAGCCGGACAAAGATAAGTCACATTCGGGCAATTGTGGACAAACTCCTGTAAAGGTTCTAGCAGTGCTTGGTGTTCTGCTACATAACCTAATTCTGGTGTGTCTTTACTGATGTCGGTGGTTGCAAACTCCACCACATCAGGATAATCAGCATCAGAAAGCCGTACTTGGCGATATTTGGCAATTTGAGGCAGGATTTTATCCCAAATGCCAATGCCTTGGTAAATTAACGCCGATAGCATATGAACTGCGTAGGCTTGCCCTTTGGTGACTGCTAAAGACGCGACTTTAGCCTCAATCAGCAGGATATTTAAGCCGGAATCTTTGAGAGCCGAAGCCAGGGTTAAGCCGACAATTCCACCGCCGACAATTACCAAATCATAATCATACACCCGCAAATCTGGCGGTGTCGGTTGAGGGGTAGTAGTTTGATTCAGCTGGGTTAGTGGCATTGTGAAGAGAAGTTAAGCAATTTTAATTACTATTCTGACGCGATCGCTGTCTTTAGAGCAAGTGAGAGGGAATAGGGAATGAGGGAGTTTGAAGAGTGAGGGGGAAATCCCATGCCCAATGCCCAAAACTTACGTGATTAGAGTAGACATCTAGAACGATATGATGGGAAAGTAGCTTGTTGTACTTTCCGAGGGTACTATCCCAATGCTCTCTACACTACGTGCTGATTTTCGTATCATTTTTGAACGTGACCCTGCTGCCCGTAACTTGCTGGAGGTCTTGTTTTGTTACCCCGGTTTACAAGCCCTGATTTTGCATCGGTTGGCTCACTGGCTGCATAATATTGGCCTTCCTTTTATCCCCCGTCTGATTTCTCACATCGCTCGGTTTTTGACTGGCATCGAAATTCACCCAGGTGCAACTATCGGACAGGGTGTATTTATTGACCACGGAATGGGGGTAGTAATTGGTGAGACAGCCATCATCGGTGATTATGCCCTGATTTATCAAGGTGTCACCTTGGGAGGAACAGGTAAAGAAAGCGGCAAACGCCACCCTACCTTGGGCGAAAATGTTGTTGTCGGCGCAGGTGCTAAAGTTTTAGGCAATATTCAAATTGGTAATAGTGTCCGCATTGGTGCTGGGTCTGTTGTGTTGCGGGATGTTCCTTCAGATTGCACTGTTGTAGGGATACCTGGCCGGATCGTTTATCGTTCAGGAGTGCGAGTTGCACCTCTAGAACACAGTAATTTACCAGATTCAGAGGCGGAAGTCATCCGCGCGTTGGTTAATCGTATTGAAGCATTAGAAGACCAGATACAAACTCTACAGCGTCAACAATCTACTACTAAAACTCCAGTCTTGGTAAGTTACGTAGTTAAAGACGGTGAAGCATTACAAGCAGCTCCTGTATGTAGCCTCAGAGATAAGGCAATACAACAGTTCTTTGATGGAGCAGGGATTTAGAATGGGGAATGGGGATTGGGTAAAACTTCACTTTTGTCTTCACCCAAATCCCTAAACTCCTAAACCTACGAATAATTTCTCGATATTTATAGGTTCTCTCTCACTGATGCAAGTCCCTAACAGCCAATTTGGGATAATAATTTATTTTTTGGTATTCCTTTATCCCTCTGAAGAATTGGATGGCGGAATTATACCCAACTGCTGCATGAGGGCAAAAGTGTCGCCTTGTCCCCAATGTTCTACAATCTTACCGTTGACAATACGATCAATGTGAACAACTGAAAATTTGACCTGTTTAGCTGTCGATGGAATACCCATCAAATCTCCCTGATGTGTGCCGATGAAGATTCCACAAGTAACAACTTTATCACCTTCTGCAATCACTTCTTCCAAGGTATGGCGACCATCTGGAAATGCGGTAAACATCATCATTCCATATTGCATCACCGCATCTAAGCCTTTGAGGGGGAGTGCATTCAAACCTCGGCTCACAATATCAGGGGACATTAATTCTCGTGCTTGCTCAACATCTTGTTGGTCAAATAGTTCATAGAATTTCCGGACAATTGCCTTATTCTGTTCTAGCGACATAGTTTTTTTTGCAACAAAAGTGTCTTTTTGTGACTCTACTGTGCAGGTTAATAATTTGCATTGACTTGGGTTAAGAGATTTCTTTGTGATCAAGTCTTCGTTTCAAACGGCTCAGAGATTCTGGCTCAATGCCAAGATGCGAGGCAAGATAATATTGTGGAATGCGCTGTAAGAGTTTTGGCTCGGTTTTCAAGAAATTGACATAACGCTGCTCAGGCGAATCTCTATACAGGGAAAGTAAGCAATCGCGCAACTGAAAAGCCAAGTCTTCCACCACAAGCCTTAGTAATTTCTGACCGTCCGGTACAGTTTCTAAAACTTCGATCGCTTGTGTATTCACGATGAGTACCTCAGAGTCTGCGATCGCCTGACAGGAAAAACAAGCAGGTCTTCTTCTTCGCAAACTCTCATAATCGCCCAACGTGTGCTGTTCAGGGTGAAAAAATAGTGTGAGTTCTTTGCCGTCTTTAAGGAAGAATGTTCTTAAACAGCCTTTCAGCGTCAACCCCACAAAATCACAAATATCACCTTCTCGAAATAGAAATTCTCCTTGATGAACTTTTCTTAACTCTAAAAGAGGTTCAACAAGTGTTAAGTCAATTTGGCATTGTGGAAAAAGTTGCTGAATAAACGAGTGTAGCAGTTCATACATTTATTTAATCTGGCTTGAACTTTTGGCACTTGTGCATCCTTAATTTTCACTGCTGGTCTCACTCTTTTAAGGATTAACTTCCTGGGTAGACCATGCTTGATTTTCATCACAATCATAAATACGACGATTTTGCGGTTCGCCACGTATTTCTAGGTGGTCTACTTGTATGGGGTCTAGTAAAAGTAGGCAAAAATTGGATACTGGTTGATGTGGATCAGGTGGTGGCGGTTCAAAGGCTGCTTTTTCTGCTTTGGGTTCACCAGGATCAGGCCAAGCAAATTGTAAGCGTGCAGCATCACTTAACTCTTGCCACATAGCAATCCTGGCTAGTTGGAGATGAGGCTGAGATTCATCATTACCTACTAAAGTCAAATTACCCGCAAGCCGAAATTGTTCTCGTGTGTTAGGAAAATACCAACAAGCTTCTGCCCAAGGATTCTGCTGTATCTGGTCGATTTTATTGCTACGGCGATCGCTAATAAATTTTAGCTGATTGCTTTCTGCCAAAAAACCACGAAAAACAACTGTACGATTAGCTGGACGACCGTTAGCTTTGACTGTTGCTAGTTGCAGGTAACGGGCGTAAACAAGGCTACGGTTGCGGTGCAGTGCATGGGCGATCGCGCTTCGCCAAGGAGCTAGTGACATGATTAAGTTTCGTTGCAATTTATCCAGACCAATATTTAGCGCAAAGTAAGACAATTAGCAATCTTTTCGTTGAATCTAATTGTTTGATAGTTCCAATTGTCTATTTGAATTGCGATCGCGGACAAGCTAAATTTTCCCCATACCCATGATTTTTATATTTCAATACTGTTAATAATTGCAACTCAGTATATAAGCTTTCTGGGTAGGAAAAGTCATTATACACCATAAATATATGTGGCAATTTGTACAGTCATGGCATAGCGTAAAGTGGAAAATTTTTCAAGCTTTTATCCTCCATCCACTTGGCGTATAGTCGTAATCTGTTCACAAGCAACAACACTTTTGATATGGTTCGAGAGCTGGAAATTAAACGTCAGGGTGCAAAGTTTCCCGAAACTGCACCAGCCGCCAATCCTGTATTTTTTAGAACTTATAGCCGCCGCACAGAGGCTCTTTTAAGAGAAACTTGGGATGAAGTGTGCGATCGCACTATCCAAGGTTTAGTGGAGTTAGGTAAACTGACTGCACAAGAAGCTGCTATCTTAGAAAAAACTCAACGCCAACTTAAATCTTTACCCAGTGGACGCTGGTTGTGGGTAGGCGGTACAGATTGGATCACCAAACCAAAAAACTTTTCTGGTGCGTATAATTGCACCTCTACTAACCTGCGAGACTGGAACGCCTTCGGGTTAATGATGAATCTAGCCATGATGGGCTGCGGTACAGGAGCAGTTATAGAACCGCAGTATATCAATCAACTGCCACCCATCCGTAATCACCTCCATATAACTGTACAGGGAGATGTTGGTAATACAACTAAAGATTTACGTCGTGAATATACACAAACCCATATAGAAGGCAACAGCGTTACTATCCATGTTGGAGATAGCCGGGAAGGTTGGGTGGCATCCTACCAAACTATCTTAGAACTCTCCACAGATGAAAGATTTACTGATGAAGTCCAAGTAACGGTTGATGTTAGTGATGTCCGTCAAGCCGGGGAAACCTTGAAAGGCTTTGGTGGCGTGGCGAATCCTGTGAAATTACCTGGACTATATCAGCGTTGTGCTGCCATTCTCAATAAAGCTGTTGGTAGACAATTAACTTCTGTGGAATGCTGTCTATTAATTGACGAAGCTGCCGTAACAATTGTTGCTGGCAATATACGTAGAAGTGCGGGTATGCGTCAGTTCATATCTGAAGATAAATTAGGGGCATCTGCCAAAGATAATCTATGGCAACAAGATGAGAATGGCAACTGGCGTATTGACCCTGAGCGTGATTCTTTACGGATGGCGAACCACACAAGAGTTTTTCACCGCAAGCCAACATTAGAAGAGTGTGTTGATGCTGTTCGTAAACAATATTACAGTGGTGAAGGTGCAATTCAGTGGGCTGGTGAAGCCGTTGCTAGAGCTAACTGTGATTTGTTAACTACACAAGCTTTGAAAGTTGATTTCTTAAAAGCTTACGAACAAGGAACAGCTAAAGACTGGTTGCAAGCACGACATCCTGATCTTGATGAAAAAGAGCTAGAACATCGTTTGGCTCGTTATGGTTTAAATCCTTGCGGTGAAATAGTAGGTAGCGATTTTCACTGCGTAAGTGGTGATACCTTACTGATTACTAAAGATGGAATGCACAAGATTCAGGATGTCGTTGGATGCGAAATTAACATTTGGAACGGTAAAAACTGGAGTCAAGTTCAACCATTTAAAACTGGTAGTTCTCGCATTCTCTATCGTGTGCGCTTCGGAGATGGTTCATATTTAGATGCAACTGAGTATCACCGCTTCTTTGTTAAAGATAGATTCAGCAAGAGTTATCAAGAAGTTCAAACTAAAGATTTGATGGATACCAGTCGATATGCTATCCACACTGAACCATTCAAAATTGAGTATGAAGGTGGATTAGATATTGATCTCAATTATGCCTACACTTTAGGGCTAGCAGTAGGAGATGGCACAACAGATCAAAAAAATGATGCCAAGATTAGGTTGTATCAAGAGAAAGTCGCTTTGAATCTCGCAGGAAATAAATCTCCTATCAGAGATTATGGTTATTTACCTGCGTTTACAGATGTCACAGATTTAGGTTTTTCCGGGGAATTCTTAAAAAGCCTAAAGACAAACCCAGAAGCACTCAGTGCCATTGCTAGTTGGAACAGACAAGCCATACTGCATTTTATTGGTGGTTTAGCAGATACAGATGGTTCAAATACACAGGGTAACGGTATCAGAATATATATTTCTGATTATGAACGAGCATATCGAGTTCAGTTACTACTAACTAAATGCGGTATTCGTTCATCTGTGAATCTTCTCGCCCATAAAGGGTCAGTCACCAATTATGGTATTAGAAGTAGAGATTTATACTACTTGCAAATAACTGAGTGTGGCGAAATTCCTTGTCAGCGTTTGGATGTGAGCAAAGGCACAAATGCCAAATATAAAGGTAAATGGCAAGTTGTCAAAAGTGTTGAACAATTACCAGGATTACATGATACTTACTGCTTTAATGAGCCAGAGTACCATAAAGGTGTTTTTGGTAATACCTTAACTGGTAACTGTAATTTATCGGAAATTCACCTGAATCAAATTGACCCATTGAACTATAAAGAACAGGAGGAAGCGTTCACGGCTGGGGCATTATCTGTAGCGGCACTTTTAAATCATCAATTCCAAGAACCACGCTATCAATATAGTCGGGAATTAGACCCAATTGTTGGGGTTTCTTTTACTGGTTTATTTGATTTCTTTGTCCATGCTTTTGGTGTGGATTGGCTGCGGTGGTGGGAAGCAGGTAGACCTGAAACACCTCAAGGATTGGAATTTAAATACAAAGAAGCAAAATACTTAACTGATTGGAAAGAGATTGTGCAGCGTGTAGTTTGGGATTATTGCGATCGCCATAATATCAAACGCCCAAATCGTTGTACAACAGTCCAACCTAGTGGCACAAAATCGCTGTTAACTGGTGCTAGTCCCGGATGGCATCCCCCCAAAGCCCAAAGATTTATTCGCCGCATCACTTGCCGTAAAAATGACCCAGTAGCTTTAGCTTGTCTGGAATATGGTTACAGTATCATTCCCTCCCAATCAGATAAAGATGAAAAGGGTAATTTACTCGATGATCCGTTTGATCCACGGGTGACAGAATGGCTAGTGGAAATCCCTGTGGCTGTATCTTGGGCTGATTTACCTGGTGCTGATGTGATTGATATCAGCAAATTTAATGCGATTGCGCAAATGGATTTCTATATGCAGGTACAGAAATTTTACGTCACTCACAACACCTCTGCCACGATCGAGTTGCGAGAACACGAAGTAGAAACTCTAGGAACTCGCATTTGGGAAGCGATTCAAAATGATGAAGGTTACATGAGTGCAGCACTACTGGCTAGATTTGACGATCATCAAACCTTCCCACGGTTGCCATTTGAGCCAATCTCCAAGCAGGAGTATGAGCAGATATTGCAAGCAGTAGCATCACGCCGCAAAACCGATGATTTCTATGCTGTCTTAAGTCGCTACGACTTCGGCGATTTAATGGAAGTCGGCCCCGCAGGTTGTGACTCTGATAAGTGCATGATGCCTGAACAAAGTCCAAATTAATACACGAATCTAAGCAGTGGGATGCAAATTTCATGCCACTGCTTTTAAAGGTACACTCTAGGATTTGAAATCTTCTGGATGTTCACACTTAAACTTTACTTCTATCAGAGTAGGAGCGTTACATCAGGTTTACTATTCAGCAAATCATAGGATGCTCTAAAACAAAGCAAAATTTACACGTTACGATTAGTGAATAAATGCTAATTTTCGCAAAATATTGCAGGAGAGTCTAAATGTTCATAGATGAATTATCACCAATATTTAAGCAACTGGTTCAACACCCAGCTTCCTTTTTTGGGGGGTTTGTCTCTGGTGTGCTGCGACTCAACCTTGCAGATGATCCCGTCAAAAGTTGGTTAGATAAACAAGTAGATGCTAACAGTAATTCTTCCCAAAGGAATGAAGCTCATAATGGTAAAGCAACTGGGCCTCAGTCAATCACTATTGAATGACGTTCTACCCGTCTGAAAGCTGGGATATTCACAAAGAGGCGGTTTTGCCGCCATGATTGTTATTTTGGAAGAGCAAATCCAACTGAACCGCAAGTTCTCAGACACACCGCGTTTGCTTAAATGAGCGCGGTGTTCTCTCCTCTTAACTGTCACCTGTCACCTGTCACCTGTCACCTGTCACCTTTCAAAAGTTGGGAATCTACAATACAAATTGGAACTCTTTTATAAGCAGGTGTGCCACTTTGAGGATCAATTTTTGCTTTAAATAGGACATTAGCTTCAGGATAAAACATAAAAGCTACACCTTCAAGAATCGTTCCACAAATAATTTCAATATTTTCTAATACTCCCCTATCTCCTTTCACTGTTACTCGCTGGTGTTCCTCAAATCCTGCTTTTTTTACATCCAGAGGATTCATTAAAATGCAGTGACGATGGGGCATTCCTCGATATTTATCTTCATTACGATAAACTACAGTATTATGTTGACCATAACTGCGTCCTGTTCCTAAAATTACCACAATTCCTGGCTGATTTTCTGCTACACCAAATGCTGCTTTAGTTGGTAGTGATAATTGCGGTAAAGGTGTGACAAACATCTGCGCTTTGCCATCAGATGTGTGAAATTTAGGTTCATCTAAAATCCGCCCTTCAATCATAAATTCTTGTTTTGTTTGGTCAATTGTGCCAATTTTTTCATAACCAGGAATGGTTTTAGCAATTAATTCTCTCACATAAACTGTATCTTGCAATTTACGCCAATTTATCGGTGTTTCACCGTGTAACTGATGAGCAATTTTGGTGATTAATTCTATTTCAGAAATTAGGTCAGCATCAGGTGGTTGCAAATGACTTTTACCTTCATCATTTAACCGCACAAAGTTATTACCAGATTCGGTTGTTGTTTTATGAGGATTTTCAAAGCGATTAAATACAGGTAGTATTAAAGTTCGCTGTTTAGCTAATCCGTGAAAATGTCCTAAATTGGGTTTAGTAGCAATATAAAAAATGGTTTCTATTTGCGATAATGCTTGTTTTGCTTGCTGTAAGTCTGGGTTGGCTGCATACAAATTTCCTCCTAAACAAAAGAGTGTATCTATCTTGCCTAATTCTGCTGCTGTGATTAAGTCACGGGTATGATAACCAGGAGTTTCATTTAGAGGTTTTCCTAATAGTTGAGATAGTGCTTGTTTGATTTCTTCTCGCAAGTGTACAGTGACACCCATTGAACCAAATCCTTGCACATTGGAATGTCCTCGAATGGGCATTGTCCCAGCACCAATTTTACCAGCGTTACCTGTAATTAAGGCTGTATTAGCAATGCTAAAAATATTATCTACACCGTTAACGTGTTGAGTTATTCCCATTGCCCAGGCAAAAACCACCCGTGTTGATTTACCAATTATATAAGCTGCTGCTGTGATTTCTTCTTTGGATAAACCACAGGTGTTAGTGATGTTATCCCAGGATATATTATTAGCGTAATTTATAACTTCTTGCCAATTTTGTGTATGGGATTTCAGATATTCTGTTTTGACCAAATGCTGTTCGATTAGAGATTTCTGTAACCCCACAAATAATGCAACATCACTACCAGGAATTGGTTGTAAATATAAAGAGGATATATCTGAACCACCTGTGAGTAAAGATTTGATAGGAAATGCAGGAGATGCAAATTTAACTAAACCGATTTCAATTTGGGGATTAATAATAATTACCTTGCCGCCTCTTTCCCGCAATTTGATTAATTCGTTCATTAGTCGCGGATGATTTGCAGGTGCGTTAGAACCAATTAGAAGAATACAATCACTATGTTTTAGACTCTCTAGGCTGATCATTGATGTGCCTGAGCCGAAAACTTTTTTTAAACCCACTGTTGACGGTGCGTGACACAAATCTGAACAGTCTGCTAGATTATTACTACCTAGCGATCGCATTAGTAATTGTAGTAAATAGGCCGCTTCATTCGATGAACGTCCAGAACTATAGCTAGCAATCCGTGCTGGGGGTAAATTAAAGGCTTGTGTAGCAATGTGGTAAACTTCTTCCCAGCTAATACGTTGATAATGAGATGAACCTGATCTGAGAATCAGAGGATAACTTAATCTACCCAAGCGATCGCATTCTTGAGAAGTCAGTTTTTGTAATTCACTAATGCTATGTTCTTGGAAAAAATATTGTTTAATTCCTGGTTGCAATTCCGCAGCGATCGCCTCTACACTTTTAGCACAGCGTTGTAAATATTCCCCCGCTTCATTGACAAATCCCCCTTTTTGTCCACCTGTACCCCAGGCGCAGGATAAACACGCACTTTTATGATTGAGAGTTTGCCATAATTTTAATCCTTGGGGTGAGAGAGTTTGTTCTACCCAATACTGAATCACAGGTAAACCACCCCCAGCAGGGGAGCTAGACTTGCTTTGTGGTAAGTTATCCATACTTAGCTAAATCTCAACTCACTTAACTAACTAACTATTATTGCTAAAATTATCTGGTGTCGTAAGCTGTTCCAGAATATAAATAAAAAGTTTCACCCTATTCTCTAGTCCCTATTGCATGGGAAATTTATATTTTTTTATTTTTTAAACGCTCAAATCGATTCAATTGTCTATTCTAGGATTGAGAGCAGATCAAGCAGCGATCGCTGTTTTCGTTGTATATTCCCACAAAAAAAAATACAAATTCATATGTAAAAACACCAATACCATCGGCGGTATGTCTGCTGAAAATATTTAATTTTAGGATAATGTAATGCAAACAAATTGGAAAATCGGGTCTTTATTTGGCATTCCCCTATTTTTAGATCCTTTGTGGTTCGTAATTTTGGGGTTAGCTACTCTGAATTTTGGTATAGCTTACCAAGAATTGGGAACTGTCACAGCCTGGAGTGCGGGAATTATCATGGCGTTGCTGCTGTTTGCTTCGGTGTTAATGCACGAATTGGGTCATAGTTTAGCAGCGCGATCACAAGGGATTAAAGTTAATTCTATTACCCTATTTATGTTTGGTGGGATTGCGGCGATTGAAGAAGAATCTAAAACGCCGGGGAAAGCCTTTCAGGTAGCCATTGCTGGTCCTTTGGTGAGTATTGGCTTGTTTTTTCTCCTCCGATTAGGGAATAATGTTGTGCCTGATACTAGCCCAATCAGTATGATGGTGGGTGATTTGGCGAGAATTAACTTGGTTGTAGCTTTGTTTAACTTGATTCCCGGTTTGCCTTTAGATGGTGGTCAAGTATTAAAAGCTGCACTGTGGCAAATTACCGGAAACCGCTTTCAAGCTGTACATTGGGCAGCTAGGGCAGGACAAATTTTAGGTTATGGTGCGATCGCCCTAGGATTTGCGGTAGATTTCTTGACTAGAGAGTTAGTCACTGGTTTATGGATTGCGTTGTTAGGTTGGTTTGCTGTGCGTAACGCTAACACCTATGACCAGATGACAACATTACAGGAAACCTTGCTGAAGGTGACAGCCGCCGATGCAATGACTCGGAACTTTCGTGTTATTGATGCTGACCAGACTTTACGTTCCTTTGCTGACGCGTATTTATTAGAAACCACTGTACCAGAAGTTTATTTTGCTGCGTCTGATGGACGTTATCGGGGAATGGTCACCATTGAGGATTTGCGCTTGGTAGAGAGAAGTCAATGGGAAACCCAAACTCTGCACAGTATTGTCCATCCTTTGACCGAAATACCCACGGTTGCTGAATCAACTTCTATGGCTGAGGTCATCAACAAGCTAGAAAATGAGAATTTACCGCGTGTCACTGTTCTGACACCTGCGGGTGCTGTGGGTGGGGTGATTGATCGGGGAGATATTGTACAGACCTTGGCACAAAAGTTAGGCTTACGGATTACTGATGCAGAAATTAAGCGCATTAAGGAAGAGGGTAGTTATCCGCCGGGGTTGCAGTTGGGGGGAATTGCTAAGTCAATCAATTAGCTTGAACCGAGAGAAGCCCCACATCTTACCCAGAGGCAAGTGTGGGTAGTTCACAAGAATTTTCTACCTAGATAGAGGTGATTCTGCTAAAACTATAGATTTGCTGAGTCTCTAAGCGATCGCCTACCACAGACGGTAATTCCTCATTGGGAATTATCTGTCGGTCTAGCTGGACTTGCAAGTTACTTAGGGGGTCACTACCAGAAGAGATCAAAAATTCTAGTTTCTGGACGTAAGGTAACGCCGCTAAGTTATCCAGAATTGGCAAAATGGCTTGTATATAAGGATGCCCAGCTTGCTGATACCAATCACCATCTGCTACTTTTGCTTGATCAAATCCTAAGTGTACTGTTAACGATGGCTCATCAAATAAAGCGATCGCCAACGGACGTGCTTCTTCCTGCAACAATAAATCATAGCTTTTGGCTAAATGCCGCAGTTTCTCTAGGCGTTCGTAGCGTTTTGTCACCAATTGCGGGTCATCTTGCCAGTGAATTGCCACTGTGACTAAATAGGTCTGTAACAGCATATGACCCAGCTTTTTGGCTTTAGTCGCTAGGTAATAGGAATTGTAATCATTGCTTTCAATTAACAATGGCACGCGATCGACCACTTCCAATCCGTAGCCTTTAACCCCCGCAATCTTCCGAGGATTATTGGTAATCAGGCGAATCTTTTTTATCCCCAAATCCATGAGGATTTGCGCCCCCATCCCGTAGTCCCGCAGGTCGGCGGGGAATCCTAAACGCTCGTTGGCTTCTACAGTATCCAGTCCCATATCCTGTAAGGAGTAAGCTTTGAGTTTGTTAATCAAGCCAATACCCCGTCCTTCTTGGCGCAGGTAGACAACCACACCTTGACCCGCAGTTTCAATCATTTTCAGTGCGGCTTGTAACTGCATCCGACAATCGCAGCGCAAAGAACCTAAAGCATCACCTGTGAGACATTCTGAGTGCATCCGCACCATCACCGCCTCATCTCGAAAGTTAGCGGGGTCGCCTTTAACAATGGCAACGTGTTCTGTATTATCTAGGGTGTGACGATAGGCGTAAATATCAAACTGACCAAATTGACTAGGTAGCTTAGTGACCACTTCTCGATATACCAAGCGATCGTGTTTGAGGCGATAACTAATTAAATCGGCAATACTAATAATTTTCAGATTGTGGTGTTTTGCATACTCAATTAACTGGTGTAACCGCGCCATTGAACCATTAGGGTTTTGAATTTCACAAATCACCCCGGCAGGATATAGTCCGGCTAATCGAGATAAATCCACAGATGCTTCCGTGTGTCCGGCGCGTTTGAGGACACCACCAGCCCTAGCCCGCAACGGGAAAATATGCCCAGGACGGCGTAAATCTGAAGGTTTTGTGGCTGGGTTGAGAGTAATCTGAATAGTGCGGGCGCGGTCATCGGCTGAAATCCCAGTAGATACGCCTAAATGCGGACTCGCATCGATGCTGACAGTAAAAGCCGTTTGGTTAGGATCTGTGATGTTTGTCACCATCAAGGGTAAATCGAGTTCATCCAGGCGATCGCCTGTCATCGCCAGACAAATTAATCCTCTGGCCTCTACCGCCATAAAATTGATCATGTCAGGCGTAGCAAATTGAGCCGCACAAATCAAATCGCCTTCATTTTCTCGATTTTCGTCATCTACCACGACAATGGCACGACCAGCCTTGAGGTCTGTCAAGGCAGCATCAATAGAATCAAACATAAAAAGGGAGTAGGGAATGGGGAATAAATCAAGTCAAAAGTCATAGACGCGAAAGCGGCTAACCCACAGGGTAAGTCAAAATTAATTTATTAAAAATCTACACTTGTCAGGGAGTTTGGTGTGGGTGTAGAAGTCTAGCTTGCTTCCCGTAGGGTTATTGTAGGGAAAAAATCAGGGGTGAGGTTTGAGATTAAATTGCACACGGAATTAATTAGTAATCGTAATTTTTTTTAATAATTTCTTATTGTAGATTGTAGCTCCTTTGTGCAGCAGAGATATAGACTAGCAATGTTTTGTTGACATAGAGAAATTTCTACTGTATTGAAAAAGGGAATAGGGAATAGGGCTAATTTTCTGTCACCTGTCACCTGTCACCTGTCCCCTACTCTCATAAGTCATCAATACCATTAAAATTGGGCTTTAGTGCTGGACTTCTGTGGCGTTTTGTTCAGTTTCGCCTCTGGTAGCTAGTAGTTGATAGATAACGACGGATTAACCAAAAGCGGATGAGGATTTGAGATCATGGGTAATTTTAGGCGCGTACCCGTTGGGATTGTTGGCGCGTCAGGCTATGGCGGAGTGCAATTAGTACGGTTACTAATGGAGCATCCAGAAGTTGAACTAGTCTATTTAGGAGACGAGAACAGTACAGGTAAGCCTTTTACGTCTGTTTATCCCCATCTGGTTAATGCAGTGAAATTGCCAATTGAGGCAATAGATCCCGAAATCATTGCCCGACGTTGTGAGGTAATATTTCTTTCACTGCCGAATGGTCTAGCTTGCCAAATTACCCCAACATTACTAGAAAAAGGATGTAAGGTAGTGGATCTGAGTGCGGACTATAGATTTAGAAATTTGGCAACCTATACCAGTTGGTATGGCAATAACAGAAGTGATCACACCACAGCAGCTAATGCAGTGTACGGATTACCCGAACTTTATCGCGATCGCATTGCAGATGCTCAACTAGTGGCCTGTCCTGGTGCTTACCCTACAGCAAGTCTTTTAGCACTATTACCACTCTTCAAGCAAGGCTTAATCGTTCCCGATACCGCAATTATTGATGCTAAATCTGGTGCATCAAGCGGCGGTAGACAAGCCAAAACTCACTTATTATTAGCGGAAGCTGATAATTCCCTAGCTGCTTATAGCGTTGCCCGTCACCGCCATACTCCAGAAATCGAGCAAATTTGTAGCGAACTGGCTGGTCATGAAGTTACGGTGCAGTTTACCCCTCATCTTGTGCCGATGGTGCGAGGAATTTTAGCAACAGTCTACGCCTCACTCCGCGATCCCGGTCTTGTAGGAGATGACTTAACTACAATTTATACAGCTTTTTACCGTAATTGCCCTTGGGTAAAAATTTGTGAAACAGGAATATATCCTCATACCAAGTGGGCAAGTGGCAGCAATATTTGTTACATGGGTCTAGAAGTTGACCCGCGAACTGGCCGAGTGATTGTGATGTCAGCCATCGACAACTTAATCAAAGGACAGGCGGGTCAAGCAATTCAGTGCCTCAACATCATGATGGGTTGGGACGAGACATTGGGGTTGCCCAAGTTGGGGTTTTATCCTTAGTCAGTGCTGAGTGCTGAGTGCTGAGTGCTGAGTGCTGAGTGCTGAGTTAAAAAATTACTCATTACTCATTACTCAGGACTCACTTTGGCCCTAAACCTACAGCACCAGCATAAACTGCGCGATCGCCTAGTTCATCCTCAATACGGAGCAAGCGGTTGTATTTAGCTACCCGTTCACTACGACACAGAGAACCGGTTTTGATTTGACCTGCACGGGTGGCGACGGCTAAATCAGCAATTGTAGTGTCTTCGGTTTCACCAGAACGATGGCTAATTACTGACCGGAAACTGTTCCGAGTTGCCAAGTCAATTGTTTCCAAAGTCTCAGTTAGAGAACCGATTTGATTGAGTTTAATCAAAATGGAGTTACCGGCTTTTTCTTGGATGCCTTTTTGTAACCGAGTAGCGTTAGTTACAAATAAGTCATCCCCAACCAATTGCACCCGTGAACCAATCTTTTGGGTAAGTAATTGCCAACTCTGCCAATCTTCCTCATGTAAACCATCTTCAATGGAGACAATCGGGTATTGGTCAACCAACTGCGCTAAATAATCAATAAACTCTGTTGGTGCGTGAGGTTTACCATCATAGACATACTGCCCATTTTTATAAAACTCACTAGCAGCCACATCCAAAGCTAAAGCCACTTGTTCCCCTGGCTTGTAACCAGCCTTCTCAATAGCAGCTACCAGCAATTCCAAAGCTACTTGATTAGATTCCAAGTTAGGGGCAAAACCACCTTCATCACCGACACCAGTCAGTAAACCTTTATCATGCAGCACTTCGCTGAGGGTAGCAAATACTTCCGCACCCCAGCGCAACGCTTCCCGGAACGAAGATGCACCGATGGGGACAATCATAAACTCTTGAAAGTCTACGTTATTAGAAGCGTGCGCCCCACCGTTAATGACGTTCATTAAAGGCACAGGTAGCAAATTCGCCAAAGGATTACCCAAATAGCGGTAAAGAGGAATCCCCAAAGATTCCGCCCCAGCTTTTGCAGCCGCTAGGGAAACTGCCAAAATCGCATTTGCTCCCAGGTTGGATTTATTCGCCGAACCATCCTGAGCAATCATTGTCCGGTCTATCAGTTCTTGGTCGAGGGCATCCAAACCAATTAACTCTGGGGAAAGTATCTCATTGACGTTGTGTACTGCCTTGAGTACCCCTTTACCACCGTAACGGCTTTTATCCTTATCTCGTAGTTCATGGGCTTCAAAAGTCCCTGTAGAAGCACCACTAGGAAC
Organism: Anabaena minutissima FACHB-250; assembly: GCF_014697125.1. Lineage (GTDB taxonomy): Bacteria > Cyanobacteriota > Cyanobacteriia > Cyanobacteriales > Nostocaceae > Trichormus > Trichormus minutissimus. The sequence continues at coordinate 87,746 of NZ_JACJRG010000014.1, read as the reverse complement.
TTGTGCTAGTCCCATAGCACCACTTAGCAAATGTACTTCTGCTTCTATTGTTGGTCTACCCCGTGAGTCAAGAATTTCGCGGGCGACAATTGCCTCAATAGAAGTATCTACAATGTTATTACTCATTAGTTTTTGCTCCTTCTTACCGTTGATCGCACAAAATCTATTAGCTCAACCCAATCGCTAGCATATGCTCTGAGGCGAACTATCGGCTGAGATTAAATGAAGATTTCCAAAGATTAGGTAATCGATGTCTAATAGACGGACTTTGGATTTTGGATTATTTGTTGGTCAATAGTCAAGTTGCTGCGCTCCGAATTCAAAATTCAAAATCTTGCCCTCGAACGAAGTGAAGGGTCAAAATTCAAAATTAAGAAAGGTCTTGGAGTATAAGTTAAGCTCTCCCTTGTCTTCCCAATCCCCAGTCCCCAGTTCCCCATCACTCTGTAAAATGTTGGCAGGTGAACACACTCACAGAAAAGGTCTATATGCGTTTACTACATACAATGCTACGGGTCGGCAATCTTGAAGAGTCTTTGAAATTCTACTGTGACGTGCTGGGGATGAAGTTACTACGGCGGAAAGATTATCCCAGTGGGGAATTTACTCTGGCGTTTATTGGTTATGGCGATGAAAGTGACACAGCAGTCATAGAACTAACCTACAACTGGGGAGTAGACAAGTACGAATTAGGGAATGCTTACGGTCATATTGCCCTTGGGGTAGATGATATCTATGGAACTTGTGAAGCGATTAAAAATCTTGGCGGTAAAGTAGTGAGAGAACCGGGGCCAATGAAACACGGTTCTACAGTGATTGCTTTTGTGGAAGACCCAGACGGATACAAAATAGAACTAATCCAACTAGGTACTCAAGGCTCAACAGTGAAACAGGAATCATCAGAACAACTTGTAACTCAGTAATTTACAGATTGGGACTGGGGACTCAGTTGGGTAGGGTGCGTCAGTATGAATAATTTCTGAGTATAGTTAGGTTCTATCGCACTGACGCACCCTACAGTTTGGATATTTTTTTTATCTGGAAGTCCCTTAATTAAATAACTGCTGGGGATTGGGAACTGGGGACTCATAAGTAATTCTCCCTTCCTTATCCCCCATCCCTCAAGGAAAAAACAGTTACCCAGTTAGTTGAAGATTGGATTGATAGGCTACCAAATGCAAAAATTGACGACTCCTCCCCGACCCCATTCCCTAACCTGCTACGCTGAGGTTGGGGACTTCCGCATTACGTTAAATTAGGGAATAGGTAGTCGGTAAAACTATTACTTAGTTGCTTTATCCCTAACTGCCACAAAATAAATACGCGGATACACACTGAAAATATTTGAACTACTGATTAGGGAGTAGAAATTGGAAAAAGTGCTGCGTAACAATACTAACCTCTAGACTCTTCTTTCCTGATCACGCAATTTTTACCTTAAAACTACAAAACTACAAACGCTGAAAGTTTCACATTCAAAATCTTAAAGATGCAGCCTACAGATCCTAATAAATTTACTGATAAAGCCTGGGAAGCCATTGTTAAATCTCAGGATATAGTTCGTGGATATCAACAACAGCAATTAGATGTTGAACACTTAATTATTGCCCTATTAGAAGAACCAACTAGTTTAGCAATTAGGATTTTAGCTCGTGCGGAAATAGATCCGATACGTTTGCAGCAGCAATTAGAAGCTTTTACTCAACGACAACCTAAAGTGGGTAAAAGTGATCAGCTTTATCTGGGACGCAGCTTAGATACGCTGCTAGATAAGGCTGAAGAAATTAGGACAGGGATGAAAGATGAGTTTATCTCTGTAGAACATATTCTGTTAGCCTTTGCCGATGATGAACGTGTTGGTAAGCGTGTACTCAAAGGTTTTAATGCAGACAATAGCAAAATAGAAGCGAGTATTAAAGCAGTGCGCGGTAGTCAAAAAGTGACAGATCAAAATCCAGAGTCTCGCTATGAAGCTCTGCAAAAATTTGGTAGAGACTTAACAGAACAGGCTAAATCCGGAAAACTTGATCCTGTAATTGGGCGAGATGATGAAATTCGCAGGGTGATTCAGGTTTTGTCTCGCCGGAGTAAGAATAACCCTGTATTAATTGGTGAACCTGGGGTGGGTAAGACTGCGATCGCAGAAGCTCTGGCACAGCGTATCATCAATGGTGATGTCCCGGAATCTCTGAAAAACCGTCAACTCATTTCTTTAGATATTGGTAGTTTGATTGCTGGGGCTAAATATCGGGGTGAATTTGAAGACCGTCTCAAAGCTGTTCTCCGGGAAGTTACGGAATCTAACGGTCAAATTGTTTTATTTATTGATGAACTACATACTGTTGTTGGTACTGGTTCTAATCAAGCCGGGGCGATGGATGCAGGTAATTTGCTCAAACCCATGCTGGCGCGGGGAGAACTGCGGTGTATTGGGGCGACTACCCTGGATGAATACCGCAAGTTTATTGAGAAAGATGCAGCCCTAGAACGCCGTTTTCAGCAGGTATATGTTGATCAGCCCAGTGTAGAAAATACCATCTCCATTCTGCGGGGATTGAAGGAACGCTACGAAGTTCATCACAACGTGAAAATCTCAGACTCGGCGTTGGTGGCGGCGGCGACTTTATCCGCACGTTACATTGCTGACCGCTTCCTACCAGATAAAGCCATCGACTTAGTAGATGAAGCCGCAGCGCAATTAAAAATGGAGATTACCTCCAAACCATCAGAACTAGAAACTATTGACCGCCGCTTGATGCAGCTAGAAATGGAAAAGCTATCTTTAGCGGGGGAAGAGAAAGTTCCTGCTCAAACTAGGGAACGTTTAGAGCGCATTGAGTTAGAAATCAGCAATTTAACGGAAAAACAGCAGGATTTAACCAATCAATGGCAAGGTGAAAAGCTGCTTTTAGAAGCCATCAGTGCTTTAAAGAAACAAGAAGATGCTTTAAGAGTGCAGATTGAGCAAGCCGAACGTGACTACGATTTGAATAAAGCGGCTATGTTGAAGTATGACAAATTAGAGATAGTAAAGCGTGACCTTGAAGCCAAAGAAGCAGAACTCTCAGCAGTTCAACGCCAAGGTTCTACTCTCCTACGCGAACAAGTCACCGAAGCCGACATCGCCGAAATCGTCGCTAAGTGGACAGGTATCCCCGTAAATCGTCTGCTGGAATCAGAACGGCAAAAGTTACTGCAACTGGAAAGCCATTTACATCAACGCGTCATCGGTCAACAGGAAGCCGTAGAAGCAGTTTCCGCCGCTATTCGTCGCGCCCGTGCGGGGATGAAAGACCCCAACCGCCCCATCGGGTCATTCTTATTCATGGGGCCGACTGGTGTAGGTAAAACCGAACTCGCCCGCGCCTTAGCCCAGTTTCTCTTTGACTCAGATGATGCTTTGGTACGCCTAGATATGTCTGAGTATATGGAAAAACATTCAGTTTCCCGGTTGGTAGGTGCGCCTCCAGGTTACGTAGGCTACGAAGAAGGCGGTCAACTTTCGGAAGCCGTTCGCCGTCATCCTTATTCTGTCGTGCTATTGGATGAAGTAGAGAAAGCACACCCCGATGTATTTAATATTTTGCTCCAGGTGCTAGATGACGGTAGGATTACTGATTCTCAAGGAAGAACAGTAGATTTTCGCAACACAGTTATTGTAATGACCAGTAACATTGGTAGCGAACACATATTAGATGTGTCTGGTGATGATTCTAAGTATGAGACAATGCGGACGCGGGTAATGGAGGCGTTGCGATCGCACTTTCGCCCCGAATTTCTCAACCGCGTTGATGATATCATCTTGTTCCACACCCTCAGCCGTGCTGAAATGCAGCACATCATCCGTATTCAACTCAAGCGCGTGGAAAATCTGCTGCGAGAACAAAAAATCTCCTTTGAAATCTCCCCAGCCGCTTGTAGTTTATTAGTAGAGAGGGGTTATGACCCAGTTTACGGCGCACGTCCCCTGAAGCGATCGATTCAGCGAGAAATCGAAAACCCCATTGCTACCAAGTTATTGGAGAATACATTTATCGCTGGAGATACTATTTACATTGATAAGGGTGAAAATGGTCTAACCTTCAGCAACAAAGCACCTGTATCTCTACCTACCACGGTAAAGTTGTTGTAAGAATCATAATTGTAAATTGTAGTTAGTGATAGCTAGTAGGGCAAAGCAGAATTAAACGCTAAATATACAGATTACACAAGCTTTTTGTGAGTTTTTTAGTGCTTAGTTGACGCATGTCATGCCCGTCTAATTACTTAATAATATATCTGTTAGGGGTGCTAATTAATTTTTGCCAATTACCAGTCCTAACAGATATGATAACTATTCAAATGGACATGATATTACACTGCTCCATACTAGAAATACAGCTTAGTCGAAGAAGTAAAAATGAATCTTTTTACAGAAAATGCTATAAAGTGGCTATTAATTTTTATCATTACAGCTTTGTGTGTAGTGATGATCAGAGCAAAATTAGAAAATCTTTCGCGCAGAGCAGTAGAAGGATGGAATCAAACAAGTCAACCATTCCTGGGATACGAAGAAATAGATGAAAAAATTAAAACTACTTTTATAAATACAAATCAGGAATCTCCGTTTTTACGCTACCAAGCATTATTTGAATATTTTACCCTTGGTTTTTTCAAATACCGTTCTCCTAATGGTGCGCTTATTTATTATCCAGGTGCGGCTAGTTCTCATGGAAGAAAGTTAGATGGACTAGAAGGATTTGCTCGCTTTTTCCCACTTGCTGCCGTATGGATTGCCAGAGGACATGGAAATATTTTAAATATTAATAGTGAAAAAATTGATCTAATTCAACTTTTACATCAAGGTATAGTAGCAGGAACTGATCAACAAAATACCGAGTATTGGGGAGAAATGAAAGACAGGGATCAACGCATTGTCGAAGCAGCAGATATTGCTCTTGGACTTTGGATTAGTCGTGACCATCTTTGGACTACATTTTCACCTCAAGAACGCCAACAGATTGTTACTTGGCTAGAGCAAGTAATGAATCAAAAATTACATAATAATAACTGGTATCTTTTTCCAATAATGATTCAGAAATGTCTGGAAAATCTAGGAGTAAGTTACAACAAATATAACCTTTTAATTGAGGAATTATATCAAACTTATAAACAACGATATTACATGGGTGAAGGATGGTTCAATGATCCCCCCAAAGGTGTAGATTATTATAATGCTTGGGCTATTCATTATAGTCTTTTCTGGTTAGATCAAATAGATCCTCAGTTTGACCCTGTTTTTATTAGAAAAACCCATGCAGAATTCTTAAAATTTTACCGTTATTTCTTCAGTAAAAATGGTTTTCCCGCAATGGGAAGAAGTATATGTTACCGTATGGCTGCACCAGCACCAATATTAACTGGAACTATATTAGCACCGGAAGAAGTGTCCCCAGGTTTCGCTTTCCGCGCTTTAGATTTGACTTGGCGTTTTTTTATAGAACATAATTCATTGCAAAAAGGTACAGTTACACAAGGTTACTTTACTCCAGATTTAAGTATTCTTGATTTATACTCAGGAGCAGGTAGTTGTTTGTGGTCTTTACGGTCTCTAATTGTTGCTTTTTATGTGGATCAATTTGTTCCTTTATGGAATTCACCTCCAGAAAAATTACCCGTTGAAATCGGTGATTTTTCTGAAGTTAATCACTCTATTGGATGGCGTATTAAGGGGAACAAATCAACACAAACAATTGAATTAGAAGTTTTAAAAAATCAAGGAAGTAAATATCCAAAACTAAGGCGATATGGAATAATAAATCAAATAAAAGAGTCTATTGCCAGACGGCCTTTTCGTCCGCAAAACTATGATGCACTATATCAACGTTTTTCATATTCTACTGCTTCACCAGTATCAAACCATAAACAAGGTAAGACTTAGATAGGGTAAAGAGTCAACACCCTAACATAACACCGCTACGCGGGAGTTCAAAGTCAAAATGAATACAACATTAGTATTTCGTTCATTTGGAATGGGTTGTTCTCTTACAAAGTTTGGCGGGACAGAAACCGACACCGCCAACTTTGCGCTTATTTACGCCACACTGCACTAGTGACCAATCCTTACCTCGTTCATAGTAGTGAAATCCGAATCGTCATTAAGAGGTATTCCTTACCTCCAAAAAGATAAAATTGCGGAAAATTGATCCATTGATCCTCAGACGTATTTCTGTAACTAAAACACACAAATAGCCATGCTAGAACAAGGCACTATCAGTATTCATACTGAAAACATTTTCCCGATTATCAAGAAATCGCTTTATTCAGACCATCAAATTTTCTTGCGGGAACTGGTATCCAATGCTGTAGACGCAATTCAAAAGCTGAACATGGTATCCCGTGCAGGTGAATATACGGGAGAAGTCGGTGAACCGGAAATTCAAATGGGTACTTTTGTGAAGTTTGGTGTTCTCAACGACGAAAAATTTAAAAAACAAGTCGAAGACATCATTGTTTTCCGCAGCACAGCCAAATTTGGGGAATCAACGGCTGAAACTCCAGCAGTTGAAGTGCAAACAGAAGAAGGGGATGCTTGGCAAGATGTCAAACCTGCTGTATCCAGTAGTCCTTACACCACGCTGAAAGAATACTTAGAACGCAACAAAGAACGCCACGAAAATAGGGTAATATACAGCACCGATGAAGCTAGCCAATCGACTTATATAGAACTGCACAAAAACCAAGGCTTGGAAGTCCTGTTTATGGACTCCTTCATCGATACCCACTTTATTAATTTCCTAGAACGGGAATATCAGGATGTCAAATTCACACGGGTAGACTCTGACTTAGATAATACCCTACTCGATCAAGATAAAGCCGGGGAAATTGTTGACCCCACAACCAATAAAACTAAGAGTGAGGTTGTTAAGGAGTTATTTGAGAACGCGCTCAATAAACCCAAAGTCAACATCCGCACCGAGGCGTTAAAATCAGATGATCCCCAAGGTACACCACCTGCAATGGTTCTGTTACCAGAAATTTTGCGCCGCCTGCGGGAAATGAACGCCATGATGCAGCAGCAGAATGCAGAGTTCCCCGAAGATCACATCTTACTCGTAAACACAGCTCATCCCCTCATCCAAAACCTCACCAGCCTCAATCAAGGCACTATCATTCAAGGTGATGGACAGTCAACGACAAATCCATTGGTAAACTTAATTTGCCAACACGTTTATGATTTGGCGTTGATGTCTCAAAAAGGATTTGACGCTGAAGGGATGAAATCCTTTGTTGAGAGGTCAAATGAGGTACTTACCAAGCTAACAGAACAAGCTAGCAAGTAATTATCCGTTTGTAGTAAGGACTTTAGTCCTAATTTTTCTAAGGACTAAAGTCCTTACTACGAACCGTCAAAACTAAATTGACACAATAATAGGCATTTCATTACCTAAAAAAGCTTAGTAGAGACGGTGTATACAACGTCTCTACAGGATTTATAAAGTGCAGCTTCTCATAGAATTGATATAAATCCCCCTTAAAAAGATAACCCTAACCCCAATATTTGCGTTAGAGCTTCTAAAATAGAAAGGTTGTACTTCAATTCCAAATCTGGAGATAAATCATTATGTCTCGCCGTTGTGAACTGACCGGTAAAAAAGCAAATAACGCCTTTGCAGTTTCTCACTCTCACCGCCGTACCAAACGCCTTCAGCAAGTTAATCTGCAAAGTAAGCGCGTTTGGTGGCCAGGTGGTAATCGTTGGGTAAAACTAAAGCTATCTACAAAAGCTATCAAAACCTTAGATAAGCTAGGAATAGAAGCAATGGCCAAAGAAGCTGGTCTTAACCTGAATCATTACTAATACCGGGTTGCCAAAATTGTGAGGGTTCTTCAACCTCACAAGCTGCTCTTTATTAAAAAATTGGTAGTTAAATGCTGCAAAAGTTAGTATAGCAATACTAAATCGTTCATGAGAGATGAGAACCCCGCTTTTTTGAAGAAAGTGGGGTTCTCAATTTTTGCTTACCTGTATTTCATTATGGGGAAGTTGTAAATTTTAAACATACTTTAATAAATTGGGATTGAACTGATATGTTTTCTTTACTAGATGGGTAACATAAGTTCAATCTATTCACAATATATTTATAAAATCATAGCTCAATGAAATAAACATCTGCCACATTTATGTGAATTTACGGTGTTGTTTTACTTGAGTGACTACAAATTACAAGAACTCATGAAAATCAGTATTTTCCGAATAAGATGGTCAACTTATCCAATGATATAACTTGGATAAATAGTAATATTTTGTGTTGCTACTGAGTTTAGTGTTACTAACACAGGGTGATTTGTTAAATGAGTCTAGCCTCTAATCATGCCCGATAGATTACTCAAAAGGCATGATTGCCAATACCAAAAGCATTTTCTAATTTTTTGTAAAACACTTCACAGGAAAGTAGCTATGTCGCCAAAACGTCAGCTATTCAAAACTAAAAGACAGCTTTTTAAAAGACTGGAACGGCTTATTAAGAAGTATTTATCTGCAATTAAAAAGCCAATTATTTGGCTGCTGCGGAATTTATTTTTAACTAAGAGACGGCGAAGTTCTGCAAATGCTGGGTTCGTTTTGCCAACAGTAGCACTGGTAGCTCTAGTAGTAGTGTTACTCACCACAGCAATTTTATTTCGGTCTTTTGAACGGGCGAAGAATGCCAGTAATGTGCGTGTAAATGAGATTGCACTGAATGCCGCTACCCCCGCACTTGACCGCGCCAGAGCAAAAATAAATAAACTATTTCAAGACCCAAAATTGCCTCGCGCTACACCAACAGATGATGCTTTGTATGGCACTGTAACAAGTAACGAAGAGTCTTTAAATCAATATACTTTTGGGGATGAAACACAACTAAAACTGGTCGAAGGTGCAAACGAACTCAAAACAGGGTGGATGTACCCCGTAGATACCGATAACAATGGTAAATTTGATAGTTATACCCTTTATGGAATCTACTTTAAAAATCCTCCAGTTACTGGCGGTGCATATACCCGTAAAAGAAATGCCCTAGAGGCGAGAACCCCGCCTATGACCGTTGGTAGCGTCAGTAGCAGTTGTGGAGACGGTCAAGATACAAGTGCAGCCTTGGTAGGTAATACAGGCTGGTTTAGAAATGGTACTAAGTTGAAAAAGGCCTTTTTTGTTTACACGGCTACTGTTCCTATTACTTCAGAACCTACAGATACCACTAACTATGAAATTAAAAAAGGTAATAAAGGTTTCTCAGCTTTAGAATATCAGCAAGACCGGGTACAACTACCCCTAGTTAACAATGCTGTTGTTTATGAAGATGATTTAGGAATAGCCCCTGGGCCTGCTTTCAGGTTAAATGGACGTATTTTCACTAATAGTAACTTGTTGACTGGTCTACCTGCTGGTGGTGTTGGTATTAGATTATATCAAGTTAGTGGTAATTCATCCTGTTTTTACGACCCAGATAACGCCAAAATAGTCATTGGAGGAAATCTTAGCTCTGGTGTAATTATAAGGAACGTTGATTCAAATGGAACAACAATTGACTTATATAAAGGTAAAACAACTGCTGTTACTAATGTTGCTGTTAGAAATGCAACAACTAACAACAAATCAGTCAACCATTTCCCAAGAGAAATTGCCTATAATAGCCTAGCCTACGTACAGCGCATCAACCGCTTAGTTGAAGCTCAAGTAGCTAATGCAGAAAGTAGCGACCCATCGGAAGTCTCTGAAGGTATGGAAGCCATAGTTACTAAACAAGGGCGAACTTTAGCTGACTTAACTACGGCTGAGAAATATACACTACGCCGCAACCAAATAGAACTTTACTTTAAAAGACGCACTCGCAGAGTACCTTATCAGGAAGTTGGTTTTGGCAATGGTGCTTTAGGAGATTATGCTGTTGGTGGCAGCAAGCAAGATGAAGTATTGCAAGGTAGTGGCGATACTTTACGTCCCCCTGATGCTTGGATATATCCTGTTGATCCTGCTGATGGTTTGACAGCGACTGATTACGCTAATCTGGATCTAAATACCAATACAAGTGACACAGATAAGCTGACCCCGCCTGCAACTGAACCAATTAAACTAGCAAAACAATTACAAGGTGTAGAGCAGTCCTTTGGGGACAGAGTTTTAATCGGTAATAACCTTCCTCAGCTGTGGTGGGACAAAACTAAAGAAGCATTTGTTGGCCCCAATGCTGAAGATACCCAAACAATAAAAGACTATAAATGGGATAATGGGGATGGCGATCGCACTCGTCGCTCTCGTGTAGAAACACTAAAAGATTTAGGTACTACAGACAGAGATGGCGACTGGGAATTAGCAGCAGCTCAGATACCAGCCAGCCCGCAAGAACCTGTAGGTGGCTTGCGGGTAGTAACTGGAGCAGGAATTTATTTACCTGAGACGGTTACTACGGCTAACTTAGCTTCTACTGACTACTCTGCATTTACTAAACCAATTTGGCCTGATCTATCACCTGTAAAAACTAGTTCAGTTCCTAGCCCAATTAAGCCTTACTACAACGACTATGGTTTAGAGCTAGAGTATAAAGTACCTCAGCCTGAAACGGAACAACCATATCTGCGGATGCGGGCTACGGCAGTCTATCACTATAAGTCTAGTGGTTACAGCCAGACTAGTCCTACACCTATTGCTTGTGTTAGTAGCTATTACGACCCTACCGATAAAAACACAGCTCGAAATATCTCGACATTGTGGAATCCTCCTGCTGATACTGGTGCAACTTTTGATGACACTAAAGCTCAATCCAACAACGGTATAGTCTACGATTTCCCTACAACTAAGACTGAAAGTAATTATTCAGATGTCTTGAGTTACCTCGCAGACTTAACTTACCCAAGTGGACGTTCGATTGATGATAAATTACTCAGAAGGGCTTTAGACAAAACAGATGCTACCAAGCGCACTCTCTCAGAAAAGTCTGCTATTGATGCCGCAATCTGTGGTCTGGCAATTTTCGACGGTACTCTTAACACTCCCAGTGATACTGTCATCCCTCATGGCGCGATTTATGAAACTGCCTTTTTGGATGCCAGACAAATTAAAGATATTCATGCTACTCCCGGCAGCACAAATTACGATAAACCCAAGAAAGACAGACAACCTTTAGAAATTCGTGCCACCGTCTTAGATATTGATAAGCTCCGCCAAAAAACAATTGGTAATTCCACCCCAGCACAAGAGTATTTACTACCTAATAGCGGTATTGTCTATGCCTCCCGTGACGACGCACTACTAGATTTAAGTGCAGGTGATACCGAAGCAGACAAGCTAGAGAGTCCCGTAGACTACAAACTTGATCCCAATCGTCGTCCTAATGCCATCATGTTGGTCAATGGGAAGGAGATTGGACGCGCTACAACTAATACTTATCGAGACGCAGAAAAGGGTTTAATTTTAGCTACCAATGTACCCGCATATATTAAGGGTGACTTTAATCTCCACACTCAAGAAGAATTTGTAACAGCACTGAATAGTACTTGGGGCAATTTCTATAGTCGCACAGACTTAAATTCTAATTTTGCCTGTCGTCCAGGCGATCCTAGATTACCTAAGTGTACTACTGGTGATAAATGGCGGTCTGCTACTGTATTGGCAGATTCAATGACTGTACTTTCCAATAACTTTAGATTTGGCTTCCGCGACGAAGCAGACTACGATTGGCAGCTTGACACGGCTACAGTGCCAGCCGGATATGCCAATGTTTTCTCTACTGTTAATTCCTTCGTACCAAAAGCTGATTGGTATGACGAGAGTACCAGCAATGCCTTTCCTAGAGACTTAGTTACGGATGTAACTGGTGCTGGTAATGAAGCCACAATCGGATTTCAAGGTAGTTCTTACCTGAATAACTTTGTCACACCGATTGTGCGAAAAGTAAGAGCTAAGAAGCTGGTAATGGAAGTGTGTATTGCAGCGAATGTTGCTGATTGCAACAACCCTAAGTCGTGGGTAATTAAAAATGCTTGCCCAACAAAAGGAGTTGCACAGACTCAATGGAGAGATACTGGAGTGAGTTTTTTCAATCTAGGAGAAGGTGCTTTCTCAACAGGATTTATTGGTAAACCCACTCAATGTCCGGGATTGGAAGATGCCCCTTCTAGAATCGCTTTTGCACGTAACCCTGATACAGGTGCATTACTTACTCCACTTCAGGTATACGGTATTGATAAATCTGCGGCCGGTAAAATTCAACTGTATAACTGGCCTTTACCGCCAGGGACAAATGCACCAACAGATGCAACAGATTATAGCGATGAGCCATATTTTATTCCTTGGCTTGGTGGGACAACAGGAGCTAATAATGAACCAGTTTTGACACCAATTTTCCAATTTGATCGCCCATTTGGTAACCTTGAAACAACAGATAATGATATTTTAGAAGCTGGAAAACACGGAAATTGGTTGCAAATAGCTACAGAAACTACCTTCAACGTAATTTCAGCAGTGGGAGATACCCCAGCCGCATCATCTAGAACAACTAGCCCAAGTCGTGGTGCTGAAGATAATGGTGGTCTACCCAACTTTGTGCGCTTTATTGAAAATTGGAATAGTGATCCCACGGCCACTGCTATCAGGATGAGTGGTGCTTTTTATCAAGTCAAACGTAGTGCCTATGCTACTGCACCATTTATTGCAGCATTTACCAGTGACTTCTATAAAATCAATAGCTTTAACGGTACTACTAGGGGTGTAATTCCTTACTACCTAGCTCCTTTACGCCAATGGGGTTATGATGTGGCACTGCTATCTCAATCACCTGACTTATTTGCCCAAAAGTTAATCACCATACCAGATGATCTGCCTGATGAGTTCTTCAGAGAAGTTGGCAGAGATGATCCTTGGGTGAAAACTCTGTTGTGTGCCAAGAAAGCCGCAGATGATACTAATGCAACTGATGCTTGCTCGTAATAATCAAATTTTAGAAGCTGGTAATGAGCAATGATAAAGCGCAAACAACATCACCAAAAACCTCTTTGTAGTGATTCTGGTTTTACGATTATTGAGTCTCTGGTAGCAATACTTGTAGCGGCTATATTACTAGCTGCGATCGCACCTGTACTAGTCCTATCGACAGCTACTAGAGTTCAGGCTCGTCGCGTGGAATTAGCCACACAAGCCGCTAAAACCTTCATTGATGGTATCAGAACCGGAGCGATCGCTGCACCCAGTGAAACAATTGCGATCGATCCCTCAAGTACAGCTGATCCTAGACGGGTTTCAGATGTTGCAGGTACACCAGCCGTCACAGGCAAACCAGAAGACTATTTAGTTAATACTTTGACTAAAATGGCACTTCCTACATCGGCGACTGGTTTGTACTGCTTTACCAAAACTGGCAACATCACAATGACAGATTGTACAAACAAGCCATTTGAATATTACATTCAGGCTGCTCGAATTGCTGTTACAGGTAGTTCCTCTGACGATGGCTACCGTTTAGCAATTCGGGTTTACCGGGCAGATGTTGACTTTACCAAAACTCGCACTGCTAGCACAGGTGAAACTGAAAAGAAAACCCAAAACCCTTTTACTGCTGGAATAGGCGATCGGCAATCACCTCTTCTGGAAATGACAACCGACATTGCTAACACTAATACTTCCTTTAGAGCTTTATGTCAGCGTCTGGGTGTAGCAACGAATAAAGCCTGTGATTAATGGGCAGAATCTCATTATTTAACATCTGTGTATCTATTCACTCTAGGGAAAACCAAAGTTATGATGAGGGTACTAAAATTCCTGCTCAGTAGCCAACTGAAACGATCTAAGCGCATAGAGCAATCCAGTGGTTTTACCTTAATTGAATTGTTAGTAGCCATGATCATCGCATTCCTAGTCATCACCCCCTTGCTAGGCTTCATGATCAGCGTCATGAGTACAGACAGACAAGAGCAAGCTAAAGCTAATACAGAGCAAGAAATACAAGCTGCATTAGATTACATTGCCCGTGATTTGCAACAGGCTATTTACATCTATGATGCTACTGGTGTTGATGCTATCAGGACGCAACTACCTAGCTCAAGCGCAACACCACCAGATAGAGTTCCAGTTTTGGTTTTCTGGAAACGAGAATTAGTTAAGGAAGTAATTACAATTACAGGCAGTGACAAAGATGATACTTATGTATATTCATTGGTTGCCTACTATTTAATCAAAGATAGTAACGCCACTTGGTCTAATGCTGCTCGCATCGCCAGATGGCAAATTAGAGATGGTGTAGCCAGTGCTAGCGGTGTATCTTGTGATGGATATACAGGAAAGTATGTCAGTGGTTATTGTCCCAGCAGTGGTTATGCTCCGTTTAACCTTGATGGTATAGGTACTCTGACGGAAAAAATGAATGCCTGGAAGAGACTTGGCGAATATACAACAACCACTACAGGCGCAGATGGAACAAAATCCACAGAGACAACGGAAGTTAACTACACTAATACTCCTATAGTATTGGTTGATTACATAGATCAAACAATTACAGGCGCACCATCTAAAATCACCTGTCCCACTGGTTCGACATTAGTAGCCCCAAATACAACTAATTTCAATACTCGTGACACTTTTAAAATGACCAGCTTTTATGGGTGTGTCGATAAAATTAACACCACAGCGCAGGTATTTTTGCGAGGTAATGCGATCGCTCGTTTACAAACAAATAACCTGAACTATACAACTAATACAAATGCTTATTTTCCAACTGCAAGCATCAGAGTCCAAGGACGTGGATACTTGTTTACTCAATAGAAACTGAAACCAAAAGCGTAAATTCACGGCAATTGATTATGAACAGGCTAAGTTTTAAGTTATTGCATACCTGCATACAGAATCAAAAGAATCAAAAGCGAAATTTAGTGAGCTGCTTTGCTGTGAGATTTGCTAAACCAGAAGCTGGCTTTAGTTTAATAGAAGTGATTGTAGTAGTGGTAATGATAGGAGTGTTAGCAGCAATTTTAGCTCCTAATTGGTTTAGGTTTTTAAGCCGACAACGACTAAATAAAGCTAATGATACTGTAGTAGCAGCCATACAAGAAGCACAGCGACAAGCACAAAAGACTAAACTCAGCTACAGCGTCAGTTTTACAACCACCAGTAGTGACAAAATTGCACAAGTTGCCATTCATCCCAGCACTTCTGCACCTGATAGCTACTGGAAAAATTTAGGTGAGGATGTACAAATTAAATCAGGATCAGTCTTATTGGGTACAAACTTGACTACTCAAAACACTGCTGGCAGTTCTATTGCATATGCTGGTGAATATAATTCCAGCACTAATAAACAAACCATTACTTTTGACTACATGGGTATTCTACCCAGTGCCAATTTTGGCACTCCACCATCAGGTTCAACTGAAGCACCTGGGTTAAAAATTGTGTTAGCGATACCCAATACTAGCAGTTCTACATCTCCAAGTAGCACAAAGAGATGCGTCATTGTTAAAACTCTCTTAGGCTCAGTTTTGACAGAAAAAGATGATAAGTGTGTTGAAAATTAACTGAACATATCTATATTTAGCAAAATTTTT
This sequence comes from Anabaena minutissima FACHB-250, assembly GCF_014697125.1. GTDB lineage: Bacteria > Cyanobacteriota > Cyanobacteriia > Cyanobacteriales > Nostocaceae > Trichormus > Trichormus minutissimus. The sequence goes on along the minus strand of NZ_JACJRG010000014.1, from coordinate 72,191 downwards.
TAAAATTGGGTAAAAACACTGTACGTTACGCTGGATATTGACAGCAAAATTGTAATATGCAGTGCTTTTTTATTTTGATATACTACTTGTTCATTTGTAACTTCATGCACTTAAATTGAGATAGTTCAGCTAATTATTAACAATAGCCTAGTGAGATGAGTATGATTTGTGAATTTACCGTAGCTATACCAACTTACAATGGTGCTAGTCGTTTACCAGAACTGTTAGAACGACTATACAATCAGATAGGTACAGAGGATTTCTCCTGGGAAATTATTGTAGTAGATAACAACAGCACTGATAACACATCTGAAATTATTCAAAGTTACCAAGAAACATGGCAACGTCCGTATCCACTTAAATATTATTTTGAAGCTAAACAGGGTGCAGCTTATGCTCGCAAACGAGCTATTGAAGTAGCTTCAGGTAGTCTTATCGGATTTCTTGATGATGATAACTACCCCGTTACAAATTGGGTAGCAGCCGCTTATGCTTTTAGTCAAAAATACTCTAGAGCAGGAGCATATGGTAGCCAAATTCACCCAGCCTGGGAAGTAAAACCACCAGAAAATTTTGATAAAATAAGCCCGTTTTTAGCAATTACAGAGCGTGGAAATATACCATTATTATATGATGCTAGAAAAAATTTACTTCCTCCTGCTGCCGGAATAGTTATTCGCCGTCAAGCTTGGTTAAAAAGTGTACCATATCAACCTATATTAACTGGTAGAACGGCTAATAGTATGTTGACAAGCGAAGATTTAGAAATGCTAAGTTACATTCAAAAAGCAGGATGGGAAATTTGGTACAACCCAGAAATGGAAATTTATCATCAAATTTCCCAATTTAGGCTACAAAAAGAATATTTAATCCCATTTTTTAGAGGTATTGGTTTAAGTCGTTATGTTACCAGAATGGTAAACATACAACCTTTATACAGACCATTTGTATTTTTAGCATATCTCATAAATGACATTCGCAAACTTATTCTACACTTAATTAAATATGGTAATCGGGTTAATAAAGATTTAGTTGCTAGTTGCGAAATGCAGCTATTTATTAGTAGTTTAATTAGCCCTTTCTACCTTTGGAAAAATGGCTATCTAAATAAAAACAAACAAGATTATGGTTTATCTAAATGAATTAGTGAGAAGTCATATTGATATTAGTGTAGCTATTCCTACCTATAATGGCGCAGAGCGTTTACCAAAAATTTTGGAAAAGCTTTTATTGCAAACAGGCGTAGAAAATATTCATTGGGAAATTATTGTCGTTGATAATAATAGTATCGATGATACAAAAATCATAGTTCAGCAATACCAAAAAAAATTTAATAATATTTGTCCATTAAAATACTTCTTGGAAACTAAACAAGGTGCTGCTTTTGCACGGTTGCGTGGAGTTCGTGAAGCTCAAGGGAAGTTCGTGGCATTTTTAGATGATGATAATTTACCTGTATCAGACTGGTTAGCGGCAGCTGATACCTTTGGCAAAGAACATCCTCAAGCTGGTGCTTGGAGTGGTCAAATTCATGGTGAATTTGAGGTTAAACCACCTCAAAATTTTGAAAGAATACAAGCTTTTCTTGCTATCAGGGAACATGGTAATCAACCACAATTATTTGATCCTGTAAATCTAAAACTACCGCCTGGTGCAGCATTAGTTGTGAATAAACAAGCATGGTGTGATAGTGTTCCCAATGAGTTGGTATTTAGTGGCAGATTAGGTAAATCAATGGTAGGAGGTGAAGATTTAGAACCACTACTGTATATACATAAAGCAGGTTGGCAAATCTGGTATAACCCCAAAATGCACACTTATCATCAAATACCATCTTGGAGATTAGAAAAAAAATACCTAATTAATCTAGCTCGTGGTTGTGGTTTATCTACTTGTGAATTACGCTTTATAAATGCCAAAAAATGGCAAAAACCAATAATATTTTTTAGAACCATTATAGGTGGTTTACGTCGATTGGTACAGCATATAGTTAAATACAATTTCAATATCAAAAATAATCTGATAGTTACTTGTGAGATGCAATTTTATTTCAGTATCATGATAAGTCCTTTTTATTCTTTAAAATATCACACTAAAAATTTATTAACCACGAATAAACACTTGACAACATGAATGAATTACCTAGTATATCTATTATCATACCAGCGTTTAATAGTGAAAAAACAATTGCAGATACAATAGATTCTGTTTTCAATCAAACATTTAATGATTTTGAATTAATTATTATCAATGATGGCTCAACAGATTCAACACTGGAGGTAATTTCAAAATTTCAAGATTCTCGGCTCAAAGTATTTTCTTTCGGTAATGCTGGGGGAAATATTAGTCGTAATCGTGGTTTAAAATGCGCTGTTGGTGAATTTGTTAGCTTTTTAGATGCAGATGATCTTTGGACACCTAATAAACTACAGTCACAATTAGAAGCTCTGCAAAATAATTTAGATGCTCAAGTTGCTTATAGTTGGACTGATTATATAGATGAGAATGCTAAGTTTTTAGTTTCAGGTACACATATTACTGCCAATGGAGATGTTTATAATAAGTTATTAGTAAGCAATTTTTTAGAAAATGGCTCTAATCCTTTAATTCGTAGAGAAGTGTTAATAGAATTAGGTGGATTTGATGAATCACTAGATGCTGCTCAAGACTGGGATATGTGGTTGCGATTAGCGGATAAATATGAGTTTGTAGCTGTCCCATCTGTGCAAATTTTGTATAGAGTCAGCAGTAATTCACTATCTACTAATCTTGCAAGACAAGAAAAAGCCTGTCTGCAAGTAATGAAATCTGCTTATCAACGAAGACCTTTGATTGTTAATAATATGAGTCTCAGTCTCGCAAATCTATATAAGTACCTCACCTGCAAAGCTCTGCAACAACCATTTAGTAGACAGAAAGGTTTAGTTGCTGCTAAATTTCTCTATAATTATTTTCTGAACGAATCTTCTAGATTTAAACGAACAAAATTTATATTGAAATTATTCTTAAAAACGGTTGTAATTATTATTTTACCTATTGATATATCTACCAAATTATTGACAAAGATCAATACAAAAGTACAAATTAGTTAATCTAACCATTAATAAACTTACTTTCCGGTGCGTTTACTATTTATCAGTTACAAAAAAAATATCTCTCATCACCGCTCAACCAGTGGTTTCACTCTACCAGAGATATTAGTAGTTTTTTTAATTATTGGTATCTTAGCTGCTTTGGTTTCACCTAGCTGGTTAACTTTCGTCAATACTCAACGTCTTAGTCAGGCACAAAATGAAGTTTATGATGCTATGCAACAAGCTAAAAGCCAAGCAGGTAAAGAAAAATTAACTTGGCAAGTTAGTTTCCGCGAGCAAAATGGTACTTTGCAATTAGCAGTTCATCCTGCTAGTGTAGGCCCTGCTATGGCTAAGTGGAACAAGCTTGATAGTAGTGTTCGTTTTGACGAAGAAACAACTCTACAGGAATCAAATGGTGTCAAAAAAATTCAATTTGATTATAAGGGTAATGTCCCGCAACTACCTCTAGGAAGGATAACTTTGTCTAGTAGGTATGGCGGTAAAGCCAAGCGTTGTGTTTATGTTTCTACAATGTTAGGAGCAATGCGAAAAGAAAAAGAAAATAAAACAGCCAATGGTAGTGGTGATTATTGCTATTAAAATATCTACTGTTCTTATCTAGGTCTTGTGTGCTGACATCACTAAAAATTGCCAAACAGCACCTAATTATTTTTACTCGCTATCCAGAACCGGGGAAGACCAAAACCAGAATGATCCCGGCTTTGGGTACTCTTGGTGCTGCTGACTTGCAACGACAGATGACTGAGTACACACTATCTCAGGCTCAAGCATTGCAAAATAGCATATCGATAGAAGTGCGATTTGCTGGGGGTGATTTGCAACTTATGCAAGAGTGGTTGGGATATAGCTTATTATACCAGTGTCAAGGTGAAGGGGATTTGGGCGATCGCATGGCGCGATCGCTCTTTGATAGCTTTGAGAAAAATGCCGCACAAGTAATTATCATAGGTACTGATTGCCCTGACGCTAATTCTCAAATTCTGGCTCAAGCCTTTGCTCAACTGCAAACTTTTGACTTAGTGTTAGGCCCCGCACTTGACGGAGGCTATTACTTGATTGGCTTGCGTCGTTTCATCCCGGAACTATTCCTTAACATCAATTGGGGAACAGATCAAGTCTTACAACAAACTGTAGATGTTGCTAAAAAACTTAACATCTCGTATGTTTGCTTACCTGCCTTGTCTGATATTGATCGTCCAGAAGATTTACGGATTTGGGAACGAATCTTAGATACAAACGCTAACCTTGAGAAAAGTAATGGGCAATAGATTATCTTTGTATTTTAAAATACTCTAATTTTGATAGTACACTTTGCATAACAAATGTTACCGTAGTGTAGTTTGCAAGCAAATTATATCTACTTCATCTTAATATGTGCAGGCAGATTCACATGACAAACAGCATTATGGCCACAATATTCCAGTAACTTTAAATAGGATCATCATTTCTGACTTGAGTAAGAGTTTGCACAACTATGGTTAATCGTTTTACTTCTGCAAATGCCGCCCTTACCCTGAAAGTGGTGGGAATCATTTTAATTGTGTCTTTTTTGCTAGATTTTTTGATTCTCTTGTTCCCTTTTCAACCCACAGATAGGATATGGCAAATCAACGTAGCAACCGCACTAGTTGATCGAGGTATCGTACCCTTGGTTGGTGTGGGAGCATTATTTACCGGTTATTGGATGCAGGAAGCTAGTGATGGCCCCAAAGGTTTTGACTTCAGATTTCCTGTTTTAATACTGTCTAGCATCTTAGGGTTAATATTCTTGCTAATTTTTCCCTTGCACCTGAACAATGTGCGACAAGCTAGCACCCAAACAGTGAATCAAATTAGCCAAGATGCAGAACAGGCAGAAAACCAGCTAAAAAATCAGTTAAATCAATTTCAAGCGCAATTAAACAATGAGCAAGGCAAAGCTCAGTTAGAACAATTACGCACCCAAGCAAGAGCGCAGTTTAGCGAATTACTTAAAGACGAGCAAAAATATCAAGAAGCACTCAAGAGTCCCCAAATTCCAGCCGCGCAAAAAGAACTGCTCAAGAAGTTTAAAGCCAATCCCAAAGAACTTGATCAGTTTATTGCCCAGCAAACAGATCCTCAAGGACTAGCTAATCAAAGATTGAATCAAATTCGCCAACGTAGGGACGATGCTTCCAAACAGGCTAAAGACAACGCTTGGAAATCAGGACTGCGAATTGGCATTAGCAGCTTACTCCTAGCTATCGGTTATATCATCATTGGTTGGACAGGTTTAAGAGGTATGGGTGCTTTTCAAGGTGGTAAACCTAAAGGTAAAGTGCCAGCACGTTAATTTCTTATTCGCTAGGGCAGTATAAAAAATTAAACAATTTTTGATAATTTATACTGTCTTTTACTAGTATTAATCTGATAATAAAAAGATACTTAGCATTTAGCAAAATTACTATACTTTTAGACAATGTTCTCAATTTACATACTGACTTATAATGAAGAATTAGATATTGCCGCCTGTATTGAATCGGCGATGCTCTCAGATGACATTATTGTTGTAGACTCATGCAGTAGCGATCGCACCGTAGAAATCGCCAGTCGCTATCCTGTCCGCGTTGTTCAACACGCCTTTGAGAGTCACGGACGACAACGTACTTGGATGCTAGAGTCTATTCCCCCCAAACACGAGTGGGTGTATATTCTTGAAGCCGATGAACGGATGACACCAGAACTATTTGCTGAATGCGAACAGGCAAACCAAAACCCAGACTACATCGGCTACTACGTTGCTGAACGGGTGATTTTCCTCAATCAATGGATTCGCCGCAGCACTCAATACCCCCGCTATCAAATGCGTCTTTTCCGCCATGGGAAAGTTTGGTTTACAGACTATGGTCATACTGAACGGGAAGTGTGCGATGGTGCAACCAGTTTCATCAAGGAAACCTATCCTCACTATACTTGTAGCAAGGGTTTAAGCCGTTGGATTGAAAAACATAACCGTTATTCTACCGATGAAGCTAGAGAAACTTTGTATCAATTAGAAAAGGGCAAGGTAGACTGGCGAGATTTGTTTTTTGGTAAGTCGGAAATTGAAAAACGACGAGCGTTGAAAGATTTGTCTTTGCGTTTACCCGCTAGACCTTTACTGCGTTTTTTGTATATGTACTTTTTTCTGGGTGGTTGCTTAGACGGACGCGCTGGTTTGGCTTGGTGTACTTTACAGGCTTTTTATGAATACCTAATTCTGTTGAAAGCTTGGGAGATGAAAAACATCCCCACACCTAGCCTAGCAGCACCCGTGGCTCAAGAAAAACAAAGCCAATTAGAAGTGAGCTACACAGTTTCAGAAATGCCTAAGTAAATAGGTGACAGGTGACAGGGGATAGGTGACAGGTGACAGATGATAGGTGATGGGGGAAATGTTACACCAATGCCCAAGCCTATTTCTTAATTTTGAATTTTGAGTATTGAATTGCTCTTAGACTCAGTGACTGAGATTTCGTAGCTGTCTTAGTCACTTAATTCAGGGTGAGTTTATTTAGCCGTTACGATCAGTTAAAATTTTTAAATCCCATTCTCAGAAAAATCACCCCTCCTAGGTTGCAAATCAGGATAAAAAACTGCGCTAATTACTGCTTCTTGCTAATTTTTCAGCATTAGCAGCTTTTAATTAAGCGCGATAGGATAATTAATATCTCCTATATTTGCAACAATCGTTTACAACTCGTACAAAGAAAAGTAACAACCTCAAAAACCAACTGGCTTTGATCTAAGTTGGAATGTGTCTATTTGCACTTGTGCAGGTAAACAACTAGTTTTCTAGTTAATAGGGCATATGTCATGGCAATAACTTAACTACTTGTCGTTGTAGACAGTAACTTGCGGTAAAAAATATCACAAGTCATGTCTTAATCATTGGACAAATCTAATGGAATGAATACGAATAAAGAAATTTCCACTATTCTAAAGAAGGAGAATAGGGGCTTGAGAATTGATCGTCTAAAACAGGACTTGAAGAATGACTTAATTGCTGGACTGTTGGTAGTGATTCCACTAGCAACGACTATCTGGCTAACGATTACCATTGCTAATTGGGTAATCAACTTTCTCACTCAAGTTCCTAAACAACTAAATCCCTTTGATGGATTACACCCGATTCTAGTAAATTTCCTGAATTTAGCGGTAGGGCTAGCTGTACCATTACTCAGTATTCTGTTGATTGGGTTAATGGCTCGCAATATTGCTGGGCGGTGGTTACTAGATTTTGGTGAGCGATTATTACAGGCGATTCCCTTAGCTGGACAGGTATATAAAACACTGAAGCAGCTTTTGGAAACTCTCCTCAAAGACTCTAATAACAAATTTCGGCGGGTCATTTTAGTCGAGTATCCCCGCAAAGGAATATGGGCGATCGCTTTTGTCACAGGTGTCATTGGGAGTGAAATTCAAGCCCAAATGTCTCAACCAATGTTAAGTATTTTTATCCCCACCACTCCCAATCCGACCACAGGATGGTATGCCGTAGTTCCAGAAGATGAAGTCGTCAACCTCTCCATTTCGGTTGAAGATGCCTTTAAAGTCGTAGTCTCTGGAGGGATTGTCACCCCCAACACACCTTTATCCCCTCTAGCGATCGCCAAAGAACACAAACTAGAAAAATCCAATAGCGATATTCCACATCCCATCATCCCTATCGAAGAAACCTAAAAAAAAATCCGGTAAATTTGTAGCCAAACAGAATAATATGGATGTTTGGCTCAATTAAAATTGATAGATTTGTAACTCTGAAATTACATTATTACTGAAACAGTTAAACTTTTATGCAAGACCGCAAACCACAACAAATAGCCCGTGAACTGGCACTTTTAAGCCTGAGCCAGTTACCCGTTAATCCCAAAAAATTGACAGAAGAACACCTACCTAAGCTGGTGTTAGCTACAGTACGTACCCTTAGAGCAGAAGTACAAGATAGCTTGGATAACGCCACTGGGGAGCTACAACGCAGTCACGATCGCCTTTTAACCAGTGAAACTCGCGCTTCTGATCTCAATAGTGCGAGAACTATGCTTAAAGAAGCGATCGAATGTACCCAAACCGCCATTAATCAATTAGGCGCAGCCCTAGAGTTTCCCGAATTAATTCAGCTAGCCAATCAGGATCGGGAAGTCGGTAAATATGCTATCAAACTTGTCCAAATCATTAACGAACATCGCATTATCATTGATGAACAAATTTCCTTGGCTTTAGTAGACTGGCAAGTAACCCGTTTAGCCCAAATTGATCGGGATATTCTGCGAATTGCTGTGTCAGAAATGCTCTTCTTCAATCTCCCAGATAGAGTAGCAATTAATGAAGCTGTAGAGCTAGCAAAACGCTACAGTGGCGATGAAGGTCATCGGTTTATTAACGGTGTTCTGCGCCGAGTCACAGAGCAAAAACAACCTGCGTAGTCCCGCAGGGCAGAAGTTAAGTCGCTTCCCTACGGGACGCTACGCGAACGAGGGAAGTCAAAAGTCATAGACGTTCACGAAAAGAACCATCATGAGTGGTAAGTTGTGAGTGGGTAGTGAGGAGGACGAACAGGTGAGGATAACCCGGAGGTTTTCACACCACATCAGAGTAACAAGTTAAATTAAACTCATAGATTCTAACTCATAAACGCATAGCTCCTACCTCACAGAACAACTAACACCGCTAGCTGCAATGGTTTTTAATTGGTTCAATCGTCAAGATAAAAATTCCCCGAATACACAACCAGCAGAAACACCTCCGATACAAGAACCCCAACCAGAGTCAGCCGCAACGTCACCAACAACAGCAGACGCTGCACCAGACTCAACGGCCGACTTGTTGGCGTTTGCTAAAGCTGCTTATAAAAATATCCAAGAGAAACAACAGTCTCAACCAGACTCAGTAGATGTTTCCACACCAGAAGAAACGCCTGAAGTTGAAGCAACTACAACTGCTATAACTGAAGTTACAGAAACTACCCCAGAAGCAGAAGTAGCGAAGGAAGAGTTTCCAGAAATAATTGTTAATACACCAGAAATAGTAGAAGAAACTGCAACTGTTGTTGAAAGCTCAACTGAGCCAGAAATTGCCCAAGAGACGGCAAAGCCTGCAACTTTATCATTTTTAGAAAGGGCAGCAGCAGAACAAGCAGCCAAGCAAGAACGACTTATTGCCAGTGCGATTGAAGTACCTGAACCCGAAGTAGTGCAGCCAGTAGCGACTACAACGGAAGCCGTAGAAGCAATTCCTGGATTAGATTTTGATGACGGATTTGTTTGGTCAGCAGAAGTATTAGCATCACAAGGTAGGCGGCCGGAAGATATTTCTATTGAAGAAATTACCTGGCTGAAAAAGCTGCGGGAAGGATTAGATAAAACCCGTCGAAATATCCTCAACCAACTCAAGGCAATTGTTGGACAAGGGCCACTCAACCAAGCTGCTGTCACAGAAATTGAGGCGTTACTGCTACAAGCGGATGTAGGTGTAGAGGCAACTGATTATATTATCAGTGCGCTTCAGAAAAAACTGCGGGAAGAAGTTACACCACCAGAAGAAGCGATCGCCTACTTGAAAAAAATCTTGCGGGATATGCTAGAAGCACCCCTCAAGACTACCCATACAGCCAGCTTTGCCCCGGAAAAAGATACGCTGAATATTTGGTTAATCACCGGGGTGAATGGTGCAGGTAAAACCACCACCATCGGTAAAATTTCTCACCTAGCCCAAAAATCTGGCTATCGATGCTTAATTGGTGCAGCTGATACTTTCCGGGCGGCGGCAGTAGAACAGGTAAAAGTTTGGGGTGCTAGAAGCGGTGTAGAAGTGATTGCTAACCCTGGTAAAAATACTGACCCGGCCGCCGTGGTATTTGATGCGATCGCAGCTGCTCAAGCCAGAGACACCGAATTACTTTTGGTGGACACCGCCGGCAGACTGCAAAATAAGAAAAACTTAATGGATGAACTCAGTAAAATCCGGCGAATTATCGACAAAAAAGCTCCTGATGCCAAAATAGAATCACTTTTGGTTTTAGATGCTACTTTAGGTCAAAATGGATTGCGACAAGCTGAAGTCTTCTCCCAAGCGGCTCAACTCAGTGGCGTAGTCTTAACCAAGCTAGATGGAACGGCTAAGGGAGGCGTAGCCCTCGCAGTAGTACAGCAGCTAGGCTTACCCATCCGTTTTATTGGTGCAGGCGAAGGAATGGAAGACCTACGTCCTTTCTCTAGTTATGAATTTGTCGAAGCCTTATTGAGTGGCTAGTACCGCTACGCGGAAGTCAAAAGTCAAAAGTCAAAAAGAACGGCAGAAGGCAGAAGGCAAAATAATTCTACCCCAATGCCCAATGCCCCATTTTTCTAGTTAAAGCTAAAATTTCCCACTAATACTGCACTTAGCCCGGATTTATCACCAATTATTGCAACCTCAGTCCAGAGTCTGTAGGGGCGGGTTCACAGATATGCTCGAATCATTCACGAAATATTTCGCTCAACCCGCCCCTACTGTTTGTGAGAAATGCGGGTTAGATATGACATGATGTGCTTTTTTGCATTTATGTGTTATCAACATTTATAGTTCTTTTTTGAATTCATCAAAAAACGTCTGAATAGTTCGGAATTTCTATGTCTGAAGATGTATGATTTGCTAATTGTGATATGTAAGGGTAAACTTTTTTCCCATAGAGAAGGATAATTGCTGATTTTTGCGGAGCAATTTTTGCCTAAAACTGCATTTATTAACATTCCTATCTTGAGATATAAGTTTTATAACCCAATGTAATACTTGTATCGAGTTATGTCTTACGTCTTTTTACTCTTGCTAAAGTGACAAATCTTGACCCAATATGGTTTAGCAATGTCAAGGCAAAAATTGTATAAGTAATCTAATGTCTATTTTTCCAGTGCAATAGTAACTGTACCTGTGTCTCAAGTGCCATCTCAACCTACTGACAATAATATTAGTGCTACGACGACCGATGTCACACCAGTTGTAGCACTCAAAGAACTCGTGGCAAGGTTGCACCGGGAACAGAATAAAATTCAAGATTTGCTGAGTTCCTTGGGATTTGCCCTCAGAAGCTTTAATAATTTGAATCAGTTTTTGGAACTGATTCCATTAATGGCGACAAGAGTTACAGATGCTGATGGTAGTGCGCTGTTTCTTTATAAGCCCAATGGTCAAATTAGGTTAGAGCAGTTACATTGGCAAGATAGTCGCCAACGCAAGAACATCCGCAAAGCTTTAGAAACCGCTAGTAGTCAAGTTTCACTGGCAGCCAATAGCGCACCCCTCGCCACAGCTACAGGAATTTTGGACGCGCAGATGCACCGTCACTTAGGGCCGGATGTGCAGATTTTCGGCACGGCAATTTTGGTCAAGCACACAGAACGGGGATGGTTATATGTACTTAGCCGCGACCCGGAATATAGCTGGACAGAAACCAGACAAAAGTTAGTCCGGCTAGTGGCAGATCAAACGGCGGTAGCAATTGAAAATGATGAACTAGGAGTAGAACTGAGAAAAAAAGAACGCCTAGACCAAGAATTAGAAATTGGTGCGGAGATTCAAAGGCGACTTTTACCCCGTCAATGTCCTTCTATTCCTGGTGCTGTCTTGGCGGCACGCTGTAAACCAGCTAATCGTGTAGGTGGAGACTACTATGATTTTATTCCCACTAATCACAGTCAAATTTATCCACACATTATTAACAGTAGTCAGAATGCTGGCCGTTGGGGTTTGGTAATTGGGGATGTCATGGGGAAAGGTGTCCCGGCTGGTCTAATTATGACGATGATGCGGGGAATGCTGCGAGGAGAGGTTTTGCATGGTAATTCTCCAGGGGGAGTGCTGCAAAACTTAAACCGAGTCATGTATGCTGATTTAGAAAATTCTCACCGTTTTATAACGCTATTTTACTCGGAGTATAATCCGCACAATCGCGTTTTATCTTATAGTAATGCGGCACATAACCCTCCGTTGTGGTGGCACGCAGCTACGAAAAGTATTAGCCGTTTAGATACCTTGGGAATGTTAATTGGCTTGGATGCCAATAGCCAATATGAAGATGCCCAAGTACAGTTAGAGCCTGGGGATACAGTTATTTATTATACAGATGGTTTGACTGATGCGGCGGCGGCTAGTGGCGATCGCTTCGACGAAGAAAATTTTGTTGCTGCGTTCCATAAAGCTTGTAGGTACTGTAATAGTCCCCAGGAAATTGTTGATTACCTATTTGATCAGGTACAGCAATTTATTGGACACGATGGACAAAACACTGATGATATGACGCTAGTAGTGTTGCAGATTTATTAGTTATTGGGCATTGGGCGATTTAATAAGTCCTAACCAGTGGGGGTAAGCGTAGGAATTAGCAACCTGTAATTCTACACTTTGGTAAGTATTGAATACCGAATTAACTGTTGCTTGAAGATTTGCCATTAGTCGCACATCATCACCATTAGCTTCCAAAGCCAAACTCCACCAGGGAGAATTTTGAACTATTAATTGCGTAATTTCCACACTACAGCCATTATTGATATTTTCATGATTAGTAAGTGGTATGAGTGAAAAGTCAGGCAAAACCCGATAAAGCTGCAAATAGAGAACTTTCCGCACACTCACCCAAGCAGCATTTCCTAAAACTGTTGCAGGCTGAAAAATTTCCCCGGTGGAATCACTACACGAGCATTTCGCCCATGTTTCGGCTTTTCCTGCCACTAATTTACCAAAATCAACTATACCCAGTTCTGCTTTGCGCCATTTGACTTCCAGCTTACCTTGTCTGAGTTTGATTCCCAAAAAATCAGATCCTGGCGCATATAGATACACGTCTTCTCTTACTTCTGGTGGTTGCAACTGATCAATCAAACAATTTTGCTGAAACCAAACCAGAATATCTGATGGGAGCGTACCAGGATGAAACCAGCGTAATTCGTTAGTGGTAAGCATATAGTTAGCGATCCTCATCTACTAAGAAAGCGAAATGATGCGAAGCGACACAGTTGATGGGACAATGAAAATGAGAAATTATGCTTGCTTGTGTTGCTTCCAGCCGAAAGGAAACTGTAAAAATGTGGAAAAGACTTGTATTTATTTTGCTATTGGTATTAAGTTTCAGCTTCAGTAATCCTGATATTGCCTCTGCTGCCGGATTCAAAAGCTTTGTAGACACAACTGATGGCTATGAATTTTTATATCCTAATGGCTGGTTGCCGGTGAAAGTTGCCAATGGCCCTGATGTTGTGTTTCACGATTTAATTGAGATATCAGAAAATGTCTCTGTGATCATTAGTCCTGTGCCAGAGAACAAAACATTAAAAGAATTAGGAACACCAACGGAAGTAGGATACAAGTTGGGTAAGTCAGCTTTAGCACCTCCTGATTCTGGACGTTCGGCTGAATTGGTTAACGCCTTAGAACAAGAATCTGATGGAAAAATATATTACATTCTTGAGTATTTGGTAACACTTCCCGATCAGCAAAAACGGCACAACGTGACTAGTGTTGCTGTGAGCCGTGGTAAACTTTTTACCTTTAATGCCTCTATTCCCGAAAGACGTTGGCAAAAAGTTAAAAACATGATGAAAGATGTAGTCAATTCTTTTTCTGTGTATTAAATGGGGAATGGGGAATTGGGCATTGGAGACTAAGGTAGAGTAACTAATGAGTGTTGACTCTTACCCAAAAATCTAATGAAAATTCCCCAATTCGTACTAGCTTCTGCTTCCCCGGCGCGAAGACGCTTGCTGCAAACTGTTGGTATTGAACCAATAGTTAGTCCTAGTGATTTTGATGAGTCACAAGTTCAAATCACTGAACCTGGACAGTTAGTTCAAATTCTGGCTCAACGCAAGGCGGAAACTGTAGTACCGCATTTTGCATCAGGGTTGATTATGGGTTGTGATTCAGTATTAGCAATCGATAGTAAGATTCACGGCAAACCAGCAGATGCAGCCGAAGCGATCGCACGTTGGCAATTAATGCGGGGTAGCTTTGGCGATTTATACACAGGTCATGTTTTGATTGACGTTGACCAAAACCGCACTGTAGTTAAATGTCAGGTGACAAGAGTATATTTTGCTCAAATTAGCGATCGCGCTATTCAAGCCTATGTAGCTACAGGTGAACCCCTCAAATGTGCTGGTGCATTCGCCCTAGAAGGTTTTGGTAGTCTATTTGTAGAAAAAATAGAAGGTTGTCACAGCAACGTTATCGGACTTAGTTTACCCCTACTGCGGCAAATGCTAGAAGAACTAGGTTACGAAGTCACAGATTATTGGCATTAATTCTGTAAAGTAGGCAATTAAATTTCATTGGCGTAGATAGGTGACAGGTGACAGGTGACAGGAAAAAATTTGTGTAATTAATTCTGTCTGAGTACGAATTACGAATTACAAATTATTTAATTCTTCAGGTGTGAGGTGGGAATGTATAACTTGACCATCCCGAAACCAGACAATACGCCGGGTTTGACGGGCAACTTCTGGTTCATGTGTCACCATAACTACAGTGATACCACTAGTATTGAGTTCGGTAAAAATATCTAATACTTCTTGAGTGGTGTGTGAATCTAGTGCGCCGGTAGGTTCATCGGCTAGCAGGACAACGGGACGGTTGACAATAGCACGGGCGATCGCTACTCTTTGTTGTTGTCCGCCTGATAGTTGAGTGGGTTTGTTGTTGATGCGATTGGCTAAACCAACTTTGGTCAGTGCTTCGGCGGCGCGATCGCTTCTTTCGCTAGGATTGACACCAGCATACACCATTGGCAGCATCACGTTTTCTAATGCGCTAAGTTGGGGTAATAAGTGGAATTGTTGGAAGACAAACCCCAGTTTCTTGTTGCGGATATGTGCCAAGTCTGCGTCATTCATTTGTGCCACATCGACGTTATCTAAATAGTAATGTCCTGTGGTGGGGCGATCTAGACAACCAATAATATTCATGGCTGTAGATTTACCTGAACCTGAAGGCCCCATAATGGAACAGTATTCACCCTCATTAATGACAAGATTTACATCATTGAGGGCTTTGACTTCAGTTTCTCCTCTACCGTAGATTTTAAAGATGCCTTCTAACCGAATGATTGTTGACTTTGGTACAGGATTAGGAACTAGTGAATCAGTAATTGAAATAGTATTTGGCATAGATCAATAGTTATTAGTTATTAGTTATCAGTCCCCAGCCTTTTAATGAGTGGATTTGCAATGAGTGGATTTTAGATTATTCAATCCAAAATCTAAAATCTAAAATCTAAAATTCCCAATCCCCAACTAATCTAGTTTAAACTCAACAAACTCTGTTTGTGTAAAGAGCATCTTCTTATCTATTGCTGACAGGGTTTTATTATTAGCACTCTCGGAACTTAAACAGCGACAAACTAACTCTGCTACATCTGCGCGATGGATACTCCCAACAATGTGTGTATCTTCCGTTAACACACCATTCCCTGTGGCTGGCTCTGATTTCAGTCCACCAGGACGGATAATCGTATAAGTGAGTCCGCTAGCAATTAAATGCTGTTCAGCTTTGTTCTTTTCTACTAAAACTGTTTGCAGTGCGTTTAAAGCTTGGGGAGACAAAGCACCGACACTATTACCAGTCCCAATGGAAGTTACCAGAATAAATTTCTCTACGCCTGCTTTCACTGCGGCATCAATGATATTCTTATTTCCTAAATAATCTGGTTTTTCTTGGTCTGTAGGTAAACCGCCTAGTGTACTGATAACAGTGTGAATCGGTTTGTCTGTAATAATAGAACTTTCTAAGTCATCTATATTTAAGGCATCTCCTACAACTACCTCAACTCCCATTGCTTCTAGTTCAGCACGAGATGTTTCGTTTCTGACCAGTGCGGTGACTTGAATATTCTGTTTAGTCAAGTAATTGGCAATTTCTTTACCAACACCGCGACTAGCTCCTACCAAGAAAATGCGAGATGTACTTGTCATATGAATTTTGAAGAAAAATCAATTACGCTCAAAGGATTGTATCAGAGGTGGAGGCGTAATTATATTTAACCCTAATGTGGGAGGTATTTTTATCGGCGATCGTGCGAATCTAGTTAAGTAAATCCTCTAAGCAAAATTTATGACTCAAGAACCACAGGAAGATGTCAGGGTTGCTGCTACCTCGAAAATTTGGGGAATGACAGTTGGTCTTTTCGCAATTTGTATTCCACTCTCGGCTGTGACTCGAAGTGGCCCCATCCTCCCTTTAGCAGCTATTGGCGGTGCGGTTGCTAGTACAGTTGCTGTCTGGCGTTCTGATGATAAAAAATCACCATCCAAATCTTTATCAGGCCAACCGATAGAGATATTAGAGCAAAGAATTGCCAATCTAGAAACAATAGTCAGTAGTGAAGAGTTTGATTTGCACAGAAAAATTAAACAACTAGAATCTAATAACACTTACAACGCAGGTACTCAATCCTCTACGCCGGAACATAAAACTTAAAATTGATGAAAATGTATCATTACATAACGAATTAGTATATCTATCTGTTTTTGTAACATTGGGTTACTTTTAAATCAGCTTTTTGTGTTGAGGCTTAATCATCTTCAAGAATACTTGTCTTTAGAAATATAACTGTTTCTAGGGCAACAGTATCTTATTGTTAAGGTTAGTTAGAATTGACGGACATCATTTAAATTCTCAATACTTCAGTCCCGTTCTCAATCAAGGGTCTTCATCCTTTATGGTGGATACTCTCTGCAAATTCTGCCTTTGATTGTGTTCTATTAGACTGCGAGGATTACGGAATTTTTAATTAACTAGAAGTTATAAACTTGAGTCATTGCATTGGTATAGCTTACCTTAAGTATGCAACATTGTGCCGCAGGAATGCAGATGGATTGGATTAGCTTACTCAAAGCTCAACAGGCTGACTTCCTTCAACGTGTGAAAAAACCCAAAACTTACGATCTATCTTTGTTAGAAAGTCAAGTTAGAGGGTGTCACAGCGAAGTGATGGCATTTTGTGGAGAACCTTTGGCAAAAATTATCGAATTTTCTCGCCAACAAGCCAAAATCCTGGCTAAGAATCCGCCTCCCATACCGCCTGAGTATCCCGAACCCCCTGACTGGACTATCCCTTTTCCGACATATTTCCAGCAGCAAGCGGAAGATTATATTTTGCGCGAGCAAATTGTCGATCGCATTATCAGCACGCGTCTAGGGAAGCTACTAAAGAAAATTCCCCAAGACACCGCGCAGAATATGGTGCTAGACGATGAAGGGAACTTGCGGGGTGAAAGTAAGTTTACTTACTTGATAGCAGATAACCCTAAATTGAGTGTACAAGTTTATGTTGCTGATGGTGAGAGTTTTAATGGCATTAAGAAAGATAAAATCAGGTGGTCAGTCACTCAAGATGATTTAAGACATCACCAAGTATTAGTTTTTCTGTGTCTATTTTATCCATCTACGGGTAAGTTGGGTTGTGAAAAACAAGCTGTGATTGCTGGCTTTTTACCCACCCATCAAGTCGGATTAACAGAACCCAAAATGTATGTTGCTCCTAGTAACTTGTTGTATGCAGGGGGATTAAGTTGGTATTTAGAATCATTAACTCTGAGAAAAGATATTAAAAAAGATATCTTGCCAATAGTTGTTGAAAGAACCATCCCTGAAACAATTCAAACTGTATCATCAGACCATCCTAAAAAAGAAATTATTGGTGATTGGGAATGTTGGCAAACGTTAAAAGGACATACTAAAGGAATTAATTGTTTAGCTTTTAATTCTAAGTATGACAACGGCATAATTACACCGATATTGGCTAGTGGTAGTCATGGAGAGACGAAGTTATGGGATTTAAGCAAGGGTGATTTAATTGATACTTTGTCAGAATATCCTTGGGTATTTTCTGGACTAATAGATGAAATTAGTTCCCTAGCTTTTAGTGCAGACGGCCAGATGTTGGTGAGTGGTGGCGCAGACTCCACAATTAAAATTTGGCATACAGGTGCATTAGATTTAATAGATATTCTGCACAAACATCATGGCGTGGTGCGGTGCGTTGCTTTTACTCCCGATGGACAAATGTTAGCCACTGGTGGCGATGACAGAAAAATCTTCTTTTGGGATTTGATGAGTCGTCAGGTAAAAGCCATCCTGTCTTTAGATGATACGGCTGCTCATTCTTTGGCGTTAAGCCGTGATGGTCAAACCTTAGTGACCGGTAGCTATCGTAAAATCAAAGTCTGGCATACCTCAGAACCCTGGAATACGAAGAATCTCAAAGACAAAGAACCCCTACATACCCTCACGGGTCACAGTCATATTGTCCGTGCTTTGAAAATTAGTGCAGACGGTCAATGGCTGGCGAGTGGTAGTTGGGATCAGACTATTAAGATTTGGCATCTGGAGAGTGGTAAATTAATTCGCACTCTCAAGGGACATACAGATAAAGTGTATGCGATCGCGCTTAGTCCCGATGAACAAATTATTGCTAGCAGCAGTGCTGACCAAACTATCAAGTTATGGCATTTTGACTCTGGCGAGTTATTGGCTACCTTTACAGGTCACACTGATATTGTCACCGCGCTAACTTTTACCAGTTCCGGCGATATGTTGGTGAGCGGGAGTTTGGATAAAACCATTAAAATTTGGCAAAGGAGTTAGACCAATTCGCAATTCGCAATTCGCAATTCGCAATTCGCAATTCGCTTTTTCCGTGTTGTAACGGCGATTTAAAAAGAGCCACAACACTTGCGGCTTGATAGAAGCCGGGGACTTGAACCCCTACACTTTGTTAAAATTTTCCAGTTCAGAACTCCGTTGACGAGTCTTTGATACTCGTTTATCTACCTCAGAACTCCGTTGACGAGTCTTTAATACTCGTTCATCTACCTCAGAACTCCGTTAACGAGCCTTTGATACTCGTTCATCTACCTCAGAACTCCGTTAACGAGTCTTTGATACTCGTTCATCTACCTCAGAACTCCGTTGACGAGTCTTTGATACTCGTTCATCTACCTCAGAACTCCGTTGACGAGTCTTTGATACTCGTTCATCTACCTCAAAACTCCGTTAACGAGTCTTTGATACTCGTTCATCTACCTCAGAACTCCGTTGCTCTCAAATTTGTCTTGAATGTAGACAATGAAACAATCTAATGTCCGTGTTGCTGCTCAAGTAGGCGACTTTATGGGGACACAAAATATTGTGTCCCTGTTGTGTATTGTAGGTAAATGGGAATTGCTGTATATTTTGATCTAGTTTAATAGGTTTGTTAATTAACCGAGAAGAAAAAAGTGTGCTGTTAGTATCTCTCGGTTAGTAGGTGAGATTTTATACTAATTTGTTGCTAGATTTGACCTGGCGATGAGAAACTGTGTCTACACAAATGAAACTAGCAATGGTGGGGTTTTAAACTTACTTAAAGGATGTTTGGAAAGTTGCGAGAAATACTAGAAACCCCTCTCCAAACCTCTCCCCTACAAGGCTACGGTGTACACACACACATTTTTGTGCTGGTTGCAAAATGTGGTTTGATCCCCCTAAATCCCCCTTAAAAAGGGGGACTTTGAATCTATTCCCCCCTTTTTTAAGGGGGGTTAGGGGGGATCAAAACGCTGTAGGGCTAAGTTATTAGACTTGTGTGTACCGTAGATTTCCCTAGTAGGGAAGGGGGCTAGGGGGTTAGGTTTCCGAGTCTTTGCTATTAATCAAAATACTTTTCAAACATCCTTTATAAACTCAAAATGCGCCAATTGGAATTTATTGTCAAGCCATTTTTTATTCAGTTAACCTTGATTTAACTAATATCAGGCGCATTTTTACTAAATAGATGAGACAGGGGAATACTTTATGGTGATGAAGAAGCTGCGGAAGTTTGTCAGAAATATTCAGGGGTTGAATTGGGGCGAAGGGGTAGAAGCAACTAAGACTGGGGCGGAAGCGGCTAAAGCTGTGTTTGACTTGGCAAAAGCGGTTAAAGAAAATCAACCTAATTTGCAAAACCTTAAGCCTTATGTCGAACAGTTTTCTTCACTATTTGATGTATTTAATACTCCTTTAGGTCAAGTTACCAAAGAAGTAATTCCCTTTGCACCTCTGGCTATTACTATACTTCAGGTTATTTGTGATGCGACTAAGCAAGAGCCAAGTTTAGCAGACTGTGTTTTTCTAGTTAGTCAGGCTGCTTATATAGATAGTTTTCAAGAAATTCGCCAACAAAAACCGGACTTATTTCAACAAATTAATCTAGACAGTAAAGCTTCTGATGCTTTAGCTAGGCAGATTCAGAAATTAGGTGAGCAAGACTTTGATGAGAGAGAAACCAAGAAAGCGATCGTTTATTTCCACGCGTCTAAACTAGCGGAAGCATTTAATCAGATTTTACAGCAAAGGTTAGAAGAAGCTGGTTTAAAAACAGAAGCAGCAGCAGACTTTACTCAACAGGTAGCACGTAAGACCGATGATTATATGTTGTCGGCGTTGGTCAAAGTTGGGGATAAAGTCAAGCAACTGGTGGATTGGTATAGTGCTGGAGGGAAGGAGAAACTAGAGAAAAATCTGAGCATTGAAGATTATTTAGAAACGGTAATTGCACCGAAGCCTCAAGAATATATTTTTGATGAAACTCAGATTACTTTTGAAGATTTGTATGTACCCTTACAAGTCAAAGAAGTTGATGACAAAAGCAATCAAAATCTTGACTCGGAGGAGTGGATTAAGGCGATTCTTCGTGAACAAGACCCGAAAAAACCGAAACAAGTTTTGTTTATTCAGGGTGAAGCTGGACGGGGTAAAAGTGTATTTTGTCGGATGTTTGCCGACTGGGTAAGGCGAGAATTGCATCCCAGCTTTACCCCAATTTTGATTCGGTTGCGGGATTTGCGGGCTTTAAAGGATAATCTTACTGATACGTTGGAGAACTATTTAGAAAACCTGGACTTTGTTCAAAGTGATTCAGGCTGGTTAACTGATAAGAATACCAGATTTTTATTTTTATTAGATGGCTTTGATGAGCTATTACTAGAAGGACGAGCTAGCGGCGGCTTGAAAGAATTTTTGGAACAGGTGGAAAGGTTTCAAAAAGATAGCCTTTGCCATCATCAGTTTTTAGTTACAGGTCGTCCCCTGGCATTACAAGGAATAGACCGCCTGCTTTCACAAACGAAAAGTTTAAAGCGTGTTGAACTTCAGCCAATGGATGACGTGATTAGGGAAGACTGGCTGAAGAAATGGGCAGCAAAAGTTGGAGAGCAAGAAGCTAAGGACTTTGAGCAATTTTTGCTGGCTTGTCCTGATGAAATTAAAAATAAATTAGCACGAGAACCTTTACTGCTTTATTTATTAGGACGAATGCACCGAGAAAAACATTTTAATGTGCAGATGTTTGCAGGTGCAGAAGGTATCCAGGCAAAAATTCGTATCTATGATGAGTCGGTGAGATGGGTGTTAGAAAAACAACGGGGAGATGATAATGACCGCTTGACTAATTTAGAAAGCGAAGATTTGCGGCAGTTCATGACTGAAGCGGCTTTGTGTGTGGTGCAGTCGGGGAATGAATCTGCTAGATTGGCGATATTAGAAGCACGGCTGAACGATAAAGATAGCAATAGCCAAGCTGCTAAGTTAATTCAGCAAGCCAGACAGGAAAGTTACTCGGAAAAAAATCAACAACAGAAGTTACTCAATAATTTGTTGACAGCCTTCTATATCAAACCAGCCTCCGGTGATAAAGGTGGTGCTGTGGAATTTGTCCACAAGAGTTTTAGCGAGTTTTTATTCGCAGAACGTTTAATAGAAAGTTTTGTGGATTGGACAACAAAGGTCAAGAAGCGTCAGCGCGAAGAAGATTTTGTTCCCACAGACGCGATGAATAAGCAAATTTATGATTTGCTTGGTTATGGCAATTTAACCCGTGAGATTGTTGACTATTTGATGGGTTTGTTGGCTACAAGTCCAGACTTTAAAGACCCTGAACATTTGCTTAACCTGTTCCAAAGATTAGAAGAGTTTTACTTTCGTTGGTGCGATGGGGAATTTATTGACGCAGAAGATGCCAACTTACCCCTGATTAAGAAAAAACAATTAAGGGAGCAATTACCAGAGAGAGAAAATCACTTGGGGTTGCGTCAGGTGGATATATATACAGGGTTGAATGTGATGATTGTGCTGCTGGAGTTGCATCGCTATGGCCAATCAAAAGATGATCTCAAAGACCAAATCAATTTTCACCCCTGCGGTAAACCAAATACTGTTCAATTTGACTCACAACGCTTGCGGCAGATTATCAGCTCAAGTCACTCATTAGGTGTATCTGCTTTTATTTTCATCGTGGGATTATTCCTTAGAGGTGCTAACCTCAGTCATGCCAGACTCAGCAATGCCAACCTTAGCAATGCCAACCTCAACAATGCCGACCTCAGTGATGCTATCCTCATGGATGCCGTCCTTATCGGTGTCAAACTCATAGATGGCAACCTTAGCAATTCCGGTCTCAGGCGAGCTAATCTCATTGGTGCGATCCTCACCAATAGCAACCTTAGCAATGCTAGTCTTAGAGAAGCTAACCTCAGTGGTGCTAACCTCAGTGGTGCTAACCTCAGTGGTGCTAACCTCAGTGGTGCTAACCTCAGTGGTGCTAACCTGAGTTATGCCAATATTGGAAAAGTAATCTGGGATAGCGAGACAAAGTGGTTAAACACTAGAGGATTGCATAAATGCGTAGGTGTTTCTCTAGAGTTAGAGCAAAACACAACTTTCGCATCTGCGTTTTCCTTAAGCCAGGGCATCAGTTGGTTAAGAGAAGGAAAAATTGAAGAAGCAAAGAAGGCTTTCGAGCAAGCCTTAAATTTTAACCCTACTTTGAATAACTCTGCTGAATCTTGGAATAGCATAGGCTGGCTTGGTACTATAAACGGTGATGCTGAATATTTTCTCCACTATTGTGAACAAGCAGTTATCCTATCGCCTCATAGTGGACACTATCAATATAATCGCGGACTTGCTAGATTACTCACAGGTGATATGGTAGGGGCATTAGCAGATATAGAGGCTGCTGTAGACAGTGGAGTATTTAATTATTATCCATCATCTCTCAAGGAACAACGGCTACGCTGGTTAGAAGCACTGAAGTTAGGAAATAATCCTCTCACGCCAGAGGAATTAGAGGAGTTGCGGCAGAAGGAACTATACATTAATTCTTAACACTGAAAACAATTTTTATGCGTAAAACCTTCTGGAAAGTGCTGGGATTACTATCATTACTGGCTGGTGTTTCTTTGTTGATGCAAGCTCCCGGTGTATTTGCTACTAGACCGCCAGATAAACAACTGGAATTTATCATTGGCACAGCAGCCTTAGTAGAATTATGTGGTTTATTTGCGATCGCATGGCTAAAATCGAGGTTAGGTCTGATGAATGATTATGAGATTGAATTTGCGATCGCTCTCATCCCCTCTTCCTCTAAAATTATTTCCCTCGTAATGGCAAGAATTATCAGCCGAAAGATAGAAGTTTACCTTTTGAGAATATCAACGAACATTTTTCATTTGATAATAAACTATTAGTTGATGCTGATAAAATTTATTCTGAATTATTATGATTTACCCCCATACCCATAAGAATGATCAAGTTGATAATTATCACGGTACTTTAGTTGTAGATCCTTACCGTTGGTTAGAAGACCCTGACTCAGAAGAAACAAAGGCATGGGTTGAGGCACAAAATCAAATTACTTTCGCTTACCTAGAAGAAATTCCTGCCAGAGAGAAAATCAAACAGCGTCTCACTAAACTGTGGGACTATGAAAAATATGGTATTCCCTTTAAAGAGGGAGAAAATTATTTTTATTTCAAAAATGATGGACTGCAAAATCAAAGTGTTCTTTATACTTTGAAATCCCTGAATTCCGAACCAAGAGTTTTACTCGACCCCAATAAATTATCTGAAGATGGGACTGTTGCTCTTTCGGGGGTTACGGTTAGTGATAATGGTAAGTTATTAGCTTATGGTTTATCTACTTCTGGATCTGATTGGCAAGAATGGCAAGTACGAGATGTAGAAACTGGCGCAGATTTACCAGAGCAGATCAAGTGGGTGAAATTTTCTGGTGTATCTTGGACACATGATAACCAAGGGTTTTTCTACAGTCGTTATGATGAACCCAATGAACAAACGAAACTAGAAGACGTTAACTATTATCAAAAGCTTTATTATCACCGCTTGGGTACTCCCCAAACTGAAGATATTTTAATTTATCATCGTCCTGATCAAAAAGAGTGGGGTTTTAATGGTGATGTAACGGAAGATGGTAAATATTTGATTATTTCTGTTTGGTTGGGAACTGATTCCCGAAATCTAGTTTTCTACAAAGATTTAACTAACACCAATGGGGAAGTTGTCGAACTAATTAATCAGTTTGAAGCCGATTATAGTTTTATTGATCACGATGATAGTGTGTTCTATTTTCGCACTGATTTAGATGCACCACGAGGTAGAGTAATTGCCATTGATACTAACAACCCTGCAAAGGAAGCATGGCAAGAAATTATTCCTCAAACTGAGGCAACTCTAGAAGGGGTAAATATATTGAATAATCAGTTTGTGGCTGATTATTTAAAAGATGCTCACTCCCAAATTAAATTTTTTGACCTCAATGGTATATTTATTCGCGAGGTAGAATTACCTGGACTTGGTTCAGTTGGTGGTTTTGGTGGTAAACGATATGATACCGAAACTTTTTATATCTTCACCAGTTTCACAACACCAGGAACTATTTATCGCTATGACATGGTAACGGGAAAAAGTGAGATTTTTAAACAGCCAATTATAGATTTTAATCCTGGTGATTATGAAACCAAACAAGTTTTTTACGAGAGTAAAGATGGTACACCAGTATCGATGTTTATTACCCACAAAAAAGGGATGCAATTAGATGGGAATAATCCCACGTATCTCTATGCTTATGGTGGTTTTAGGGTTTCACTCACTCCCAGTTTTTCTGTGAATATGTTGGTATGGATGGAGATGGGGGGTGTTTATGCGATGCCAAATCTGCGTGGTGGTGGAGAATATGGTGAAGAATGGCATCAAGCGGGGATGAAGGAGAAAAAGCAGAATGTTTTTGATGATTTTATAGCGGCGGCCGAGTGGCTGATTAATCATAATTACACAAAAACTGCAAAACTAGCGATCGCAGGTGGTAGTAATGGCGGTTTGTTAGTCGGTGCTTGTATGACTCAGCGTCCTGAATTATTCGGTGCAGCTTTACCAGCCGTTGGCGTAATGGATATGTTGCGGTTTCATAAATTTACCATCGGCTGGGCTTGGACTGCTGAATATGGTTCGCCAGATCATCCCGAAGATTTCCCAACTCTTTACGCCTATTCACCTCTGCATAATCTCAAGCTAGGTATAACTTATCCAGCTACTTTAATTACTACAGCAGATCACGACGATCGCGTTGTTCCTGCTCATAGTTTCAAATTTGCGGCAACTTTGCAAGCGGCTCATGCTGGTGATGCGCCAACGTTAATTAGAATTGAGACTAAGGCGGGACATGGTGCAGGTAAACCTACAGCCAAAATCATTGAGGAAGCAGCAGATAAGTGGGCTTTTTTAGTCAAGAATTTGGATGTTGATGTTTAGCTTGATCACAAAGCTACACCACACCAGCTTGAAAAATTTGGTTGGCGGTGAGATTTAATTGGGGGAAAGTTTGGAAAACAATGCGTTCCTCATCTCGAAACTTGCTGATTTGATATTCCCCATCAACCAAGTTACAGACACAGATTGTTTGTTGTTTAGGATTGCCAATAAAATTACGTCCACCTAATGCGGCATAGTCTACAATCCAATATTCGGGAATACCCATCTCTTCTCTACGAGACGCTACGCGAACATAATCAGCATATTTGAGGTGGTAATCGTCGCGCCAATTAGTTGATACAATTTCAATTGCCAAAGGTATTGATGCACCTAAACTGAGAGTAGATTCTTTTTTCCATAATTTTTCGTTGACCAGATTTGCACGATTTAGTACCAACACATCTGGGAAATAACCAGAATCTTTACTATCAGGTCTAACTATGGCTTGGTTAGGAATAAAGTAGGGAAAATCTAATCTGTCAATCGCTGCACTCAGCTTAATTGTCAAAAATCCTTTAACTTCTTCATGTTACCCCACGGGTTGTGCCATTTCAATAATATTTCCGTGATGTAGTTCGTAACGTACCCCAGAATTTTCAGGTAGCCAATCGACAAATTCCTTGAAAGTAAAAATTTTGGGTAATGCTTGGGCTTTGTTGCATGAAAGAAAAAAAAGACATATCGATCCTGCATTAGAGCAGAAGTTAGTTTTCCACTTTGTAACTGTCCGGCTTGCCCAACTGGATCATGCGATTAAGGGCAGCACATTGTAAAAATAACTCGACAGCCTGATTATCAAAAAAGCGTCTTCTTAACTTACCACCAAAGATGATTTTGAGCCGAAAAATTGCAGTTTCAGACAAAGAACGGCGATGATAACCAGACTCTTGTTTCCACTGCTTACGTCCCACTTGGTTACAGTAGCGCAGGTTTTCATCTCTAGGATGCGGCTGTGCTATCTCGTCTGGTTGTTGAATTTTGGCGTTGCTACGAGGCGGAATTGTGGCTTTCGCTCCTCGTTCGGCAATAGTGTCATAACAGCCAAATGTGTCATAGCCACCATCACCAGAAACTTGCTCTATCGGCTGTGAAATCTGCTCCAATATGTCAGGTAGTACCTCACAATCAGCTACATCATTAGTCGTTACCACCGCACCGAGAATTTCGCCACTGCTCTCATCAATTCCTAGATGCAACTTGCGCCACGTCCGTCTTTTTCCTACTCCATGTGTGCGGACTTTCCACTCGCCTTCACCATAGACTTTTACACCAGTTGAATCCACTACTACATGAACAGCTTTTTCCTTTGGTATAACTGGCAGTTCCACAGACAGCTTGCTCAAACGACGAGATAGCGTGGAATGGTCTGGTACTTCTAGCTCAATTCCCATAAGCGTGAACAGTGATTCTAAAAACCCCTCTGCTTGCCGCCCTGGTAAATGAAACACTGATTGAATTGTTCCCATTGTAGCGATCGCCGTATCTGAGTAATAATTCGATGCTCCTTTTTTCCCCGTTTTTTGCTGGTTGCGCCACTGCTCAATTACGTTTTCGTCCAGCCAGAAAGTTATACTGCCTCGTTGTTTGAGGGCTGCATCATAAGCATTCCAATTTTTAACTTTGTACTGGGCTTTCGTCTTCATCGTTGGGCTAGGCGGTGGCAGAACATCGGCAATAGGTAAAATTTACCATTTTGCCTATTCACGCAACAACGCCTAATGCTTGGGTCATAGCTTTTAAGATTGCTGATGATAGAAATATTATCTCTCAAAACTTTTCAAACAGCCTCTTAGAGATGGGAGTTTCAATATAAACTTGATGTGCAATGCAGATGGGAATATTACTCTCTATCTGACATTACATTATCATATAATGACTTATTATGACTAATTACAAACTACGCACAAGCTCTTAATTATGAGTCAATCCAATAATAGTGGAATACTTGAAAAGTTTGTCAATACAGTTATGGGAGTAAAAACTCTTAATCAACAACGGTCTCCAGATACATCAATAGCTACTACACAAGAACTAGATATCAGAGCAGTTTTAGTTTATAAACTAGGGACTATCCTGCAAATAGTAGTCATGATTCTTGTGTTACTGGGAATGGAAAAATTAGTAATGTTGATTGATAATAATTCTTTCTTTCCTAGTTGGTTTAGCACTTTATTGACTGGATTATTTTTTGCTCTATTAAGTATCCGTTCACGAATATTTTCTCTTTTAGATAATACCCGTTCTCGTCAGACCTATGACCAGATAATTAGACCAAAATGGGCCCCTCCACCTTTAGCATTTCCCATCGTTTGGATGATAATTGCTGTTTTACGGGTAATTTCTTCTGTGTTAGTTTGGCAGCAAATGAATCACCAATTTTTAGTGCTGCCTTTAATTTTGTTTGTGGTACATCTGGCTTTAGGGGATACTTGGAATACGATTTTCACTGTAGAACGGAGATTAGGTGCTGCTGTTCCTGTCGTTATTTTAGGCCCTTGGTTATCTGCTGTAGTGGTGACGGCTATTTATTGGCAAACTAATCCTATAGCGGGAATGACTTTATCATTTTCCTGTGTATGGCTAACTGTAGCTGCTGTATTGGTATTGAGAATTTGGCAATTAAATGGATCTGAGCCATTGTATCCTCTAAAACTAACACCTGTGGAAAAATAAATACACAAAATTCACCTTGATATAACAGCCAGGAAAAATATCATTTGACTGATAAAAAACGGTGGAGTAATTAACAATCTACCGTTTTTTAAACTCTTAAAGCACATAAGAGTGAATCAATTGAGCCAGTACATAATTTTGGGCCAGTCGGCTATAGAAATTAGCAAACATGATTTTAGCGCGATCGCTAGTTACACTTAAGAAACTGTCAACCGCCGGGTTTGATAACTTAAGAATGTAAACCGCTTATGAAACTCCGCCCATATATGCTGATAGGTTTCTTTCTCAGCATTCTTTTGAGTATTTTGCCTGTGGCGAGCAATTTGACGATCGCAGCCACACCCACACCAGCCGTTACACCCGTGTCTGGTTTGTCTTTTACTCAAGGAGTGCAGAAAACAGTATTAGATAACGGTTTAACTGTACTTACCAAAGAAGTGCATACTGCGCCAGTGGTGAGTGTACAGGTTTGGTATAAAGTCGGCTCACGAAATGAAGCCAAGGGAGAAAACGGTATTTCCCACCAGCTTGAGCATTTGATGTTCAAGGGAACTACTAACCGTCCGGTACAGTTTGGGCGGTTGTTTAGTGCTTTGGGTAGTCAGTTTAATGCTTTCACCAGCTACGACGAAACGGCTTACTTTGGTACGGTGGAACGAAACAAACTAGAAGCTTTGCTGACTCTAGAAGCAGACCGCATGAAAAATGCTTTGATAGAGCCAGAACAATTAACTAGTGAAAAACGAGTGGTGATCTCGGAGTTGCAGGGATATGAAAACTCACCTAATTATCGTTTAAGTCGGGCAGTCATGCGAGCGGCTTTTCCTAACCGCGCCTATGGCTTACCTGTGGGTGGGACAAAAGCCGATGTGGAACAATTCACACTAGAACAGGTAAGGAATTACTACCAAAAATATTACAGTCCAGATAATGCCACCTTGGTAATCACAGGGGATTTTGCTACAGAACCTACATTAAATTTAGTGCAAACAACTTTTGGGAAATTACCAAGGACAGATCAAGAGGACAAGGAGATAAGGAAAGAACTGGATAAAAATACTGCCAGTAAAACACCGATAGTCTTGAAAGAACCTGGAAGTGCGGCGTTATTGCAAGCGGTGTATCCTTTACCCGATATCAATCATCCTGATGTCCCAGCAATTGATGTCATGGATGCCATTCTCACGGGTGGACGTAGTTCTAGACTTTATCAAGCTTTGGTAGAATCTGGTCTGGCTAGTTCTATAAGTGGTAGTGCAGTAGAACTGATCGAACCGGGGTGGTATGAAATTACTGCTACAGCTGCACCAGGACAAAAACTAGCCAACATTACTGAGGTATTGCAAACATCTCTATCCAAACTGCAACAGCAGCCAGTTTCCCCAGGCGAATTGAACAGAGCAAAGACACAAATGCAAGCAGCGTTTGTGTTGGGTAATCAAGACATCACCAGCCAAGCTAACCAATTGGGATACAGCCAAACGATCGCCGGAGATTATCACTATATTGAAAAATATTTAGCTGCGATCGCTCAAGTCACTCCTGCTGATATTCAAAAAGTCGCGAAAACTTACCTCAATCCCGCAAAACAAACCATCGGCTATTTTGAACCAACCCAACTCGATGGTCAAGCCGGAACTACCGATGCTAGTTCTGGTCGCACTGTAGAAAACTTCGACCCCGGTAAACCCGTAGATCCGGCAGAATTGGCTAAATATCTGCCTCCTGTCACCACATCTACAGATACCAACAAACAATCCTTACCACAACAGCTTTCTCTCACCAATGGTTTGCGGGTGTTGCTATTACCTGACCGTAGTGTCCCCACAATTAACTTGAGTGGACAAATTGGCGCGGGTAGTGAATTTGATGGTAATCCCAAAGCGGGATTAGCCAGTCTCACAGCTACTAATTTAATGAATGGGACAAAGACAAAAGATGCTCTCACCTTGGCGCAAACTCTAGAAGACCGAGGTGCTAGCTTAAATTTTGGTGCTGGACGTGAGGGAGTAAACATTAGTGGTCAAGGGTTATCAGCAAATCTGCCAATTATCATGCAAACTCTAGCAGATGTGCTGCAAAATGCCTCTTTTCCCAACGACCAGCTAGAACTCAGCCGCCAAAGGGCATTAATTAGCCTTAAAGCCCAATTAGATGATCCTAGCGGATTAGGTAGAAGAGTATTCCAGCAGGCAATTTACCCAGCAAATCACCCCTTCCACAGTTTCCCGACGGCGGAAAGTTTAAACAGTATTACTCGTAATGATGTGGTGAACTTTTATCGCAACCATTACCGACCAGACACTACAACACTAGCTTTAGTGGGTGATTTTGACCCAGCGCAGGTAAAAGAGTTACTCAATCAGTCCCTGGGGAAATGGCAAGCTATTGGTCAACCGCGTACCCTGAAATCACCAACGGTATCATTACCACCAACTTTGACTCGCATTAACAAGGCAATTCCTGGTAAAGCCGAAGCTGTAACTTACATTGGCTACAACGGCATTTCTCGCAAAGACCCCCGTTATTATGCTGCATTGGTACTGAATCAGATTTTGGGTGGTGATACCTTATCCAGTCGCTTGGGTACAGAAGTGCGCGATCGCCTGGGTTTGACCTATGGTATTTATAGCGGCTTTGCGGCGGGGATAAATCCTGGCCCCTTCGTAATTCAAATGCAGACAGCACCAGGAGATGCCAATCAGGCGATCGCTAGCACTTTAGCATTACTCAAACAGTTACGCCAACAAGGAGTCACTGAAGCCGAATTAAACACCGCCAAACGTTCAATTACCAACAGTTATCCTGTGAATTTAGCTAACCCTAGTGATGTATCCAGCATCATTTTAGATAATGCAGTCGTGGGACTATCACCAACAGAAATCCGTGAATTTCCCCAGCGCATTCAGTCAGTCAATATGGCTGAAATGCAGCAGGCAATTCAAGATTTAATTAAGCCAGAAAATCTGGTGATTGTCACAGCCGGGACGCTAAATACAGCATCAAAAGGTAAATAAGGGTATTCATCCCCAAAATATCCCCAACTCCTTTAACCTTTTTTTCGCCTATATCCCTATTTCTAGAAAAATAAACCTCGCCGCTAAATCAGGTACTCATGATCTAGCGGCGAGTAGTAGTCTATCAAGTAAGTTCTGACGTTTCGTAGTAAGGACTAAAGTCCTGATTTTTCTAAGGACTAAAGTCCTTACTACAAAAAAAGCTTATCCCTCAATTCAAATTTGATGACCTAGTAGTCTATTGTTGGCGTGTAGCTTCTAAAATGCGAGAAAAGTAAAAACTAGTCTTAGTAAAAGCCTTCCTTTGGATAGCAAAGCCATTGCTTTCTAAAATTTTGATGACATTAGCTTCACGATGCAGATAGGCGCGGGTTGTTTTACTTGGCCCAGGAAAGAAACTGCCAATTTTTTTGAGCAAAGTCAAAGCACAAGTTTTAGGTGCAAAACTGAGAATGATTCTAGACTGAGCTAAAGAACAGAGGTGAGAAATCATCTCATCAGCTTTTTCTTGGGGATAATGGATCAAGACATCCAAGCAAATAACAGTGTGATAATTGCCACTTAAAGATTCTAAATCCTGGACAGCAAAGGTAGGATTGTCAGCATTTCCCAAAGCTTCTAAAGCTCTTTGCTTGCCTTCTTCTACCATTTTTTCCGAAATATCGCTCGCATAGACCTTAGCACCTGCTGTAGCTAAGGGAATGCTCAGACTACCCACACCACACCCAGCATCACAGATTGATAACTCTGCTAAATTGCCATCATTTTTCAGCCATTCGATAACACTATCCACAGTTTGCTGGTGGCCGTTGCGGATGTCTAGCTGGACTTTATTAACTTCGCCATCGCCATAAATCCGTCTCCATCGGTCAAACCCTGTGGAATTGAAATACTCACGAACAATGGTTTTATCGTCGGCTGCGTTCATAAACTTCGATTTTTAAGGGTTCTCAATCCTTAAAATTATCATTGATAGTCAACAACAAGAACACTCTTCCAGATTTTTCTCAAATTATCTCTATTGAATTAGCCTCTGTGCTGATTGATGGGTAAAAATACTTGATAACAGCTATATCTAACTACTTCTGATACTAATTCTTACTTAGGTTACTAATCTGTTATTTAGTCTATCAATTAAATTAAAAGTGAATAAGGTTTGTTATTATAAGCCTATTCATTTTTTCAGGCTTTCTAAATTAATGTAAGTATTGTACCTGGTAAATTTTGGCAAAAAATCGTTTTTTAGACAGATTTTAACCTACAGACAATCATCATAATTACATATGGGTTCTAACTTACTAACCGATACTCCTATTATTGCGTTTACAATACTTCTGACAGTAATTTTTACTGTACCGCCGATATTTGAGAGATTAAGATTACCTGGATTAGTAGGACTACTATTAGCTGGTGTGATTTTGGGACAAAGTGGATTAAAGCTTCTCGACCCAGATTCTGACACTATCACACTACTTTCGGATATCGGCAAAATTTATTTAATGTTTGTCGCAGGGTTAGAAATTGATATTGAGCAATTTAGGAAAACTAAAAATCGCTCAATTGGATTTGGAATCCTAACATTTTTAGTGCCAATGATTGCTGGCATTCTGGTAGGACGAATATTTAATTTTAGCTGGAATGCTTCTGTATTAATTGGTTCTTTATTAGCTTCTCATACCCTCTTAGCATATCCAATTGTGAGCCGCCTAGGAGTAGTAATGAATGAAGCTGTGACAGTGACAATTGGTGCGACGATCTTCACTGATACAGGTGCATTGCTAGTGCTAGCAATTTGTGTCGGAATTCATAGCGGAGAATTCACTACCTTAAGTTTATTAACTTTGTTAGGTGGACT
Source organism: Anabaena minutissima FACHB-250 (assembly GCF_014697125.1). GTDB lineage: Bacteria > Cyanobacteriota > Cyanobacteriia > Cyanobacteriales > Nostocaceae > Trichormus > Trichormus minutissimus. The sequence continues at coordinate 38,955 of NZ_JACJRG010000014.1, read as the reverse complement.
AGCAATTTACTCAATTATTGTTCTGTTTGGCTTTGACTGGTTAGGTAAAGAGTTTTTTCGTCGTTCTGGAGATGAACAAAGTAATCAGTTTTTGTTCATTTTACTAGCATTGTTTTTAGCATCTGTTGGGGCGCAAATAATTGGAATAGAGAAAATTGTTGGTGCGTTTCTAGCAGGTTTAGCTGTTAATGATGTTGTAGGACGTAGCCCTGTCAAGGAAAAAATTGAGTTTATTGGTAGTGTATTATTTATCCCTTGCTTTTTCGTAGACATGGGATTGTTGATTAACATTCCAGCCTTTATCAAAACTCTTTCTTCCTTTTGGCTGACTTTGTTTATTGTTGTAGCTCTAATTGGCAGCAAATTTTTAGCCGCATTTTTCGCTAAATTGATTTACCGCTACAATACTGCGGAACTACTAACAATGTGGTCACTGTCACTACCACAGGTAGCGGCTACATTAGCAGCGACATTAGTTGCCTATCAAAGTATGAATGGTGCGGGTGAAAGGTTAATTGGTGAAGGTGTCTTAAATAGTGTAATTGTTTTGATGTTAGTGACAGCAATTTTAGGGCCAATAATTACAGCTAGGTTTGCCACTTCCTTACAACTTCCTCCAGCAGACTTAGACACAGATAGCCCGGCAATTTGGTGGGGAAATGTTGAGGAACATCTGGTAGAAGAAAATCACTATCCCTTTACCGTATTAGTACCAATCTATAACCCACAAACTCAGAGATATCTCATAGAAATGGCAGCATTACTAGCGCGTCATGAATTAGGGCGGATTATGCCATTAGCGATTGCCCAAGCTCATGTACATATGGATGATCCACAGTTAGGAATAGCACTAGAAAAGAGTCAGCAAAGATTGAAATTTGCTAAAGATATTAGTCAAGAGTTCGATGTGGAAGTGCTAACTGCTATTCGGATTGATGATGATGTAGCTTTAGGAATTAGCCGCACCAGCCGCGAACAAAATGCTAGTTTAGTGTTGATGGGTTGGTCTCGAACCACGGGTTTACGCGCTCGCTTATTTGGTAGTGTAATTGATAGTGTTTTCTGGTCATCTCATTGTCCAGTTGCGGTAGCACGTCTGTTAAATAGCCCCAGCACAATCCGCCGAATTTTAGTACCAGTAGGGGATTTAATGCCGCAAACTGTAGGTGCTTTAAGGTTTGCTCAAATCTTGGCCGATAGTAATCAAGGTGAGGTAGTGCTATTACACGTATGCGCCCTGAATACACCTGTACCTCTGGTAGAACAGTTTGCATCACAATTGTCTGATATTGTCACTAACAGTCAGGTACAAGTGAATATAGAGATTAAAACAATTAGAGATGATGATGTTGCTAAAGCAATTATTCGCGAAGCCTCAGCTTTTGATTTAGCAGTGTTGCGTGCTGTTCGTTATCGAACCACAGGTGGATTTGCCGTTAGTGAGGTGACAACTCAAGTAATTAACGAATTGACCTGCTCTATTGTATTATTGGGAGCGTCTCATTCATGATTGCATCGTGATTATACTTTTACTCATCCTAACTTATTAGCCATGCTGCGATCGCCAGAAAGACTGCAAACATACCGATGCGTTGAAGTGTTCAGCGATCGCTCTACCCTAATTTTAGTCAAAAAAGAATCACAGCAAGATGAAATTTGCCTTTCGCGAAACCGTACTAGCGTTCTAAACTAAATATTGTCCCTACTGCCAACCTGCACTAGTTCAGAGAAACTGTCCATGCAACTCCTGAAAACAACCGACAAAGACTTTACTCCCCAATTTAAAGCCCTTGTAAATAACCGCCGGGAAGCTACGGTTGATGTTAGCGGTACAGTACACGATATCCTGGCTGATGTAAAAGTGCGCGGTGATGCCGCAGTTAAGGATTACACGAGTCGGTTTGACCATTTCAGCCCTCATTCTCTGCGGTTGAGTGAAACTTTCATGGCTGAACAAGCTGCCAAATGTCCGGCTGAAGTCAAAGCGGCATTAGAATTAGCTGCTGAACGTATAGGTTCTTTCCACGAAAAGCAATTACCCCAAGACATTGGTTACACCGATACCGTAGGGGTAAAACTCGGTTTAAATTGGGTTTCCTTGTCACAAGTCGGTATTTACGTTCCCGGAGGACGCGCTAGTTATCCCAGTTCTGTATTGATGAATGCACTACCTGCCAAAATCGCCGGTGTAGAACGCATTGTGATGACTGTACCCATGCCTCGCGGGGAAATCAATCCCGCAGTATTGGCAGCTGCCCAAGTTGCTGGCGTGACAGAAATATATAGTATCGGTGGGGCGCAAGCAATAGCAGCCCTCGCCTATGGTACAGACAGCATCACCCCTGTAGATAAGATTGTTGGCCCTGGTAATGCCTATGTGGCTGAAGCCAAGCGTCAGGTATTTGGGACTGTGGGTATAGACAGCATCGCCGGGCCTTCGGAAATTTTGGTTGTAGCCGACGACAAAAATAACCCAGAATGGATAGCCTGGGATTTACTCTCACAAGCAGAACATGACCCCAGCGCGCAGTCAATTTTAATTACCGACTCTGAAACCTTTGCCCAACAAGTTATAGCCGCAGTTGAGCAAGTTATTCCCCAGCTATCTACAAAAGAAGCAGCTAGCACCAGTTGGGAAAAGCATGGTGCAGTCATTATTGTGAATGATTTGGCAGACAGCATCTCCTTATTAAATCAACTAGCTCCCGAACACGTAGAATTGTGCGTAGACAATCCCCAAGTACTAGCTAGTCAAATTAAGTGCGCTGGTAGTCTGTTTTTGGGACGCTACACCCCAGAAGCGATTGGTGATTATTTAGGCGGCCCCAATCATGTCTTACCTACATCCCGTTCCGCCCGTTTTGCCTCTGGTTTAAGCGTCTACGATTTTGTCAAACGCATTACCTATTTAGAATGTAATCAAGCAGCATTGCAAAAAGTTGGTCAAGCAGCCGTTACTTTAGCAGAAGCCGAAGGTTTGCCTGCCCATGCCGGTAGTGTGGCAATACGTCTACAATCAGGTTATTAAAAGCTGAGAACCCCAGTTTATGGCATAAACCGGGGTTCTCAAATTTCAAAGTTATCATAAGTAAAACAAAATGGCCATAAATTAAAGTCAAAATCACCTTAATTTATGAATTAATAATTACTGTCTCACGTTACTCGTTTGAGTTTTGAGATAGTGAAATCCACAAGTAAATGCTAGACAGATAGGCTACAGCTATAAGGCATATCTTTGATATAAATTCAAAATCATTCATAACCTTAAATGATATTTCTAGTGGGTGAGGAGTTGACAAGTTAAATGGCTAAGTTTGAAATTGTGCATTCCTATACTGGGATGCAGCAATAACAAACTTTCATCCAAATTTTTGGATGATGTGAAGATAATTAGATCACTAAATTGATGAATTTTCTCTGGTGGGATTAATTTATGTGTAACTAACCCCAAAGGATATATGTCATCAATTTACATGACAAAGAGATGTAGCTATAGCATGGATTTCGGGAAGTAATTCCCACCAGCTAGATCATCAAATTAAAGACAGCATAGGAAAATATACCTGTAAGTAGCTGTAAGCTCCAGAAAATTAAATAAAAATTCTGGTTACTATTAGCCAATCAGGGAATAGCCCATTCCGACTTATTTATTGATCAACATTCCTCAACTCTGTTGAGGTAGATGGCTACGAAACAGTGATGAATTACACTAGCCTGTTAATGACTAACTTTTCACCAGAGTTTCTCTAAGCTACTAACCCTCAATTGCTGTATGTAACTAGTTAAACAAAATTAATCGTTGATCGCTCTGGACTAATTATTGGTAAGAGCTAAAGCCCCTTACTACAAGCTTGCGTTTAATTTAGTTTTTCTACTGCATCAGCAACGTTAACTAGGCAGTTAGCATTAGTTAGCCCAATGTATGACTGCTATCTATCGCTATGTTTTGAACTACCGTTCTTCTATATTAAACCAAACTAGCAAAACTCAACAAAAAATATCATGGAAAAATCAAGTAGTAATTATACTTAACAGGATATGATTGATCATCTAGAATTTCGCTGAAAAATTGATTTGTTAGGCAAAAAAGTGGGAGTCCGACTATTTTCATTGGTATTTACCACAAGCCAATGTAAAGAAATATATAACTCATAGCTAGCAACTCATGCCAAATATCTGAGAAAAATATTTCACCTGCTAGAGAATAAAGCCATTCGGGTATGGTAGTAATGATTTGCTATGACCGTACAAATACCAATCTTGAATAACCCAAGGTTTTGTGTACGATCGCTGGTTCAACCTTTTTGTAATTCCTTGAGCGAAAGGTAGTGATTATGAGCAACTATGAGCAGATTTTTGAAGCAAAAAACACCACAGAAGAATCCCTAAGTCCACAAGAAGCCGTAGCGGCGATCGCGCTGGTGAGTGCGATCGCTGATTCTTCACTGGAAGAAGTCGATTCTGAAGGGTTAGCAGGTATTCTCTGGGAGTTTGAGGTGTTCGCCGAATTTTCAGAAGATGAAATCGTGGAAATCGTTGATGAACTTATGGCTATCGCCGAAGAGGAGGGAGTCGGCCCCTTATTTAAAACAGCAACTCAGTCCTTACCAGAAGAAATGGTTTGGGATGGCTTCGCGGCTGGAGTCGTTATCCTTTTAGACGAAGAAGAACTCATAGTTCCCACAGATAAACAGCCTTACCTGAAAAAACTTCAGGAAGCTTTGAAACTTAAGGATGAAGAAGCACAAGAAATTGTTCAAGAGGTAATTGCGGCTTTCCAAGAACCAGACGATGATGAATTTCTAGATGACGAAGATGACACAGTAGCTATAGGAGATTCTAATTAGAAAATCCACCTTGTAAGTATTTTTGCTTGTTGATTGCTGAGTGGTGAGTAAATTAGAAAGTATAGGCTTACGCCCCGTTACGCTAACAGCACTTTTCACTCAGCATTCTTCATTGATCAAAACGGCGAATACTGTACCGAGAAGTACAATCCATTTTCTTGCAGCGATCGCTTTTCACCCTCTACTGATGTTAAGGGAATACCCCAATCTAGCCTGGCAAAGAAGTTATTGCCCTGTTTCCACAGCAATCCTAACCCAGTACCAAATAACATACTTGGGGATGGATTATCTCCCTTGATATTCCAGCCTTTCCCTACGTCGATAAATGGGGTCAGTTGTAGAACTCCTCCCAGATTGGCAGCACGCAGAATCGGTAACCGGAATTCAGCCGAAAGCAATAGGCCATTGTCAGTAAGTAATGTGTCTTGACGATAGCCCCGCACACTGACCTGTCCACCCAGACCAAATTGCTCTAAAGGTACGAGAGAATTTGCTGCAAGTTGTAAATCACTCCTAGCTAACAACAGCGTGTCTGGTGCGAACTGTCTTACCCACTGCACTTGTCCGCGCCAGACGAAAAAGCGACTATCTGGGACATCTTCATTGACATTAGCATCAAACCAATCAGCCCCCAAACTAAATTGCGATCGCGCTGCAAAAAACTTGCTAATTGCTGCGTTGGGTATACTCCTGAATCAAACGCAGGGCAGACATACAGAACTTACGCATTGACAAATGAGACAAAGAATGTGTTAGTGAGAAGAAAAAAAGAATAAGCGATCGCTAGCAGTAGGGGACTGAAAAGATAGATAATTTACACTGTCTCTATTGAGGGCATGGACAATCAGAGTAACTACTAAGCCATCCACTGCAAAGTGTGACCTCAACACTTACACTCTGTTTTTCTTGGCAGAATCAAAGTATCCAGGCTGCACACGTTTAGCAGATATTATGGAAGATTTGTCACATGATAGTGTCAACAGATTTTTGCTACGTGAGCGTTACGAGCCAAAAGATTTATTTGATGAAGTTAAGCAGCATATCAATTTAGTAGGTGGCACATTAAGTGCAGATGATAACTTCACTACAGCCGGCACTTATACTTTAGGATTTGGTGTAGTTGATGTGGGGGATACCACAGTTAATTCAGCCTTGCTTGTGGATAATGTCAAACTTACTCCCGTTCCTGAACCGACAACGATGTTTGGGATTTTGATGGGTATGGGATTTGGTTATGCTGCTAAACTTAGATTTTCTCCACAGCAAAAAAAACCTAAGTTGAAATAATTGAACTTGCTCAGAGTGACTTCTGAAACTGCATTGTTGGCGGCGTGACAGAACTTCTCTTCACCGCACACCATAACTCCCAAGGTTGGGTGAAAAATTCGCTGTTGTCGTAGGTGATGTAGACTATGAGTGTTTTGCCTGCGTAGACTTCGTGGTGGTAGTGGTTAATTTCTACAGTGATGAAGCTTTCGGGGCAGGGCAAAGGAACTGGTCTAGGATTAGCTATCAGCCATCAAATTATCGTCGATAAACATCATGGACAAATCAACTGCTCGTCAACTCTTGGGAAGGGAACAAAGTTTATTATGAATCTGCTAAGTAGCTGTTCTTAACATTCAAAATACCCTACGGTTAGGCTGACATCTCCGCAGTCAAGCAAGCTATAAAATTAAACAACCGACCGCTTGAGTGAACCATCAGCATATAGTTCTAAAGGGACTAACTCAACTTTGCCGTTGACTTTGACTTGTGAATACACTACTTTCACTAGTAAGGCATGATTCTGGTTATAACGTAAAGACATCATCAATCTCCTATCTTTAACAATTTATGGCGACAAAGTAACCTTACCTACAATCTAATTAATCAGCTGATAGTGCTTGTTTAACCTTGGGAATGATTTAGGTTACTGATTCTTTAAAATCTAACAACAGTAATATAAAACTTAAGTATCAATAGTTCTAGGTATTGATAAAGATTTCACAAAGTTTTGCGATTTGGTGATCACTCCTTAACAATTTTGCACCCAAATGCTCGCTAACACGAGATAATAATAAATCCCCACCGCCCTCAGCTGTAGTACCATTGCTCATGACAAACCTTGTTTTGGCTTGGCTCACATAATTGACTTCACAGCTACAGGGTGACATTCCGCAAGCTGCTATTAATGAGATTATGACAACAGCCACTACATTACAAGCCCGTCTGGAATATTACTATCAGCAAATCAAAACTATTATTTTGACCCGTCAAAATCCGATTACTGGTTTATTGCCGGCGAGTACAGCCATAACTGCCCACGGTGATTATACTGATGCTTGGGTAAGAGATAATGTCTACAGCATTTTGGCAGTTTGGGGTTTAGCACTGGCTTACCGCAAGGTAGATGAAGATAAGGGACGCACCTATGAGTTAGAACATAGCGTGATTAAGTTGATGCGTGGTTTGTTGTTTGCGATGATGCGACAATCCCACAAAGTAGAGCAGTTTAAACATTCGCAGTCACTCTTAGATGGCTTACACGCGAAATATAATACAGCCACAGGTGATATCGTAGTTGGTGATGATGAATGGGGACATCTGCAATTAGATGCCACATCAATCTTTTTATTGATGCTGGCACAAATGACCGCTTCAGGATTGCAGATAACTTATACGATTGATGAAGTCAATTTTGTCCAAAACTTGGTTTATTATATTGGACGAGCTTATCGCACCCCTGATTATGGCATTTGGGAACGGGGGAATAAAATCAATCATGGGAATGCAGAGTTGAACGCCAGTTCTGTCGGGATGGCAAAAGCTGCTTTAGAATCAATCAACGGACTGGATTTATTTGGGGTGAGGGGAAGCCAAGCTTCAGTAATTCATGTGTTACCAGATGAAATTGCTCGTGCGCGGATTACTTTAGAATCACTATTACCGAGGGAATCTGCTTCTAAAGAAATTGATGCGGCACTGTTGAGTATTATTAGTTATCCCGCCTTTGCAGTGGAAGATGTGCAGTTAAGAGAACGTACACTGAACGAGATTATTCATAAACTCCAAGGGAAATACGGCTGTAAACGCTTTTTGCGGGATGGACACCAAACAGTTTTAGAAGATAATCAACGCTTGCACTATGAACCTTGGGAACTGAAGCAGTTTGAGCATATTGAATGTGAATGGCCATTATTTTTTACTTATTTAGCCTTAGATGGGTTATTTTGTGATGATAAAAAGCGAACTAAATTTTATCAAGAGAGTTTAGCAAGTTTACTAATTGAGCGGGATGGGTTGCATTTATTACCAGAAGTTTATTATGTCCCCGATGAAAATGTTGAATCCGAAAAGTTAGTTCCTCAAAGTCAGCCCCGTTTACCTAATGAAAATGTCCCCTTGGTATGGGCGCAGAGTTTATATTTTCTCAGTCAAATGTTGGGTGAGGGGTTATTAGCACTGGGAGATATTGACCCTTTAGGAAGACATTTGTGTGTAGGGAAAAAGCGGGAAGCTTTAGTCCAAATTGCTCTGTTAGCAGAAGATGAAGACTTACAAGCGAAACTAGAAGTGCATGGAATTGAAACCCAAACACCCAAACAGGTAGAACCAATTCAAGTGAGAAAAGCAGGCGAACTTTCGCATATTTACACTCAAATTGGTCGCAATGATAAACTTGGTTTAACTGGGCGACCAGTACGGCGACTGCGGAGTTTGACTACATCGAGAATCTTCCGCATTCAAGGACAGACAGTGATATTTTTACCTTCGTTTTTAGATTCACAGCAGTTTTATTTAACTCTTGACTACCATTTTTTGCTAGATCAAATTAGAAGTGAACTAGCTTATATTCAAAAATATTGGAGTGATTTAGGTCGTCCGACTTTAAGTTTAATGTTGACACACACCATCCTAGAAACTGGTTCGCAAGCTTTACTAGAACTTATGCAGGAGTTGAAAGAAGGTGTATGTAATGGTGTGCAAGTCAAATTAGGGCGACTGAATCAACTCATGTTAACGGCGGGAATACAAAGAATTGATTTTCTGCAAGATGGGGAATTTACTCAGTCTGCCATGCAAAATGCTGCTCCACATTGCTATTATTTGGCTTATCATCCTGGGAAAAGTTGGCGATTGGGGCATACGCAAGAATTCCAGATGGAATGTGAGACTAACTTGAGCTTTTTGTTATCATCTCTGCGTTCATCAGAAAATCTTTATGAGCAAATTGAGTTATTGCAGACTTTGACTCGTTTGCAAGGGCTGGAATTTGATACGGGGTTTGGGGGGCCGGATTATCCGGTGACTGTAGCCTATTTACTAGATGAAGTGTACACCAAAGCCGGAGATTCAGGACACTGGGCGGTAGTTCGGCGGGCGGCTGGGTTGCGCCAGATGGTGGATATTGGTTTGTCGGATGCGGTGACGATTATTTTGGTGCGGGGTAAGCAAATTGCTGTAGGTAGAGCTTACAGTGAAGCGTCATTGATTACCGTGCCGATGCCTCACAACGAGATTTTCGAGAAAATTAATAACTTCTGTCGTGAGGATATCCGCGATCGCGTGTTAACACAAGAAATCCTCATTTATCTTAGTATTCTCATCAAAACAGAGCCAGAATTATTCCAAGGACTACTTACCCTGAGAGTCGGCTATCTCATCTTATTAATTACCAGCGAACTAGCACGGGAGTTGCGGGTAACTCAAGATGAAGCCTATGAACAGTTAATGGAACTCGCACCCTTTGAAGTCAAAGACCGTTTGCATCAAGTCTTGAGTGGTTATACAGGGATGAGTAATTTGTTGCGTCAGCAGGAATCTCTGCACGTCAAACAAAAAGAAAGTGATATTAATTGGGTGGTATTACCTGTAATTGAGGAAGAAGTAGAAGCACAAGAAATTCCGGTTGGTGGTTGGCGACGCTTCCGCCAAGCCGAGGGTGCGTTAAACCGTGTCCCGAAAAACTTCTTTCAGCAGGTTTGGCTATTAATGCACCATTGTAAGGGTTTAGTGATTGGCGATAAACTAGAGCGTCGCAATCGTTTAGAAAGCAATGTAATGATATCGGAGATGACGGCTGGAGAAAAGAATTTTGCTTTATTAGTTGAGCATCTGTTAAATAAAATTGAAGCCCCAGAGTACCGCCGAGTTAACATTGAAGCATTAATGGAACTAGCTGCGATCGCCTCTAAAAATCCCAACCTGCAAATTGAAGAATACATGGTTTTGGACGTGTTAATCGGTCATGCGGTGCGTTTAGCTTGGTTAGATGGACATCCAGAACGAGGCGATCGCTATGATGAAGATAAAGCCTCAGCGTGGCGACATTTTTACAACACTTCCCCTAGAGATTGCGCTACTTATATCCTCAAGGCGTTTAGGTTCTTGACGGAGTTTGTCACGGAAGTCAATAGTCAATAGGTATTGGGTATGGGGCATTGTGGTAAAATCTCCTCTACAGGAAACGGAACTCTCGCCGCTAGAGAGGTTTATATGATCTGATGGCTTAAATCAGCGTGAGCGTGTCATTCTTTGAGGAACGATAACAGGTCGTTGTTAAGTTGATCTTTGTGCGTGTCCGTCAGTCCGTGGGGTGCGCCGGGGTAAATTTTCAAGGTGGCATTCTTCACCAATTTAGCAGCAGCGATCGCAGCCGCACCAATCGGCACAATCTGGTCATCATCACCGTGGATAATCAACGTTGGTACGTCGAACTTTTTGAGATCCTGGGTAAAGTCCGTTTCAGAGAATGCCTTGATGCAGTCGAAGGCGTTTTTGTGACCCGTCTGCATCCCCTGAAGCCAGAACCAGTCGATCATACCTTGAGAGACTTTTGCACCTGGACGGTTAAAGCCGAAGAATGGGCCACTGGCAAGATCCTTGTAGAGTTGCGATCGGTCAGCAAGAGAACCAGTGCGAAGCCCGTCGAACACTTCGATGGGTAGCCCATTGGGATTATTCTCCGTCTTCAGCATCAGTGGCGGGACGGCAGAGATTAGCCCAGCTTTAGCAACTCGTGCTGTGCCGTGGCGACCAATATAGCGAGCAACTTCGCCGCCACCCGTCGAGAATCCAAACAACGCCGCCTCTTTGAGATCCAGTCCTTCGATTAGCTCCGCCAGATCGTCGGCATAGGTATTCATTTCATTGCCTTTCCAGGGTTGGCTTGATCGCCCATGTCCTCGGCGATCGTGAGCGATCACCCGAAACCCGTGGTCTGCTAGAAACAGCATCTGAGCTTCCCAACTATCAGAATTCAGAGGCCAACCGTGGCTGAAGACAATCGGTTGTCCTGTACCCCAATCTTTGTAGTAAATCTGTGTGCCGTCTTGCGTTGTGATTATACTCATGGGATTCCTCCTCAATCGGTATGGGTTGGGTTCAAGAGAACGAAGGCGTTGACTGGACATTTACCTCGTTGTTCTCATTCTTCAACAGACATTCCATTTAGCCCACGCAAGTTCCTTGAGTTAAGCTGCAACTTATCGTGAAGCGTGGTATTCTTCAGGAAAAAAGACCCTAATTCAAAGGATGCAGCCCGTTGTAAAAAAGACTGCAATTTGCTTATGGATGCCAATGCCAAGAAATCCAAGCGCAGTAGAGTTGCCTCTGCACGAGTGAGAGGAGTCATTCTGTCGCCTCATGGATGGCAGCGATTTCAAACGGCAAAACAGCAGGCAGAATCGGAGGAAGCCTGGGGTAAGCGGTTCACGCAGGAAGATTTAAGCGATCGCACCGGACTCTCACTCAATACCCTCGCCCGGATTTTTAAGCGCGAACAGGGAGTTGATCGGCAGTCTTTAGAGCTTCTGTTCCGGGCGTTTGCGCTGGAATTAACGAAAACTGATTACGTATCCCCTGTTGCATCAGAGGAATCTTCTGCTTTCCAAAAGGTGAATCCGCAGCATGATTGGGATAATGCGACCGATGTTTCGGTGTTTTACGGTCGTGAAACCGAATTGGCGCAACTTTGGCAGTGGATAGTGACCCAACGCTGTCGCGTGGTTGGGTTGCTGGGAATCGGGGGGATTGGCAAAAGTACGATCGCAGTCAAAGCAGCACTGCAAATGCAGCCAGAGTTTGAGGTTGTAGTATGGCGATCGCTGGCGAATGCTCCCTCGTTCGACGAACTCCTGACCAGCCTGCTGAAATTTCTGATGCCGCTTCAGGGAGACGATCCCATCATCCCTGTTACACTCGATGAAAAACTTGTCTTATTGATGCAGTATTGGCGATCGCAGCGATGTCTGTTAATTTTGGATAATGTTGAAACGATTTTGCATAGCGAGCAAGTCGGTCAGTGGCGATCGGGTTATGAAGTTTATGGGCAGTGGCTCAGAACGATTGGCGAAACCCACCACCAAAGCTGTTGTTTGCTGACCAGTCGTGAAAAACCGCAGGAAATAGCGATGATGGAAGGCACACAAAGCAGGGTGCGATCGCTGCCTCTAAGTGGACTCACTACTGATGATGGCCGCGCCATCTTTCGAGAAAAGGGAGGATTTACAGGTTCAGAAGCCCAATGGCAAACTCTGATCAATCACTATGGTGGTAATCCTCTGGCACTGAAGATGGTGGCAGCCGCTACGCAAGATGTATTTAATGGCAGCATTGCTGAGTTTTTAGCCTACATCAGTCAGGGGATTTTCATCTTTGAAGACATCCGCGATTTGCTTGCTCGTCAGTTCAATCGCCTATCAGCAGAGGAACAGAAAATACTGTACTGGTTTGCCATTCACCGAGAGCCAGTGACCATCGCCCAGATTCGTGAAAGTGTGGTTGGTTCAGCCGATCAACAAAGCGTTCCCCAACAAGTAAACTCGCTGATTCGGCGATCGCTAATCGAGAAGGCAAAGCCTGCACTACTGGAAAAAGTAGACGGGTTATTTTTCTTGCAGCCTGTTGTTATGGAATATGTCACGGAACGATTGATTCAACAAGTCTGCACAGAATTTGCAACTCGGCAGCTTGAGGTATGGCAAAGCCACTCTTTGATTCGGGTACAGGCAAAAGATTATATCCGAGAGATTCAACTACGATTAATCATGCAACCTGTGCTGGAATGGCTGTTATCTTGTTACAGAAATGTATCAGAGGTTGAGGAGAGAGCAAGGCAACTACTGGCACAGCAGCGACAACAATCAGGATATGCCGTCGGCAATTTGATTAATCTTTTGGTGCGCCTGAAAGTGGATTTGCGTAGCTCTGATTTTTCTGATCTCATGGTGCAGGAAGCTGACTTGCGACAGGTCAACTTAGCAGGAGTCAATTTTCAAAATGCAGATTTAAGCAAGTCCATTTTTTCAGAGACCTTAAATAGTGCAATGTCCATCGACATTAGCCCAGACGGTGAGATTGTTGCTGTTGGCGATTCAAGTGGACTGGTATATCTCTGGCAGATCGCCACAACTAAATTATTAGCTACCTTTGAAGGTCATACAAGCTGGGTATGGTGCGTTGCTTTTAGTCCCGATGGTCACAGGTTAGCCAGTAGCGGTAGTGATACTTCGGTGCGGTTGTGGGATGTGCAGAGCGGCCAGTGTTTACGGGTTTTAACGGAGCATACAGGCTGTGTTTGGTCAGTGAACTTTAGTCCCGATGGTCAACGGTTGGCGAGTGGTAGTGACGATCAAACTGTGAGAGTGTGGAATTTACAAGGAGACTGTCTCCAAGTTTTAAAGGGACATACGAAAAACGTTTACTCAGTTCACTTCTCGCCTGATAATCAAACCTTAGCGAGTGGCAGTAAAGACCAGTCGGTTCGGATTTGGAATGCGATCGATGGGAACTGCCTAAATGTGTTACAGGGTCATAATGAGGGAGTTCATTGTGTGCGTTACAGCCCCGATGGTCAACTGCTAGCCAGTGGCAGTTTTGCTGGGTCGATTCGACTCTGGAGTGGGCAACTTCACGCCAACGCCTATCAATCAAAGGTGCTGCATGGACACACCAATTGGGTTTGGAGCATGGCATTTAGCCCGGATGGTTGCATTTTGGCGAGTGGAAGTGATGATGGGACTCTGCGCCTTTGGAATATCCAAGATGCTCAGTGCATCAACGTTTTGGACGGTCACACCGACGATGTTCTGGCTATTGCCATTCGGGGGCAACTAATGGTGAGTGCCAGTCAAGATCAAACGGTGCGGCTGTGGAATCTGCACGGGCAAAGTCTCAAAACATTGCGTGGGTGTACCAGTGGAATTCGTTCCCTCAGCCTCAGTCCGAATGGTAAAACCCTTGCTAGTAGAGGTCAGGATGAAACAATTCACCTGTGGCATTTGCAGTTTGATGACGATTTTTCACCGCTTTGCCCTTACAAAACCTTGCAGAGAGAGATTGATTCGATTTCTTGTTTAACCAGTTGGACTTCATATTTAAGCTTTAGCCCTGATAGTCAAACAGTTGCAACTAATGCACAGGATGGCTCGATTTTGATGTGGAATCTGCAAACGGGATCTCTCAGTGAGTGGTCAGGTCATGATGCGCCCGTGTGGACAGTCATGTTCAATCCTAGCGGGAAAATTTTGGCAAGCGGTAGCCACGATCAAACTGTGCGGCTATGGAATGTAGACACTCATCAGTGTTTGCGGGTGCTGCGTGGTCATAAAGATGGTGTTCGAGCGATCGCATTTAATACCGATGGTCAACATCTGGCAAGTGGAAGTTCTGACCAAACTATTCGCCTGTGGGACGTGCAAACCGGGGCGTGTCTGCAAGTGTTGCCGGGTCATACTGGCGGAGTTTTCACCCTGGCATTTACTGCCAACGACCGGCAGTTAATTAGCGGTAGTTTTGACCAAACTATTCGCCTGTGGGATCTCCAGACGGGCGACAGTATAAAAGTTCTGCGGGGGCATACAGGTGGAATCTGGACTGTTGCTATCAGCCCTGACGGTAAAACCTTGGCAAGTGGCAGTGGCGATCAAACTGTTCGACTATGGAGTCTGCAAACAGGGCATTGTTTGCAAGTGTTGCACGAGCATACGAGTTGGGTAACTTCGGTGAGCTTTAGCTTCAATGGTCAATTTTTACTGAGTGGTAGTGACGATCGCACAATTAAGCTGTGGGACATAGCAACAGGACGCTGTATTAAAACGTTGATGAGCGATCGGCTGTATGAGGGCATGAATATTCAAGGGGCAAAGGGATTGACGAACGCTCAAAAAGCGACATTGAAAGCGTTAGGGGCATTAGTGTAGCCAAGAAGCTGATCGCCTTAACTGGTTGCTTAACTGGCGGATCTTAAGTGGTGCAATTCGGTGAGATGCGAGCAAACTGAGTTCGTGTCGCAACAGCTTACGTCATCAGCCATTCAGTAATTTTATTGACTGCATTCTACAATTCCTCATTCCCAATAACTCAAATAGGAGAAATACCTCATGTCTACATTCAAATACAACCGTCTAGACAAAAATAATGCTGCGGTGCTGCTGGTCGATCACCAAACTGGACTGTTCTCACTTGTGCGTGATATTGGTGCAGCCGACTTCAAAAATAATGTGTTAGCACTGGCAAGTGCAGCCAAGTTTTTTAACCTGCCTACAGTTTTGACAACTAGCTTTGAGCAAGGCCCCAATGGAGTTATTATGCCTGAACTGAAGGAGAAGTTTCCCGATGCTCCTTTTATTTCGCGCCCTGGACAGATCAACGCTTGGGACAACGAGGACTTTGTTAAAGCCGTAGAAGCAACAGGCAAGAAGCAATTAATCATTGCCGGAATTGTCACCGATGTCTGTGTTACTTTTTGTGCGCTTTCGGCATTGGAGGCAGGTTATGACGTTTTTGTTGTCACCGATGCCTCTGGAACCTTTGATGAAGCCTGTCGCTATGCAGCTTGGGATCGAATGTCTCGTGCTGGAGTTCAATTGGTCAATTGGTTTAGCGTTGTGGGTGAATTGCACCGTGACTGGCGTAACGATATTGAAGGGCTAGGTAGTCTTTTAGCAGGGTTTATTCCTGACTACAAAAACCTGATGACCAGCTATGCAGCAACTTCCAATGCTGGATCTTCCAGTAAGTAGTGAAAAAGCACCTATTTTAGCTCGTGGGTAACTGAGTTGGTATTGTCATTGCTAGGTTATCAACTTTACTTGAAACATAGCGGTGACAACTACTTCTTTATCAAAAATTGCCGAGCAATCTGGTGTCTCTAACCCTGTTTTGTCAATCTGGGAGAAGCCAATCTCTGGAAGCCTTTCGGAGCTTTACTTTTCAGATTTTGGCTATAAATTTTAGTTTCTGTTAGAAAATAAAGGCTCAAAGCTTTATTAAATAAAACTTTCAGAGTTTAGCTTCGATTATTCCTTTCCGAAAGTGATAAAACAGGGCTAAGGTGGTTGTTCTCAATGAAAATTCTCTCTCAATTCACTCTTTCGTCATCTGTGATCTTTGGAGTATGCCTCACTCAGCAATGCCTTTCTGACTCTGCTACTGCTCAGGATACGTTGCGTGAGCAAGTCACATCTGTGAATCAGCTTACTGATGTGCAGCCTACAGATTGGGCATTTCAAGCATTACAAGCCTTCGTCGATCACTACGACTGCATTGTTGGTTATCCCGATCAAACATTTCAGGGTAATCGCTCAATCACTCGTTATGAGTTTGCTGTTGGGTTGAATGCTTGTTTAGATCGCCTTAATCAGCTACTAGCAAGTGCGACAGCAGATTTGATTAAGAAGGAAGATTTACAAACTTTGCAAAGACTTCAGCAGGAATTTGCAGCAGAACTCTCAATATTGCGTGAACAGGTAGATTCCTTAGAAGCCCGCACAGATCAATTCGAGTCTCAGCAATTCTCGACGACGACAAAATTTACTGGAGAAGCCGTTTTTGCTGTAAGTGGTGCATTCGGCAATGATCAAGCTGTACCATCAGGAGAAACAACTGGCTTTAGGGGTAAGGTCAGTAACAATATCATTTTTAGCGATCGCGTGCGGTTGATATTTAGCACCAGTTTTACGGGGCAAGATTTACTAAGAATTCGATTTCAGGCTGGCAATATTCCCAACTTTAGGGAAGCTACAGGCACAAATATGGCTCGCCTCAGTTTTGATAGTGATACAGGTAATCAGTTAATTCTCAATCAACTCTATTATCAATTTCCTATCGGGTCTGCTGTTAAGGTGAGTGCGATCGCCCAGGGTACGTTGTTTGATGTAGTCGATACCATTAACCCTCTATTGGGAATTGATGGCAGAGGTTCTATCTCTGCATTGGGGATTCGCAGCCCCATCTACCGTGAAGAAACAGGTGGGACAGGCATTGGTATTAGTTATAACTTCAACTCAGCCATCAATTTGGCAATGGTTTATCTTGCTAGTGAAGCCAACAACCCAACTGCGGGATCTGGATTATTTGATAGTTCCTACTCTGCCCTAGCACAACTAACATTAAAACCCGCGAAATCCTTAAGTTTTGGCTTAACCTATGCTCGTTCTTTGAATGCGATCGATATCAGTACAAGTAGTACCATTACCAATGACCCCTTCAATGGAGTCAGTCAAAACATTGTTGGGAATAGCTATAGTCTGGCAGCTTCCTGGCTTGTCAACCCTGCCTTCAGATTAGGGGGATGGGTAGGATATCTCCAGGCATCGGCACAAGATATCCCGAATGATCCCACGGCTGAGATTTCTTACTATGCTATTAATTTCGGATTCCCCGATTTGGGCAAGGAAGGCAACCTATTGGGCTTTGTTTTTGGACAACCCCCCAAAGTGATCAGTAATGAGTCTGGGGTAGTAGATCGCAACACCTCATTGCATTTTGAAGCTTTCTATCGATTTCAAGTGAACGATAATGTCTCAGTTACCCCTGGTGCGATCGCCATTATCAACCCCGATCACAACAGCAATAATGACGCGATTTTTGTTGGGACTATTCGGACGACGTTTCAGTTTTAGGATCTGTACAGGTAAGGTAAACGCCATTTTTCTTTTTTAAACACCAAATTACCCAGAACGTTAAATTCTATGTTCGATGAACCATTGGCGATTAATATCGGCGAAGAAAACTGTCCAGTCACTGCTGTCATCTCTCATTTAGTGAGACCGGGGCGCGAGCAAGGTTATGAAGCATGGTTTCATGGCATTGCGGCAGATGCACGAAAATTCAAGGGGCATCTGGGTGTCAGCACTATTCGACCCCAGGATCACACCCATCCGGAGTACGTGGTCATTCTCAAGTTCGATTGCTACGACAATCTCAAGACCTGGCTAGAATCTGATGTTCGGCGGGAGTGGATTGAGCGATTGCAGCCCTTGATTGAAAAGCCGGAAACAGTTCAAACACTGACCGGATTGGAAACCTGGTTTACTCTCTCAAACAAGCCGATGAAGTCGCCACCACCCCGCTACAAAATGATGTTAGTGACGTGGTTGGCAGTGTTCTTCACTCTTCCTCAGCTTAATCGGTTGCTAGCACCGTTGCTGTCTGGGTTGCCTGTATTGCTCAATCAACTGATTAGTACAGGACTCGGTGTCGCTCTGCTCACCTACTTGATCATGCCGTGCCTAACACAATTATTTCGCAAATGGCTGTATCCTATTCCATAAAACTATATCATTGGGAGGAACGCCAACGCCTGCGGGGGAATATTGGTAAATCGAATCAGAAAATTATGCTCGTCGGTTTGTTTAATAACTTTGGCATAAATGTCTATTTCTGGTGCATTGACTAACCTAAGTTTGAGATTATTCAGAGGTTCTAAAGAATGTACAGTTTTGAGATGAGCTTTTTTTTCAGAAAGGCTAATCAATTCACCCGGAAATAAGATTCCTGTTGCTTGTTTACCTTGCAATACGGTGTATTCTACAGGTATTGCCGATTTTAAACTCACCATCACATCATTGTCTTCTAGTAATGACAAATTATATTCACCACCAATCCCGCCAATGTCATAAATCGTGATTAATTCTTTGATGCCTTTGGGTTCGATTTGCAATTGCCCGGTAATTTTGAGGTCAGTTTTGGCATTTTTATAAGTATTTTCAGAAATTAAAATTTGCCCTCCCACCGTATAGGTTTCTATCCTTGCAGCTAAATTTACATGACTACCAATAACTGTGTATTGAGCGCGTTTTTGTGAACCGATATTACCGGCGACAACTCCACCAGTATTGATTCCTATACCCATTTCTAGTCTTGGCAGATTCATTTGCTGATTTTGTTGATTCACCTGCTGCATGGCTAATTGCATTGCAATAGCACAGGCGATCGCGCGTTGGGCATCATCTGGGCGACTTATTGGCGCACCAAACATCACAAAGATCCCATCCCCTATAAACTCATTAATTGTGCCTTTATATTGGTTAATTACCTCTGTCATTGCACCCAGATAGAGATTGAGAATCTGTACTACTTGTTCAGGGGGTAATTGTTCTGAAATCGCCGAAAATCCGCGTAAATCAGAAAATAGTAATGTGACTTGGCGGCGTTCACCACCTATTTTTAACCCAGTGGGAGTTTCTAATAAATTGGCGACGACTTCATCAGTAAGGTAGCGTCCGAGAGTTTTTCGCATTTCGCCAGCACTTTGAGCGATGTATTGAGTAACTGCGATCGCTGAACCTCCTAAAGCCAAAAGCGCAGGAATAACGGGAAGCCACCAACCTAAAATAAACGCGATAAAACTACCACCAAGTAAAACCCCACCTGCAAAAAATACGTTGACAGCTAAGAGGGTTTTTTGATTAATGTAATGGCGTTGTTGCCAGCATAAAGTCGCACCAATAATTGATGAACCTAAAATTAGTAATAATTCTATAGGTTCAGGTAAAGTCTTAATTAATGAACGACCATCTAAAGCCGCACTCAAAATTTGACTAATTAAGTTGGCGTGAATTGTCACCCCCGCCATACGTTGTGGTGCGGAGAATACTTTACTACTATAAGGTGTGTAAAATAAATCTTTCAAACTCTCAGCAGTTGCCCCAATTAATACCACCTTACCCTGCATAAAATTTGGGGGAATCTGGTTTTTTTGGACTTGGGAAAGAGATATGGTAGTAAATTGCTGTTGGATATGACCTCGGTAGTTTAATAATACTTGATAGCTGCCGTCGTTAGCACGGATATAACCACCGTCATTAGCTTCAAAAATGGAGAAAATACCCCTACCTAACTGTAAATAATCGGGATTATTTGTAGATGGTTTTTCTGTAATACCTTCTGGTTTTAAATACAGTAACGCTAATTTTAAGGCAAAGCTTTCTAAAACATCTTGATCATTTAAATTGACATACAACAAACCCCGACGAATTTTGCCATCTCCATCTAAAGGTAAGTCATTTGACCCAACTTGTTGGCGTTGTTTAAGTGTCGGCGGTGGATTCACTGGCGCACTATCAACACTATCAGAAACTTTTTGTACACCAACTAAATTAGGTGTATTTGCAAAGACTTTAACTAGAGTTTCATGTCCAGGATTTACGGGTAAATCACGGTAAATATCTAAACCAATTGCCCTTGGTTTTTGTTGTTTGATAGTCTCTAAGACATTAGCCAACACCTCATCAGACATTGGCCACTGTACTTGTTGACGGACATCTGCTTCGTTAATTTCTACTATGACAATGCGGCTATCTGGTGGTTCTGGTGGACGCAGCAGGAACAATTGGTCTAGTGTAGCCAATTCCAAGAGTTGCAACAGTCCTGTCCATCGTAAGAGAATGACCAGGAGTGTAATTGTTGGTACTGCAAATATCACACCGCGCCATTGCCAGATTGCGGGTTTGAACTTGTTCCAAAGCATGATCATTTCGAGGCGGAATTTTCAGCTTGACAACAATCAAGCAATGGTTCGGAGGCGATCGCATTTAACCCCACTGATGTCAAAAATTGTCGCCAATTTAAGATATTACGTAAATTTTTCGGTTCACTGTAGCGTAGCTGGGCGATCGCTGTTAACGCTTCATGCCAAATTCCCGCCTCTGCATAGATATAGGGCAATTTCCGTGCATCTGCTGTGGCTAATTTCTCGGATAATGACGACTCCGGTTGAATACGTTCCACCCAACCCTCAACCCTAGGATTTGTACTGAAGTCTTGTGCATCACAAACTAAAGTTAGATACCAGTGATAAGTTTTGCCAATTGCGAGTGGCGGCGCACTTTCAGGAAGAGTATAGCTAACAATTCCTGGTGTATTAGGTAGGGTTAAGGTAGTTTCATAGAATACATTTTGGTCTGCATCACTTAATAGCAGCAACTTGGCTGTTTTCACAGAAGTTTGCGGGACATACCAGAAAAATTTCGGCCGTTCAGCAAATGTCAGCCCTAATTTATTAGATGGAATGAGAGGGGTAATCAGTTGTTTCCCACTGATGCAAACAGAACCACGGGTAGAACCACCCGCACTTACAGGGGGACTTCCCCGCTTTGGTGGTTTAAAAGCCTGACTAATCAGACCATCTTGTTTTGTACCTTGAGACGGAAACTGCATCTTTTGTGTTGCTAGGGTAGCAATGGGAAAGCAGTTGAAATACAAAGGCAACGAACAAGCAACAATAGATAAATATAGGGAGGGTTTAATACATTTCATGATTGATGTAGAAGAAATACTGGGGTTAATAGAGATACTCACTCAACTACATCAAGTGTTCCCAAAATTAACTCCAGATTTCACCATACTGAGTGCTGAGTAAAGAGTTGTGAGTGATAAGTTAGGAGTCAGGGGTTGAGAGTAGTTAGGAATTGTACTCATAACTCATAACCTCAAACTCATAACTCATAACTCAGGACTCATAACTCAGGACTCATAACTCAGCACTCTTCATCCTGGAGTCAGACTACAATTTCGTTCAACATGGCTAACATTTCGCCTTTGGTTAAGTGTTTACCTGTACCACGTGCATTACGCCATTTAATACCTTTTTCTTTGCATAATTTTCGTAATCCGTCAATTTTGAGTGCCGTCAAATCTAATTCTTCCGAGTGGGGTTTATCAGGTACAATTTCTAGCACCTTTATGGGTTCTGTCTCCGATAGCTGAATGAATTCGCGGTTAATACTGTACTCTTCTATTGGGATGAGTCGCCAATTTGATTCTTCTGAGAGTTCCAAAACCAATTGATGATAATTAAATAAACTCTCTCGGTGTCCCACGCTAATAAAAGTTGTACCGCTTTGTTGCAACTGTTGATAGAGTTTCTCTTCGTTCTTTAAATCTAAGGCACTGGTTGCTTCGTCTAAAATTACATAGCGGGGACGAATCACTAATAATCTGGCAAAAGCTAGGCGTTGTTGTTCGCCTAAAGAGAGAATATTTTCCCAATAAACATTAGCATCAAAGCCGCCTACTCTGGATGTTAAATCGGAGAGGTTAACTTGTTGTAAGACTTGTTCTAATTCTTCGTCTTTCATTTGACGATTTTGGTTGGGATATAAAAGCTGTTCGCGGAGAGTTCCTAAAATTAAATAGGGACGTTGGGGTAAAAACAAAATTTCTTCTAGTTTAGGTCTGATGATGCGACCAGTACCAGCTTCCCATAAACCGGCGATCGCTCGCAATAAAGAACTCTTACCACGGCCACTAGCCCCTACTATTAATAGACCTTTACCCGATTCTACAAACACTGATAAATCTTTAACTATTACCCTCTCATAGTTGGGAGTTTGTAAAGTCAAATTTTGCAATTCCAACCGATTGGCTTCTAATGTCTCAATTTTCTTACCTGTTTTCTTAGCTTTCGTGACTTCCAAAATAGCTGAGAAAGTAGATAATCTTTCCACCAAATTGACAAACTTACCAGAACCACCAAACTCTGTCACTAACACAGATAATGCACCAGCAAATACACTACAGGCTGTACTAGCTTGACTCACTTCTCCTAATTCGATTTGATTGAAAAAATATAATGGTGCAATGCCAAGAAAAGGTAAGATGCTCAAAAAAGATTGATAACTGGTGACAAATACTTGTTGGTCTCGCAACCATCCAATCATCTGTTTTTTAGCGTCCATTAATCTAGCAAATCTGCGCTTAACTATATCTGCTTCTTGTTCTTCGCCTTGGAAAAATGCCACCGATTCGGCATTGTTACGGACGTGAGTTAAGCTATAGCTATAATCAGCGACACCTTCTAATTGAGCAGTGCTAATTTTAATTAATCTTTGACTGAGATACCCAGCAACAATATTACCTAATATCCCATAAATAACTATTATCACTGCTACAGGTCTATAGATAGACCAAATCACTGCTAAAAAACTCACAATTTCCAAAGTTTTTTCTACTACCACAAAGAAAATTTGTGTAGCAATTTGCGGAATTTGTTCTATTTCTTGAGCGATTCTTTGGTCTGGATTTTCGATTTCTGTACGAAAATTAACTCTGTAATAGGCGCGATTTTGAAAATATTTATCTAGGATGTAATTATTTAAAAATTGATACCAATCCAGGGCAATCTTTTTTCTCAAATATTGCAAAATACCAACTAAAGGTATCAAGATAATCAGCAGATTAGCATAAATGAATAACAGCCGAAAGAAAGCAGGTATGTCTCGCTCTTCGAGTAAGTCAATTAAGTCTCTGGTGACAAAACTATTGTAGACGTTGATGGCATTAGTTGCTATAACTAGACCAATTGCCAAAGCCAGCAACAACCAGGACGATAAAACTTTGATAAATTTTCTATCTTCAGTAGCTCTAGGATACCAATAAGGTTTGGCGATCGCTAAAAATTGTTTCCAGAATTCTCTACTAAATAAATTCATGTTAAAACTTTATTTTGCAAAACCCTTTTAAACCTAGTGGCTACACAAATAAAGGGGCTGATTAATTGGGATTTTGTATCATAACAAGTCATGACAATAGCGACGATTCAAACACAGAGTTTGCATCAGCCGTACATAAAAATCTTATGGTGATGTGATTCAGCACACACGAAATTTACGATACTATTGTCTGGGCATTTGTGCAATAAGTAGCTAGGGAATTTTCAACGCAGAGGAGAGGATGAGTGAATTAAATACTCTCATCTTTATTTAATTGCAGTTTGACTTCTTGGGATGATAACTGATTGACTTCAGCTAAAATCTGTGCTAAGGCATCATCATCTACTTGTTCTAATTGTTTACCAATGACTATTTCTGCTAGTCCGGCGATGGTGGGACTCTGAAAAATAGTTTGTACGGGTAACTCAATGGTGAAAGTTTGTCGTAAGCGGGAAACAACTTGAGTAGCCAAGAGGGAATGTCCACCTAGTTCAAAGAAGTTATCATGAATGCCGATTTTGGCAATTTCTAGTACAGAGGATATGATATCAGCGATCGCCTGTTCTGTTTCAGTTTGTGGGGGGACAAAACTAGTGTGGCGATTTTGATCTAAATCTGGGGATGGGAGGGCGCGGCGGTCTAGTTTACCATTGGTAGTTAGCGGTAAACTATCCAGCAGCACAAAAGCCCAGGGAATCATATAATCAGGTAATTGTCCCTCTAGATGCTGACGCAGTTCATTAATTAATAGTTGGGGACTTGTCCAAGTCGTTTCTTTGGTAGTGCTGGGGATTTGTGGAGACTCAGACTTAACCGCATCAGCCACAATATAAGCTACCAAACGTTGATTTCCTGGAGTATCTTCACGAGCAATCACCACATTTTCCTGTACCACAGGATGTTGATTCAACGCCGCCTCAATCTCTCCCAACTCAATACGGAAACCGCGAACCTTTACTTGATGGTCTATTCGTCCCAAGTATTCAATATTCCCATCGGGTAAATAGCGCGCCAAATCACCAGTTTTGTAGAGAGGGTCATAGGTGACAGTATTATCCCTAGTCTCCAATCGGATAAATCTTTGTTGGGTTAACTCTGGACGATTCAGATAACCGCGTGTTACTCCTGCACCACCAACATACATTTCACCCCGCACCCCAACAGGTACGGGTTGTAAATGCTCATCCAAAATATAGACTTGCAAATCAGGAATCGGGACACCAATCACACTCCTACGACTTTCTGTATCAGTCATAGTTAGAGGACGGAAAGTCACGTGTACAGTAGTTTCCGTAATCCCGTACATATTCACCAATTGCGGATAGGCATCCCCATGTCTTTCAAACCAAGGTAATAAACTAGTTGGGTCAAGAGCCTCCCCCCCAAAAATCACCCACCGCAAAGCAATCTTCTCATCTCCTCCTCTCTGCGCCTCCGCGTCTCTGCGTGAACTTTCCACCCAAATCAACTGTCGAAAAGCCGAAGGAGTCTGATTTAACACCGTCACCCCCTCCCGCAGCAGCAAATCATAAAACGCCTCCGGGTCACGACTCACCCAAAAAGGCACAATCACCAACCGACCGCCATACAACAAAGCCCCCCACATTTCCCACACCGAGAAATCAAACGCATAGGAATGAAACAGAGTCCAAACATCGCTAGCATCGAAATTAAACCAATCTTGAGTCGCGGCAAATAGACGAGTCACATTGCCATGATTGACCATTACCCCCTTCGGCTTACCCGTAGAGCCAGAGGTATAAATCACATAAGCCAAACTCTCCGGTATCGCTTGACTCACCGGATTTTCTGGACTGAGAGTGCTGATAACTTGCCAGTCAGTATCCAAACAAACCTTGTTAGCAGAAAAAATCGGTAAAATATCCAAACATTGCGACTGTGTTACCAACACCGATACTTGAGCATCCGCCAGCATAAACTCCAAACGTTCAGCCGGATAATCTGGGTCAAGGGGGAGATATGCACCGCCAGCTTTGAGAATTCCTAGTAAAGCCACCATCATCTCAAAAGAACGTTCCACGCAGACACCCACCAGCGTCTCAGGCTTGACACCCAAAGATTGCAAATGATGCGCCAATTGATTAGCACGCACATTTAACTCGCTGTATGTCAGACTTTGCTCACCAAAGACTAAAGCCACGGCATCAGGTGTTTTTTCTACCTGCTGCTCAAACAATTGATGTAAACAGTAATTGCTAGAATATTGTGCTTTATTGGCACTCCAGGCTGAGATTAACTGTTGTTTTTCTGTATTGCTAATTAAAGGTACTTGTGTAATTGATAACTCTGGCTCAGTAACGATCGCAGTTAATAAATTTTGAAAATGCCCCATCATCCGGGTAACAGTATCAGCATCGAAGCGATCGCTATCATATATAATCTTGCCAGATAATGTCTGCTGCGCTGCCACTACTAAGGTTAAAGGATAATTATTAATTTCAAAAACCCGGACATGATCAATTTCTAAACTTGCTAAAGGTTCTTGTAGTGCTGCATCGACAGGATAATTTTCAAATACTACCAAGCTTTCAAATAACGACATTCCCCGTGGAACTTCACTCCAGCCGTGAATATCGACCAAGGGACTGTAAGAATATGGCTCTCGTTCTATTTGCTGGGTTTGTAAATATTGCAACCAAGGTACAATCGCCGTATCTTCCGGGATTTGTACCCGCACCGGTAGGGTATTAATAAACAAACCCACCATTGATTCCACCCCCGCCAAAGTTGGAGGACGACCGGATACCGTAGCCCCAAAAACTACATCCAATTCCCCACTGTAGCGACTCAGTAATATTGCCCAAGCTCCCTGCACTAAGGTAGAAAGGGTGACACGATGCTGTTGAGCAAAACTTTGTAGGGTATCCGTAATCTGGGATGATAACTCAAAAGTTATGTCTAAAAAATTACCTTGATGATGTACACCCCGGTTTCCTCCTAGAGGTGTCGGTGCAGTAAACCCTTGTAAGTTTTGCCGCCAAAAGTTTTCCGCCGCAGCAATATCTTGACGTTGCAACCAAGTAATATACTCTTGGTAGGGACGGGGAGTAGGTAAAGATAGACGCTCACCAAGATTTCCAGCTTCGTAGAAAGTAAACACTTCTTGAAACAGAATCGGCAGTGACCAACCATCTACTAATAAGTGATGAAAACTAGCGACCAGTTCATAAGTATTTTCTCCCAGTCGCAACAAAGCACAGCGCATCAGGGGAGCTTGATCTAATTTAAAGCCTTGAGTGCGATCGCTCACCAAAAATTCTTCTACTTGCTTTTGCTGTTCCGAAGGAGCAAGTAAACGCCAATCGCATTCAGTCCAGGGTAAGGTAACTTGATGGCGGACAATCTGTAAGGGTTTTTTGCGATTTTCCCACACAAACAGCGTCTTTAAAACAGGATGTCTCTCTACTACTTGTTGCCAAGCCTGCTTAAACACTGCCACATTTAAGTTACCGCTAATTGTGCAAATAAATTGCTCAAAGTAAATACCCGACTCCGGCGAGTACAGAGTATGAAACAGCATCCCTTGCTGCATTGGCGACAACGGATAAATAGCGGCGACGTTTTTACTTTTGGTTGGTTGTTCTGAGATGGTCATGGTTTCCTTTTAATTCGTAATTTATTGAATTAGTTTTTCTCCCCTACTTTCATTCATCGATTTCTGCTAACAAAGCATCCAACTCGTCTTGATTTAAGTCGGCTGCGGGAAAATCAGATGGGGTGTATCCGCCGGTGGCTGACTGACAGTGGTGGATGAGTGTTTGTAAGGCGCTGATGAAATCTTTGGCTAGGTGTTCAATGGTGCTTTGTTTATGCACTTTTTCGCTGTAAGTCAAATTGATGTGTAGTTTGCCTTCTGCTACAATTCCATTGATTTCTAATAAGTGCGGACGATGGGATAAAGGACTTTGAGTTGCTCCGGTGGATGTTTTGGCAAAGCCTTGGATAATTCCGGGGGGGATGCGGTCAAATTGTCCTAGGTAGTTGAAACATACCTCGGCTTTGCTAGCTAGCTGGCGCATCTGTTCGTCATCGCTGAGATAGCGTAGGATTCCGTAGCCTATGCCTTTTTGGGGTATGCTGCGTAGTTGTTCTTTGATGGATTTTAGGATTTCTCCTGGGTTTTGGTTGGTTTCACCCAGAGATGCGGAGTCTCTGAGAGGGGGAGTTGTATCAAGTGATAGGAGGATGGGGAAAATGGAAGTGAACCAACCTACTGTCCGGGAGATGTTGATATCTGCAAAGAGTTCTTCTCTACCGTGACCTTCTAAGTCGATGAGGAGTGAATTGTTACCTGTCCAATTATTAAAGCTTTGGAGGCAGGCAGTTAGTAAAATATCGTTAATTTGCGTGTTGTAGACTTGGGGGATTTCTTGTAACAGTGCTAGGGTTTCTTCTTCACTGAGACTAACTGATACTTGAGTCGCACTAGCAACGGTGTTGTGGGCTTTGCCGTGGGGATAGTCTACTGGTAGGGGGAGATTATGGGACTGGGTGAGCCAGTATGCTATTTCTGATTTTAGAGCAGGCGATTGCCCATATTCTTGTAAATGTGTTGCCCAATCTTTAAAGGAGTTTGTTTTGGGTGGTAGTTGAATTGTTTCTCCACGGCTGAGTTGTTGGTATGCAGTCGAAAAGTCTTCTAATAAAATTCGCCAGGAGACTCCATCTACCGCTAAGTGGTGAATGATGATGAGTAATTGACTGGGTTTATCTGTCTCCAACTTAAACAGCACTACCCGCATTAATTCACCTGCGGACATATTCAAGCTAGCTTGTAATTTTGCTGCTAATGCTGTGATTGTCTCTTGTTGCTGTTTGGGACTAATTTCTGATAAATCTATCACATCAAAAGGTACAGTATTGACAGCATCGCTATTAATCTGCTGCCATTGGGAATCATCGCGCCAGAACTTCAGCCGTAAAGCATCATGATGTTCTAATAGCTTTTGGACTACCTGCTGTAATAATTCTGGCTGCAAATCTGGCTGTACTTCTAGTAGTACCGATTGATTGAAGTGGTCTGGTTGGGGTGAATTTTGTGCAAAGAACCAATGCTGAATCGGAGTTAAAGGTAATTCTCCAGTGACTAAACCTTGTTCTGCTGGGATACTACCCATTGTGCAGACTGCTGCTAACTCAGCAATTGTTTGATGTTGGAATATCTGCTTGAGTGTTAGCTGTATCCCTGCTTGATTGGCGCGAGCAATTACCTGAATACTAATGATAGAATCGCCACCCAACTCAAAGAAGTTATCATGAATACCGACTTGTTGCCGTCCCAAAATTTCACCCCAGATATTAGCCAAACTTTCTTCAATGTGGTTACGCGGTTTAACTACATCATCTTGGTTGCTAGCTTCTAACTCTGGTGCAGGGAGGGCGCGACGGTCTATTTTACTATTGGGTGTGAGGGGTAAAGCTTCTAGAAATACAAAGACATTGGGAATCATGTACTCAGGAAGTCGCTGTTGCAGTAAATTACGCAATTCGCTGCTAGTCGGTGTTTCCTGTTGGGGAACGACATAAGCTACTAAAAGTTTCCTTTCCGGTTGGTCTTCGCGGATGATGACGACGGCTTGCTTAACTTGGGGATGAGCAATAATTCCGGCTTCAATTTCACCTAATTCTATCCGAAACCCTCGTAATTTTACTTGATTGTCAATCCGTCCTAGATATTCAATATTGCCATCTGGTAAATGCCGGGCTAAATCTCCGGTTTTATACAGACGTTTCTCTTCCTGAAAGGGACTGGAAATAAACTTCTCCGCAGTCAATTCTGGACGGTGACGATAACCTCTCGCTAATCCTGCACCACCAATATGCAATTCCCCAGCGACTCCAATTGGTACAGGTTGTCCGTAAGTATCCAGCAGATAAATTTGAGTATTGGCGAGGGGATGACCAATCAATACTTTACCTTCACCTGGTTCTACTTGATAAACTGTTGACCAGGTAGTCGTTTCTGTCGGGCCGTAAGCATTCCAGAGTTCACAACTTCTGGCGAGTAGTTGATTAGCTAAATCCCTGGGTAGGGCTTCACCAGCACATAATATTTTTAATTTTTCTGTACCATTCCACCCAGAAGCTAACAAAATTCGCCAAGTGGCTGGTGTTGCCTGCATGATTGTAGCGTGAGATTCCAGTAGCAACTTTTGCAATGCGTAGCCATCTTTAGTCATCTCGGTACTAACTAAAACTACCTTTGCTCCTACCATCAATGGTAAGAAAATATCTAGTACCGCAATATCAAAGGATAGAGTGGTGACAGAAAGTACCACATCTGCGGCTGTAATTCCTGGTTCTTGCGCTACTGAGGTTAAGAAGTTGACCACCGCACTGTGAATAATTTGCACGCCTTTGGGTTTACCAGTAGAACCAGAGGTGTAGATTATATAAGCTAGATGATTGGGGGAGTGGGTAGTGGGCTGTGGGCTGTGGGGAGAGTAGGCAGATATTGCTAGCCATTCTGTATCTAAACAGATAATTTTTGCCGTTGTTTTTGGCAGTAAATCTACTAGAGGCTGTTGTGTTAATAGCACCTCAATTTCAGCATCCTCTACCATGAACGCCAAACGTTCCGCCGGGTATTTGGGGTCAAGAGGAACATAAGCACCCCCAGCTTTGAGAGTTGCTAACAAACCCACAATCATATCTAGGGAACGTTCTACACAAATCCCTACCACTTTCTCATTACCCACACCCAAAGACTGTAGGTAGCGAGCTAGTTGATTAGCACGAGTATTTAACTCAGCATAAGTTAACTCTTCCCCAGTCCCGATTCCCACCGCCACAGCATCAGGTGTTCGTTCTACCTGGGCTTCAAATAGTTGGTGTAAATATAAATCAGTGGGATATTCAGCCTCTGTATGATTAAAATCAACTAGTATTTTTTGTTCTTCACTAGCGGTTAACAGAGGTAATAAACCCACAGGCTGTTCTGGATTTAAGGCTACAGCTATTAGTAAATTATGGAAGTGATGAGCAATACGTTCAATAGTTGCTAAATCAAACAAATCGCTGTTATATTCCCATCCCCCGGCTAAACCTTGGGGAGTTTCTTCCATTGACAGGGTTAAATCAAACTTGGCTGTAACTGTCTCAATAGGTAAAGGTGTGAGACTCAAACCAGGTAATTCAAAATTTTGAGAGGGGGTATTTTGCCAAATAAACATCACCTGAAACAGGGGACTGTGGCTCAGATTCCGTTCTGGCTGTAAGGCTTCTACTACCTGCTCAAAGGGGACATCTTGGTAAGCATACGCCTCTAGCGACACTCGCCGGACTTGTTGCAGTAATTCCGCAAACTTGGGATTGTCTGTAATTTGGGTTCTCAATACCAAAGTGTTGACAAAAAAGCCAATTAATGATTCTATTTCTTTGCGATCGCGGTTAGCAATTGGTGTACCAACGAGTATATCTGTTTGTCCACTGTAGCGATGCAGTAATGTCACAAATGCCGCTTGCAGGGTCATAAATAGGGTAACGCTAGATTCTTGACTCAAACTCTTGAGTTTTGCTGTCAAGTCAGCATCCAGTGTAAACCCATAGTAACCCCCTTGATAACTTTGGATTGGTGGACGGGGGCGATCAATTGGTAATTCTAACAGTGGTGGCGCACCTGTTAGCTGTTGTTGCCAATAGTTGAGTTTTTTCTCTAATACTTCTCCACTCAACCATTGTCTTTGCCATACTGCAAAGTCAGCATACTGAATTGCTAAATCTGGTAAGGGGGAGAGTTTTTCCTCAGCGAAGGCGGTGTACAGTGCTGATAATTCTTGGATGAATACACCCACAGACCAACCATCACAGACAATGTGATGCAGGTTAATTAATAGAATATGAGACTGTTCACCCAAACACAACAACTGCGATCGCATTAAGGGAGCAATGGCGAGGTTAAAGGTTGTTTGTGAGTTAGTGATTGTGAGTTGCTTAACTTGTTCAGCTGGTTCTGGTAATCCCTGTAAATCGATGAGTGGGAGTGTCACAGTCACAGCAGGAACAATTACTTGGGTGGGTACACCGTTGATGGTGGGAAAACTTGTCCGCAAAACTTCATGACGATGGACAATTTCCTGCAATGCTTGCTCTAGGGCTGCAACATTTAAGTACCCTTGCAATTGTAAAGCCGCAGGTACATTGTATGTGCCACTGCTGGATTCCAATTGGGCTAAAAACCATAGTCGTTGCTGTGACCACGATAGAGGTATGGGTTGATTATCTCTAGTGACAGGAACAAGGGGTGGTGAGAGTAACCCTGAGTCCGTTTGCTGTAGTTTATAGATGGCTTGGTCTAGTTCCGCTACTGTGGGAGATTCAAATAATAACCGTAGGGGTACTTCAATGCGGAAGATTACCCGCAGACGTGAAATAACTTGTGTAGCTAATAGGGAATGTCCCCCCAAGGCAAAGAAGTTATCGTGAATGCTAACTTGTTTGATTCCGAGGAGTGAGGCGAAGAGGTCAGCAATTAAGACTTCCGTTTGTGTACGCGGTAGGACAAAGTTTTCGGAAGTGAGATTAATATCTGGGATGGGGAGAGCATTCCTGTCTAGTTTGCCGTTGGGTGTGAGAGGTAAGGTATCAAGCACTACAAAGGCAGAGGGAATCATGTAGTCAGGAAGTTGCTGTTTGAGGGCGTTTCGCAACTCGTCGCTTGTTGGTGCTTCCCCGTCTGGAATGAGGTAGGCTACTAAACGTTGGTCGCCGGGTTGATCCTCCCGAACAATTACCGCCGCTTGTTTGACTTGGGGATGTTGATTGACGGCTGTCTCAATCTCGCCCAACTCAATCCGAAAGCCCCGTACTTTCACCTGATGATCTGTCCGTCCCAGGTATTCAATATTGCCATCTGGTTGATAACGTGCCAAATCTCCCGTCTTATATAGCCGTGCGCCTGGTTCATTAACAAAGGGATGCGAAATGAATTTCTCTTTTGTCAACTCAGGACGATGCAAATAGCCCCGCGCCACACCAGCCCCACCAATATATAGTTCACCTCTGACACCAATAGGGACTGGTTGCAGATATTCATCCAAAATATAAAGCTGGGTATTAGCAATGGGACGACCAATTAAAATACCCTCTGTTAACGAAGTGTCATCTGTCACTTCATAGATGCAACAACCCACAACAGTTTCTGTCGGGCCATATTCATTAATTAGTCGGGTTTCCGGTGCGTTTTCTCGCCAGAATTGCAGAGTCTTACCTAAGAGGGCTTCACCACCGATAACAAAAGCGTTGGTTTGTCCGGCGGCTTCTGCTGGGGGAATAATTTGATTGAGCAGTTCCAAATGAGCAGGCGTAAGTTTCACCAAGCTAAACTGACTTTGGGAACGCAAAACACTACACAAAGCCTCAATCTCCTGCTTCTCTGGTAACAGCACCACTTGCTTACCCACCATTAAAGGTGAAAACAGGCTAGTAATAGTTGCATCAAAAGCAAAAGAAGACTGTACAGGTGCGCCATAGCCATCGGCTACAGCATAAGCTTCAGTACACCAACTGAGATAATTCACTACCCCTTGGTGAATTATCATTGTCCCCTTGGGTTTGCCAGTTGAACCAGAGGTATAAATTATATAAGCTAAGTTAGTAGATTTTACCTGAGAAACAGGATTGGCTTGACTCTGTTGAGAAATCGCCTGCCAATCTGTATCCAGACAAATCACCTGCTGATGCTCTGGTAGAATGTCAAGTAAGTGCGACTGGGTGAGTAATACAGGCACTTGAGAATCTTCAAGTAAGTATTGTAGGCGATCGCGTGGATAAGCAGGGTCAAGAGGTACAAAAGCCCCGCCAGCCTTCAAAATGCCCAACAACCCCACCACCATTTCTAAGGAACGTTCAACGCAGATACCTACCAAGGCATCAGGTTTCACACCCAGAGTTTGTAAATAATGAGCCAGTTGATTGGCTCGTTGATTTAATTGTGCGTAGGTGAGATTTTGTTGCTCATAGGTGAGAGCGATCGCATTTGGTGTTTTTTGCACCTGTGCTGCAAATAGCTGATGCAGACATAGCGAATCATCATAACTGCTCTCAGTCGCATTCCATTCGTGGAGTAACTTGTGTTGTTCTGTGGGTGAAAGAAGCAATTGATTTTGATATAGTGCTGATGGTGTTTGCACCATCGCCATTAAAGTATTCAGATAGTAAGTAGAGATACTTTCTACTTGTTCTCTATACAGTTCATTAGTCTTATAACTCAGAGCTAAATTGACATGAGAGGAAACCAAATCCAACCCAAAGTTAGCCACCAAGGTAAAATTAGTTTGCTCAAAAGTCTGAGAATCTAAAAGCTGAGATTCCTCTAACCCCAAAACACCTTGATAAACGTGAAAATGAACGAAATTAAAACTAGTTTCAAATAATTGCTCTCCACCACACAGACGTTGCATCTCAGCCAAAGGATAACGCCGATGAGGTAAAGCCGCTTGTTCAGCTTGGAAAGTTTGCTGGATCAATTCTAACCAAGTACCACCGCCTAAATGCGATCGCAAAGGCAAAGTATTCAAAAATAGCCCAAGAATTTTTTCCCCATCTGCATCTTCCGGTCTACCGTTAGCCACCAACCCCGTCAATACATCCGCTTGATTGCCCAGTAAATTCAATACCCGTAAGTGAGCAGCCAACAGTACACTTTTCAGAGGAACACTAGCATTGCGAGCTAGTTGCTTCAAGCCGTCTGACAACTCAGCACTAATTGCGACTTCTTGAATACTTACCTCTTCCTCAGCCTCCTCAAGATAGGATTGCGGCCAGCGTGGTAGTTCAGTAATTGTGACATCACGGAGTTGTTCTAGCCAATATTGTTGTGTCGTTTCCGATTGTAAAGCAGTACGTTCTAATGCCACAAAATCACGGAAAGCAATTGTGAGGACTGGGGATTGGGGATTAAAGATTGGGTTGGGTTTGAGTAAGTTTAAATATTGTTGCCATAATTCCGTCATTAAAGATGCCACACTCCAACCATCAAGAATCGCATGATGGAAACTAAAACTTAAATTAAAAGTTTCCCCACTACGACGATGAACATCAAAACGCCACAGAGGCGGTTGTGTCCAATCAAAATGGCGATACTTCTCCGTTTCTATCCAAGCATCAATAGTGGCTTGTTGTTCAGCCATTGTTAAATCACTGATATCATTCACCTGCAAAGGCACATCTACATTTTGATGCACCAACTGCAACGGCTCAGAAAACCCACTCAATTCAAAGCTAGTACGCAACACCGCATGACGAGAAATCAATTGCTCAATCGCAGTGTGTAACGCTGGTAAATCCAGAGTCGCTCGCAGATGGAAAGAGAAAACATCATGATAAACAGCAGAATCTGCACTCAACTCACTGTGAAATACCATTCCGGCTTGCAATGCGGTCAGAGGATAGGCATCTTCCAATCCTGCGGCTAACTTCTGCTTGTCTATCTCCGCAATCAAACTAAAAGGTGATGTCTGCGGTGTCAGCGTAAAACTCACTTCCTTACTCATCAACTCCGCCAATTCCGCAATAGTTTGGTGTTGAAATAATTGCTGAAGAGAAAAATCTAACCCAACTTGATTCGCCTTCGCCAAAATTTGGATACTGCGAATCGAGTCACCACCCAATTCAAAGAAATTATCGTAAATCCCAACTTGGGACACCCCTAAAACTTCCGTCCAAATGCTAGCTAATAATTCTTGTTTTTCATTTTGCGGTGCAACAAAACCAGTATCTAACTCTGGTCTAACTTCCGGAACAGGTAACATCCGTCGGTCAAGTTTACCATTAGCCGTCAGAGGAAAGGCATCCAGTGAAACAAACACAGCCGGAATCATGTAATCAGGTAACTGCTGTTTAAGATAATCTCGCAACTTTCCACTACTGGGAGATTCACCATTAGCTACAAAGTAAGCTACCAAGCGTTTATTCCCAGGTGTATCTTCTTGTACTAAAACTACAGTTTGCCGGACTTGGGGATGACTTGCTAACTTCGCCTCAATTTCCCCCAACTCAATCCGAAAACCGCGAATCTTCACCTGGTCATCTATGCGACCGAGGTATTCGATATTCCCATCAGCTAAATAGCGAGCTAAATCACCAGTTTTATAGAGGGGCTGGGGACTGGGGAATAGATTTGAGGATATAAATCTTTCTTGGGTCAACTCTGGACGATGCAAATAACCCCGCGTCACCCCAGCACCGCCAACATACATTTCACCTCGTACCCCCACAGGAACAGGCTGCAAATGTTCATCGAGAATGTAAACTTGTAAATCAGGAATCGGTACACCAATCACACTGCTAGGACTTCCCGCATCCGTCATAGTCAACCTTCGGAAAGTAACGTGTACAGTAGTTTCCGTAATCCCGTACATATTCACTAATTGCGGACAAGCATCTCCATGTTTTTCAAACCAAGGTAATAAACTAGTTGGGTCAAGAGCCTCCCCCCCAAAAATCACCCACCGCAAAGCAATCCTCTCATCTCCTCCTCTCTGCGCCTCCGCGCCTCTGCGTGAACTTTCCACCCAAATCAACTGTCGAAAAGCCGAAGGTGTCTGATTTAATACTGTCACCCCTTCCCGACAAAGCAACCCATAAAACTCCCCAGGGTCACGACTCACGCAAAAAGGCACAACTACCAATCGACCACCATACAACAAAGCCCCCCACATTTCCCACACGGAGAAATCAAAAGCGTAGGAATGGAACAACGTCCACACATCCCTAGCATCAAAGTTAAACCAATCCTGAGTCGCTGCAAATAATCGCATCACATTGCAGTGATTCACTAACACACCCTTCGGTTTCCCCGTAGAGCCAGATGTATAAATCACATATGCCAAATTCCCAGGTAACACTTCAATCTGAGGATTTTCTTGATGCTGAGTCTGAATATCTTCCCAATCCCTATCCAGACAGATGATCTTAGCATTTGTCACAGGTAGAGATTCCCACCACTTAGCCTGAGTTAACAACACCGATACCTGGGAATCATTCAACATAAACGCCAAACGTTCAGGCGGATACTCAGGGTCAAGGGGTACATAAGCACCGCCAGCCTTCAAAATCCCCAGTAAACCCACCATCATATCTAGGGAACGCTCAACACAGATACCTACCAACACATCAGGCGCAACACCCAAAGTTTGTAAGTAATGCGCCAACTGATTTGCACGGGTATTTAACTGAGCATAGGTGAGATGTTGGTCAGCAAAAGTTACGGCTATAGCATCCGGTGTTTTTTGTACCTGCTCTTCAAATCGTTGATGCAGACATTGATTGACAACATACTCAGCAGTAGGATTCCCCTCTCCTAATATTTGTTGCCGTTCAGCATCATTGAGTAAGGGTAATTCCTGGACGGTTTGTTGGGGATTAGCGACAATTGCTGTGATTAAATTCTGGAAATGTCCCGCCATTCGGGTAATTGTCTCATCATCAAACAAGTCGGTGTTATATTCCCATGTGCTAATTAATCCCTCTGGGGTTTCTTCCATTGACAGGGTTAAATCAAATTTGGCTGTCACCGTCTCAATCAGTAAAGGTGTCAGGCTCAAACCTGCTAATTCCAAATTATCCAAGCCCAAGGGAGCATTCTGCAAGGCAAACATTACCTGGAACAGAGGCGTATAGCTCAGGTTACGTTCTGGCTGTAAGACTTCTACCACCTGCTCAAAGGGGACATCTTGGTGCGCATAGCCATCTAACGCTACCCGTTTAACTTGTTGAAGTAACTCAGCAAAACTGGGATTATCACAAATTTGGGTTCTCAGTACCAAAGTATTGACAAAAAAGCCCATCAATGGTTCTATTTCGGCACGATTGCGGTTAGCAATGGGTGTACCAACGAGAATATCAGTTTGTCCACTGTAACGATGCAGCAAGGTAACAAAGGCTGCTTGCAGAGTCATAAACAGTGTTACCCCGTGCTGTTGACTCAAATCTTTAATTCCTTCACTCAACTGCAAGGATATTGCAAAGTCTTGTTTGTTACCCCGGAAAGTTTTGATTGCTGGACGTGGTTTATCTGTGGGTAATTCTAATAAAGGAGGTGCATCTGCTAATTGCTGTTGCCAGTAGTTAAGTTTAGCTTTTAAAAGTTCTCCACTTAACCATTGCCGTTGCCAAATAGCAAAGTCGGCATATTGAATAGGTAACGCTGGCAATGGAGAGGGTTTGCCAACCGAGAAAGCTTGATAGAGTGTTGATAGTTCTTGGATGAAGATACCCACAGACCACCCATCAGAAATGATATGGTGTATCGTCATCAGTAACACATGGGATTCTTCACCCAAGGGTAACAATGTAACTCGGAATAAGGGAGCGTGCTGGAGATTAAAGGGTGTTTCAGCTGCTAATACTGCCAAACGCTGGACTTCTGTAGTCTGTTCCGGCGTTGGTAATTGCTGCAAGTCAGTAACTTTTAAGGTGATAGTAGCGTTAGTATCAATGAATTGTACTGGTGTGCCATTCACCAATCTAAAGCAAGTTCGCAAGGTTTCATGACGACGGATAATTTCCGCTAAGGCTTGTTCTAAAGCGGTGACATTTAGTCTTCCTTCCAATTGGAAGGCTGCCGGTACGTTGTAAGTGGCACTACCACCTTCTAATTGTTCTAAAAACCAGAGTCGCTGCTGCGCCCAAGATAAAGGAATATCGAGATTTTCTCTAGATACGGGTGTCAGTGCTGGTGCAGTTAGTTCTAAGTTCGTTTGGCGTTGACTATTGATAACTTCCGCCAGTTCTATAACCCTGGGGGATTCAAACAACACCCGCAAAGGTAACTCGATTTGGAAGGTTTCCCGCAGACGAGAAATTACTTGAGTTGCAATCAAGGAATGTCCCCCCAACTCAAAGAAATTATCGTAGATGCTGACGTTTTCAACGCCTAAAAGCAGAGAAAATAAATCAGCGATCGCCTTTTCTGTATCTGTTCGGGGTAAAACAAAATTAGTAGTTATCTTCTGTATTTGCGTGGGTACAGGTAAGGACTGACGGTCAAGTTTACCGTTAGCTGTCAAGGGAAAAACATCCAGATACACAAATGCTGTTGGTATCATGTAATCCGGTAGCTGTTTTTTGAGGTGTTCACGTAATTCGCTATCGGTAGGTGGTTCTGTCGCTACTATGTAAGCCACCAAACGTTGATCCCCTGGCTGATCTTCCCGCACCATCACAACAACTTCACGAATTTGCGGATATTTGGCGATCGCTTGTTCAATCTCTCCCAACTCAATCCGAAAGCCTCGTACTTTTACTTGGTGATCTGTCCGTCCCAGGTATTCAATATTGCCATCTGGTCGATAACGTGCCAAATCTCCCGTCTTATACAGCCGTGCGCCTGGTTCATTAACAAAGGGATGCGAAATGAATTTCTCTTTTGTCAACTCAGGACGATGCAA
>NZ_JACJRG010000013.1 GCF_014697125.1 Anabaena minutissima FACHB-250 | reverse complement strand
TTGGCATTGGCGATGGGTTTTTTACCGCATACTAATGCTGGTCTTCTGAGTTTTGCGGAAATGCAACAACTCAAAAATGTCACTGTATCAATGGGTTTAATGTTGGAACAGTTTTAACCGAACAGTATTGGGGAGTAATCAGTGCTGAGTCATAATTCCAAGCTCTTAATATTACTCAGTAAACTGATAAACGTCCCGCTACCGCTAACACTACTCAGCACCCAGCACCCAGCACCCAGCCTCAGCACTCAGCACGAGCTAAACGCCCCGCTACCGCTAACAGCACTCACCACTCACCACTCAGCCCTGGCTTGTTTCCTGAATTTGCAGACGAACGGTGTGTTCAGTCGCGCCACTGAGTTGAACTTCCATAATTTCACCGCCTAGAGGTTCAATGCAATTGAGGAGCGATCGCAGGTTGGGTGTACTTGCGCCGGTATCTACATATAACCTATCTGCTAAATTACCGATGCGTTTCCAGGTCATGTATAACTTCGCAATGGTTTGTTCTATCTGGGATGCTTGATTTACCAAATCAGCCGCTACACTCAAACAGCCGACTCTTTGCGCTTCTTCTAGGGCTGTTTCAATATCTACATCTTCTTGTGTCAAGGCTTGGACTTGGGCGGCGGATTTCAGGTATTTAGCTAACTGTCGTGCCTCTGTAGTTGCTTGTTTGAGAGTATCCACATCGGGATTAGCGGCTATTTCTTTCTGGATGAATTTTTGGTGTGATTCTGGCAGTTTTTCCATTTCCTTCACCAAAGGGGCAATGTAGCGCGGGGGAAGGGAATTTTCTGCGGCTTTTACCTTGACCTGTTCTGGTAATAAATCTGATGACATAGCAGTCCATTCGTCGGTGAGTTGACGAACTTCGCGCCTAGTGATGCGATCGCCTTTACTGGCTGCCTC
Organism: Anabaena minutissima FACHB-250; assembly: GCF_014697125.1. Lineage (GTDB taxonomy): Bacteria > Cyanobacteriota > Cyanobacteriia > Cyanobacteriales > Nostocaceae > Trichormus > Trichormus minutissimus. The sequence continues at coordinate 180,485 of NZ_JACJRG010000013.1, read as the reverse complement.
ACTCACCATCTGTTGCACTTCCGGGGAAGCTTTAGAGGTTTCCACAAAGGCGCGTTTGCTGAAGTTATTAACTGCACTGGGTGCAAGTTTGCCCTCTTCTAGCAGGGTATCAGCACTATTAGCCAGTTGAACCCAGGCATAGGCTTGACTTTTGCTAATTTCCCGTTGCTTGAGCCAGTTGAGAAAGCCAGCACCGCGTCCATCGCCGCCTTTTTTTTCTCTATCGCGGATTGCCCTTAAGATCCGTCCCCGCCAAATTTCAGTTTGCAAATCAAAGCGATCGCATACCTGCCAAGCTATATCCAACTGCTGTTGGAAATCTGACTCTGGAATCTGTTCATCTTCCGGATCGGGAAGTTCAAAAGTAAGATCCGCAGGCTGTTGCAAAGCCGCAGCGAGGTCATTGATATTATCCGTTGATTGCACAGTTGATAACTTATTAGTCTTAGCGATCGGCTTATTATTACACAATCTGGGGACGTAGCGTTTGTTGGGATAAAGAACATAACCACTCTTGGCTAGCACAGGGCAAAATAAAGACAGTAAGAGCGATGTAAAGCGCGATCCTGCCAATGAGTTACTGTCTTAATCCCCATTGTCCCCTTTCAGAAAATCCCCATGATGTCAAGTTTTGCTTGAGTTGTGGTTCTAAATTACTGCTCAAAGAACGCTATCGTGCTATCAAACCCATTGGACAAGGTGGTTTTGGCAGGACTTTCTTAGCTGTGGATGAAGATAAACCCTCCAAGCCGCGCTGTGTAATTAAGCAATTTTACCCCCAAGCCCAAGGCACGAACACAGTCCAAAAGGCGGTGGAGTTATTTACCCAAGAAGCCGTGCAGTTAGATGAATTGGGTAAGCATCCACAAATTCCCGAACTTTTGGCATATTTTACCCAAGATGATCGCCAATATTTGGTACAAGAATTTATTGACGGGCTAAACTTAGCGCAGGAATTGGCACATAAAGGTACTTTCAATGAAAAGCGAATTATTCAATTATTAAATGACTTATTGCCCGTATTGCAATTTTGTCATGCTAGAGAAGTGATTCACAGAGATATTAAACCAGAAAATATTATTTTACGTGGTAGTGATAACAAATTAGTGATAGTTGATTTTGGTGCTTCTAAATCTGTAACTGGCACTGCTTTAAATAGAACTGGAACTAGTATTGGTAGCCCTGAATATGTTGCGCCAGAGCAAATTAGAGGACGGGCGATTTTTGCCAGTGATATTTATAGTTTAGGGGTGACTTGTATTAATTTATTAACGGGGCGATCGCCTTTTGATTCCTATGACACTAATAACGACACTTGGGTTTGGCAGCAATACTTAAAAACGCCTGTTAGTAATCATCTAACTGGAATTATCAACAAGATGCTAGAAAGCATTCCCGTTAGACGCTATCAAACGGCAGATGAAGTTTTGCACGCTTTAAATCAACAATCTGCTGTAGCAGTAACACCAGTAACACCAGCAAAACCAATTCATCAAGCACCGCCAACTTCGCCGCCAACTTTTATTAGTCCAACACCTAGTCAAGTTGATTTAGAACTAGAGGAATTAAAAACGCAATTTCTAGGTAGTGGGAAGCCCCAACCAAAAAAAATACAGCCTCCAAATTTAAACTCTCAGTCTGCTAGTAAAAGCGAAATAGATTTAGAACTAGAGGAATTAAAAGCTAAATATCTTGGGAACAATAACACACCAAATCCATGAGCTAGCTAGATTTGAACCTCACACGAATGAGAGTCGTGTGATTCCTGCTTCAAGTTTAACAAGTTTAGTGGATAATAGTATCATAAAGTGATACTATATAATGGAACTTAACAGTAAGCATCAAAAAACGCTGGATGACATTTTTGAAAATCCCGTTAGATCCAATATTCCTTGGAGTGATATTGAATCTATGCTAATTGCACTTGGTGCGGAAGTGTCAGAAGGAAGGGGGTCAAGAGTGAGAATAGCTCTTAATAGCGTAAAGGCAACTTTTCACAGGCCACACCCGGAAAAAGAAACTAATAAAGGTGCTGTTAAATCTATGCGCCGCTTCTTAACAGAGTCCAGGGGTGATAACGGTTAAAGAAGACATGGACACGGGAGGACTTAGTGACAATGAAATATAAAGGATATGAAGCTGTTGTGGAATTTGACGATGAAGCTGAGATTTTTCATGGCGAAGTAGTCAACCTGCGGGATGTGATTACATTTGAGGGTGACAGCGTGAAAGAGCTAAGGGAAGCTTTCCACGACTCAGTTGATGATTATTTAGAATTTTGCCAAAAACGTGGCGAAGAACCCGAAAAACCATTTTCAGGTAAGCTCATGCTCAGAATAAACCCTGAATTACATAAAACAATTGCTATCAAAGCAAAGAAAGAGGGTCAAAGCCTTAATTCTTGGATAGAAAAATGTTTGTGTATGTATGCACCCTAGAGTCATACAGCCTTATCAAGGTTTTGTTGGGTGACTCTGTGCGTAGACTTAGGCGGTCGATCAATCCAACCTAATATTCAGGTTAAGATAAAAGTATTGATTTATACAGGAAAATAAAAAAATGGCTCTAATATTTAGAGCCACTGATAAATAAATTGAGAATTTAGAAGATTACAAACTTATTTCTTCGCTTCAGCGATGGGAACCCATTCTGTGTGGAATGAACCAGCTTTATCGGTACGCAGGTAGGTGTGCGCGCCGAAGTAGTCGCGTTGTGCTTGGGTGAGGTTTTGGGGTAGGCGATCGCGGCGATAGCTGTCAAAATAATCCAAGGATGCGCTAAATGCAGGCACAGGAATACCGAGTTTGGCAGCTGTGATAATCACTTCCCGCCAAGCTGCTTGTCTATCGAGAATTGTTTGTTTAAATTCAGGCGCAAGTAGCAAGTTAGGTAATGCAGGATTTTCGTTAAATGCCTTCTTAATCTTATTCAAGAAGCCAGCGCGAATAATACAACCACCTTTCCAAATCCGCGCCATTTCACTCAGATTCAAATTCCAGTTAAATGTTGCTGATGCTGTAGATAGCAATGCCATCCCTTGAGCATAAGAGCAAATCTTGGAACAATACAGAGCATCCCGTACCTTGTTGATAAACTCCTTGGTAGAGCCATCATACTTACCACTAGGGCCAGTCAGCTGCTTAGATGCGGCAATCCGTTCATCGCGAATGGAAGAGATAATCCGAGCATTTACAGCTGCTGTGATGGTGGGAATAGAAACACCCAATTCCAAAGCAGTTTGTACAGTCCAGCGTCCAGTTCCCTTTTGACCTGCTGCGTCAACAATCAAATCAACTAGAGGTAACTTGGTTTCTGGGTCAACGTAGGGGAAGATATTGGCTGTAATTTCAATCAAGAAAGAATTGAGTTCGTCGGTGGTGTTCCACTCAGTGAATACCTCGTGTAGCTGTTTTGCGTCTAGCCCACCAGCATTCTTCAGCAAGTCGTAGGCTTCTGCAATTAACTGCATATCGCCGTACTCAATACCATTGTGTACCATTTTGACATAGTGACCAGCACCACCAGGGCCAACATAGGTTACACAAGGGCCGTCATCGACTTGAGCCGCAATTTTGTTAAAAATTGGGGACAGATACTCGTAAGAGCTTTGTGTACCACCAGGCATCAGTGAAGGGCCATTCAGCGCACCTTCTTCACCACCACTGACACCCATACCGAGAAATCGTAAACCAAGGGGTTCTAATTCTTGAGTGCGTCGTTGGGTATCTTCATACCAAGAGTTACCACCGTCGATAATGATATCGCCTTCATCTAGCAGGGGTTTGAGCTGCTGAATCACCGCATCAACGGGTTTACCAGCTTGTACCATGACAAGAATTTTGCGGGGACGTTCCAATGCGGCAACGAATTCTTCTAAGGTAAAAGCGGCTTTAACGTTGCGGCCTCCGGCACGCTGTGCCATGAAAGCATCGGTTTTTTCTCTGGAGCGATTGTAAACTGCAATTGGAAAGCCATTACGCTCAACGTTTAGAGCGATGTTCTCGCCCATAACGGCTAAACCAATCACACCAAAGCTTTGTAGTGTCATAAACTATGTTTGGCTAACTCTTGCAGGTTCTTTCATCTTTAAGGGTAGTCTGAGTTTTTCTCTTCTCCCCTAAAGAAGACATTAAGAGTTAATCTAAACAATAAAAGCTCACTGTTAACACCGTTCAATAGTTTTAATTTGTATCTAAATCTACAATTAACTTGTAAAATTTGCGAAATTAGGGACTGGAGATTAGGGACTAGGGACTAGGAAGACCAGGAAGTAAGACGGTAAAAGGCAAAAGAATCTTTTGACTTTAATTTATGCCCAATGCCCCATACCCAGTAACCAATCCCCAGTCCCCAGTACCCAGTCCCTCATAAAAGGAGTAACCAAAAAATGCTGGCAAATGTCCTAGCTTTGGTGGTCGGGCTTGGTAGTTTAGCTATCTACTTATCAGCTTTCTTTTTCCCAGAAATCCACCGCAAGAATGATTTTATTTGGAGTGGTGTAGGACTTTTCTATGCTCTAGTTTTATGGGTGTTTGCCCCGCGCATTTCTGGTGGGCTTTTATTGGGTCATGTTGCTAGTGTGGCTCTTTTGGTTTGGTTTGGCTGGCAAACTCTCTCGTTACGTCGCCAGTTGACTCCACTGCTACAGCAAACTCCAGTACCTAGTTCTGAGGCGGTGAAAACTACATTGCAAGAACAGGCAAATAAGTTGTCTTTACCGCAGCGTTTGACTCAATTGCAGCAAGGTATAGGCGGTATTTTCGGCGGATTGAAAAACAAAGTCCAACAGCCGTCTAGTCCGAAAACCACAACACCCCAACCACAGACGACAGAACCGCCTGCTGTGGTAATTATCGACAAAACAGAAACACCAGTCCAAGAGTCTGTTACTACTGAATCTGAATCTGAGTCCCCAACTGTTGCACCAGAACAGCCAACAGAGACATCTGTCATTACAGAAACTGAACCTCAAGCAGCAACTGTGCCAGAAGTCATTCCACCCCATCCCCCATCCCCTGAACTGGTGGAAGCCGCTCAAGCACATGATGAGACTGAGGCGAAAACACCAATCCCTGTGGAAGAAATTGCCCCAGATGCGGTGTTAGCTCCCCCAGCAGAAGCACCACCGGGGGCAGTACCGCCAGATAATCAGGTTGGTTGAATAGAGTTAAACCCAGCATTAATCTAGATGTTGGGTTTTATTTGCTCATGGCTGGAGTTGCGATGGCGTAACCGCCCAGCGTAGCTGATCTCCTAATATTTAAGTAAATATTGAAAATTTTCGGCTGGTGGCGCACCACTAGAAATGGAATTTGTGCTTCAAATTCCTTTCCAGCAGCTAATCTCGTCAATTCAACCTATTCGCTTATTTCCCGCATAAATGACAGGGGCTTGACGCATCACGTCTTGTAACAAGCCATACTCCAAGCCCTCGACAACGGCTTGATAGGAGGCTGCCAAAATATTTGTCGAAACTCCTATAGTCGTCCAGCGTTGAGAACCATTACCAGATTCCACTAGAACACGAGTTTTTGATGCTGTTCCTCGATGTCCATTGAGAATCCGCACTTTGTAATCTGTTAGCTCAAAATTAGCAATTTGCGGATAGAAATTCATCAAAGCTTTGCGTAAAGCTGCATCTAACGCTGCGACAGGCCCATTTCCTTCGGCGGCTTCTAGTTTATTTTCACCATTCACAGCTAATTTCACTGTAGCGAGAGCGTTACTAGCTTCGTTCCCCTCCACTAAGTCACAGTGGACTTGGAAACCCTTAATTTCAAAAAATTTCTGGCGATCGCCTAAAGCTTCGTACACTAATAGAGCAAAACTAGCCTCTGCTGCCTCAAATTGATATCCTTCACTTTCCAATTCTTTGAGACGCTGGAGAATTTGCCTAGCCTCTGGGGATTGCTTGTCAAGTTCGATGCCCAAAGTACGAGCCTTAGCTAACACATTACTGATACCTGACTGTTCAGAAATTACAATGCGGCGACGATTCCCCACCTGTTCCGGCTGAATATGTTCGTAAGTAAGCGGATTCCGTTCCACAGCTGAGACATGAATACCACCTTTATGGGCAAAAGCCGAACGTCCTACAAAGGGCGCGTGTTCATCAGGGGCTAAGTTAACTACTTCACTGACAAAACGACTAGCTTCTGCAAGTTGATGCAGCTGGTGTTCAGGGATACAACTGTAACCCAGTTTCAGCTGTAAATTAGGAATGAGTGAACATAGGTTAGCATTGCCACATCGTTCACCGTAACCGTTAATTGTACCTTGTACCATTGTTGCCCCTGCCATAACTGCTGCCAAGGCATTGGCGATCGCTGTATCTGAATCATTATGAGTATGAATACCGATTTGGGGAATTGGGGACTGGGCATGACGTAGTTCTGTTAGCGGTAGCGCGGCGTTTAGCCGGTCCTGAGTGCTGAGTTTTGAGTGAGATTCCCCACTCGTAACTCGGTACTCAGAACTCAGCACTGAATTAACTACATCTTGCACAACTTGACTAACCTCATGAGGTAAAGTCCCGCCATTAGTGTCACAGAGGACTAACCATTCAGCACCAGCTGCCATTGCTGCCTCTAATGTCTGTAAAGCATACTCTTGATTATGCTTGTAGCCATCAAACCAGTGTTCAGCATCGTAAATTACCCGTCGCCCTTGAGCGCGAAAAAACTCGATAGTATCGCGGATCATCGCCAGATTTTCTTCTAAAGTTGTTTTTAGACCTGATGTGACGTGTAAATCCCACGATTTGCCGAAGATTGTCACCCAGCGAGTCCCCGCAGTCAGAATGGCTTGCAACATTGGTTCATCGGCGGCAGTAGTATGAGGACGACGAGTTGAACAAAATGCCACAATTTCTGATTGTTTAAGCGGATTCTCTTGGAGTTGCCAGAAAAATTTAACATCCTTAGGGTTAGCCCCAGGCCAACCACCTTCAATAAACGGAACTCCTAATTGGTCAAGTCTATAAGCAATACGTAGCTTGTCTTCTATGGAAACTGATAACCCTTCGCGCTGAGTGCCATCCCGTAGCGTGGTGTCATAAAGCCAAATATGGGGTGAGGGATTTGTGGTCATAAGACTAATACTGGTGGATACAACTTTAAAGGCAATGTGCAAAGATACAACAAAAAGTCTATTTGGTTATTAGAATATGCCTAGGGTACTAGCTCAGGGTAGGACAATTGAGTGTAATAGCGGAGCTAATTTACGCGAAATTCTGCTAAAAAATGGTATTGACCTCTACAATGGCGGTGCTAGGCTAATAAACTGTCGAGGAATTGGTAGTTGTGGAACCTGTGCGGTCAAAGTAGAAGGTGAGGTGTCAGTAGCGAATTGGCGTGATCAAACGCGGCGTTCGCTTCCTCCCCATTCTCCTACAAAAGACCTGCGTTTAGCCTGTCAGACTCAAGTACTAGGCGATGTAAAAGTAACTAAATTTGACGGATTTTGGGGTCAAGGTTCTCAAATCGTGTGGCAAACAGAAGGTTAGGTAAAAAAGGAGAAAATCAAGATGGGCAGATGGACACCGCTAGTTTTGATGGCTGGAGGCTTGGCGATTTTAATGGGTACATTGCTAGGCATTAACTTTCCTATGGGTGAAGGACAAAAAGTTAGTAGCAATACCCCAGGTGATAAAGCCTCAAAAGTTCTACCAGCCAACATTAATGTTAATAGCTCCGCACCAAATAAAAGTGGAAGTAATACTACTACATCTGAAAACAGAAATAATGTAGCCCAAGAAGATTTCAACACAAATGACAATGCTAGTGACAATGCTAGTGAAGAGAGAGGCAATGTTACCCAAGAGGATCGGCGATCTACAAGCCGGACAAGCGTAGCTCAAAGCAACGCTACCAACGAATCATTTTCATCTTCTGACGATAACAATACTTCAGAAAATACTTCATCCAGTAACACAAATCGAGAACCTATTCGCGCTTTGTGGTAATTGGGGATTGGGGATTGGGGACTAGGAATTTTAGATTTTAGATTTTGGATTGAATAATCTAAAATCCACTCATTGAAAGGCTGGGGATTGGGGATTGGGGTAAAAACGTCTCTTCTCCCTTGTATCCCCTACTCCACTATGCGGGAACGACAAAGCTGAACGCCTCTTCTGCTTTTACGAGCGTGATGCGTAAAGCCCCCGTATTTTTAATCGGGGGATATAAGCGAATGACCGAATTTATTCGGTCGTAACATGATATAATTAAGAGTTATGATTCATTAGTTATGTAAGCTGTTAGACATTTAACTTGCATAACTAGGGCGGGCAAGATGCCCACCCCACAAGAGTTAGGAGCATTCATCATATGCAAACTAGAGATGCTTTAGCTTAGTAACAGTAAATAGCTGATGATCAATGACTAATGACTAGTGAGATCGTAATTATTGGTGGCGGCGTTATTGGTTTGGCGATCGCCGTTGAGTTGAAGTTGCGCGGGGCAAAGAATGTCACCGTGCTTTGTCGTGATTTTCAAGCTGCTGCTTCCCACGCCGCCGCCGGGATGTTAGCCCCAGATGCAGAGCAAATCACCGATGAGTCTATGAAGTCTCTGTGTAGGCGATCGCGCTCATTATATCCAGACTGGACGCAAAAACTAGAAGATTTAACAGGTTTAAATACTGGCTACTGGGCTTGTGGGATTTTAGCACCGGTTTATGAACAGCAGGGGGCTAGGGGAGCAGAGGCGCAGGGGCGGAAGGAAAATTCGCCTGCATACTGGTTAGACCAAACTGCTATCCATCAATATCAGCCAGGATTGGGAACAGATGTAGTTGGTGGTTGGTGGTATCCAGAGGATGCCCAAGTTGATAATCGGGCTTTAGTTCGTGTATTGCGGGCGGCGGCTGAGTCTTTGGGTGTGGAACTCAAGGATGGTATTGCAGTCGAAGCCTTCCTACAGCAACAGGGACAGGTTGTAGGTGTTCAAAGCAACACAGGAGTAATTCGCGCTGACCATTATGTTTTGGCTACGGGTGCTTGGGCAAATGAATTAATACCATTGCCCGTATTTCCCCGCAAAGGGCAAATGTTGCGTGTAAGAGTCCCTGAGTTTGTCCCAGAACTGCCCTTAAAGCGTGTGTTATTTGGAGAGAATACTTACATCGTACCCAGGCGTAATCGTTCTATTATTATTGGAGCAACTAGCGAAGATGTGGGATTTACTCCCCATAACACCCCGGCGGGCATTCAAAAGTTACTCCAAGGAGCAATTCGCTTATATCCGCAATTACAGGACTATCCGATTCAAGAATTTTGGTGGGGATTTCGCCCCGAAACGCCTGATGAATCACCCCTCTTAGGAACTAGCCACTGTGCAAATCTCACCTTGGCTACAGGTCATTACCGCAACGGTATCTTACTTGCACCCATCACCGCCCAACTCATTGCTGATTTAGTCTGGGAACAAAAATCTGACCCTCTCCTGAACCATTTCCACTATTCACGCTGTCAAAAACAGCCATCTACCCCTACCACAATGCGTATCCACCCCTCACTCCCCACTCAAGACTCAGAACTTAGGACTCAGCACTCAGAACTCCCCACTCATTACTCATTACTCAGCACTCAGGACGGGCTAAACGCCCCACTACCGCTAACAGCACTCACTCAGGACTCAGCACTCATAATCGCTGGCAAAACCTTCCATTCCCGTTTAATGACCGGCACAGGCAAATATCGCAGCATTGAAGATATGCAGCAAAGTGTAGAGGCTAGCGGTTGCCAAATAGTCACAGTAGCAGTGCGCCGGGTACAAACTAAAGCACCGGGACATGAAGGTTTAGCGGAAGCATTAGATTGGTCAAAAATCTGGATGTTGCCGAATACAGCAGGTTGTCAAACCGCAGAAGAAGCGATTCGGGTGGCGCGTTTGGGGCGAGAAATGGCGAAGCTATTGGGACAGGAAGATAATAATTTTGTCAAGTTAGAAGTTATCCCAGACCCGAAATATTTACTACCTGATCCAATTGGCACACTCCAAGCCGCCGAACAACTGGTAAAAGAAGGTTTTGCGGTGTTGCCCTATATTAACGCTGACCCCATGCTAGCCAAACGCTTAGAAGAGGCGGGCTGTGCGACTGTCATGCCTTTAGCCTCTCCCATTGGTTCGGGACAAGGGTTAAAAACAACCGCGAATATTCAGATTATTATTGAAAATGCCAAAATACCTGTAGTTGTAGACGCTGGTATTGGCGCACCTTCAGAAGCGGCGCAAGCAATGGAATTAGGGGCAGATGCGTTGTTAATTAATAGCGCGATCGCATTAGCTCAAAATCCCGTAGCAATGGCACGCGCCATGAATTTAGCTGCGATCGCCGGTCGTCTCGCCTACATCGCTGGACGAATGCCCATCAAAAACTATGCCAGTGCTAGTTCTCCTTTGACTGGGACAGTTAGTTAGGGACAGGTGACAAGAAATAATTTTTTGACTTTTGACCTTTTTCTGTGCCATGTAACGATTTGTATCTGATTCGATGAGCATTAGATATATATCTTTATAAGATTAGATAAAAGATTTAGCGCAAGGAAATCATTCATGCCCTATACCAACGAAGAAGGCGGACTTTTAAATAATTTTGCCCAAGAGCCAAAGGTTTATCAAGCAGAACCTCCTACAGCCACACAGAAGCGAAACTACATCATTTTAGGAGCTGCTGCCGCGATTTTGGTTGGTGGTTTAATTTTTGTCGCCTTCTCTGTTTCTCATGTCAGTTGAAAAGACAAAATTTGATTGAAAACTTGTCTTTTGTCTCTATTTCAGGTTTCTTTCTCTAGAAGCCTGCTTTTTTATTTTTTGTTAAGATTGTTTTCTTTATAGTAAATAACTATTTTATACAAGTAAATTCATAAAAACTTAACAAATCAAGATAAAAAGTAGAAAATTTAGTATATTTTTATCCTGATTGTCGTAATATCCACTTGTTCATAGTCATAGTTTAGACATTAATACTGCTTTGATGCACCCTGTAGAGAGTTTAAACTAATTTTGGTTGTACCTTGGCCATTGAGCTTTCATGAGCGTGAATGATACTGCACACTCCGATAATTCTGCTTGGAATCGGCAAGTATATCATCGCCTAAAACTTGCCCTGAGTCTTGGTTTACGGCGACAGATTTTCTTGGCTGTATGTGATGATTTACACTTACGAAATCAAGTAGCTGCCCGATTGCATTCTACTTTGGCTTATCCAGTGGGGCAAGTTCTATATCAGCCAGCTGATGGACAGGAAAGCAGCACACCGGCTTATCCTCGATTAGTTACATTGCGCTTAAATTTAAATGAGCCAAATCCTATAGAACAAATTAATCAATGGCTGCATGATTATCCACCACCAGTAGTAGGCGCATCGAAGGATGCTCCAGGAAGGCCTTTACCAATACCGACATTTCAAATTGTGGGTGTGGAACAGTTGACTAAACAATCAGTGGCGAGTCAACGGTTATTTTTACATTTTTTACGCTTAAGCGAAGAGTATTTTTCTGCTCAGGAATCGAGCCGATTTCTAGAATCTAGTGTGCTGTTGTGGGTATCGCGTCCTTGGTTATTGGCTATTCAACAGTCAGCACCACAGTTTTGGCGTTGGCGGACTGGTGTGTTTGTATTTGCGGGAGAACCCACACCCACAACACAAAATACATCTCATCCAGAACGTTTTCCCAGTTCTAAGAGTTTAAACTTAGAAAAACTGGAAAAATCTATCTTAGATGATTTAGCTATAGAAAAAGAAGTTACAACTACAGCCGGAACAGAACTTGAGTTTAGGGAGGGTCTGGACTTCCCAGGACAAACACTAGCTAATCACACAAATTTAAAAGATGATTCTTCCGACTCAATTGCCCAAGAATTAACTAATCAGCAAAAACAACCAGAAATTAGGTCTAATCAAGTTGATAACTCATCACTATCGGCATTGTCTCATGTGAGTCAAGAGTTGATAGACCTAATATTAGCAACAATTAAAACAATAACAAATCTAGAGAGTGAAGATGAGTGGCAAGTAAAAGAACTGCTTTTGGAGATTGAAAAACTACACTCACAAAAAGCTTCTGGGGAAATGCTAGCGGCTGCTTATCACCAATTGGGTAATCTTTATCGCCTGCATATTGAGCAGGGACAGCCAACTTTAGAGAACTTAATGGTGGCAATTATTGCTTATCAAGAGGCAATTACTTACGATGAAAATTCGCCACAGATGCCAGATACTTTAAATGATTTAGGTACACTCTATTGGATGTTGTCTCGCACGCCACCCAATGTAGAAGAGGGGAAAACTTACATAGAACAGGGGATTGAATTTTATCAATTGGCTTTAAAAATGATTTCCCCAGAGACGCATTTAGATACTTATGCACGGATACAAAATAATTTGGGGACAGCCTATGGTGATTTAGCAAAGTTTGCTAGTCCGGCGGAGAATTGGCAAGAAGCAGTTGTAGCTTATGGTGAAGCTTTGCGTCACAGAACGGTAGAATCAGATCCTTTGAAGTATGCGGCTTGCCAAAATAATTTAGGTACTGCTTACTGGCATTTAGCACAATATAATCAACCCGTTGTACATTTAAAGAAAGCGATCGCAGCTTATCAAGAAGCACTAGCTCTTTACAATCCTCAAGCCGAACCGCTTAAGTATGGAATGATTCAAAATAACATCGGTACAGCCTACTGGAATTTGGCTCAGTATGAACAACCAGGGGAAAATCTCCAGTTGGCGATTGATGTTTACAATGAAGCGTTAAAATATCGGACTCCGGCTCATGTTCCTAGTGCTTGTGCTGCGACACAAAATAATCTGGGTACAGCTTATTGGCATTTGGCGAACTTTGCTCAGACTCCTAAAGAAGCAAGGCAAAAGTTACTGCAACTATGTATTCATGCTTATGAGGAAGCCGTTGCTTTAGCTAATTCTCTCGGTAGTTCGGCTTTAAGTTTTGATTTATTTGCTACTCACAATAATCTGGGACTTGCCCATTATCAGTTAGTTACTGATAATACTTTTAATGGGGATAAAGCAGTGCGATCGCAACATCTAGAAGCTGCATTAGATAATCATTTGCTAGCTTTAAATGGTTTGAGCAAACAACCGGAAGCTTATCAAACGACTTTCGCTTATGTGGTGAAAACAGTGCGTGCTTTTCACAATGAATTAGGTATCCAAGGACAAAATTTGGCTTTATCTAAAGTCCCTGGACATTTGCTAGCAGAAATTTTACCGAAGTTGTAGTGATCACTCGTCTCAATCGCAGCAAAAAACCCCGGCGAAACTAACCGAGGTTGACAGGAGAAGTCCGAATTACGATGAGATACAGCGATACCGAAATCTAAAAATCTTAGCTAATGCCCAAAGCAACCAAAACTAAAGTTGTGACGAGCAATGTAGCAAACGCAGCCTGTAAAGCATATTGACGTTGTTGCGCTTGGTTGGGGTAGGTAGCGTAATACATCTTGGGTTCTGTTGCGTAGTTATTTAAAATGCCGCTTTCGTTAACGGTGGTATACATAATCTTTTCCTGTATTTGTTACTCTATGTAAACTAATTTAACAAAATTGTTACAAAGTGTCAATAGGACTTGACAAAAAATAGTGGATGACTGTAATCACAACTACTTATCTTGGGGCATTTTCTGAGAGGAAAAAAGCGATCGCATAACCGCCCAGCGTATCTGAACCCCTACTGTGGGCGGGTTCGCCATCGCACTCCGCGCAGTGTTAGAGGCGATCGCAGGTTGGCATATAGCTTTTTTGCACACATCTACCGATACTTGAAGCAAGTGCTGATTAACAAACGGCTATGAACCCATTTTCTTCGCTGAAAGCGCGGATGGGTGGGTGTTAAAAATTCAATTGGCAAAATAATGGCTGAATTCCACTTAGTACAATACTTTGAAGTAATACTAATCACTTAAATACCCGCGCGTCTTATCTGGACTGGATTTCAGCCATTTGTACCCAATTTCATTAATATGGTTTATACTATGATTGTCGCATTCGCGCATCCGAACCTTGAAAATCTAATACAGAGCGGGTTTTCAGCTACCGCTATTGCAATTTCACTAACTCCCTATCAGGGATTGAAACAGTAGTAGTCTGAGCGAAAGCAGTGCCAGGGACTAAATTGCAATTTCACTAACTCCCTATCAGGGATTGAAACATTACCTCTGATTGGTATGGACTCCTAACCACATCATTGCAATTTCACTAACTCCCTATCAGGGATTGAAACTTGTATCTAGATGTAATCCGCGAACCTCGCAATAAGATTGCAATTTCACTAACTCCCTATCAGGGATTGAAACAGCTTCGCCCCCGACAACCTGGGAGCATACGAGATTGCAATTTCACTAACTCCCTATCAGGGATTGAAACATTTTGTGCCAACGCACAGATAAACTGTTTGTATTGCAATTTCACTAACTCCCTATCAGGGATTGAAACATATTTTGCCAGCCATCACAACACTTACGTAAATATTGCAATTTCACTAACTCCCTATCAGGGATTGAAACTTTAGTCTTACGCCATCCATTACAGGCGATAGTCCGCCATCGTTATTGCAATTTCACTAACTCCCTATCAGGGATTGAAACACTGTACTGCGTGGCATCTGCCTCTGGGGAGCAAATTGCAATTTCACTAACTCCCTATCAGGGATTGAAACAGCTAATCCCTTAAAATGGGCAAATGAGGAGCTAATTGCAATTTCACTAACTCCCTATCAGGGATTGAAACAATTTTCCACGGGCCATCCGGCAGCCAGTCCCAGAATTGCAATTTCACTAACTCCCTATCAGGGATTGAAACCCTCGTTAGCAATAGCAAACGACCAAGGTTGGCATTGCAATTTCACTAACTCCCTATCAGGGATTGAAACGTACTGAGTGCGATCGCAAATTATATAATCTACCATTGCAATTTCACTAACTCCCTATCAGGGATTGAAACGCTCTGAGCGGGTTTCCCGCTTGGGGCTTTACTTGATTGCAATTTCACTAACTCCCTATCAGGGATTGAAACTTGATTTCTCCTTCACAGGCGGCCATGTGCAAATCAAAAATTGCAATTTCACTAACTCCCTATCAGGGATTGAAACCTTCTTTGCCCAGCGAATTGTTCACACTTCCCTAGCATTGCAATTTCACTAACTCCCTATCAGGGATTGAAACTTTACCTGCCATCTCTATACCTGTGGTACTGGATAATTGCAATTTCACTAACTCCCTATCAGGGATTGAAACTGTACACCAGAAGAAACTAATAATTGCTTGTCAAATTGCAATTTCACTAACTCCCTATCAGGGATTGAAACACTTGGCAGTAAACCTTGGGAACATTTTGTATTGATTGCAATTTCACTAACTCCCTATCAGGGATTGAAACAATTATTCTTAGATATTCAAACCATAAACCGGATCTATTGCAATTTCACTAACTCCCTATTAATCCAGCTTTTCGGTTGATTCAGCAAGCCCTATTTAGAGGAATTTAAGTCCACGTTGGTAAATTTCACGCGCATAGTCTGTCCACATTCCTTGTCCCCAATAGCGGAAGCAACTTGTTTGTAGTAAAAGATTGTGTACTAGTGCTTGACGGTATTCAGATGTTTGTGTAATAGATTCTTCTGGATTATTCAGTAGTAAATTATCAAATTTTTGATGAAATAAACTGCTTAATTCATACATGGGAGATAAGACATTTTCATATCCTTTTACCCAACTAATATGATTCGTCCAAGATGCTCCATCCATGTGAAAATTTGGATTAATTTGTTTTAATTCTTGGATGGCATTTTCTACAGCTTCAGTTTGACAATTTTCTGGGTTGACTCTTTGCCATATTTGGTGTTGTCCTACTGGTTGACACTCCGGGAAGTCTTCTAATTTACAACCAGCATAGGCGATTAATTCTAAATATTCTGTGCCGCACACTCCCACAGTTCCCGATTTACCGCCGCCGTTATTTACCATATCCCCCCAAGCTTGTTTAAAAGCACTAGGGAATTCATTCATCATTACGCCGCCGTTTTCACCATCACCAATTTGACTCACTATTGGTGGTATTAATACGTTTCCTAATTTTTGTGGAGATAGGGTTTTGGCTTCATAATAAGGTTGCATCTGAGCGACTAATTTTGTATCTGAACCTTGGGTTTTAATTAAGGCAGTAATACTAATGGTTTCGCCGTGGGAATTGCGAGCAACTAAGCGATGTGGTAAATGTTTATTATTCAGAGATTGACCATCAATGGTTTCTACAGAATGTTCTTGCACTAATAGCCAACGATAGCCACATTCTTTGAGTGCTTTGATAAATGCAAATAAAGTATCTGGGTGGTTTGGTAGGTGCATTTCTGGCGGAGAAAATCCTTTAACTCGCGCTAATGCTTCCCAGCCAAAAATTGCTGCAAAATGCTGTTGCCATGCCAATATATGCAATTTAATGTCTGGGATGGGAGTAGATGGTATAACAGCATGACCCCACATTGTCCCCAGCCATTCTACATAGGGTTGATAGGTGCGATCGCAAGTAATGCGCTTGAGGTTGTCTATAATATCGTTGCGTCCCATTTGGCTGAGTCCCCACAGCAGATTACCAGAGTAATCGAGCATGACACGGGGATTGCAACCTTGATTTACCAGTTCGGGAATAAAATCCCCCATGCGGCTGTAACAATAAGCAAAAGGTGCGGCGTTGTGGTTGTCCCCTTCCTGGGGATGTTCAAACATATATTGCAGATTACTGATGAGTTTACCATCATGACCAGCCGGGATCGTCGGTTGGTGCATATGTAAAGCGATCGCAAATACTGCATTGATATTTTCTAACTTGAGGTTGGTTGTTGGTAAAAATACAAGCGCATCATGGTTAACAACTCTTGTCACCTCTGCTTCCCAACCGGAAATGTTCGGTAAGTCATCAATTTTTTCTGATGGAAGGGTGGTAGGAAAATCCAGCATTGCTGATGACTCCGAAACAAAGAATACCTAATTATCTAACTGCAAGCCAATTTTGGATAGGCGTGATACCAAATTACATGATTTTTCTCATGCTTCAGGCGCAGAGAGGATGAGAGTTGATCTTATAACTTCCGTGGAGAGACGAAAGCAAGCATATTTCTGGAAAAGAGGAAATCACTAAAACGCTGGATTCTGGTGAATAAGCTGGGTTTTTCTAGTGTTTGTGGTTTTGGTGGTGCGGCGATTTTTAAAATTAACTCCAGCAACCACGGTGCTAAACGTTGACACCACACAGCTAGATGACTTTGCCATCCTACTAGAATTTCTGGAGCATCTTTTTCTAGTCCTATGACCAGTGCTTTGGCTACTTGCTGCGGAGTCATGGGGATCACCCAGCGAAATAGTTGCAAGTCGCGCACCATGTCTGTGTCGGTGAGGGTGGGTAATAAGGCTTTTACTTGGATGTTGTACTCTGCTAGTTCTTGGCGCAAAGCTTGGGTAAAGCCTAAAATGGCAAACTTCGTTGCTGAATACGTCGCCATTGTCGGTGCAGCTACTTTCCCCATTAAGCTGGAAACATTGATAATTGTCCCCTGTCTTTGGCTAACCATGCGTTTGGCTATGAGACTGGTGAGGGTATACATTCCCAATAGATTTACAGAGAGTTCTTCTTGGACTTGGGGGAGTTTGGAACGCAAAAAGGAGTTTTGGTAAGCTACCCCTGCACAGTTAACCAGTAGGTGAATTGGCCCGTAAGACCGCCACAGTTGAGCTATGGCAATATTTACCTCTGTCGCTTGCGTTAAATCAATTGCTAGTGTTGTAGCTTGAACACCCATCGCCTCGATTTCTTGAGCTAATTCTCTTAACTTTTGGCGATCGCGTGCCACTAAAATCAATCGTTGTATTCCTTGTTCTGCTAATTCTATAGCGATCGCTCGCCCAATCCCACGGGAAGCCCCTGTAATTAGAGCAACTTTGCCTTGAATATTCATGGATTTTTACCTCCAAATTCTGATTCTTACCCCAGTTCGTCATTAATTAATCAGCACAAACCTCAACACCAGGGAAGACAAATAATTAGTTGAATGTCCAGTCAGAACACCAATTAGCCTGTAGCAACGACATATCTTTGGATTAATCTGCATTGTTCATGGATTGCAGATTGCAGATTGCAAATCAATTGTTCCCGCAATTGGCTGAGTAGATATAGCTCATAGGTTTTACCTCTCCTTAATCAGAGCGTTCATCAGCATCCTTGTCACTACACACGTTAGCAATTAAATCAAGGACTTGCAATCTTTTTTAATAAGTATTTCTTAATACTTGTTTACAACGCTATATATAAACTACTGAATATGCAATAAGTTTTTATGAATACTACCCAATGAATATCGTGATCCCCTGACAATTGATATTTAGATTATAAAAAATAAAAAATTGTCATATAAAAAACATAGAAAAGACATTAAAAAGACATATTTGTTAGGAACAGTATTGCTCAAATTGTCGTCAGCAATTGTACTGAATATAGTAATTACTAATTACTATTTATTCATTCATTAGTCATAATGCTTTTTACCTTGTCTACCCTGTCACCTGTCCCCTGTCACCTATCACCTATTCACAGCTTGATTTAGCTCCTCTGTAGTTAACGACTGTAAAAGACTGAGATTAAGAGGAGGTTGACTAATATATTGGGCATAGGAAGGCTGCAAATAGACACGGGATTCAGGACGATTGAGTAGATTTGCTTCTAAAAAAGCCACACTTAAAGCATTGAGATAGGAATAAGCAACAGTACGCTCAGGGCCTAACAATCCGGTTGGGACAGGTAAAACATTACTTTCATTAGGAGATTCTCCTATAAAGGAGAAATGGGTAGCATTTTCTATTAAAACTAAGTATTTATTTGGATTGGGTAACCAAGTAAAGGGGCGAATCTGTTCTGGTACAGGAGGAGCAAAAATATCTTGACTACCCGCCATGAGCATGACAGGAACTTGTATTTGACTAATGCCACTTTCACCGAAAATAGCACTATTAATAGGATTAATCGAAATGATGGCCTTGATCCGATTATCTTGCAACGCATCTTTTTCTAGGAACAACTGAGTTGCTTGACACTGCAAAATCAGTGATAAATTCAAATTTGAATTATCAGGTAGACAATTTTGCTTGAGTTGGTCAAAGTTTATCTCAGCCCCTGCTAAGGCTAAAACAGTGTAACCTCCAAAAGATTGACCAATTGCCCCTATTTGCTCAAAGTTAAGTTTTCCCTTCAGCTTGGGATCAGACTTTTCCATCAGCTGGAGTTCATCTAACAAAAACTTGACATCTAGAGGTCTATCAAGAAATTCTCTTGGTTCTGGTGGTTCTGCCAAACCTGCAAAGTATTGCTGAAAACGTCTAGCGTTACTACCGGGATGTTCTAGAACGGCGACAGCAAAACCGTAAGATGCTAAATGTTGAGCTAGGTAGGCAAAAGTGTAGCGGTCTGAAGCGACACCATGAGAAATAACAATTAGAGGAAAAGGTGGCTGAGTACCATTCTCTTGGCTAGTTGTAGGTAAGTATAAATCCAGTGGGAGAAGGCGGTTTCGTGTTACATCATTTAAATTAAACCTGGTTGCTTGCCAACGAAATTTTCCAGGCTCTCTTAAATCTGGTAACTGCGAAAAATCCGATTGGGAAGTAAGAGACTGCGTTAGAGCTTCCTTTTGTAGAAAAGATACAACCTTATCCCTAGTTTTGAGTAATTGTGACAATTGATCGACTATCTTCACCCCCTCTGTATAATTAAGCCGCACACTCTTGCTAGGAAACTTCCGCAGCACATTAACAAGCGATAAGCCATCTGGAGAAGCAGCCGACAAAATTAAAGCAGCACGCAAAGCATAAAAGCCATTTCTGCGAGAATCAGTTAAAAGTAATTCTCCTAGCCTTTGCAACACCTCTTCTCCAACTGGTGAGTAAGTAACTTGAGATACGAGAGTAGGAGTGACATTAAAACGTATCTGAAGTAGTTCCCGCAGTTGAGCTAATTGTTCAGGTGTGGCACGCTGGGCATAGAATTTGAAATCATCGTCTATTCTGCCTTCCTTCGCGAAAGTTTCTAAAGAATCAACAGGTAAGGACAATTCTCCAAAGATAGGGTAAAAAAAACTGATGCGTTCAGCACCGAATCCAGGGGTTGCGGTTAAAAATGTAGATAACAGCCCTAAACTCAGGTATTTCAGTATCTTTTTCATTAAAAAACACCACTATTTACACTGTCCTAGAAAGTTTTGGACTTGGGAAAAACTAGACGGGAATTTACCGCAAGGCGGAAGTCATAGCGAAAGCTGCTACTCTACGAGAACGCTTTAGCACAGCCTCTGTCTACGACACGCTGCGCGTTTCCTTCTCTAAGAGAGGCTGCGGCCTAAGCGTAGCTATGCCGCAGGCTTTACGGAACACTACGTGAACGCGGTAGCGTCTCTAAAGAGAAGGAAACGTAGAGAAGAGCGAACACGGAGGGTAAGTCAAAAGTCAAAAGTTTGGTATCTCAAGGCTTTTACTTGTTTAAAATGGTAGCTTTCTCTTACAAAGTTTGGCGGGACGGAAACCGACACCGCCACGCCACTTGCTACAACCGGGCGAACCCCGGCAACGCAGTGGCTCAACTTTGCGCTATTTACGCCGCGCTGTACTAGACCGCTTTCCTATTTAATTCGATTAAATATAAAAATAGGCTATCAGCATCATAAAGCAAGTGCTTATATTCACAATCTACTTATTTGTAGAATAAATCAGACTTATTGGCGGGAAAATTGCTAGAAATAGGTATTCCCGTAAGCATTTAAGAGTAAATAGTCAGCAAAAAGAGTATTGCAAGAGATTAGCTTACTCCACGCTGGTTTTATCCAACTACCCATGAAATCACAGTCAATAAAAATTGTGAAAATATTAAGATTTACAACGTAAATGCCATTTGGTAGTTTATGTTACAGAATTTTTGCTAAATTGATTAATAGAGAACTAACAAATTAATCCAATATTTTTAAATCCATAGGGAGGCTGTGTTATGTCTATTCAAGAAAAATCTCGTGCGATTATGGTGCGTCAATATCAGCAAGTTAAGAATCGTCAACAATCAATGCTGATGCGTGCAGCACAAGAAATGGGTATTCCTACAGAAGAAGCATCCCACTATTGGAATCCTATTCAAGGCAAGATTGACCCGACTACACGAGTAATTTACGGGCGCAGTAATGCGACGATGAGCTAGATATTGATCATCGTTAGTAGCAGGGGAAACAATTTCTACCATAATCTATTTCCCCTGATGTCGTGACATACACCCCAGAAAGACAAAACACTGAGGCTAAAGTACAAATTACGCAATCTCGTTCTCAACTTAGTGAACATAACTGATGTTACTAGTTGGAGATTATGCGATAGTAATCAATAACCTCTGATGCCTGAGAATAATGGTGTTTTACGAATAAATACCATTTATATTTTTACTTAGCTGTGGAGTGTATGTTTTAGATTGAGAATTTATGGATAACTCAATTTGTCTAGTTTGTGCTGCCGATGATAACTTCTCCATGCCTTTAGCTGCAACGACTCGTTCAGTTGTTGCCCATCTTACGAGTGAACAGCATTTAGCTTTATATATTATTGATGGTGGTATTAGTAGAGTTAATAAAAATAGAATTATCCAAAATCTTCAATCAGAGCAAGTTAGTATTACCTGGCTGAAAGTAAAAAAATCAAAATTCAAAAACTTACAAACATCTTCTGCAATTACTATTGCTGCTTATTATCGAATTTTAATTCCAGACCTTTTACCCCCAGAAATTAGCAAAGCTATTTACATTGATAGCGACGTAATTGTCAGAACTAGTTTGCAAGAACTATGGAATATCGATATTCATGATAACTATCTTTTGGCAGTCCCAGATATGGGTGCGCCCTATGTCTCATCTCCTAGAGGACTGATTAATTATCAAGAATTGGGTATTTCTCCAGACTGCAAATACTTTAATTCTGGTGTGCTTGTCATGAATCTTAAAAAATGGAGAAAAGAGGCGACAAGTCAAAAAATATTTGAGTATTTAGATAAATATAAAAATTATATACGTTGGCATGACCAAGATGCTATGAATGCAATTTTAGCAGGGCAATGGGAAACTATTGATTCTAGGTGGAATCAGATGCCGTACCTGTTTAGATATCAATCTTGGCAAGATAGTCCATATAGTGAAGAAGAATATAATAACCTAGTTAATCATCCTTTTATTATTCATTTTTCTTCCCATGAAAAACCGTGGCATGATAACTGTAATCATCCAGAAAAACATTTATTTTTTGAATATTTGGATAGTAAAATCTGGTCAAGTTGGGGTGTTGAACAATTAGCTAAAAAACAAAGACAAAAAAATCTAGCGGTGTTCAAAAAAACGTACATTTCACTAAAACAAAAAATTAAATTTTTGCTCCGAGGAGTTATCAAATCCTAGCTTTGTTACGCAAAAAAGCCACCCTATAGGGTGGCAAAATTTACACGTTTGGATATAATTGCAAACAGGTATTAATTAAGCGTCGTAATAAAGATAGAACTCATAAGGATGAGGACGCAATTGTAACTGCTTAACTTCGTTAGCTAGCTTGTAATCAATCCAGTTTTGGATAAAGTCTTCAGTGAATACGCCTGATTCTGTTAAGAAAGCGTGGTCATTTTCCAGTGCTTCCAATGCCAATTCTAAAGAACCAGGTGTGGAAGGAACTTTCGCCAGTTCTTCTGGAGAGAGTTCATAGATATTTTTGTCTAAAGGTTCACCGGGATGGATTTTGTTCTTGATCCCATCGATACCAGCACACAGCATGGCTGCAAATGCCAAGTAAGGGTTAGAGGTAGCGTCTGGACAACGGAACTCTAAACGCTTGGCTTTGGGGTTAGTACCAGAGAGAGGAATACGCACAGAAGCAGAACGATTACCTTGGGAGTAAGCCAAGTTTACAGGTGCTTCATAACCAGGTACTAGACGTTTGTAGGAGTTGGTGGAAGGGTTGGTGATTGCCAACAATGCTGGTGCGTGTTTGAGAATACCACCAATGTAGTATAGTGCCATGTCACTCAAACCAGCATACTTGTCGCCGGCAAACAGAGGTTTACCATCTTTCCAAATCGACTGGTGGGTGTGCATCCCAGAACCGTTATCACCAAACACAGGTTTGGGCATGAAGGTAACGGTTCTGCCGTATTTGTTAGCTACGTTTTTGATCACGTATTTGTAGATCATTAACCAGTCAGCCGCTTCGATTAATTTACCAAAGCGGAAGCCCAATTCACACTGACCGCCGGTCGCTACTTCGTGGTGATGCTTTTCAATAGGCACACCTAGTTTTGCCATCGTCAACAGCATTTCTGTCCGCATATCTTGGAAAGTATCTGTTGGCGCAACTGGGAAGTAACCTTCTTTGAAGCGGGTTTTGTAACCGAGGTTGGGGCTTTCTTTTCTACCGAAATTCCAACGGCCTTCTATTGAATCTACGTGGTAGTATCCCTCGTTGGCAGTTTGGTCATAGCGGACATCATCAAAGATGAAGAATTCAGCTTCAGGGCCAAAGAAAGCGGTATCACCAAGACCACTAGAAACTAAGTAGTCTACTGCTTTTTGAGCAATAACCCTTGGGCAACGGTTATACCATTCGCCAGTACGGGGTTCTTTGATGCTACAAATAATACTTAATGTTGGCTCTGCCATGAATGGGTCGATCCAAGCGGTGTTAGGATCTAGCACCATTGTCATGTCTGATTCTTCGATGCCTTTCCAACCCCGAATGCTGGAACCGTCGAAGGGTACACCATCAGTGAATGAAGTTTCGTCAATCTGGTCTTGGAACATCGTCAAATGCTGCCAAGTGCCGAGTGTATCGACGAATTTCAAATCAATCATCTGGATGTTTTCGTCTTGAATCATTTTCAAGACTTCTTGTGGGGTTGTCATTCGTTACTCCTTCTCTGCCAATTTCTTAACGTCAAACCAGAATCTGCCAAAGCATCCTAACCCTACTGAGCGGAACAAAGTTGTGACACACCTGAAATATCGTAGATTCTCTACATTAGAGAGTTTTGTAGTAGTTGTTACAGATCATCTGGATTACAGGTAATATTAACCTTTCTTTCGACATCTGCACAAAAGGGGGAAAGTTCATCTCAGAGGGGTCAACTTTGACATAGAATCCTTAAATAATAGATAGATGGTTTTTGTGCCAAATCTATATCTAGATAGCACAAAAATTTACTGGTGCGTAAGTGCGGCCAAATAAATATCAAACCACGATAGCAACGATTGGGAGAAGAAGGAATGCGTGACGCAGTAACAACCTTAATTAAGAATTATGACGTAACTGGTCGTTATTTTGACCGGAACGCGATCGACAGCTTGAAATCTTATTTTGAGAGTGGCACAGCTCGCGTACAAGCTGCGGCTGCAATTAACTCGAATGCGGCGGCACTTGTGAAGCAAGCTGGTGCTAAGTTGTTTGAAGAACTACCAGAGTTAATTCGTCCTGGTGGTAACGCTTATACAACTCGTCGTTATGCAGCTTGTTTGCGAGATATGGACTACTACCTGCGCTACGCTACATACGCGCTGGTTGCTGGTAATACCAACGTTTTAGATGAGCGTGTGTTGCAAGGTCTACGGGAAACCTACAATTCGCTGAGTGTACCTATTGCTCCCACGGTTCGCGGTGTGCAAATTCTTAAGGATTTGGTGAAAGAACAAGTAGCAGCTGCGGGTGTTAGCAGCACTGCTTTTGTGGATGAGCCATTTGACCACATCACTCGTGAGTTAAGCGAACAGGATGTGTAGGGACTGAGGACTAGAATTTTTAATCAGAACTCAGGACTTTGAGTGAATTTTTGTGAAGCGATC
Source organism: Anabaena minutissima FACHB-250 (assembly GCF_014697125.1). Taxonomy (GTDB): domain Bacteria; phylum Cyanobacteriota; class Cyanobacteriia; order Cyanobacteriales; family Nostocaceae; genus Trichormus; species Trichormus minutissimus. Next base: position 155,582 of record NZ_JACJRG010000013.1, on the reverse strand, counting down.
GCCTGATAAGTTATGTTCAGTTGCGATCGCTTTTTTTACATAAATTTACGATGATGGGAGATGAGGCGATCGCTATGTTTAGATGCTCTACGTTAAATCACGTAACATTATGATGTACTAGCAATAACTAATACGTCTTCCAGATCCCCGACTTCTTAAAGAAGTCGGGGATCTAATCCGCGCGATGTTCGCATTTACTTGAAATCTATAAATACTATGTTTATTATTGATGACATTATTAGTGAATTAGTTGGTCAGAGTGTTCAGCGTGTTCAAGATAAAGTTAGTCGTAACGAAACAGTATTAAGAATACTCAGAAAGTTTGGCTTGCAACCGGATGCACCCCAAAATGATTTTGAATGTATTTATCGTTATACATTAATTGAATATGGGTTAGGAAAGCCAGAGGTTATTTTAGAGTTATTTAGAAAAACAGAAATTCAAAGTAATTTTGAACAGGCATTTAGCCAGAATAAAAATTTCAATTTTCAAGAATTAGATAATTATATTGACAGTTATGCAATTGGTGATGAAATTAAACAGCAAAATATTGACCCTCATAGGGAAGTAGCAGAATTTGCCCGTTTATTTCTGGAAGTCGCTAAACAAGCCAGAACACCTACGGAAATTTTACAAGACCATAAAATAGAGAAATTACAACGTACTTTAAATCAAGTTAGTGAACAGGTTAAATATCTCAATTTACCAGCAATTCAACAGCAAATTAACCAATTAGCACAAAGTTATCAGCAATTATTACCACCGTCGCCAGTAGCAAGAGAAACGGAATTAGCTAAAAATTTACGTGATTGGTTTAATGCACTAGGTTATAAATTTGAACCGACTGAAGTTTTAGAACCTGAATATTTTGAATGGATTATTAATATCCCTAAACGCCGGGGTTACGACCGAATTTTTATTCGGGGAGTGGAGGGAGAAGCAAGTATTCATGATGTGAATGCTGTTAAACAAGGGATAGAAAAATATAAAACTGATGAAGGTTGGGTAGTTGCACCGCGTCGAGTTAGTAAGTTAGCTAGACAGGAAGTTGCACAAGCCAATGATTCAAGATTTTATTGTTATACGTTAGATGAATTAATCGAAGCTGACGCTGATTTTAGTGGCTATTTTGAATGGTTAGAAAACCAGGTGATAGAAAAGGGAATAGATAAATATTATGTGCCACTGGCTTGTATGAAGGAAGAAGTTGATTTAGTCACTAAGCGGCGCATTGGGATTAGTCACTATGGTAAAGAAGACGGTTGGATTGAACGCTATGTTAATAATTGGTTAGCTGATAAAGTTAAGGAACATTTATCAATTTTAGGGGAATTTGGTACAGGTAAAACTTGGTTTGCTTTTCATTATGCTTGGGAGGCTTTACAAAAATATCGTCAGGCTAAACAAGATGGTTCACCTTTACCGCGTATTCCTTTAGTGATTCCTTTGCGAGATTATGCGAAAGCTGTAACGATTGAATCTCTATTTTCTGAGTTCTTTTTTCGGAAGCATGAGATTGGTTTAGTAAATTATTCTGCTTTTGAACAGCTAAACCGGATGGGGAAATTATTATTAATTTTTGATGGCTTTGACGAAATGGCTGCACGGGTAGATCGTCAAGCCATGATTAATAATTTTTGGGAGCTTGCTAGGGTGGTTGTTCCTGGCGCAAAAGCGATTTTAACTTGTCGCACAGAACATTTCCCGGAAGCTTTGGAAGGACGCAATTTATTAAATGCTAAGTTAAAAGCTTCTACTGCGAATTTAACCGGAGAACCGCCGCAATTTGAGGTTTTAGAATTAGAAAAGTTAGATGATGACCAAATTAGACAAGTTATTAGTTTTAAAGCTAAACCGGAAACTGTTGACTATATTACTCACAATCAACAATTATTAGATTTGGCGCGTCGTCCGGTGATGATTGATTTAATTATTGAAGCTTTACCGGAGATTGAAGCTGGAAAACCTATAGATATTTCCCGTGTTTATCTATATGCAGTGCGTCACAAAATGGAACGGGATATTAAATCTGCACGCACTTTTACATCAATGGCACAGAAGTTATATTTTCTGTGTGAATTATCTTGGGAAATGCTGTCTACTGAGAGGATGACTCTCAATTATAAGGAATTTCCTGACCGGATTCGGCGTTGTTTTAACAAGGAAGTACAGGAACAAAAGGATTTAGACCATTGGCATTATGACATGATGGGGCAAACTATGTTAATTCGTAATGCTGATGGTGATTATTATCCTGCCCATCGGTCTTTATTAGAGTTTTTCGTTGCTTATAAGTTTGCTAGAGAATTGAATATTTTAGCAGATGATTTCCGAGAAGTTGCTGATGGGATGCCTTATGACCAAGGTATTAGTGATGGGGATTTAACTCAAACCTTTGGGAAAAATCTGTTAGCAAAAGCAGTGTTGGATTTAATGTGGCCGATGTTGCAAAAATCAGCTAATGGACGTTTGGTAGAGGTAGTTAAAACCACTAAAGCTAAAACTGAAATAGAAGCTGGTTACTGTGGTAGTAATGCAGCGCAGTTACTTATCAAAGGTAATCGTTTTGCTTTAGAAAAACAGGATTTGAATCAGACTGTGCTTCCAGGTGTAGATTTTAGTCGAGTGAGTCTGCACAGTGTGGATTTGACTGGAGCAAATTTACATGAGTCTGTGTTTGCTAGGGTATTAACTGACGTTTTGACAGTGGCTTTTAGTCCTGATGGGGAAGTGCTGGCGACAGGAGAGGCAGATGGTAGGGTGAGGCTGTGGAATGCTAACACTGGTAAGGAGTTGTTAACCTTAACAGGTCATAGCAGTTCGGTTAACTCAGTCGCCTGGAGTGGGGATGGTGGGACTCTGGCTAGTGGTAGTGGTGATAATACGGTGAAACTTTGGGATGTGCAGACTGGGGAGTGTCGCCTGACTCTGGCTGGTCATAGAAGTTCGGTTAACTCAGTCGCCTGGAGTGGGGATGGTGGGACTCTGGCTAGTGGTAGTCGTGATGAGACGGTGAAACTTTGGGATGTGCAGACTGGGGAGTGTCGCCTGACTCTGGCTGGTCATAGCAGTTCGGTTAACTCAGTCGCCTGGAGTGGGGATGGTGGGACTCTGGCTAGTGGTAGTGGTGATGAGACGGTGAAACTTTGGGATGTGCAGACTGGGGAGTGTCGCCTGACTCTGGCTGGTCATAGCAGTTCGGTTTACTCAGTCGCCTGGAGTGGGGATGGTGGGACTCTGGCTAGTGGTAGTGGTGATGAGACGGTGAAACTTTGGGATGTGCAGACTGGGGAGTGTCGCCTGACTCTGGCTGGTCATAGCAGTTGGGTTTACTCAGTCGCCTGGAGTGGGGATGGTGGGACTCTGGCTAGTGGTAGTCGTGATGAGACGGTGAAACTTTGGGATGTGCAGACTGGGGAGTGTCGCCTGACGCTGGCTGTTCATAGCGATTGGGTTAGGTCAGTCGCCTGGAGTGGGGATGGTGGGACTCTGGCTAGTGGTAGTCGTGATAATACGGTGAAACTTTGGGATGTGCAGACTGGGGAGTGTATTGCTACTTTCAGCCATCAGTTATATGCAGGGTTGAAGATTAAGGGCGTGAAGGGGTTAACTCAGGCGGAGATATTAAGTTTAAAGGCGTTGGGGGCTGAGGAGGATTAGAGGGATGAATTTATCGGGCTACGCCCCGCTACGCTAACACGCAGAGACGCAGAGGCGCAGAGAGTAGGGGAATGATGAGGCTGATGAGCAAAAATTCTTGATGTGAGATTGATGCTGTTGCTCAAATTAAGATTAAAGAGCGATCGCCTATTAACATACCAAATAAGCGATCGCAATTTTTGACTAGGTTTTAGCAATTTGATAATTACTGATTGCTTCTCCAGTAATTTCAGCATAAAGCACATCGGGGTCTAAATCTGCGCCGTTTTCCCAGTAAATAGTTCCCCATTCGGGGTTGATTTTTACTTGTTTGAAATAGTCAATATTTTGTAGTGGTGCAAAAACCCCTGTAAAGGAAATTAATTTACTAATATCAATAACGCCTTGTCGGTTGTCTTCAAATTTGATGTATAGTTGATAACCTTCTCTCGGTTCGACTGCAATAATATCTTTGAGCATGACTTACTCCAGTGGTTCGATTTTATCTACAGGATCATTGACTCTAGCTTTTGCCCAATTATTCATCAATTCTGTTTTATGTAAGTTTGCCCATTCAACTACAAGTGCTAATACCCTGGAGGAGAGTTTACCTTCTATTATTGATAAGGTTGCGATATCAATAATTGCTTTTTGTTGATTATAGCGAACGTGAAAATGTGGCGGTGGATGATCGTTATAATACATGGTGATAATAATTCCAAGAAAACGGCTAATTTCTGGCATTAGATCACTTCTATGACTAGCTGATTACGCCTACTAACATACCAAATAAGCGATCGCCATTTATTTCCCGTTAATGTGATCAACTTAATTAGCAATCTCCGATGCCATTACACCTGTACGAAAAATACCATTATTAATACAGAAATAGTATCAGCAGATGTGTGCTACCAATTTTTAATGAAGGAAGCCAGATTGAAAAATTCCCGTTGCAATATAATTTAACAGTAACCACCGTAAACAATTATTTTATCAGTATATAGAGATTTTACTGAAGTGATATATATAAGTTCAGTTTATATATGTAGCTGATTGAGTAATAACCCTATTAAAATATCTGCAATATTTTTGATATTAGTGAAATTTTTAGTTATTTATAATTACCAGAAGTGATTGGGAATTACAAATTTTCAAATATAAATAAAAAATGATTTTTACAGCATATCAATATTTGATTGTTTGCTAGAAATGCTGTTTATTTTCTAGAAATTTATTAGACAATAAAAAGTAGAAAAGATTCATCAGAATATCAACCAGGGATTCGCCATCTGCATTAATTCCTCTGCTCCTTCCAACCGTGGTGTTTTATCCACGGTTGTTCCTTACATACTTGTCAAAGGAGACTATATTAGATGGCTAGAAATAAACAGAAATCATCTAGGTTCAATTGTAATCATTCTACTCAAACTAGATGTCCTATATGTTGTGTTATCCCGCCGCATATGCTGGAAAATGTGGCGGTGAATGGTACAGAACAGCAGCGCAATTGGGCTTTCCACACATTAAATCTTTCGGCACAGTTGCGTGGACGTAGAGACATCATTGGGAATATTTCTTTTGCTCCTTCCCCTGGCGAAAAAAGCCGCACAGTTTATGATGCTAAAAATCTTCAGCAACTACCAGGAACTATAGTACGCAGTGAAGGTGATCCCCCTAGCAATGATGAAGCAGTAGACGAAGCCTATGATGCGGCTGGTGCGACTTATGATTTGTTTTATGAATTATTTGAGCGCAATTCCATTGATAATAAAGGACTGCGTTTAGATTCAACGGTGCATTACGGTGTGAAATATGAAAATGCGTTCTGGAATGGCGACCAGATGGTTTACGGTGATGGTGATGGAGAATTATTCGACCGTTTTACTAAGTGTATTGATGTGATTGCACATGAGTTAACGCATGGTGTAACTCAGTATGAAGCAGCATTGATATATTATGGCGAACCAGGGGCATTAAATGAGTCTTTCTCTGATGTGTTTGGTGCTTTGGTGAAACAGAGGGTAAAAAATCAGACAGTTGAAGAAGCTGACTGGATTATTGGAGAGGGTTTACTAATGCCAAATGTTAAAGGTACTGGTATTCGCTCCATGAAAGAGCCAGGCACAGCATACGATGATCCTGTATTGGGTAAAGACCCCCAACCTGGCCATGTGAAAGACCAATATACTGGCTGGGCTGATAATGGTGGGGTGCATATCAACTCAGGTATTCCTAACCGTGCTTTCTATCTAGCTGCGATGGAAATCGGGGGTTATGCTTGGGAGAAGGCAGGTAAAATTTGGTACATTGCTTTATGCGATCGCCTGCGTCCTAAGACAGATTTTAAAAAAGCTGCTGATATCACGGTGCAAATAGCTAGCGAACTCTACGGGGAAGGGAGTTTAGAACATCAAGCAGTACAGAATGCTTGGCAACAGGTAGGAGTTTTAAGTTAATTCGTAATTCGTAACGATGCTTTCCCCCGCTACGTTCTAAGCGCAGCTATGCCGCAGGTTTTACGTAATTAGTAATTGAAGGCGCGATGTATTGCGTTTCGACTTTTGTTAGACTGGGTTTGAGTATTTATCCCTCTCAAAAATGCAGGTATCCTTAGAACGGACGGGTGGCTTTACTGGGATTAGTAAGAAAATTAGCGTTGACACTAATACTCTCCCACTCCAGGTAGCTGAGGAACTGTCACAACTGGTAGAGGCGGCAGATTTTTTTCAGCTACCTGAGCAAATTATGTCTGATAATTCTCAGTGCGATCGCTTTCACTATAAGTTAACAGTAGAAGATCATGGTCAACAGCATTCAGTGATTACCAGTGAAGCTGCACTAACTCACACTTTAAAAACTCTAGTTGAATGGCTTAATCAAGCAGCAAAATCTACTTAAAATGCTTTCTTTTAGTTTTATAGTCCTTCCCAAGCAGTTCCTTTATAGCCATAGTCAAAAATTTCTGGATGTAAGATTTCTGCCATAATTTCTAGAGAATCGACTAGTCTTGGCCCTGGACGGTTGAAGAAGGCATTGCCATCAGTAATGTAGACTCTACCGCTTTTAGTAGCGTGGAGTTTTTGCCAATCAGGGTTTTGAGTGATTAATTGAGCTTCTTGACGGGTGCGATTTAAATCAAAACCACAAGGCATAAAAATAATGATATCGGGATTGCTGACTAATAGTGTTTCCCATTGCAAATTGGGAGAAGGTTGACCAGTTACACAAAATAGTGATTGTCCCCCGGCCAAGTTGACTAATTCCGGAATCCAATTGGCTGCTACCATGAGAGGGTCTGTCCACTCGATACAGGCGACAGTCGGTAATTCTGTTAAAGATAGTCCTTGAATTTTTTTCTGACAAATTTTAACGCGAGCCTCTAAGTTTTCTAACACCTGAACTGCATCTACATCAAAGATATGCGCTACTCGCTCAATGTCATTCCAAACATCCTCCAGTAGATTAGGTTGTAAGGAGATGATTTGAGGCGTACTTTGGGTAAGTTCGGCAACTGCTTTTTCTACTTCGTTTAAGCTGACTGCACAAACCTTACATTGATCTTGGGTCAAGATATGGGTAGGTTGTAATTTTTCTAAAATATCTATCTTGACTTGATAGATACTGAGGGCAGATTGTAGCAAATCATTGATCTGATTATGGATTTGGTTGCTGGGAATATTGCTATCTAAGCGTGCCTGCGTACAAATAGGACGATCTACTATTTCTGGAGGATAGTCGCATTCATGCGATCGCCCTACAATCGCATCTGTTAAACCCAAGGCTGCTAAAATCTCTGTCCCACTAGGAATTAGAGAAATAATTCTGATACTAGAATTTTCCATTGTTGCACCATTTGTATAATAGCTGCTCTAGCCTTACTTCAATTGTTGCAAAATTTAGCTCTGGAAGTATCTTTCTAGAGGAGAATACACAAGTGTTAATCTCACTGTTACTAGAAAACGGGGTATATCAGTAATTTACGAATTATTAATCACATAGTCAGTAATTAGCCGGAATAGCTATCTAAATTACTTTTGTTAATGTATAGTTTGATCAATGTTTCTTGATTTTGATCTACACTGAGGTGACTTGGCTATAAATCTGGTTATTTTAAATTTTATGTGAAATCTTTGTAAAAAATTAACACATATATTTTTATTGTGATTGCTTGCTACCAATGAGATAATTGATATCAAGTTAAAAACATCTTATACACAATAGGTTGCAACTAAAAACATAGAAATTACAAAAAATATATCAAAAAATACACCTTTAGGATCTGTAAATCTATATGTAAAAGTTGTATTTATAGAAACAGTTCTATTGATTTTTTAGAACTGCAATGCAAAGTGATTTCTGTCGAGAACACATGCAGGTGCTAGTGGTTAAAGATATTACAAAATACCAGCAGTCTCAAGAAGTACTGCCAATTCTAGACAACGCGCGACGCCAACAAAGCCGGACACTGTTAAACTTGGCAACAAGCAAGACGTTCCAAACAGGTACGCTTAATGCTGTATTCCAAGAAATCACGGAAGCTGTAGCGCAAACACTTCTAGTGTCGCGAGTTAGTGTATGGTTATACAACGAAGCACGCTCAGGAATTGAGTGTATTGATCTGTATAATCTCAATACCGATGAGCATACTTTTGGTCAGTCTTTGTCAGCAATGAATTATTCTAAGTATTTCCAAGCTTTAGCAGAGGAACGCTGCATTGCAGTAAATGATGTCATTCATGACAAAAGAACCCAAGAGTTATTTGCAACATATCTTTCTCTATTTAATGTTATGTCTCTACTCAGTACACCAATTTGGGTAGAGGGTCGTTTATTAGGGATATTATGCTATGAACATTGTGCTGAAGTTCGGGATTGGAATGTAGATGAAGAGTATTTTGCTGGTGCGATCGCAGATTTTTTGTCATTAGCGATAGAAGCGAGAGAACGTCACGCTGCACAGGAAGCACTACAAAAGAGTGAGGCACAATGTCGGGCAATATTTGAGCGTTCTTCTGTTGGGATTGGACTAATAGATATAAAAGCTCAAATAGTGGATGTAAATCCGGCACTATGTCAAATGCTTGGGTATAGTCGAGAAGAGTTATTCGGCAAGTGCTTGATAGATTATATTTTCCAAACAAAAGAAAATTTAGATAATTATCAAAAATTGTTTGTAGATATATGCACGGATATTCAACAACTTGATCATACAAAATATGTTGAAGCGGAAAGACGCTTAATACATAAAAATGGCAACTTAGTTTGGGTTAGACTTTCTGTTTCTGTAATGCCTGGTTTTGATGGTGAAACTGAGTTGTTGTTAGTTATTGTCAAGGATATTACCGAATGCAAACAAACTGAATTACAACTGCGTGCCTCACAAGCAGCCGCAGAAGCTGGTAGTAGAGCCAAGAGTGAATTTTTATCCACCATGAGTCATGAACTGCGGACACCTCTGAATGCTATTATGGGCTTGTCTCAGTTATTGCAACAAGAAATAGCTGGTTCTCTGAATGAGAAGCAGAAAGAATATATTAGTTGTATATACGGTAGTGGTGAACATCTACTGTCATTAATTAACGATATCTTGGATTTATCAAAGGTAGAAGTAGGCAAAGAAGAAATATGTCTGATGCCTGTAGTAGTTGCAGATTTGTGTAATTATGTTTTATCTAGTGTGCGCGATCTCGCTATTGAAAAAGAATTAATCCTCACCAGTGAAATTGATACCAGCGCAGATATTTGCATTGCCGATGAGCGACGCATTAAGCAAATGTTACTCAATTTGCTGACTAATGCGATTAAATTTACCTCCACAGGTGAAGTTTCATTGACAGTAAAAAAAGTACCGAAAGGGATGATATTTACAATTTCAGATACGGGAATTGGGATTGAAGCAAGTCAATTTCAATTTTTATTTGAACCATTTAAACAGTTAGATAGTAAACTAAACCGTCAGTACGAAGGCACGGGACTCGGTTTAGCCTTGACGCGAAAATTAGCGCGTTTGCATGGTGGTGATGTGACAGTAACATCAACTGTAGGGGTTGGTAGTCAATTTACATTATTTTTGCCAGATCAGGAAATTGAAGGGGTCTAGGATTTGTAGAGGTGTAGGGGAGTAGGGGAGCAGAGGAGATTTTACCCCCATGCCCCATACCCAATTACGAATTATTCCGCGCCTTCAATTGGTGCAAAACCTTGGCGTTGAATGTTTTCTGTGATGGTGCGTGGTTCGAGGAATTGCAGGAGATAATCAGGCCCCCCTGCTTTAGAACCGACACCAGATAATTTAAACCCACCAAAGGGTTGCCGAGCAACGATCGCTCCTGTGATATTACGGTTAATATACAGATTCCCGACTTCAAAATCGGCTTGTGCCTTTTGAATGTGGGAAGGAGTGCGGGAGTAAAGTCCACCTGTCAAGGCGTAGTTGGTATCATTGGCAACTACTAAAGCTGCGGTAAAATCTTTGGCTTTAATTACTGCCAAGACTGGGCCAAAGATTTCTTGCTGGGCTATTGTCCCATTGGGTGGAACTTCACTAAAGATAACTGGGCCGATAAAATAACCATGTTCAGGTGCGGCTAATTCTAGTGCTAACTCTGATTCTGCTTTACCCTTGGCAATATACTCACGGATGCGATCGCGGGCATTAGCATCAATCACAGGGCCGACTTGGGTACTTGGTAACTCCGCTTCCCCAATATTCAGGGACTTTGTAGCCTCCACTAACCGCCGGATAAAAGCATCATAAATTGTTTCTACCACCACCACTCGCGAACAAGCAGAACATTTTTGTCCACTGTAGCCAAAAGCCGACTGAACCACACCCACAACAGCTTGGTCTAAATCCGCACTTTCATCAACAATGATGGCATTCTTACCGCCCATTTCCGCGATTACCCGCTTCATGTGCCTTTGTCTAGGTTTGAGGGTAGCCGCTTCCGCATAAATGCGACAACCCACTTCCTGAGAACCAGTAAAAGCAATGACATGGGTATCAGGATGACTTACCAAATAAGCACCCACTTGTGAACCCTTACCCGGTACATATTGAAATACACCTTTAGGAATGCCAGCCTCTATCAAAATTTCCGTGAGTTTGGCAGTAATGACAGAAGAAGTTTCCGCCGGCTTGAGCAAAGTACAATTCCCTGCAACCAAAGCAGCAACAGTCATCCCACAGGCGATCGCCAAAGGAAAATTCCAAGGTGAAATCACCACAGCAATCCCGCGCGGCTGGTAAATATAACGATTATTTTCCCCAGCCACATCATAAATTACACCCTTATCCAGCCGTTCCATCTCATCGGCATAGTAGAGACAAAAATCGATCGCCTCCGACACTTCCGCATCTGCTTCCTTAACAGGTTTACCCACCTCCAAAACAATCCAAGCCGAAAGTTCCGCCCGACGCTGTTCCATCAAATCAGCCGCCCGACGCAGAACCCCAGCCCGTTCCTGCACAGGCGTACTCTTCCACCCAGGAAACGCAGCCTTAGCCGCCTGCATAGCCCGTTCCGCCTGTTCAACCGAAATCAATCCAACCTTCCCCACCACCTCACTAAAATTAGAAGGATTAACCGAATCAATCACCTCTAAAGTACTCACATACTCCCCATCAATCAGAGGTAAATAACTCCTACCCAACTCCCCACGCACAGCCGCAAAAGCCCGCGCCGCCGCCTTCCTTTCCTCCACCTCCGCATAATCCGTATCCGCCGCACCAACAAACCCTTCCTGATCCTCTCTGCGACTCCGCGCGACGGACACTTTGCTCAAGTCGGGAAACCCGCCCACGCAAGTGTCCTCCTCTGCGTGAGACAAATCAACCTTCGGTGCAGCAAGCAACTCCTCAACTGGCCGATTCTCCAAATTTTGCCGTAAAAAAGAACTATTAGCCGTATTTTCCAACAAACGCCGAATCAGATAAGCCATTCCCGGCAACAATTCACCATAAGGACAATAAACCCGCACCCGATAACCCTGATCCACCAAAGCTTTAGCCAACTTATCCCCCATCCCGTAAAGCACCTGCATCTCAAACCGCCGCCGGGGAACATTTAAGCTTTCCGCAATAGCGATCGCCCGTGCTTGCGATCGCACATTATGACTACCAATAGCAGAATAAACATACTGATGATTTTCCAGCAACAACTGAGTAATCACCTCAAAATTGGCATCTGTTGCTGCTTTATCATGAAAAACAGGCTGTTGCCAATGTTTTTGAACAGCCTTGATCGTTTCTTGATCCCAATACGCGCCTTTTACCAAGCGAATAGTTAAAGGATAGCCACGCTGTTTTAACCAAGCGATCACATTTTTAGCATCTTGTTCACTATCCCGGAGATACGCTTGGATCGTCATGCCAATATCTGTACGTTGACGAAACTCATCTTCCAATAAGATTTTTTGCAAAATATTGAGAGTTAAGTCCTTATACGCATACTGTTCCATATCAAAATGGATAGCTGCACCTAACTTTTGAGCCTCACGTAACAAAGTCCGAATGCGATCGCTAACTTTCTCCTCACTACCTTTAGCATCTAACGGGTCAAATTGAGAATAAAATGCCGTTAGCTTCACAGAAACCTGGACTTTTGGTAACTTTTCGCCATCAGCTTCATCAATAGCGGGAATATTTCCCCAACTCTTAGATGCTTCTGTTAATTGGGCGATTAATTCTAGATAGCGTTCTAAATAAGACTGCGCCTCTATTTCGGTAATTACCGCCTCACCAAGTAAATCAATGGTGAAAGCCATTTTTTCTTTTCGCAGTCGTTCGACGGTTTTAATGACTTGTTTAATATTTTCGCCAGAAATATATTTATGAGCTAACGTCTCAACTGCTGTAGATACACTGGTTGCAGCTACTTGTCCCGGCATAGATTCAGGGTTGGCGAAATTCAGCATTCCCTTTAAGGCGGCTGGGAGTTCAACAGATTCATCACCTAAATATTCTTGGAGATGGGCAGCAATTTCTGATTTACTCCGCAGTGCTGGCAGAGTATCGATAAACCGAAATAATTGCACCCGCAAACCGGGGTTACTCATCGCCCAAGCTAGCAATTTATCATCCCAACGCATTTGATCACGCAGGGAAGCTAAAAATGAGCGATTTTCTTGAGTTGCTGCTAAAAGTTGTTTAGCAATTTCTTGGGTTTTAGCTTCGTAGGTGCTGGTTTGTATTTGTAATACCACTGATAGTGAACTCCTGATGTAAGTTAAGAGTTTAATTTATGAAGTCTGTGCTTTCTATTGTGACTCGTCAATTTTTTTGTCACCACAGATCACGAAATTCAAAATTCAAAATAGAGGGAAGTTTGGTTTTGTACGTCAAGTTTTTGTCTGGACGATTTTGATACAAGGTGTAAAACAGTAATACACGAATAAAAAAGGGAGTAGGAGGAAATGAGGAATATACGGAAAAGTCCTATGTTTTTACTCAGCACTCACTACTCATTACGCTGCTCAACTCTCGCTAACAGCATTCTGCTGATGGCTGTTGTCTACCTGGGAGGTTGTACATACCAGCCTAGTGATGAACAACTGGAAGTATGGCGTCAAGAAGCGATCGCTCGCAATGGGGAAATGGTGGCAGATAACGCCAAAAACACCCAAGAAACTGAGTGGAATTTAGCTATTCAAGGTGAGACAACTAATGGTAAAAGCGTGACGTTGAATTGGCAACAGCTACAAGATTTAGCTACAACTCATGTCAAAACCACCGATGCTAATTACGTTATTCAGCCAAATCAGGTGTTTGATTTTCAGGGTATCCCTGTCTCGAAACTGCTGCAAAAATTTGGTTATCAACCTGGCGTAACTGAAGTAACTTTTATTGCTTACAACTCTTACCAGGTGACAGTCAACTTAGAAGATTTAATCAAGTATCCGATTATTTTAGCGATCGCTAACAACGGTAAACCCATGAGCCGCAATCAAGGCGGCCCCATTTATTTAGTCTTTCCTCAGACTCAATATCCCCACATGAGACAGCAGTATCCCCAATCATTTTGGGTGTTTTATGTCAGTAATATCATTGTGGGAACAGAACCAGTCCGCCTGCGGGTAGGAAAGCAAGAACTCAACCTGGCTGATTTAGAAACATTACCCCAAGTTACCATTTCCGAAACTGTTGGTTATCGTAGTGGCTGGCCGAGTGGCAAAGTCAAACTACATGGTGTAAAGATGCGAAATATTTTAGACTTCGCCAAAGTAAAATTACCTACTGCTGGGGAGGTTGTGGTGCAAGGTAAGCGGAAAACGCACCACAACAACCTTAACCCGGCCAAATTAACCTCTGCTGATATCCAAAACTGTGACATTCTCTTAGCAAGTAAATGGGGTGATAACAAACAACCCATCCCAGCCAAAATGGGTGGCCCTATTACCTTAGCTTTTGGTTCTGAGTGTCAAGCTCAAACTCAGGGTTGGCGGTGGGTAACTTTTGTAGAAGAACTGGTGATCAAACCATGAAATTTTGGGTTTTCCGGTCAATCCGCACCCGGATTATGGCTACTACTACGCTTTTACTGCTGACTGTAATTGGTGCAATTGTCTCTGTGTGGGCAAAAAGTGAAAGTCATCTCTATCAACAAGAAAGTGTGCAGGATGCTAACTCTTTTGCCAGTGTGTTAACTTATACTTTAGGGGATGAGTTGGTAGAAGAAAACTGGAGTCAAATTCGTCTTACTCTTGATGTACTTTTGCAGCAAAATCAAGATTTTGTGTATGTTTTCATCTCCGATGCTCGCCAAGCAAATTTGATTGTGGCTGCATCCCTCAATGAGTTGCAAAATCAGTATATTCCTGATGTTGTGCCTGTAGCAGTGACTAATACTGCCTTAGAATCAACACAACCATTAACTGTAACAGAGACATTTATTCTCCGAGATATCTATTTTTCCGAAAATTTACGGGCTAAACGAGGTGAAAGGGTCATGGAAGTAGCCTCAGATATTCGCTTATCATCTGGTCAAAAGATAGGGACTCTGCGTTTAGGTATGTCTTTACGCCGAGTTGACCGTGCTATTACTGAGGTGGTAAATCAGGCGTTAGTAGTTGGTTTGATTGGCTTGGCAATTGGTTGGGTACTGGCGTATATCTTAGCCAAGCGGATCAGTGAACCCATTCGCCGATTGCAGGTGAGTGCGATGAAAATTGCGGGTGGTGATTGGCAACATCGCGCCCAAATTACCAATGCAGACGAAATTGGAGCTTTGGCGACTTCATTTAATGAAATGTCTGCGGCTTTGCAGGGTTCATTCAATAAGTTACAAAAGACTTTAGAATCTTTTGAGTTATTTGTACCGAATAAATTTATTTTAGCGATCGCACCCCAAGGTATTGAAAATATTGCTGTGGGTTTAGCAACTACCCGAACGATCACAATTTTATTTTGTGATATTCGGGGTTACACATCAATGTCGGAGGTGATGACACCACAAGAAATTTTTACATTTTTAAATGATTATTTAGCTTGCATGGGAAAGGCCATAGATCAAGCAGGTGGGTTTATTGATAAGTATATTGGTGATGCAATTATGGCGTTGTTTGATGATGTTGCTACTGATGGCGCACTACAAGCAGCAATCTGGATGCAGCAAGCTTTGGATAAATTTAATGATGGACGAAGACAAAACGGTTTACCAAAAATCGCTGTGGGTATTGGTATTCATCGCGGTGAGGTAGTAATGGGAACAGTGGGTTTTACTTGCCGGATTGATTCTACCGTAGTAGGTGATGCTGTAAATATTGCTGCCCGTGTTGAGGAATTAACTAAGCACTATGGCTGTGGGATTTTAATCACTGAGTCAGTAGTGAAGAATTTATCTTCGCCAGAATTATTTTCTCTGAGATTAGTCAATCAAGCAGTGAAATTAAAAGGTAAAGATGAAGCGATCGCTATCTACGAATGCTGAGTGAGGGAGTGCTGAGTGAGGGAGTGCTGAGTTGTGAGTGCTGAGTTGTGAGTTGTGTTAGCGGTAGCGCGGCGTTTAGCCGGTGATGAGTTCTGAGAAAATTATACCTTGTGTACCTTGTCTCCTCAATTCCCAATCCCAGCTAGACACCAAATCATGCTAAAAATTGGTGTAAGTTTTTACAGAATTGTATGATTGATGATCAAAAAGTTGAATTACCTTATTTTGACCAATTACTAGAAGGATTTAGTCAAGGTAACAGCGAATTAATTAAAACCTTTGGTCTGCACGTACATTGGGGCTACTGGGCAAACCCAAATACATCAGATGGATCAATAGAGGATTTCGCCACCGCCGCAGAAAATTTAACTCGCCGAGTGTGTGATGCAGGTGGCGCGGCTGATGGGCAAAAGGTGTTGGACTGCGGCTGTGGATTTGGTGGTACGATCGCCAGTCTAAGCGATCGCTTCAGCAATATGCAGTTGACTGGTTTAAATATTGACCCCCGCCAACTCGCTAGAGCCAGAGAACAAGTCCAACCCCGTAATCATAACGAAATCGAATTTATTGAAGGAGATGCTTGTCAATTACCTTTTGCAGATAATTCTTTTGACTTGGTACTTGCTGTTGAGTGCATCTTTCATTTCCCCAGTCGTGAACGCTTTTTCCAAGAAGCATGGCGAGTGTTAAAACCAGGCGGTACATTAGCTATTTGTGACTTTGTACCCTTAAAATTTGTCCGTCCCTTGATGAACATGGCAGGCAATTTACTGAAGCCTAGCGTTAGTAGCACATACGGAAAAGTTGATAGTAGTTTTACCCTAGACGCTTATCGTCAACTGGCTAAAACTACAGGTTTTACATCAATCGTAGAGGAAGATATCACTACCAATACCCTACCTACTTATCCACTAATCAAACGAATTCAGCGTGAATCAGGATATGCGCAATCTGCTAATTCTACAGCTGTTGCTGAGTGGATTAGTCGGCTGGGGATACTGCATTATTTGATTCTTTCTTATCGTAAGAACCCCTAGTAGTCCAATTCAATAGTCAAGATTGTCACCAAAAACCCGGTTTCTTCTCAGTATGTGGGCAAGATAACATCAAGCTAAACTCATAGCAGAAACCGGGTTTATTTAAGCTGGACTGAAAGTTCTTTAATATCAACAGTGGCAATACTGCATCTATGTTTACAGAAAATCTCACGCATATTTTATTTCGTCACTGGCAGCAGACTCTCCAACCTTTTGGAGTTAACCAAATAGCTATGGAGACAGGTTTTGCTCAATTAGTAGATTCCTATTCTGCTCCTCATCGTTACTACCATAATCTGAAGCATATTAATCATGTTCTGGAGATAATTCAGACTTTAAAAACTTATACTGACAACTTAGCTGCCGTACAATTGGCTGCTTGGTTTCATGATGTTGTATATGAGGCTCAAGCAAAAGATAACGAAGAAAACAGTGCTGAATATGCAGATAAATTACTCAGAAATTTAGAAATTCCTATTAATCAAATTAATACTGTTACCCATCTGATTCTCAATACTCAACACCATCAAGCCGATATAGATGATATTGATAGTCACGTCCTATTAGATGCAGATTTAGGGATGTTAGCTGTTAGTCCAGAGCAGTATCGGGAATATGCAAAGAATATTCGCCAAGAATATTCCTGGTTGTCAACATCAGAGTATGTGGTCGCACGGCAACAATTTTTGCAACAATTTTTGCAAAGGCAACAGATATATTTTACGCCTTTGATGCTTGAATTTGCTGAGATATTTGCTAGATATAATCTGAAGGCAGAACTTGAAATACTTTCCCAGTCATAAGTCAGGTCTTTGTGGTGAAATTAAGGGTTTATTCACCACAGAGACACGGAGACACAGAGAGATTATTTAGTAGGGTCCGATTTTGGTTAATAAATCAAACATGGGTAGGAAGTAGCAGGAGGCGATTAAAAACACGATGGAAGCCACTAGCCATAAAATTACATCCCTGTCAGAACTACGTAAGAAGGTTTGTAAACTAAATGGCTCACTTTGTTTATAGCCTCTCATTGAAGGTGGTAACTTATCGCGATAATCAGTGCCGTAGCGTGCTGTCCGTTCAAAGGGTAACTCGCCTTGAGAACGCTGGGGTAAAACCCGTCGCCGTTGATAAGGAACGGTACTATCACCAAAGTTGTCGATGTATTCTTCGCTGTTGAGCAAATCGTTAATGAAGCCTCTGAGTCCTTTGGTCGCAAGGACAATAGACCAGGCGAGTTTTTCGCGATCGCTATAAATATTCCGCCCTAGAATCCTTTGTACACAGAGTTCTACAAAGCGGTAATTATTGTTAGCATCGTAATTAAGCCGTCTAAATGAATCGGATAAGACTAATCCGCTAATAAAGTCTTTGACTGTGATCTGTCCGGCTTTGAGTTGAGATTCTAGGAAGATTTGACGATTATTCAACAGCATCTGCTGTTCATGAAAAACTTGGCGATAGGCTGCCACAATCAACACATCCATTTCACTGGCTGACAACAGGTTATCGGTTGTGTAAACTCTCGGCTGTTCATCACCAGGTATCTCAAAGCTAGTCACACGCTGATTTTGAGATGAAGGGGCATACTCCAACAAAGGAATTGACATAATGAACACCTCTATGCTGAATAAAGTTCACCTAAAAAATTCCGTCATCGTATCGAATGAGCAGCAACCAATGAGCGCAGCTTTCAACTACGGGTGATATAACTGTCATCTGTGTACGGAACTCAAAATTTAGAATACGCCTGTGTAGAGATTTCGCCTGTTGATTTGCGAAACAAAGCAGTAATTCGTAACATTTTGATCGTCAGTCTTCTCCGCGCCAAAACGCTAGGGGGTTCTGAGTGGGACGGCAATCGGGATAATATCGCAGGTGAGATTCCATAGTAAATTCCCCAGAGGGGGGTGCAATTCCCAATCCGAGACAGAGGTGAGAGAGCGATCGCGCAAATTGTTCGTGGTGTCCCGGAAACCCAACATGAGCATGGGCATATTCGTGGACAACTAAGAACAACCAGTCTGCTGGCACTACTCGTCCCACATCAATCAGGATGGTAATTGGATGTGTCTGAAGGTTGCAGAGAGCATCAATTCCAAAACACTGAGCAATAGGAGCAGCACAAATTTGAATAGCAGGTTGCTCCCAAGGGTGAAAACAATCGTGGCAAGCCTGAAGATAGTTTTCCAGTCGTGTATTCACCGCATCGATATGCTCACCGATCCAGGCACAGAGGGGAATGCGGTTATTCATATCATAAACCACATCTATCATCTCTGAGTCAAGAGCTAGACACCTAACTCCATAAAGGTAGTCTAACCCTCGTGCCACTGGATCGGTACTGCTGGTAATGATTAATTTACCAACCAAAGAAGGAGAAGTGTTTTGTGGGTTGAGCCGCATTGTTAATCTGGTCAGGAGTCAGGTTAGAAGCAACCTCTGAAGCATCTGCAATCCGAAATTCGGTACAAAAGGTAGCAGTGCTAAAACCACCAAACCGTTTGACTGTACTAGTTCGCATCCTGAGACTGGGGCTGACGAACCAAAACCTCTCAATCGAACTCATCGTGTCGTACTCAGTCGTCAGGACTAACGCATCTTCATCATCCATGTGATAGCGTCCTGCTACTGGGACAATTTCGGCATAGCCTCGTTCTCGCAGCAATGAGCCTTGGCGGGGGTTATCTGCATCAGGAATCAGGGAGAAGACTGTAGAGCCTTCATGATTTTCTTCTTCTTTATCCCATCCCATTGCACCTTGCCAAGTTACAAAAGCACCACCGATCGCTAATTTGGGGTCAACTTCATGGAGTTGGCAAATTTCAATCACTTGAGGATGATCAGCAGCAAAGGCTTGTACCTGGATATCTGATTCCCCAGCTTCCGATCGCTTGAAGGCCAGGTGGTGTGTCGTTCGCTGCGATCTCCATCTCCCTGTACTTAGTTCAAAAAACTCCATTGCATCCATAAAAAGCTAACTCCAAACAACAAGTTGAAAACCCTCTGCTCATAAATTATAAAACGTTAAGAAGTTGCCAACAAAAACTTATACCGAAGAAGCGGACGCGACTGAAGTCGCTACTACAAACAGCAAACTGCGTTTATTCGCAATCTTCTAAAAGTGTCCACTTGTCAAGTAGGCGTAACTTTTGTTAACCTTATATCTAGAGGCTAGACAAACCTAAAGTTGCGAAACACTGGAGAGTGAAATTATGGACATTCCAATGGAGCTGAACTTAGAGCAGAAATTCAACCTCAAACTTTATGAAGAGCAGGTTAAGGGATTAAGCCAGGAAGAATCTCAAAAATTTCTCTTGGAAGTGCTGCGACAGTTAATGGTCAAAGACAATATGATTAAGCATCTTCTTAAGCAAGTTTAGGCTCACCTCTCAGGAAAAATACCAATTAATCCCCCCTCGTTTCGCCCCTCTCAAAGAATTTTACATAGTTTCCCCAGTCAGGGTAGTTCTGACTGGGGTATTGTTTTTTATGTTAAGGATTGTTACTTAGTTTCTCATAACTGAGACTGAGATAGGCATCATCTTCTATGTTCTATATTGTCTTGTTCAAAGAACAGACACTCAAGTTTTATAGATAACCAATATTCAAGGAGAGCGAAATGCTTGACGCTTTTTCTAGAGCTGTAGTTTCAGCAGATGCCAGCACTTCCACCGTATCTGATATTGCTGCCCTCAGATCCTTCGTTGCTAGTGGTAACAGACGTTTGGATGCAGTAAATGCGATCGCTAGTAACGCTAGCTGCATGGTTTCTGATGCTGTAGCTGGAATGATCTGCGAAAACCAAGGTTTGATCCAAGCTGGTGGTAACTGCTATCCTAACCGTCGCATGGCTGCTTGCTTGCGCGATGCTGAAATCATCCTCCGCTATGTAACCTACGCTCTATTAGCTGGTGACGCATCAGTTCTAGATGATCGTTGCTTGAACGGTTTGAAAGAAACCTATGCAGCTCTAGGCGTACCCACCACCTCCACCGTGCGTGCTGTTCAAATCATGAAAGCTCAAGCAGCTGCTCACATTCAAGACACCCCAAGTGAGGCTCGTGCTGGTGCTAAATTGCGCAAGATGGGAAGTCCTGTTGTAGAAGATCGTTGCGCTAGCTTAGTTGCTGAAGCTTCTAGCTACTTCGATCGCGTAATTTCTGCTCTGAGCTAATTAATTGCGATTTGCAATTAACTCAACAGATTAACATCCAACACATTTTAAATTAAAAGCCTTTTGGGAGATTGAAGAAATGAAATCAGTTGTTACCACCGTTATTGCATCAGCAGATGCCGCAGGTCGTTTCCCCAGCACCTCTGATTTAGAATCAGTACAAGGTTCTATCCAACGTGCAGCCGCTCGTTTGGAAGCTGCTGAAAAGCTAGCTAACAACATTGATGCAGTTGCAACCGAAGCTTACAACGCTTGTATCAAAAAGTATCCTTACTTGAACAATGCTGGTGAAGCTAACTCCACCGATACCTTCAAAGCTAAGTGCGCTCGTGACATCAAGCACTACTTGCGCTTGATCCAGTACAGCTTGGTAGTTGGCGGTACAGGCCCCTTGGATGAATGGGGTATTGCTGGACAACGTGAAGTTTATCGTGCTTTGGGCTTGCCCACCGCTCCTTACGTTGAAGCATTAAGCTATGCTCGTAACCGTGGTTGCGCTCCTCGCGATATGTCTGCTCAAGCATTGACTGAGTACAATGCACTACTTGACTACGCTATCAATTCTTTGTCCTAGTCAATTGCTAGACTTGTAATTTGGTGACAGGTGTACATTGTTACCCTGCAAGCCCAGAAGTTCTTGGCTCTTTGCTTTGCCTGTTAAGGTTGAGTAATGGCAAAGAATCTCTGGGCTTGTTTTGTTTTAAACTATCAGTTGTCAGACCTTAGCGTAAAATCGTGATGAATTTAGGGGTGAAATTTCAACGCAGAGGGTAAGAGAGGTAAGCGCAGAGGTATGCCAAGAGAAGGAGTATTTGTTGAGGACTGACAGCTAACTGCTGATATATATATGGATAAACGCTTTTTTAATTTCTTTAATCTTACAGAAGACCAGGCGATCGCTCTTTTAGATACGCCTCAAGACCAGTTGAGTGAGAATGATTCACGCTATATTGCGGCTTCTCATTTAGTTAATTTCCCCACGGAGCAATCTATTAATGCGCTGATGCGGGCTGTGCAGCAAACTGACCCCAGCTTAGATAACCGTATTGTCCGCCGTAAGTCGGTGGAAACTTTGGGGCGATTGCAAGCTGAGGTAGCCATACCAGTAATCCGTAGTTGTCTGAGTGATGAAGACTGCTACACTGTGGAAAATGCTGTTTGGGCGATCGGTGAAATTGGGACTCAAGACACCGATATCCTAGAAGATGTGGCTCAATTGCTGGATAAGCCGGGGCAAACCCACCGCGTAATTATTCATACACTGACAAAGTTTAATTATCAACCTGCCCTAGAACGTATTCGCAAGTTTGTAGATGATGCTGACCCACCTACAGCAAGTGCTGCAATGGCCGCAGTTTGCCGTTTAACTGGGGACTATTCCCAGATGGGGAAGGTGGTGGCGATGTTGCAACACCCGAATGTGTTAGGACGGCGGTTATCCATCCAAGATTTGATGGATGCTCGATATTATGACGCAATTCCTCATATTGCTCGATGTCCAGTATCTCTGATCTTTCGGTTGCGAGGCATTCGGACGTTAGCAGAAGCCGGAATCTCTGCGGGAGCAATTACTTTTGCCACAATTCAACCTTATTTAGAGCAGACGTTATACGACCATCCCCATGATTTGGGTTTGGTGCATAGTTACCCAAGTCCCCCAACTCTGCCAATTCTGATTCGAGGACTGTACGAAACCGACTTTGGGCGTTGCTATTTGGCAGCCAAAACTATTCTTGACTATTACGCCGATGCTGCTCCTGAAGCTTTGTTTGCTACCTACACCGAAGAAGCTAATAATGACTATGGCGCACACTTCCATGTGATCAAGTTGTTCGGTTGGTTGAAACATTCCCCAGCCTACGATTTGCTGATTGAAGGATTGTATAACAAACAACCACAATTTCAAAAATCACGGGCTGCTGCGGCGATCGCTCTCGGTGAACTCGGTGAAGCACGGGCAATTCCTGAACTGAAAGCCTGTCTAGAAACCAAAATTTGGGATCTGAAGTATGCGGCGTTAATGGCACTGGAAAAACTTGGTGATACCAGTGGTTATGAACAACTCGCCAACGATGACGATTGGCTGATTCGGGAAAAAGCTAAATCACAGAAGCAGTACCGAGTTATGAGTGCTGAGTGCTGAGTAATGAGTAATGAGTAATGAGTTAGGGGTGCTGTTAGCGGTAGCGAGGCGTTTAGCCAGTGCTGAGTTATGTTAGCGGTAGCGGGGCGTTTAGCCGGTGCTGAGTCAAGATTTTATTGCACATTATTTGCACATTTTTGATAATCTATTTTGTTAAAAATTTGTTATGTCTACAGAAGAATTATTCCAACAACTTAAACACCCCAACCCACACCTGCGCGACCAAGCAATGTGGGCTTTGGCTGAGAATCCTGATGCAACAACGATTCCCCGACTGATGAGCATTCTTGATGAGGAAAATACCACCTATCGACGAGCAGCTGTGAAAGCTTTAGGCGCGATCGGCCATGATGCGGTAACTCCTCTGGTTGCAGCTTTGCTTAACAGTGAAAATGTCACAGTACGGGGAAGTGCCGCCAAAGCACTGGCTCAAGTTGCTATTAATCATCCAGATGTTCCCTTTTCAGAAGAAGGTGTACAGGGTTTAAAGACTGCCCTCAATGACTCCAATCCTGTGGTGCATATTGCCGCCGTGATGGCGTTGGGTGAAATTGGTACTCCCGTTGTGGATGTTTTGATTGAAGCATTGCAAACCACAGATAACCCAGCACTGGGAATTTCCCTAGTAAATGCTTTAGCCTCAATTGGCGATCGCCGAGGTGTAGAGGTGTTAACATCTCTAATTCAGGATGAATCTACCGATTCCTATGTCCGCGAGTCAGCGACTAGTGCATTGTCTCGCCTAGAGATGACGGTGAAGTTTCAGAGAGGAGAACAATAATAGGTGACAGGGGACAGGTGACAGGGGACAGGTGACAGGGGATAGGAAAAAAATTTGGGTTTGTAAAATGTAAAGATAAACTGCAAAAAGTTTCTTTATCCTAATAACCGTGAACCTCCAAACCGACACAGACAAATCACAAGCCAGCACCAGTCAAAATATTGCTCCAGAAACAGAAAAAATTCTCTGTCCTCATTGTCAGCGCACAGCTACAAACGGCATCAAATGTAAGGGACTTTGTGTGGCTGACAGTGACTATTAAGGCATTAAATTAAAAAATCAAATCTTACTCTTGTACTCCAGCCATGTCAGATTCTCAAACAATTAGTGCAGCAGTTGCCAAACTCTACAATACCTATCCATTCCCGCCAGAACCGTTATTAGATGAACCACCTCCGGGTTATAACTGGCGTTGGAACTGGCAGACAGCGTATAACTTCTGCACCGGACAAAAACCCCCTCATCACAATGTCCGCATCCTCGATGCTGGCTGTGGAACGGGGGTAGGAACAGAATATTTGGTGCATCTCAACCCTGATGCGGCGGTTGTGGGGATTGATTTGAGTGCTGGCGCATTGGCTGTGGCTAAAGAGCGTTGTCAAAAATCTGGGGCTACAGGGGTAGAATTTCATCACCTGAGTTTATTTGATGCCGAACAGCTTCCAGGTGAATTTGATCTGATTAACTGTGTGGGAGTTCTGCACCATACCCCTGACCCCATTCGCGGGATTCAAGCCTTGGCGAAAAAGCTGTCGCCGGGTGGGATAATGCACATTTTTGTGTACGGTGAACTGGGACGTTGGGAAATCAAGTTAATGCAAGAGGCGATCGCACTACTACAAGGTGATAAACGAGGCGATTACACCGATGGCGTAGCAGTTGGGCGACAACTTTTTGCAGCATTACCAGAAGATAACCGCCTGCGGAAACGGGAACAGGAACGCTGGTCTTGGGAAAATCAACGGGATGGCTACTTTGCAGATATGTATGTGCATCCGCAAGAGATTGATTACAACATCAATACGCTGTTTGAGTTGATTGATGCGTCAGGATTAGAGTTTCTCGGCTTTTCTAATCCGCAGATTTGGGATTTAGAGCGATTAATTAGTAAAGCACCAGAACTAATTGAACGTTCTCAAGATTTGAGCCAACGCCAGCTTTATCGATTGATTGAACTGCTCGATCCGCAAGCTATTACCCACTACGAGTTTTTCTTAGGACGCAACCCCATCACCAGAGAAGATTGGGCATCTGATGCAAAACTGCTGTCTGCAATACCCGAACCAAGTCCTTGCATTCAGGGATGGCGAGATAGTCAACAATTCTTTAATCACGACTATCAGATTGTGCGTCTCAATGATGCAGAGTGGCAGTTTCTCCTCGCCTGTGATGAGAATCAAACAGTCAATCAAATCTTGCAGAGAATTGACGCTAGTTTAGAGGATGTGCGATCGCTCCAACGGCAGCAAATCATTCTCCTCACTGCCAAAACAGAGTAGTCAAGACTCTATCAGCAACGGTTTTAATCGTGTGCGATGCCTAGGGCGTAGCGATCGCCGATGAATTGTAAATAGTCTCAATTAACTACTATTTCATGGTTGCTAGTTGATGTTATCACCGAAATTGGCGATCGCATCACTATATAGATATTAGCGTGCCAAAATACCCCACCTTCCAGAGCGATGGGATATTTTTTCCTTGCAAGTAAGCTTTTTCCTGCTATTGCTGTCAAAACAGCTACAAAATTTTATTAACTTTGTTTACTTTTTGTTACAAATAGTTAATAATACTAGTTATGTATACATTAATTAAAGCTGTAAACGCTTTTTAAGCGTTGAGCTTGATACTCATTAAACCCATAGTCAAGGTACACCTATGCCTTTTACCATTGATTCAGCTCGTGGTATTTTTCCCGAAACGCTTGCTGCCGATTTAGTCCCAGCAACCATTGCCCGCTTCACTCAACTTAATGCTGAAGATCAGCTAGCTCTCATCTGGTTTGCTTACCTGGAAATGGGTAAAACAATCACCATTGCTGCACCAGGAGCAGCAAACATGGTATTTGCAGAAGGAACATTGAATCAACTGAAGCAAATGTCGTTCCGGGAACAAACTCAGGTGATGTGCGACCTAGCAAACCGTGCTGATACGCCTATTTGTCGCGCCTACGGAGTATGGTCTGCCAATATCAAGCTTGGTTTTTGGTATCAGTTGGGACAGTGGATGGAGCAGGGTATTATCGCTCCGATTCCAGAAGGATATCGGCTATCGGCAAATGCCGCAGCAGTTCTACAAGCAATTCGTGGTCTAGAGTCTGGACAGCAAATTACCGTTCTGCGTAATTCCGTACTTGATATGGGTTTTGATCCCAATAAGTTGGGTAGCTACACCAAAGTGAGTGAAGCTGTTGCTGTACCGAAAGAAATGGCTGAACGTGTTCCAGTCGCTATTGAAGGTGTTGATAATCCAACCATCCTAAGTTACATGGATAACTTAAATGCCAATGACTTTGATGCGTTGATAGAGCTATTCACTCCCGATGGTGCATTACAACCTCCTTTTCAAAAACCGATCGCTGGTAAAGATGCCGTCTATCGTTTTCTGAGAGAAGATTGTCAAAACCTGAAGTTGATACCAGAGCGTGGTGTTTCTGAACCAGCAGAGGATGGCTACACTCAAATCAAAGTCACAGGTAAAGTACAAACTCCTTGGTTCGGTGCTGGTGTTGGGATGAACATGGCATGGAGATTCTTACTTACTCCTGATAATAAAATCTTTTTCGTAGCGATCGACTTACTGGCATCTCCAAAAGAGTTGCTCAATTTGGTTCGCTAGTACGGGAGTAATTCTCCTTTTATACTGATCAAGAAATACACTTGGAAAATGGGGAGATAGGCTTATTAAGCCCATCTCCCCACTCATCCTAAATCTGTGGTCTGATTCAGTACACTAGACCTCTTGCAAAAGTCCAAAAATTAGATGTGTCATTGTGAGTGAAATGTATAATCTTTGAGATGTTTCGCTTCTCTCAACATGACAGCTTCAGCATTTATGCAAGAGGTACACTCTCTACAATCAGGGCATAGCGTTGTTTTGTCCTGTAACGTCCGTATAAAATCTGTAATTAATATTAGGTAGAGATACTCTTGCTAAAAAGGGTATCTTAAGATAAGCGCATGAAGGTAAACGAAGTTAGTTGGTCTGATTTAGAACAAGAAGTTGCTCAAACCGCATTTCAAACAGCATACGAGCGAGAAATCAACGCTCTGATTCAGGAAGTTCGCGACAACGCGGATAAGGTTTGCAAGTTAGAAGATATCTGGAGTTTGCATAACTTTCTCAGTGCCAAAAGACACGAGATTGATGGCAAGTATGATTACAACTATTCAGTTCTCGTATTTGTGTTTGCAACTCTGGTGAAACAGGGATGGTTACATTTGGATGAACTGAAGGGACTTGATAAGGAGAAGGTTGCTAAGATTGGCTCTCTTTCCCGGATGTAGCTACCAGTCATCTTCTGATTGGCGTTCAATTTGCGCGATCGCTAGTTTAGCCAAAATTCGCACTACTTCTTGTTGATCATTAAGAACTGCCTGTAATGGTTCTAACGCACTGCGATCGCCAATTTTACCGAGGGAATTAATAGCTGCCTTCCGCACGTCTAAATCGGTATCTTGAATTGCCAGAATTAAATGGGGAACAGAGGGGGGATAATTCACTTGTCCCAATGCTGATGCTGCTTCTGTACGGATGATTGATTCTGGGTCAGTTAAAGCTGAAACCAGAAGGTTGCACGACTTTTCGTCTGTCTGCTCCTGCGCCACATGACCCAAAGCCCCAATTACAGCACATCGCACATCAAGGGAAGCGGCGTTTAACGCTTGGTAAAGGTAATCTGCTGCTTCTGAGCCAATAAATGCCAATGCCCATGCTGCATGACCTTTAATATCTTCAGAATGCTCGTCGGATGCCAGAATTTCTAGCAACGCGGGTACAGCCGCTTCTCCTGTTCTGGCTAACGCTCCAGCAGATGAACTTCTGACTACCGTATCCTCATCATTCAGAAAGGCATGAAGCAAGTTTGGTACAGCACTTGAGTCAGAGATGATCGTAAGTGTTTTAGCAGCAGCCCGTCGCACAACCACATTAGCATGATTTGCCAGAGCCTCAACTAGAAATGGGGTTGCCGGTTCACCAATTTCGCCCAAGGTTTCGGCAAACCGCAGTCGCACCAATCCACGGGTATCTCCCAAACCCTCCACCAGTTGTTTAAGAACTTTCTGATCTGTAGAGTCGAAGGTTTCTAGAGTAATCTGCTCATTCACCCTCTGAACCAGATCATCATTTTCAGCCTGAACTCGCAGCATTGGATCATCCACTGCTGGAGTTTTAGAGTTGAGCGAGTGACTCATCACAAATTCCCTATCACCGTGATTGTTAAATGATCTAGTTACCATCGGTTAGACTGATTGCTGCTGGCGGAGTGCCTCCAGAGTTGCATCAATCTGGGCTAGCTGAGGTTGCAGACTAGCAAGTGCTTGTGCCTTCATGATTTTAGCGCGTTGTGCCATTGATAGGGTGTCACTAACCAGGCGTTCCCGATATTGTTCCAATTCAGCGATCGCTTCGGTCAATTCTTCAGGGTTGGCTTCATCGATTGAGGTAATTTCTGTACTATCAGCCATATTCGTTGTGTTTCCTAAAGATAGATTTTAAATGCTCATGTTCGATTTTCTCAGATCCAGTTACCAAAGGGCAAACCTTTTAAACTTGTATAGAGACGTAGCATCCCTACGTCTCTACAATTTTTTTGGAGATGTCGGATAGGTTAAGCATCACCCGTCTTTTGATCGATCGCCACTACCAGTTCACGATATCGGCGTGGATCACCTTCTGCTAACACTAGCCGCTCCTGCCCCTTGCGCCCGTACAAACCCTCCATAATCCTCTGCCAGTCCATAGAGGACAATGGTGAGGGTTGATCGTCTATTATTTGGGGCTGAACGGTAATAGTTGATGCTTGGAGGTGCTGCTGTGCCATCCAGACACGCCCACGCACTGCCCAACTTTCATCCTTGACAGCCATTTGTTCAAACTGTGAGTGGATTTGCGATCGCCACTCTGGATAAGTCACGGCAATTGCATCGGACAGAAACTGTAAGCCGACTACGGCTGAATAGCGTACCACCCACTCATCATCTTCCTGAGCCACAAATAGCAGGGCATCCATTGCTTCTGCTTGGGCAATTTCTAAGAGTTCATCAGGAAACCAGTGCCACTTCATCATTCCTAGACCTCTAGCAGCAGCCCGTCTGACACTGAGGGCAAAGTCAGCCGTGGCTGCTCCCAACAAGGTCAATAACCCTCTGGGGTCGCCAATTCCTGCCAAGGCGCGGATTGTCCAAGCTCTGGCGGTGTAGTTATGGTTATCCAGTAGCTCCAACAGAAACGGGACTGCGGGTTCTCCAAGTTGAATTAACCCATCCACAGCCGCCACGGCTGCACCTGGATTGTTATAGCTCAAAGAGGCAATCAAGGTGGGAATTGCTCCTTCTAAACGAGCCTCTGCCAAGTTTTTTACAGCTTCTTGCAAAAGGAGAGAAGAATCTGCGTCTTCTACTGCACGAATTAGAGTGTCAAGGTAATCAGCCATGAGGGAGAAGGGACGCGATAAGTTATACCTTTTACATTTTCGCTCTTTCTGCTACAAGAGCGCATCCATTAATTTCATTACTTTTATTGCCCCTGGAGATAAATCGGGTGGTGTGGACTGTAGCAACTGCTTTTCTAGTAAACCCTTAAGGGAAATTAGCTTAAGGCTGTTTTCTGCCAGAGTCTCAGAAATCGCTTCGGCAGCTGGCAAATACCCAATTGCTCCCAAATCTGCCAAAACTGCCCGACGTAGCTGCAAATCTTGGTGAGCCAGTGCTTGGATAAGGCGATCGCCATACTGATTGGATATTTCAGTTGCCTCTGAGGTTAGCTGATACATTGCCCTTGCTGCGGCATACTGAATCCGGGGGATGAAGTGATCTAAAAATGTTGCAATCAAGGGAATGGCATCGATTGCCCCTAATGTTCCCAATGCTTCTAGAATGGCATCGAAGGGTTGGGTCAGATGGGGTGGTTCTGGTGCTGGTAGCGTTCCCGGAACTTGATTATTGAGCAACTCGATCAGCCTAGGAATACAGGATAAGTCTCCTAACATCTCTAGAGATTGGGCTGCGGCTTCCCTAACATAGAAATCAGAGCATTCCAGCGACCGGATCAATGCCGGAACTGCCCGTTTTCCCCCCAGTTTTCCTAATGCTCTCGCCGCATTTCGCCGCAGGGGATAGCCACCAGCATTGGTGCGATCTTCATCGTCTTCTAGTGCTGTAATCAATACATCAATGGCTTCTGGGACATCCACCCGAAACCTTCCTAACCACCAAGCAGCATACACTCGCAATCCCAAATCTTCACCCTGGAGATTAGCGATCGCCTGCTCTACAGTTAATTGGTTATCATCCCGAATACTAGATTCGTTGTCCATAGGGAATCTTCAAAAATTCAAAATCCAAAACTAACAAATCTACTTGACTTTTTACTTTTGAATTTTCACTACAAAAAACAATACCCGGAGGAGTAAACAATCACTAACTTCTGTCAGTCATTGCATACCCCTCCGGGTCGAAGCAGCTTACTAGCTGAGTGCGTTGATAGCGTAGTCGATGTAGGAGTTTGCTTCCACAGCAGGATCACCACTCAAACCGTGGTTAGCTTTGATATATTTCAGAGCTTCAACATACCAGCTAGGAGATAGATCAAAGGTGCGGTTGATTTCAGCAATACCACCGATTAGGTAGTCATCCATTGGGCCTGTACCACCAACAACTAGGCAGTAAGTAACCATACGGAGGTAGTAGCCGATATCACGAACGCACTTGTCTTTGCCAGTTTGGGTAGAAGCAAAGTTAGGGCCAGAGGTGCTGGTGGTGTAGGGGTATTTGCTGTATACAGCATTAGCAGCACCAGAAGCTAGACTAGAAGCCTTTTCGCTCAATCCTTTTGCAGCTTCTAAACTTGCTTTAGCTTGGCGGAAACGACCAAATGCGGTTTGGATTTCGGTGGAGCTGAGGAAGCGTCCTTGGGAATCAGCAGCAGCTACTGCTTCGGTCAAAGGGGTTTTCATGTTAGATTTTCTCCCAATAATCTTGTTTGATGAAATAGCTTTTAGCAATCGGTTCAGCTATCTGAAGCTGATTAAAAAAATCGATGAATAGCTGATTTAGGAAACCGCAGAAGCCGCTTTGTCAAAATAGCTTGCTACTTCAGACATGAGGCTGGCACAGTCGCCTCTGGAGATACCATTGGTGTCACCTGCGATCGCTACCGCAGCATCTTTCATCTTTTGAACGCCTGCTGCTACAGAAGCACCGGGAGTTCCTAGAGCCAAGTATGTTTCTCTCAGACCGTTGAGGCAGCGATCGTCTAGAATGCTTGCATCTCCAGCGAAAATAGCGTAGGTGATGTAGCGCAAGATGATTTCCATGTCGCGCAGACAAGCAGCCATCCGACGGCTAGTGTAAGCATTACCACCAGGAGCAATCAACTGGGGCTGCTCTGCAAACAGAGAACGAGCTGCATTTGCCACAATTGTGGATGAATTGCTGGTAATACGGTTCACAACGTCCATGCGTTTGTTGCCATCAGAAACGATTGCACTCAAAGCATCCAGTTGAGAAGAACTCAGGTATTCACCCCGTGCATCAGCCTGGGAGACAACCTTTGCAAATGCGTCGAACATAAACTCAATCTCCTAATTCGTTTAAGTTGCGGACAATTTAGGTCAAAACAAAATTCGGTTAGCTTAGACTAAACAAGTTCTAAACGCCGAAAAAATATAGAACAGTGACCTGCGAGATGCGTTCCTTCCTTCCCACAAGGAAGCTTGGAAACTTTTACAGTTCTTAATAATTATAGAACTTGACTCATCAGGCAACCAAACAAGTTGCACCTGTTTTGTCTATATTTTTGTTTATACTATGTCGTTGGATCATTATTTATTACAAATTATCAAGAACTTTTTACAATGGCGGAAAAACTTAACTGGTGAGGAATGCAATTCAGTATCAAAGGCAGAGTATACATACCTCTGGCTGAAGATTAGCTCTAAATCTTTACGTTTGTACAGGAAAAAGAAATATGAACAGGAGTGTAAAGAAACATTACAATCCTGATTTTGTCCTTGAGTGCTGAGTGCTGAGTGCTGAGTGCTGAGTGCTGAGTGCTGAGTGCTGAGTAGTGAGTGCTGAGTGCTGAGTAGTGAGTGCTGAGTAATGAGTAGTGAGTAATGAGTAGTGAGTAATGAGTAGTGAGTAATGAGTAGTGAGTAGTGAGTTGAAAGACCACCCACAATCTTTCTGTCACCTGTCACCTGTCACCTGTCACCTGTCACCTGTCACCTGTCACCTGTCACCTGTCACCTGTCACCTATCACTTCGTTGCAGCTAACTTTCGTTCCAAGTCGAACAAAAAGCCGTGGATATATTCTTCTGTCCACTCAGTACCGTAAAAACGGGTGAACATTCCCCGTGCTGGGTCTTTTTCTGCCCGGTAGTGCAGATAGCGCAGTTGAGCTTCCTGAATATCAGCCTTTTGCCGGGAGTCGGTTACGGGTTCTGCTTGGTCAACAAAATCTAGGTATGCCTGAAGATACTCCTTAAAGGCCGCAAAAACATGGGTTTCCACCACCTCAGTTTGCTGGGGTCGAGTCCAGAGAAACGCGGGTGAGAAAAAGGGCTGGGCTTCTGCGGGGAAGTCGCCGCCCCAGGGTAAATGCTGCTGATATGCCTGAAAAATTGGCAGTATGGGCTGGGTATATTTCCCTTGATACTCTGGATCATCCCGAAATAGGGGTTGCATATCCAGCGCGATTAAGTGACCTCCTGGCAAGGTAACTAAATCTGCTCCAAAGAAGGGCAGGTCATAGTTGAGGTGTGGGAAAATCACAAAATTTAACACTTGCAGCGAGTTACCCCCCTGGACATGGGCGGCTCGGATTTGCCGGAGTTTGGGAGATTGATAAGCGTAGCTGGTGGTTAAAACTTCTTCTTGATGTTTACCTTTGCCTACCACTGCTTGTTTTGACTCAAACCCAACGGGAATGGGATAAGGCTGCAAGTCTAGACGTTCGTGTAATAGCGCGATCGCGTAATCCAAAAATGGCTGATAGAGAGTCACGTCGCTGCGCTCCAAATTCAAAGTTCAAAATTATAGCTGTAGATAAATAGATTAGTACCTCAAGCCAACATAAAACCCTCAAATGAAAAGGCTTTTAACTGTTAACTATCAACTGCTCTATTTTTTGGCTGCCTTAGTCGCTAACGGTACAGCATCCTCAAACAAAAATTCATGCAAAAACCGCTCTGACCATTCATGTCCAAAATAGCTACTAAACAAACCAGAGGCTGGGTCACGTTCGGCACTGTATTGGTCATAATCTTTTTGGGCTTTGACAATCCGTTGAATGTCTGATTGATCAGTCAGAGGCTGGGCTTCTGCGAGCATCTGCCAGTACAGATTTAAATAATCTTTGAATGCCTCAAACACTCGCGTTTTCACCGTTTCTGCATCGGTTTTGGCAAACAACAGATATTTTGAAAAGTATTGGTTCGCATCATAAAATTTCATTTCCAGGTCTTGTACAAGGTCTGGATACTTCTGATGTAATGTCTGCAAAGGGTGGATGTACTTTCTCAGGTAAGCTTCATCCTGAAATAAAGGCTGGAAATCCATGACAATCAGATTTTTGATCTGACCAAAAGACAGAAAGTCGATGCCAAGTAAGGGTAACTCGTAGTAGTGATTAGGATAAATTACACTATTAAGAATCTGGGCGCTTGCGCCTGCATCAATGTAGGTATAGCGGATTTTCCGATACTCAGGACACTGATAGCACCAGCTCTGAATGGTAGCGGGATTTCTACCGCGATCGCTTACCTGATACTCTAGTCCTGCCGGAATTGAGCGACTCTGCAATTTAAACCTTTGAAACAGGGATTGTTCCAGATGCTCAAGGAAGCACTTATACATAAGATTTATAGACTCATTTGCCTTAACCTCTGACAATACGGGATTTTTGAACAAGCCGTCTCAAATAAGTTAAACAAAGTAACGATCCTTAACGTGATAACACCAATTTTTAAATTAATACTTTTATGATTTCTACAGAGCAAGTAATTTATTGTATTAATCCCAACTGCGGTAACCCAATTAATACTGACGGTGATATTGTTTGTGCCAATTGCCAAACTCCCTTGGTTTACCGTTATCTCTGGGCTACTGGCTCATTAGCAGCTAAGATTACCCCAGGTATAAAAGTAGCAGATAGATATCAGGTAATAGCACCTCAAGTTTGGCTAGACACTCGGTCGGGATTGTCGCCAGATGTCCCCAAAGAATTACCAGCAGTAATTATCCCCTACCTCCGTTTATACCCAGAGCATTTGCATCTCCCCCAAGCCTATGGATTTGTTTCTTCTGGGGAAGAAGGTCAAGATGATATCCTCTTACTAGAAAATGTCCCCATAGATAAACAGGGAAATCTCTATCCCTCTGTTAGTGGTGCGTGGGAACAAGCAACAGCCGTCAGACAAGTCTACTGGCTTTGGCAAATTCTCCAACTTTGGAAACCTTTATCAGAACTAGGACTTGGGCAAAGTCTATTGATTGCAGATAACCTGCGAGTCCAGGGTTGGTGTGTGCGACTATTAGAACTCCACTCCATCACAGTTACAGAACAGCCTAGTTTGGGGGATTTAGCCCATGCTTGGCAGCCTCTAGTGGCATCTGCCAAAATCCCAGTTGCCGGAGAATTAAGCAACATAGTCCAGCAGATGAATCACTCTGACATAGAGTTAGATACTATTGCTACTCAACTCAATACCTTGTTACTTTCAACCGCAGGCGAATTACCCTTGACTCTCCAGGTTGTAGGTGCGACAGATACAGGAATGCAACTCACACAAAATGAAGATACTTGTTTTCCTCATAGCCTGGATAATTCAGAGGATTCATTACTATCAACTCTGTCAATTGTTTGCGATGGTATTGGCGGACATCAAGGTGGCGAAGTTGCTAGTCAACTAGCAGTGCAGTCCTTAAAATTACAAATGCGTGCTTTATTAGCAGAGGTAGCAGAACAGCCACAAATATTACCACCCAACTTGTTACAGGAACAACTAGAGGCGTGCTTGCGGGTAGTGAATAACGTCATTAGCTACCGCAATGACGAACAAAAACGCCAAGGTAGAGAACGGATGGCGACAACTCTCGTCATGGCTGTACAAGTCCCGCAAAAAGTGATTACACCATCTGGTTGGCAATCAAAGAATGCCCATGAACTGTACTTGGTGAATGTGGGTGATAGCCGCGCTTACTGGATAACTCATGAATATTGCCAACAATTGACAGTAGATGATGATGTAGCTACTAGAGAAGTTCGTTCGGCACGGAGTTTGTATCATCAAGCACTCCAAAGACCAGATGCTCACGCTCTCACGCAAGCTTTGGGCAGTAAAGATGCCGATTCTCTACGTTTTGGGATTAAACGCTTGATTCTAGAGGAAGATGGCATATTATTACTGTGTTCTGATGGTTTAAGTGATCACAATTGGGTAGAAAAATCTTGGCAGCATTACGCAGTACCTATATTAAAAGGTGAAATGGCGATCGCAGATGCTGTTAATAAATGGATTGAGTTAGCTAACGAAAAAAATGGTCATGATAATATCTCAGTGGTGCTGACCCTCTGCCGTCTCAGTAAAGATTATTTAGTGCCGATTCCTCCACCACAGCCCCTAGTAGAGATTCCAGAAGAATTAGAACCAACAGAAACAGAAGAATCGGCCTTAGCAGAAATAGAACCCCAATCTACCTTGGCAGAAAGTTCTCAAGCCCTGTTAGATTTAGAACTCACAGAAGAACCCAGCCCACCCCCACCTACAAAACCCAGCCACCGGCGTAAATCTTTATTAGTTGTAGGAGGTGTATTAGCCTTACTCATGGGGAGTACGGGTGTAGGATTATTTGCTTTGTGGCAACTTTATCCACAAACTTTCCAACAAATGTGTCAAAAGTTACCCCAACAAGTAAAGCAATTGTGTCCACCACAGTATTGACAAATGGAGCTAAACAACCAACTATCTCGATTTACTCGTTAGTTAAAGGGGAATACCAAGTTAAGCAATTCCGAAATGGCGATCGCATCGAATCGCTAACTTTTCCAGACTTGGCTCTGACTGCTGAACAGATTTTTCAATCAGCCAATCTACCGACATAGACACGACCGAGCAAGATGCTCCATTAAGATAGAATACCGATATTGTTGTAGAATTGAATTTACCGTAAAAGCGCAAATCAATAACAAAGCGGGTTTTTCCTGCCACATTTGCCTATCTATCCTCGAAAAAGTGCTTCTCAGAGAGGAAGAAAAGCTGTTGTCAGTTTCCTTGGCTAAAAACTGCTCCTTAGCGACAAGTGCCGTATTTACGGGTAGACGCAAAAGTGTTTATGCAGTTAATGCTTAATTCCGATTAAGGACAGGGAAATACAGGACATTTACCCATAAACCTGTGAATACATTATAGGTCTAATCAGAATTTCTGATGTTAGTGACTAAATTACACTCAAAGCCTGCACGGGCAGGCTTTGTTTATATAGCAGGTAAAGAAGCATAAAATAGAACATCTGTGAAGATGTCTACTATTGAAAGCCACTGTTGTCAACAGTCTATTTGTAAAAAGCCAGTTAGTTCAGTGAGGGTTAGCCGTGGAGACGCTTGTGGAACAGCAAAAGCAAGGTGTAAAGGTTGATATGAAAGTAGGCGATCGCATTCGTGTTAAAGATTCAGTGGTAGTGTACCATCATCCTGAACATCGCGGTGAAGCTTTTGATATCAAAGGCATAGAAGGCGAAATTGTGGATATTGTTACCCAATGGCAAGGTAGACCGGTTAGTGCTAACTTGCCATTGTTAGTCCAAATTAGTAAAAAATTTAAAGTCCACCTACGCGAAAATGAAGTAGAACTCATGTGAACTACCCACATTGACTTGGATTACCAAGTACAGTGTTGAATTCTGGACTCACCGGGGAGTACCTCAGATTAGACTTTGCCTAAGAGCGTGCTATGCGAAACGCCAAGCAGTACTGATGATTGTCAGTCTTGGTGGCTTTTTAGGTAACAGAGGTGAAAACCCATTTGGCGTAGGCTGCGGCGATTATCACGATATCGCCGCCACTTTAAAACAGCTAAATCACTGCTTGATAAGTATGATGTCGTGGCTGTTGAAAAGTTGAACCCCAGATTTTCAATCACCAAAATCGCGTGTATTTTTCGACTCTTGGATGATCACTTGTGATTGCTGAGTATTTAACTGCGAATTACCTCTAGCAATTTGCTGCTGGGAAAACATTTCTCTTAACACCATTGCTGGATCTACATAGTTATTAGCGTACTTCATTACCCAGTGCAGGTGAGGGACTGTGGTGCGTCCAGTCATCCCAACTCTGCCAATTCTCGCTCCTGTGGGAATTGTTTGGCCTTCCAAAATTTGGATTCCACCTGCACGATCAATCATAAAACGCCGACCATTAGAGGTTTCTACATTACCTTCCATATGGCAATAGGTGTGTTCCCATTGTCCAGATTTAATTACTATGTGAGTACCACAAGCACCGCGATCGCTCACTTTAATGACTGTACCACCCCACCAATTGCGAATATAACTACCTTGTGGTGTAGCAATATCTAAACCATTGTGAAATTCCCAATTATCAACACCTGTAGCAGAACGACGGTAGCCAAACGCAGAGGTGTAGGCTTGAAAATTCTCTACAGGAAAAGATGCTGCTGACCAAGCATTACCTCTGGCTACTGTATTTGATTTTATTTCTCTAGCTCTCACAATCTCGAATCTGGGTAATAGAGTGATGTAGCTAACAATACTTATACTTAAAACTAATAGTGTAGCTTTGCCAATAAATACTTCTAATCGCCGCTTATTCATTATTTTTATTCCTTCAGCCACCTAAATTTAACAAAAGAGAATTTATTTAATTTTTTTTGTAAATACTCTGGTAAATCTCAACCAAAACTTTACATTCTTCATGGAGAAAAAGCACTTTACATGAATTATTAGATTTGATATCTGGGTATATACTTACGAGTTTTTACTTATACAGTCAAATAGCTTAATCTATAAGACTTTTTAGTGTCAAACTATTTATAAATTTTATTTTAATAACCGCTTTTTTGCTATTTAATAGCTGCTTGTAGCTATAATTTATTGAATATTAAGTACAGTATTTATGTATATACTTAAGTATTGGGCTATGACCAAAATAAACATAGCACCTGAAATACTGAAATAGTGGATGAATAAACTTTTACATATTGTTGTTTCGTATCAGTTAATTAATTATAAAAAGGTAAATTTTTATCTTGAAGAATAAATTTGTAGTAAACATTGCTAGTTATAGCCTGAGTAGAATTTTAAACACTTATATTTTATGTATATTTACTAGTTAACATATGTAATTTGAAACTGCTCAAATCAATCAAAAGGCAGATTATCCAGGGGATAGTTGTCAAGCGTGCAAAATATTGTTAACTTTTATGCTTAAAATTGCTGAATAAGTTGATTGTCCATGAGATCAAGCATCAATCGAACCATTTGCAGGACGCACCAAAGCCATGCTGACTGAGATATTACCTTTCCGTTTTGAAATAAATACAGTTGCGATCGCTGGAGCAAGTTTGTGGTCTTTGGCGTTATACCTAGCTTTTTCCCCGTTGAGTGAATGGGTAATGGAACAACTCAACCGTTGGTTTAATTTTGCCGAGCGATCGCTTTATACTAGCCAAACAGAATTTGAAAAAACTCGCAAAGCCAGAGAAGCCCAAAATGCCTTTTACGCTTCACTCTTTAGTATTGTGCCATTTTTGGTAATTGGTGCTTTATGTAACTGGGGAGTGGAAATAAGCTTAGGACGTAGCTGGGCTATTAGTACAGGTATACTTGCTTGTATGGGTTGTGGGATTTATGAATTAGGGCGACGTGACGGACAATCTTCGGATTAACAGAGTAAATTTGTGAAACCTTAGCCATGATGAGAGAACAGAGTTACTTTCTCATCTAATGGCTACCAAATCCAAGGTTTACCAAGATTGTTCAAGAACCTTTTTCAACGGAGATTTAATATCATAAAAGCGCGCCTTGTCTCTCACCATTACTTCAATCACTGCATAAGCTAAATCGTGAAAAAATGCTTTAGAAGAGCCTATTTCACCAAAAGCACCCCATTTAAAAGAAATCTCACCAGAGCCAAATAAGTTGCTAATACCATTTTCTTGCAGCTTTAATTTTGCACCATCTGCAACACGATCAGCGTACTCTTCATTTATACCAACTCTAACTACATCTAACGATGATGCAAGAGCATTGTTGAGTTGACGCTCCAATTGAGTGGAGATACTAAGCTTTAATACTAACTTGCCAGAGTGGTTGGGTTCAAAAATAGCACCTAAGCAGCCATACAAAAACCTAGCCCCTAAAGGTGCTAATATCTCCATCATTACTGCTCTTTGAGAAAACAAACCAGTTTTTGTGTTATCCAGTATTATTTCTATCCTTTCATTCACTACAGGATAAAAAATAGGTCGATAATCACCAGGAAGATAAAAGGGTTCATCCTGCCAAATACGTGCTTTTCCCGTTAAGCCTAAATCAAGTGCTTTCATAGTTAATCAATTCCCCAAGCTTTTCGCCAATTTCTATTGAAATCGTCAGGATAAGCTTTAATTACTTCAGGATGATACAAGCTGTAAGGTGAAACACCATAATATTTTATTGCCATAGGATGAGCCGTATACCAATCATAGCCTTGTTCCATTAGTGCTGCTTCTTTGAGTTCATGAAAATAAAAACTAGCATCAGCCCCATAAATTTTATGCGAGCTATTTAAAGCTTTTTGAAGCCTCTCAATCATCTTTTGATTTGGTAAGAAATCATCAAACTTACTTACGTGCTTCCTAATGATTTCCAACTTTTCATGCTCTATATCATATTCTTGATCAGTTAAGTTTTCCAGAAAATTTGCATCAGGATTTACAGACAAAAATTGACTTGCTTTTACCTAAATATAGGCATAAAATACCACTCTTAAAACTTCAAAAACTGTCTATCTCTTCTTTTACCAAGTTTGCTATCTTATCTGCTGCACCGCTTTCTCCTCTGACGCTTCTTAGCTTGGTTCGGATATCTGCCAATTTCTCTGGATGATCCAATAAATCTATCACTATATCCCCAACTTCTTGAGGCTGGAGTTTACCTACAAGTTCTGGGACTATTTCTTCTTGCGCCCAGATATTTGGCCAAGCTAATAAACCTTTGCGTCTGAGAAATAACCAATTAATGATTTTTGCAAAGGTAGAACCCAACCCTGGTAAATTAGCTAACAATCCTGGTAAACCATCCCAAGAACGCATAGCATCAAGTTGTTGTGTGGGTAATAAAACAACCATTGGGACACCTAAAGCACCTAACTCGGCTGTATTTGCGCCGACGGTAGTTAGGCAGATACAACAATGAGATAATAAATCATAGGCAGGATTTTCTTGGTGTAGCTCTACATTTAATCCCTTACCTGTTTTCAATATCGGTTGTTGATTGCTTTGTTCTGGGACAACCAAGGAAGCACCAGAGAAGTTAAAAGTTTCTACAAAAGGGTTTTTTTGGGAATCGGCAAAACTGGCTAGAGTTGGTAAATCCAAAGTTGGGGCGACGGGAATGACAAACTTGGTTTGGGGTGCTTTGCTGTGGATATATTCAGCGATCGCTAAAAATAAAGGTACTCCTTGGGTTAATTTTGCAGCTTTTGACCCAGGTAAAATACCTATGAGTGCTGAGTGCGGAGTGCTGAGTTCTGAGTTCTGAGTTCTGAGTTTTTTTTGGGCTTCTAGCATTAGGTCGCCCACGACTGTAAATTTGTGGGTGTATTTGGGGGAGACTTTGGCTGTTAATTCTGGGTTCATGACTCCGAAGCGGTCAATTAAGTTATGCCATCTGGCTTCCCATTCGGCGTAAACTACTGTGCGATATCCGAGTTTTTTGCCGATGATTACAGGGAAAATTTGGTCGCCACCTAAGAAGATAATTACACCGCGATCGCGCCAATCCCAATTTTCAAAGGTTTTACCCCATAGCAAAAACTGCCAAAAATGCTCTGCTGCTTGTACTCGGTCTACTTCTGGGTAAGAAAGTGCGATCGCAGCTTCTTTACCACTAGCATTTGGACATGGTGACAACACTACGGAAATACGCACCTCCTCACGGTCATTCCCCAGCTGTTCTCGCAATGCTTTGACTACTGGACGTACCCAGGTCGTTACTTCCCCTGGGCCATTTGAGAGAATGAGAATATCTACTAGATTCATGATTTAATAGTCAACATTTGTATAAGTAATTACAGAGGCATGACGGTACTTAATATAATCACACGCTATGTTTGATAACGTCTGTAAATTTCTTGCCGAATCATTTTCCAGTGACTTTGCTACTTGGCTGCTCAATGAACCAATTACACTCACTGAACTTAGTCCATCTGAATTATCACTCGAACCAATACGTGCAGATGCACTAATTTTGTTACAGTCGGATCAAATTGTCCTCCATCTCGAATTCCAAACTAGAGCAAAAGTCGATATTCCCTTTAGGATGAGTGATTATCGCTTACGGGGGTATCGCAAATTTCCCCAGAAAAAAATGCGTCAGGTAGTAATTTATTTACAACCAAGCGATTCTGAGCTAGTTTATCAAACAGAATTTATTTTAGAAAATAGCTGGCACAGATTTGACGTAATTCGACTATGGGAACAGCCAACCGAACTATTTTTTAATTATCCTGGTTTACTACCGTTTGCAACTTTAAGCCAAACTGATGATCAAACGCGAACCTTGGAAGAAGTAGCTCAAGTTATTGAAGCAATGGAGGATACCAGAATCCGCAGTAATCTTGCTGCATCAACAGCAGTGTTATCTGGGCTAGTATTAAATAAGGACGTGATTAAAAGAATTTTGCGGAGTGATATTATGCGCGAATCTGTGATTTACCAAGATATTTTACAAGAAGGTCTTAAAGAAGGCTTTGAACAAGGGATTGAACAAAACACTCAAGAAATTGCCATCAAAATGATTAATAAAGGTATTAGTTTGGAAATAATTGTCGATGTCACAGGTTTAACTATGGAACAGTTGCAAAAATTACAGACTCAAACAGAAGAAATTCAACCCCAATAATTTTATGCGTGAATCGGTTATTGACCAAGATATTTGGCAAGAATGGTTTCAAGAAGGTTTTGAACTGGGTTTTAAACTAGGGTTAGAACAAAAAGCTCAGGAAATCGCCATAAATATGCTAAGTAAAGGTATGGCGATCGCATTAATTGTTGAATTTACTGATTTAACTGTCGAACAGATTCAAAAATTACAGGCTCAAATAGAAAATATTGATATTCAGTGATTTTAAAACAAAATTATTTAATTACTCATGTCTTATAGGGACTTCTCGCTGGCAAAAGTCAGACGCGACTTCAACTGAAAAATAGTTGAAAATGGACAGTTTTTTCCAGAAATACAACCAATAAAACCTAGTCTTTATAACCTTCTCTGATAGTTTTTTGGCTCTCCTCCCGACCAAATAAGTACGTGAGTGTCTAACAATAATTTCATACTGCAACTTCACCTATCCAAAATTCATCAGGTAAAGGATCATTAAAATCATCACTCATCCAAATTTCACCTTCATTTAATCCCAGTACCCTTTGCTGAGGAGGTTCTTGGGTTTTTTCAGGTTGAGCATATTTTTGCATTAAAAATTCCACAAAATCTAAGACTTGCTGTTGCTGTTCTGGTGCTAGAGTTTGCAACTTGACAGTTAATTCTGAGGTGGTATTTACAACTTGAGCCGTCATCTCACTCTCTCCCTTGGGTAAATCTGATTTTATGTTAATTCTTTAGTCAGGCGATCGCCCTTTATTTCGTACTACTATGAAAACATGGGGAAATACTAAGCGAATCCTTACCTCTTCATTCACTTCGCCTAAATTTTCCAGTTAATACTTGACAAAAATCCATATTTATATTTTTGGCTATATCCGACCCCCAACATTAGCAATTTGCCATACCATATCGAAAAATATTAAGTTTTTGTTACATATAGTGAGCATTTACTTTTATTATTTACTAATGTTTGTTAACAAAGTTTACGATTTTTATATCGATTTATGTCAGTTAGAGGACAAAATGCCCATTGGGTAAGGTTTTTCTGATAAAAAACTGATATTGCCGAAAAAAATCTTGAAACTTTGGCGGCACAAGTCGCAAAGCAATTCCATTAGAGAACACGCATCAAAGGAGCAGAGGAAGCATGTTCACCCACGTCAAGTCCACCATTAGACACATTGCGCCTGATAACCTAGGCGGACGTAAGTTAATTAAGGTGGTCTATGTCGTGCTTGAGTCCCAGTATCAGAGTGCATTGTCGCAAGCGGTTCGCACGATTAACTCGAACAATACCAACCTGGCGATTGAAATCAGTGGTTATTTGATTGAGGAACTTAGAGATCCTGAGAACTATGAAGAGTTCAAAAGGGAAGTCGAGAGTGCCAATATCTTTATCGCTTCATTGATTTTTATCGAAGACTTAGCACAGAAAGTAGTAGCAGCAGTAGAACCACACCGCGATCGCTTGGATGTAGCCGTTGTCTTTCCCTCGATGCCAGAGGTGATGCGCCTAAATAAAATGGGTACATTTTCCTTGGCACAGTTGGGTCAGTCCAAGAGTGCGATCGCTCAATTCATGCGGAAACGCAAGGAAAAATCCGGTGCTGGCTTCCAAGATGGGATGCTGAAGTTGTTGCGAACCCTGCCTCAAGTGCTGAAGTTTTTACCAATGGACAAAGCACAAGATGCTCGCAATTTTATGTTGAGCTTTCAGTATTGGCTGGGAGGTTCGCCAGAAAACCTGGAAAACTTCTTGCTGATGCTAACGGATAAATACGTATTTAAATCTGTAGATAAACAAAACTCCGCATCTGGCGAATATCAAGCACCGGTAGTCTATCCCGATTTGGGTATTTGGCATCCTTTAGCCCCGACAATGTTTGAGGATGTGAGAGAGTACCTCAATTGGTACACAGTTCGTAAGGATATTTCCAGCGATTTGAAAGATCCTTTAGCTCCCTGTGTGGGGTTGGTACTGCAACGCACACACCTAGTTACGGGTGACGATGCCCATTATGTGGCGATGGTGCAGGAGTTGGAATCCCTGGGTGCAAAGGTGTTACCTGTATTTGCTGGTGGTTTAGACTTCTCCAAGCCTGTAGATGCTTATTTCTACGAACCGACTACGAAAACACCGTTAGTAGATGCAGTCATATCTTTAACTGGTTTTGCTTTGGTAGGTGGACCGGCTAGACAAGACCATCCCAAGGCGATTGAATCACTCAAACGCCTCAACCGTCCTTACATGGTGGCATTGCCTTTGGTTTTCCAAACTACCGAAGAGTGGTTAGATAGCGATTTAGGGTTACATCCGATACAAGTAGCTCTACAAATTGCCATTCCCGAATTAGATGGCGCGATCGAGCCAATTATATTATCGGGTAGAGATGGCACAACCGGCAAAGCGATCGCCCTCCAAGACCGCGTTGCCGCCGTTGCCCAACGTGCTTTAAAGTGGGCTAACCTCCGCCGCAAACCCAAGCTGAATAAAAAAGTTGCCATTACTGTTTTCAGCTTCCCACCGGATAAAGGGAACGTCGGTACAGCAGCTTACCTCGATGTATTCGGCTCGATTTTCGAGGTGATGCAGGGACTTAAAAACAACGGCTACGACGTGCAGGACTTACCAGAAAATGCTCAAGCGTTGATGGAACAAGTCATCCACGACGCGCAAGCACAGTATGCTAGTCCTGAACTTAACGTTGCTTACAAAATGTCAGTGCCAGAATATGAGGCACTTACACCTTATTCCCAACGCCTAGAAGAAAACTGGGGGCCACCACCAGGACACCTCAACAGCGACGGGCAGAACTTGTTAATTTACGGTAAGCAATTCGGTAATGTCTTCATTGGTGTACAGCCTACCTTTGGTTATGAAGGCGACCCCATGCGGCTGTTGTTCTCCCGTTCCGCTAGTCC
Organism: Anabaena minutissima FACHB-250; assembly: GCF_014697125.1. Classification (GTDB taxonomy): domain Bacteria; phylum Cyanobacteriota; class Cyanobacteriia; order Cyanobacteriales; family Nostocaceae; genus Trichormus; species Trichormus minutissimus. The sequence continues at coordinate 110,632 of NZ_JACJRG010000013.1, read as the reverse complement.
TCACCACGGTTTTGCAGCTTACTACACTTACCTAGAGCAAGTTTGGCGTGCTGATGCTGTCCTGCACTTCGGTACACACGGTTCTTTGGAATTCATGCCAGGTAAGCAAATGGGGATGTCGGGTGAATGTTACCCAGATAACCTAATTGGCACAATTCCCAACCTGTATTATTACGCAGCCAATAACCCCAGTGAAGCAACAATTGCGAAACGTCGCAGTTACGCCGAGACAATTTCTTACCTGACACCACCTGCGGAAAATGCTGGTTTGTATAAAGGTTTGAAAGAACTCAGCGAGTTAATTGCTTCCTACCAAACCTTAAAAGATAGCGGTCGCGGTATCCCCATCGTCAACACGATCATGGATAAATGCCGCATCGTCAACCTGGATAAAGATATCAACTTGCCAGAAACCGATGCCAAAGATATGACCCCCGAAGAACGGGATAATATTGTCGGCAGCGTCTACCGTAAGTTGATGGAAATCGAATCTCGGTTGTTACCTTGTGGTTTGCACGTCATTGGTAAACCCCCAAGTGCAGAAGAAGCGATCGCCACTCTGGTAAATATTGCCAGCTTAGACCGTCAGGAAGAAGAAATCCTCAGCCTACCCCGCATTATCGCCAGCAGCCTAGGGCGAGACATTGACGAAATTTACCGAAATAGCGATCGGGGCATATTAGAAGATGTCCAACTACTTCAAGACATAACCCTAGCCACCCGCGCCGCCGTTCGCGCCTTGGTAGAAGAACAAATCGACGCAGAAGGAAGAGTTTCCTTAATTTCCAAGTTGAATTTCTTCAACATGGGTAAAAAAGAACCTTGGGTAGAATCCCTGCATCAAGCAGGTTATCCCAAAGTTGACACCTCAGCCTTGAAACCCCTATTCGAGTATTTAGAATTCTGCTTGCAACAAGTTTGTGCAGACAATGAACTCGGCGCATTACTCCAAGGCTTAGAAGGCGAATACATCCTACCCGGCCCGGGTGGCGACCCCATCCGCAACCCGGATGTATTGCCCACAGGTAAGAACATCCACGCCCTTGACCCCCAATCAATCCCCACTGCCGCCGCAGTCCAATCAGCTAAAATCGTTGTCGATAGGCTATTGGCACGGAACAAAGCCGAAAACGAAGGTAAATGGCCAGAAACCATCGCCTGCGTTCTCTGGGGAACAGATAACATCAAAACCTACGGCGAATCCCTAGCACAAATCATGTGGATGGTCGGTGTACGTCCAGTTCCCGATGCTTTGGGACGGGTGAACAAGTTGGAGTTAATACCCCTAGAAGAGTTGGGACGACCCAGAATTGATGTAGTCATTAATTGTTCTGGTGTATTCCGCGACTTGTTCATCAACCAGATGAACCTGCTAGACCAAGGTGTGAAGATGGCGGCGGAAGCGGATGAACCCTTAGAAATGAACTTTGTCCGCAAACACGCTTTGAAGCAAGCTGAGGAAATGGGAATTAACCTCAGACAAGCAGCAACCCGTGTTTTCTCCAACGCTTCCGGTTCTTACTCGTCAAATATCAACTTGGCGGTAGAGAACAGCACATGGGACAGCGAAGCCGAGTTACAGGAAATGTACCTCAACCGCAAATCCTTCTCCTTCAATTCCGATAACCCCGGAATGATGGACGAATCCCGACAGCTGTTTGAAAGCACCTTGAAAACTGCTGATGCGACTTTCCAAAACCTGGATTCATCAGAGATTAGCTTAACGGACGTTTCCCACTACTTCGACTCAGACCCCACCAAGCTAGTAGCAAGTCTGCGTGGTGATGGTAAAAAACCAGCATCCTACATTGCAGACACCACCACAGCCAACGCCCAAGTCCGCACATTATCCGAAACAGTGCGCTTAGATGCCCGTACCAAATTGTTAAATCCCAAGTGGTATGAAGGTATGCTGTCTCACGGTTACGAAGGTGTACGGGAACTCTCCAAGCGGTTGGTAAATACAACAGGTTGGAGTGCGACAGCCGGCGCAGTCGATAACTGGATTTATGAGGACACCAACGAAACCTTCATCAAAGATGAAGAAATGCAGAAACGGTTACTAAACCTCAACCCCCATTCTTTCCGCAAGATTGTATCAACTTTGTTGGAAGTGAATGGTCGCGGTTATTGGGAAACTAGCGAGGAGAATTTAGACCGCCTCCGCGAGTTGTACCAAGAAGTTGAAGACCGAATTGAGGGGATTGATTAGGTTATGAGCAGTTAGAAACGCAAAATAAAAATGTAGAGATTATCTAAAGTCTCTACATTTTTTATAATTTTTTATAGCAGTAAAATTTCAAACAATTGACAATCTAAAGCTTATGATGTCAATCAAAAATATTTATATTAGCATCGTGATAATGCTCATAAATGGCTCATCTATTCACTGATTTCTACCATAAAAACTATTTGTAATACATTGAGGAAAAAATATATGGCAGGCAATGATAGCATAGTTCTCGATAATATTATCAAGCAAAAAATCAATAAAAGCGATAGTACATTACCCGATGATGAATTCTTTGAAATATTTACTTTTGAACAAATTTTAAAAAAATATGACCTTTCATATGATGAGTTGAGTTATGGAAAAATAGGAGGAGGTGATGATGGTGGAATAGATGGGTTTTTTATTTTTATTAATAATAATTTTGTTAGTGAAGATACAGAGTTAGATAATTTTAAGAAAAGTCCTAGCATACAATTATTTTTAATTCAATCTAAACGATCTGATTCTTTTTCTGAGAAAGCTATTGAAAAGTGGCTTTCAACTATAATGAATATTTTCGATTTAGAAAAGAATATTGAGCAAATTCAAAAATATTATAATTCTGATTTAATTAATAAAGTGACTTTTTTTCGGGAACTTTATCTGAACCTGGCATCACAACATCCTTCTATTGAAATAGCATATGTATATGCAAGTAAAGGTGACGTATCATTTATAAATCCAAAAGTACACAATCTATCTGAAGTTCTAAAAGAAAATACAGTTAAATATTTTTCTGGAGCAAGAGTTAACATTGATTTTGTTGGCGCAAGAGAACTAATAGATTCTTCTAGGCTCGAAAAAAGCTACACTTTACAGCTAAAATTTATTGAAAACTATATTTCAAGAGGTGAAGATAATTATGTTATTTTAGCATCATTAGAAGATTATTATAATTTTGTTACTTATGATAATAAAGAATTACGTACATATATATTTGCTTTTAATGTTCGAGATTATCAAGGTAGTAATGTAGAAGTTAATAAAGATATAAAGATAACTCTAGAATCTAATGAAAAACTAGATTTTTGGTGGCTCAACAATGGCATTACTATTTTATCATCAAGAGCTAGTGTTGCTGGTAAAACTATTAGTCTAGATGATGTACAAATTGTAAATGGGTTACAGACAACAAACACAATTTATCATTATATAAAAAATAGAGAGAATAATAACAACGGATTGAATGAAGGAAGAGCTATTTTAATAAAAATAGTTGTTACAAACGATCCAGAAACTAGAGACCGTGTTATTAAAGCAACAAATTTTCAAACACCTATTCCCCCAGCTTCTTTGAAAGCTACAGATCCAATACAATTAGACATAGAAAATTTCTTTCTAAATCAAGAATGGTTTTATGATCGGCGAAAAAATTATTACAAAAATACAGGTAAACGACCTGATAGAATTATTAGTATTCCGTACTTAGCTCAGTCGGTAATAGCAATAGTTTTTCATGAGCCAGATATTGCACGCTCTAGACCATCATCAATACTGAAAAAAGATAACGATTATAAAAGAGTCTTTAGTCAAAAAATTAGTCTTGAAGTGTATCTATTCTGTGCAAAAACTATGAAGAATTTAGAAAGTTCCATTCGGATTTTTGCATCCAGTAAATCAACTGATATAGCTATTAACCAGCAGTGGAAACACGCTTCACCAATCCGTATATTAATGTTTCATTTAGGTATGCTACTAGTAGTAAAAACCTTGCAAAAAATGGATTACAAACCTAAAGATGTAGAAATACTTAAAAATACTAATTTTTCTAATGATTTTGTTAATAATACCTTGTCTGAATTAATTCAATTAACTAACGATTATGTCAAACTCAAAGAGTTGCCCATTAACATTGGAATTAAACAAAAAGATTTTGTCACATATATACTAGACAATGTGGTATTGAATAATATTAATTAAATCCCTTAAATACTGATTAATTGATGAGATATCTATGATCACTAATTATCTTATATAGATGATCGCTTTTGGAAATGTAGAAAGGTGCGATCGCTGTTTCGGCGTTTAGAGGATATGCGATCGCTCATCGGGAAAAACAGGCGATCGCAGTATGGGAATGTGGAGAGATGCGATCGCTCATCTTAACAAACAGGCGATCGCAGTTTGGGAATGTGGGGAGGTGCGTTAGCGCAGCTAACCGTAGGTATCGCTCATCGGGAAAAACAAGCGATCTCGTTTGGGAAGATGGGGAGGTGCGATCGCTCATCTTGAAAAACAGGCGATCGCAGTTTGAGAATGTGGGGAGGTGCGTTAGCGAAGCTTACCGGAGGTATCGCCTACGGTGTCATCATAGAATTAGCGATCGCTTATGGAAAATCAGGCTATGCTAAAAACACTTTGGGCTACTGTTAGACAAGGAAAGATAGAACTGTTAGAGTCTGCGGAATTACCAGAAGGAACAAGAGTATTAGTAACGCTGCTTCCTGATGATGAAAATGAATTTTGGCTTCAAGCTAGTCAAACATCATTAGATACTGTTTGGGATAATACTGAGGATGATGTATATGCCCAACTACTCTAAAAATGACATCATTTTGGTTCAGTATCCCTTTTCAGATTTGTCAAGTTCAAAAGTTAGACCTGCTGTTGTAGTCAGTAAGCGGCACGTTTCTAAAGATATTTTTATTACACCTTTGACGAGCAAAACAAAGTCTTTATTAGAAGGCGAGTTTGTGTTAACTGAGTGGAAAGCAGCAGGTCTAAATGTAGTAACAGCAGTCAAACGAGGATTATACACAGTGCATGAAAGCTTGGTTGTAAAAGTAATTGGTAAGTTAGCTGATGCTGATGCTGAATTATTAGATCAATCCTTAAGATGTTGGTTGGGATTGTAATAGAAACTAGCGTTATTTATGGCAATATCTCAAAATTGAAAATTGAATATTTTAATCAATTCTCAAGTACCAGCTAGGAGGTAAAAATGACACTTCATTATGAAATTAATCTTGACTGGAGTGAAGAAGACCAAGCATTTATAGCCGAAGTACCAGAATTACCTGGATTTGCTGCTGATGGTGAAAATTATCAAGAAGCACTGCACAATGTAGAAATTATTATGCAGGAATGGATTGAAACTGCTAAACAATTAGGTCGCCTAATTCCTGAACCAAGACAGCGTGTGATGTCTGCTTAATTGATTAAAACATAAACAGCGATAAGCGAAGCTTAAGCCTTCGGCTATCGCTCATCTTCCATACAAGCTCTCTTTGTAGCTTACCGGAGGTACCGCTAACCGTGTCATCATAGAATTAGCGATCGCTACACCATCAATTGCTCTAACACTAACACTGATAACCCTGGTAACGATGGTAAACGTGGATCATTCATAAATTTCTGATCCGATGTGTATTGTCTACACCCCTAAACCGCCATCTGTTCAATAATTCCCCCGCCGAGAACTTTTTCGCCGTCATACCAGACGGCTGCTTGTCCGGGGGTAATGCTGAACTGGGGTTCATCAAATACCAAACGCACGCGGGAGTTTTCTAAAGGTATAATTGTCACCAGTTCAGGACTAGAACGATAGCGAATTTGTACTTCCGCACGAATGGGGGAAGTGGGTTCAGCAATAGATACCCAATTGACTTGGCTGACTGTACATTCAGACTGAGTTGCTTTAGTGCGATCGCCTACTATGACTTTATTATTTACCGCGTCTAATTCAATCACATACAAAGGTTCAGCCGCCGCAATCCCTAAACCTTTACGTTGACCAATCGTGTAGTGATGGACACCATCATGCTGTCCCAAAACTTTGCCTGTGGTATCGACAATATTACCTGTTTTGGGAGCGATATACTTATCTAGAAAAGCCCGCATAGAACCGTTACTTTCTACTAAGCACAAATCTTGACTCTCTGGCTTATCAGCAGTTTTTAAGCCGTGTTCAGCAGCAATGCGGCGGGTGTCAGCTTTTTGCATTTCTCCTAGAGGAAATAATGATGCTGCTAGTAAATCTTGGGACAAATCATACAGAAAGTAGGATTGGTCTTTATTACGGTCAATAGCCCTTAATAATTGGTAACGTCTCGTGGCTGCATCGTAGCTAATACGGGCATAATGACCAGTGGCAATGCGATCGCATCCCAACTCTTCACGAGCATACTGTACCATTGGGCCGAACTTCACCGTTTTATTACACTGGGAGCAAGGTAAGGGCGTAATCCCCACACTGTAACCATTCACCAGGTAATCAACAATATGAGTTTGAAAGACATCCCGCATATCCACAACTTGATGAGGAATGCCCAACTGTTCACAAATATAAGCCGCGTCGATCATACCTTCAGAGCAACACTGGCCTTTGCCTTTCATTAGCCAAAGGGTCAAACCGATCACTTCATAGCCCTGATGGTGGAGAATAGCGGCGGCGGTGGAACTATCAACGCCACCTGAAAGACCAACGACGACTTTTTTCATATCTCTCAATTGAGCTTGGCGAATCGCCTTGCTGAATGTAAAAATTTATCTTAAATACCGACAACCAAAACGCCAAAAATTTTCAACTGCTCAATTCTAGCATATCTCATTGAAAGCCTTATTATCTCACGTTCCGCACTTCAACTTGAAGTACAAAGAGATTATGTCAAGAGAAAAGCAAAAAAATCAGGATGATTAAGAGTCGTAGCACTGAACGAATCTACAGCATGAAAATAAATCATCAAACACTTATGATTTGATAGTTATGTAAGCACTAAAAATTTCATCACTTACATAATCGCTTTTTATTCCTTCTGTCAATAATGTTTCGATTTCTTTATCTTTAAAAAATTGACTAAATAAATATAAAGGTCTTGATACAAAGCCTAATCCGTTAAGCAAAATAACTTTCACTAATATTCTTGATGAAATTTTTTCCGAACATCTATTCCTAATTTGGAGTTGATTATTTCAACTGTAGGAATCGTACTTGAATTTTGCTAAGTATACTTACAAACAAACCTTTGTGTGGCAAGCTACTAGCCAATTTGTTTTTTCAAAAATCAAATATGAGTCCTATATTCCTATTTCATCAATTAGTCACGTTACTATTCCTAAGTGGTCTATATTTTTAATTTTTGCAATTGAAGTTGCAGACAATTTTTTACCTCTAAAATATTTTTGATTTTTTTAATTAGCTCACTTTTTCGACAGAAATATTCTAAGTATTTTTACCCAGGTAGGTCTGAGAATAACTCTGTAATTCTTTATGCTACTTTTGAAGTGCGGAATGTGGGTTTTAGTAAATCTGAGGAAAGTAGGCGATCTCTCCTCTGAGTCGTCTCTATCTACTCTGCATCACCAAAAGTGAGCAAGACCCCCTATTTAGGATTGCTGTATATCAACAAATATATTTAATACTCCTAGAGACAGAGGTTCTGCAAATAATTAACTTTTAACCTGCAAGATATGAAATCGTAAAGGCTGTTTTAAAAATTTCAAAGGGTTAAAATTTATGCCAATATCCTCATAATAATCAGGTGTATAGCAAGGGAAATATAGGTTTCTTAGGTTTGAGGTAGTAGCTTATAATTTCTAGCTAAATTACTACATCTCATCAACTAAACTAAGGTATATTCAACTACCCAAAGTTTAGGCAGTAGAACAAAGTTGTTATGCTCTTTAGGGTGCAAAACTACTTGCACAATCCAGTGGGATAAAAAGCTGAAAAGACGAAAATTACCCAATAAACTAAAATTGTTAAGGAGGTAAATATGTATACTTTAACTATCGATGCCAAAACTAATTGTTATGTTATCGATGCTAACCAAATGAACAATCTGCAACAAAATGTTGCAACGTATTTTATTTTTGAAAAAGGTACTTTTGATATCAGGATTACTGGAGGTCGCTATAGCCATAGCAATAGCAGAACAGTAGGAGAACCTTTTGTTTTACTATGGACATATGGAGATAACGGGAGTACATTTATCAATAAATCTACAGGTTTTGAGGTAGGCGCAACATGGACAACTCTCAACGGTTACAATGATAGCTTCAAGCTAGAAGTTAAAGATAGAGCAATTCTCAATGCTTTGTTTTTTGATTTTAATAATGAAGATAATAGCGGTTCAATTGATCTCATAATTACAAGCAATAAGCAATTTTTTAACCCTGTAAATTTAACAGTAGACAGCAAACGAAACTGTTATATTCTTGATGAAAATTATCTTTATACTCTTAAACAATCTGGTTCTAATTTAGTTGAGTTAAACCCAGGTAATTATCGAATTAAAATTCGTGAAAGCAACGCCAGTTATTGGTCAGATGGCAAAAAATTTAATATAGAGCCTTGGGTTTTAATGTTGCTCAAAGGTGGAAAATTTATTACAAAACTGACTGGAGTTGAAACAGACGAAACTTGGGTTTCATTAAATGGGCTTAATGATGAATTAGTTTTAGAAGTCAAAGAAAGAACTACACTCACAGGTTTATTTTTTGACACTTACAAAGAAGATAATGAAGGGCATATTATTCTGACAATAGAGCAAATAGGGGAAGCTGAAATAAATGAAAACGGCCAACATTGGGAAAATAACATTTCTACTTCTATAGAGATAGAACAGGAAGATGTAGAAACGAGGCAAGAAAACTATACGTTTGACTTCACATTCCGGTTTGAAGAAGAGGAGTTTAAGAAAAGGTGGGAAGAGCAATTAAAGCAGATTGATAGCTCTACCAAAGTACCAGACAAAATTGATATAACGCTAGAAAATAAGTATTGGGAACAACTGGAACAATTACTATTCAAGAGTTACGAACAGCACTTTAAGAGCCTATCTATAGAAGTTGCAAAAGTTAAGTTCTCGATGGATGCTTATCTACAACAGGTAGAATTGAGCTTAAGGCAGAACTTGCAAGGTTGGTCTGACTATCACTTAGAGAGGATATTGGAAGACAAGATTAACGTTGAGATATCAAACAAAATTAACCAACAAATAAACTCCTATTTTGACCAAAATTTTGAAGAGAAAATCCGCAATCACATTGGCTTAATTATCAGTAATATAGTCAATAAGCAGGAATTTAGCCAGTACGTTAGTCAGCAAGTCAACCATTCTTTTGAGCAAAATATTCGTAACAATATTAACCTGATTACTCAGAATATTGTTAATGAAAATATTGAACTCAATCAGTATGTAAGCCAACAATTTGAACGAAACATCCGCAACAATATAAACCTGATTACGCAAGGTATGGTCAATAACAATACCGAGATTAACCAGTATATTGACCAACGCTTACAGTACAATATCAACAACAACAACGTCGTAATTAATCAAATCTTTGAGAATGATCAATTAGCTCAAAAGATTCAGAATATATTTATCGATAATTATCAAATTCACCAGAAGATTGAGAGCGTTGTTATCAATAGTCCTGAAATTAACAATAGAATTCTCAACTTTGTTGTTAATAGTACGGAAATTAACAACAAGATTAGCAACCTCTACAGAAATGTTGACATCAAGATTGATAACATTCGTAATGAATGGAATGAAACATTCATTACTCTGGCGAGTCAGTACGTTGATGAACTGATTGCTATCATCGGCAATAGGGAATCCTTCAATATTCAGATTGCAAATATCATCAACGTCAAGGTGGATGAGCTGCTCAACCAAATCTGGAGAATTAGGAACGAGTTGACTGTATTCATCAACAATTCAGACAGAAATCTCTATGAGTGGACTTTAGGAGAACTCATGGTTATTAAAAACTGTTTAACTGATCGCCAGGCTCTTGTGGAGCAGCTAGTCACTTTCAGCACTGAACTTAGGGTTAAGCTAGATAATACTAACTGCGTTGACATCAACACATTCAAGCGTTTTAAGCCTCTCTCATTTCCCCAACAGTTACCAGGAAATAGATAGCTGGAACGATATTTTAGTACTTCAGAAAAAAACTAGGACGGCAAAGTTTGCTAGAGAAGGTCAGATATTCAAGTATACTAGGGCGTGTTTTAAAACCATCCCTCTTGTGTCACTATCGCGGTAGTATCAGGGTAGCCACCGAAAGGTAGAGTCGAGGAGAATGTTGCCATTCCACCCATCGGGGGCTACCTACTACCATACCTGAAAGCTAACCTCACTGATAATAACCTATATAAATAAGTTATTCTTATTGCCCTATTTATATAGGTTATTATCAAAGCACTTGATAAGTAGTTATTTGCTAATGTTTTCTTATTAGCGACGAAACCACCTCAAAATATTCACTTCGCTGCGCATTTTTTTGAGTTCTTGACGGTGTTGTTCAGCTGTTATGGAGTACCACTCACAATAACGCTGAAACTCTACGCGTGTCTGCACTTCATGATAAAACTGCTTAGTTGTTTGGTATGCAGCAAAACCTTCCTCAACTTGAGGTGGAAGGCTCGGTAAGATGTGAGGCAGATTTTCAGACATAATTTGCGGGGATTGGGGAAATAGGAAAAACCGAATTACAAATTACAAATTACAAATTACACCCATCCCCGTACCCAATAAACAAAACTACCAATGTATTCTTTGAGTGCGCTAGTAAATTGGTGTAAGTTGTAGGTATCTGGTAATAAATTCAAGATAGCGGCTTTAGGAGTGCTAGAGAGTTCTTGTAATTCACCTTGACTAACTAGAAAGTCTGTTGGTGCGGGGATAGCATTAATACCTTGACGCTGAAAAATTTTAAGCGATCGCGGCATATGTAATGCTGAAGTTACCAAAAGTATCTGACGAATACCGCGAGATTCTAGAATTTTTTTCACATTGACGGCATTTTCATAGGTATTAAGAGAGTCTGGTTCTTGAATCAGTACCTCAGATGGAATACCGATAGATGTGAGAATATCCGCCATGTCAGCCGATTCTGATGAACCGCTACCGCGCCAATCAATACGTCCGCCACTGAGTACGATTATAGGAGCTTTTTTTTGGCGATATAGTTGAGCCGCATAAATCACGCGATCGCCTTGTTCACTCAAATCAACTGTCGGTCGAGGAGGAAAGGCTGATTTCGTTGCACCACCCAGCACTACAATTGCTTCAGCCGTGGGTAACTGTGCAGGTGGGATATTTTGCCATTCTAGCGATCGCACCAGATACTTAGAAACCCAAGCATTACTACACAATAATAATAAAATTAACGCCCAGGAGATAGCTAGAGCAGCAATACGCGGTCTTTTCCACAAAGTGAATAAGGCAACTACTAAACTTACACAAGCTAGTCCTAAAGGGTAAAAAAATAGCGGTAGTAACTTAGAAAGATATAAAAACATATTGGGAGAAGGTGACAGGTGACAGGTGACAGGTGACAGGTGACAGGTGACAGAGGAAATTTTACCCCAAACCCCAATCTCCAATCCCCAGTCCCCAGTCCCCAATCCTACTTATTCCAAAATTTAAAACTGAAACTTCCAGGTGTACGGCGATAACGACGGCTTGGCCTTCTTGTTTGCTGTCTCGTGATTCTACTGGTAGATTGTTCACCTTCTACATCTTCTAAAGTTTCAACTGGTAATTGAGTTCTGGTTTCTTCTTTACTTCTCCACCAAGCAATAATCCAACCTCCACCTACAGCACCTAGACCACCTAGTAAGATGCTCATGAGTGCTGGATATCCTAATAAGCCCAAACCTAGCAAGAAAAATAACCAGTATTTTAATCCGGCATCAATCCCATCAGAGGAGGGTACGGTGGGAGGCTGAGGGCTATTTTTATTGGCATTAGTAAACCAACCCAAAATGAACCAACCGAGAATACCCAGGAAAATACTTAGGGATATAGGTGTTCCCGTCGTGTTCAATATAAATATTATGAATGCCCCAAATATGATTTGAGATAATGACTCAGGGGAGAAATTGAATAAGTTGTTGTTGTTTTGCGCCATGAGTATGAGTGCTGAGTTGTGAGTGCTGAGTAATGAGTTGTGAGTGTCAAGTAAAGAGTATCTAGTTGTGAGTGTTGAGTATGGAGTGTTGAGTGCTGTTAGCGTAGAGGAGCGTAAGTTTGTGCTGCGTAAATATTTTACTTGGTTGGTAGTTTTGCATCCTAAGTGAATATCCTAACTCAGCACTCATTACTAGTTACTCATTACTCATTACTCAGCACTCATTACTCAGCACTCATTACTAGTTACTCATTACTCAGCACTCTCAATTGTGTTTGTGGTGGCTGTGTTGTGTCCCAAATCTGCACGTATGGTTTTTCCGTATCAGTAAAGGGTTCTGTTTGCTTGAGTTGCGAAGCTAATAAATCAACTGTCGCATCAGCAATATCACCAGTACGGTTCACAAGACGCTCCCGTACTACTTCTAAAGGTGCTGTACAGTAAATAATTTGCAGAGGTAGTTGGTGTTTTTGAGCTTGCGCGATCGCTTCCTGTCTAAGTTCTTGTTTATCATACTTAGCATCTAAAATCACGGTGTAACCTTGATTAGCTAGTATAATCCCCAAATTTAACAACCGCGCATAAGTTTTCTGGGTCATTTCTGGGGTATATAGATCATCCCCTCCACGTTCATACAGGGGGATTCCTCCCAAGTGTTTCCTGACTGCATCTGAACGTAGATGAATTGCTCCGGTTTGTCGCGCCAAATATTTGGCTGTCGTACTCTTCCCAGAACCAGACAAACCAGACATTAAAATTAGTTTTCCTTGTTTGGGTTTAGTATATTCCCAAGCGAGTTTGTAATATTTTGCGGCTGTTTTGCTTGCTTCTTCCTTAACTGTGGCGGGTACACTGGGGTCATCTAACAAAAACGATGTCACCTTTGCCCGCACATAAGACTGACGATTTAAATATATAGGTAATACCTCTAATCCCTCCCAATCGCCAGTCTGCTCTACATAGGTATTAAGATAGGCATTACTCAAATCAGGACGTTGTTGTGCTTCCAAATCCATCACCGCATAAGCAATGTCAAACATCACATCGACAAAGCGAAACGGTTCGTTAAACTCAATACAATCAAACAGCAAAATTTTATCTTGCCACAGACAAATATTTCTCAGGTGTAAGTCGCCGTGACACTCTCGAATGTAGTCATTTTGGATGCGACGCTGAAATAACTCTTGTCGTTCTGCAAAGAAACGCTCAGTGTAAGCTTTAGTTTCGTCAAACTGCGCCTGAGTTTGCGGCCCCCCAATGTATTTTGCGGTTTGTTGGTAATTTTCATCAAACGCAGCCCTGATTTGAGATACTTCCCCAAAACTACGGATGTAATCATTTGTTTCAGTTTTGGCGTGGTATTGAGCTACTACCCGTCCTAATTCTTCTAAATCGGTTTCTTTTAACTTATCGTCTGCAAACAGTGAACTAAGTAGAGTCTCTTGGGGAAACTGACGCATTTTTACTGCATATTCCACAGGATTACCTGTTCCCCCTAGAACGTATTGCTCACCCTCCAAAGTTATAGGTAACACTTCCAAATACAGTTCAGCTGCGCCTCGTTTATTTAAGCGCAACTCTTCCTGACAAAAATGCTCGCGGTTCTCTAGGGTGGAGAAATCCAAAAAACCAAAATTCACTGGTTTTTTCAACTTATAGGCATAGTCACCAGTCAGCAGCACATAAGAAACGTGAGTTTGAATTAATTGAATCGGTTCTTGTACTGGATGGGGATAGAATCCCGGCTGTAACATTTGTTGAATTAAGGCTGGAAGAGTTATTTCGGACATAAAAATTTTGGCTGAGTAATTTGTCAAGCTAGTTTTGATGGTTTGTAATAAGCACTTTAGTGCTTAAAAGAATCAGGACTAAAGTCCTTACTACAAACTGGCTTACTTATAGATTGAAACTTTAAGCAACTCTTAGATAATTACAGAAAAAGTCAAGAAAGCCAAACAACAAAAAACCAGGGTTTTATCCCTGGTTTTATCAGTAATTATTACAAACTTTAAATGGCAAGTTGAGACAAAATTTGTCACTCACTGCCTTAGCCTTTGGCAGTTGCAAAAAAGCTGATGTGGTAAGGATTACCTTTTGCTGGATGTATCTGAACTTCTCTAAGTACAGTTTTACCAGTCCATTGCAATTCAGGAATACTAAGTTCAATTTCCGTCTTGTTAACAGCAGCTGCTTTCAGTAGACGTTCTACGACTTTGGCATCAATCACTAAAGAAATTGATTCTCTAGCATTGTGGCCGTATAAGTTAGCAGGGATAAGTCCAGAACGGCGTAAAGCTTTAGGTTTGCTACCTTCTGGTCTGGGTTTAGATTCGACAGTCAGAGCCATAAAAGTTATCAGTTGTTATTTGTTAGTTGTTAGTTGTTAATGGTCATTAGTCAAAAAACTTTAGACTCATTACTCATTACTCAGCACTCATTACTCACTAAGCACTTAGCAAAGAAGCTGGAGTACCGTCGGCGTGCAACAAGGCACGTTTTGGCCCATGAATGGGGTCTTCTACAATTATGGTTTGATCGCGGCTAGCACCTAAAGAGACGATCGCGATCGGGACTTCCATCAATTCTGCTAAGAATTTCAGATAGTCCAGTGCTTGCGGTGGTAAGTCTTCCAGGGTACGGCATTCTGTTGTTGGCACTTGCCAGCCTGGTAAGGTTTTGTAAATGGGACGACACCGTGCAAAAGTCCTAGAACTAGTGGGGAAGTGATCAGATCGCTCGCCGTCTATTTCATAGGCGACACAGACTTGAATTTCCTCTAATTCATCGAGAACATCTAGTTTGGTAATCGCCATACAGTCCATACCGTTAATTCGCACGGCATAGCGACCGATAACGGCATCAAACCAGCCACAACGCCGTTTACGTCCGGTGGTTGTGCCAAATTCTGCCCCGCGATCGCACAGTAATTCACCTAGCTCACCGTCCAACTCAGTAGGAAATGGCCCTTCTCCAACTCGTGTGGTGTAGGCTTTAGAAACCCCAATCACTCGGTCTATCATTGTCGGGCCTAACCCTGTACCAACACAAGCCCCCCCAGCGACAGGGTTTGAGGAAGTGACATAGGGATAAGTTCCATGATCTAAATCGAGGAGAGTACCTTGCGCCCCTTCAAATAATATGTTAAGCCGCCGTTGCACTGCATCATATATCTTCAGCGAGGTGTCAACAACGTAAGGCCGCAGGCGTTCTGCATAACCTAGATACTCTTCAATTACCTGCTGTGGATCTAAAGGTGGTAGGTTATACAGCTTTTCTAAAATAAGGTTTTTATTATTAATTGCCCATTCCAACTGGTCGCGCAGGGCATTTTGATCCATCAAGTCTAGTACCCTAATCCCTGTACGCTCTGATTTGTCAGCGTAAGTAGGGCCAATCCCTCGACCAGTCGTACCAATCTTATGGCTTCCCCGTCGTTCTTCAGATGCCTGATCTATTAATCGATGGTAGGGCATCGTGACGTGGGCTGTCTCAGAAATGAGCAGATTTTTAGTAGAAATATTTAAAGTTTCTAATTGGTCGAGTTCTTTGATCAAAACCTGTGGATCGATGACCGTACCACAGCCGATGACGCACTTAGTTTCTGGGTACAAAATACCAGAGGGGATCAAGTGCAGCTTAAAGGTCTGACCTTTGACTACAATTGTATGTCCAGCATTCACACCCCCTTGGTAACGTACTACCACATCTGCGGAGCGGCTGAGTAAGTCAGTTATTTTACCTTTTCCTTCATCGCCCCATTGGGCGCCTATAACAATGACGTTAGCCAAGCTTTTATTATTGAGGTAAAGTTTCCACAAAGAACCATTATGAACATATTCTGCGATATTTGTCAATGGTTATTGGGAATTGGGAATTGGGCAATTCAATGAGTGGATTTTGGATTGGGATCTCAATACTAAAATCCAAAATTTCTCTGCGCCTCTATCACCTATCACCTATCACCTATCACCTATCACCTATCACCTATCACCTATCACCTATCACCTGTCCCCTGTCCCCTACTCTAGATAAATTTACACAATCTTCTTTGTGGTACAGAGGGTTTTACTCAGTGTATTTGTTAATATTATTAAACTTTTTATAGACAAAGTATCACTATGGCTTTATATGCTGAGTTACACAGACACTTGGGCGGTTCTGTTGTCCCCCGTGTCTTATGGCGTTATTTTGAGCGACATTCATCAGAGTTAATTTCTCGTTTTAGCAATTATCCAGAGTTTGAAGATTTTTACACCCGTCCACGCAACACTCTAGACGAATATCTAGAGTTGCATACTTTAGTGGAAAGTGTGCAAACAGCAGAGACATTACCGTACTTTATCTCTCGCCTAGTGCGCGGGGCTTATATTTTTGAGAATTTGGCTTATCTGGAACTCCGTTATACTCCCTATTTGCGGACACCAGAGCATTTAAGTCAATCCCAAAGAATTGACAAGATGACAGAAATTGTGGAAGTTGTGGGCAAAGCCAGCCACCTGCCAGAATATCCCATTGTGACTAGCCAAATTCTCTGTATGCACTCGCGGCTACCCTATGAAGTGAATAAGGCGATTGTTGATTTAGCCGCGCAAAACAGACAATATATTTGTGCTATTGACGTAGCTGGAGGTGATAGTCACTATGCCGATCACCTGACAGAATGGGTTAGTCTATATGATTATGCGCGATCGCTGGGGATTAACACCACCGGACACCTGTACGAAACTACTGATGGCTGTTATCCAGAATTGTTACCTTACCTTTTGCGAATTGGTCACGGTATCCAAATTCCCCTATTGTATCCAGAGTTACTGCCTGAAGTGGCAAGACGTAGGCAGTGTTTGGAGGTTTGCCCCACAACTTACCTAAAAACAGGTACTTTACAAGATATTCGTCAACTTAAGTTAGTGTTTGACCGTTGTTTTGAGGCTGGGGTAGACATAGCTATTTGTACAGATAATGCTGGACTGCATAATGTTCGTTTGCCATTTGAGTATGAAAATCTTTTAACTTACGACATTATCAATTTTGAACAGCTGCAAGCCTGTCAGGATGCAGCTTTTCGTCACGCCTTTGCTTGGCCTTATGCTCAACGTCCAGCATCTCTGTTGAACGGTTTGTTAAAACCTGAACCTGTCAAGGCTTTGGCAAATTAGAGGCTACATAGAAACAGCCTCTTCCGAATTCCATCCAGTACCCAGACAAAATTCATCCACCCAAGAAGCCAGATTACTGGCATTAGTATGCGGTCTAGGATTAAATTTGTCAGCTGGTGCGGATGGTTTTTTATGCACATATTGCCCGTTTTGGGCAATTTCCGTTACCATTTTTGACGATATTAATGTCTTGGGTGTACCGGGAACTTCAGTAGTGATTTCTAGTGAACTGACTACTTTGCCATTGCGGGGTTTGGTGGTAGCTAATGCCAAGGAGGTCAAAGGTTTGTCTTTTTTCGGTAGTTCCAGAGTGATAGCGAATAACTGTCCTTGTTGAGAGGATGATTTGTGGATAGTAGACTTTATATTCATTTTGGCAGTAGTTGCGATCGCTCTGGCAGATGTCCTGACTTCTGCTGCGATCGCTGGCAACGTTGGCACATGATATAAACATGGCATCACTACCAACTTTTCTAACCTATCTACATGGGTTAGCGTCTGTGGAACATCCTGAACCGTGAGTGCAACTGATTTTACTGGTTGCTCCTCTGGATATTCTGGTTCGACTTTGGTGACAGCCAAATTCATCTGTGATTCGATTAAGCCTAACTCTTTGTCAGGATTGAAATTTAAACCCAAAGCTGCAACTATCTCATCAGGATTGTTATTCAGTTCCATCACAAAAGCCAGAATCTGATCAAACTCTGGCTCTAAAACAGACAGTGTTGCCAAAATAAACCCAGACGAAGGCCGGCGTAAACCATCATAGGCAGCCCAAACTCTCAATTTGACTAACCAAGGACGATTTTGCTCATAATAATCCAGCCACTTCATTTTTAAGGATTGACGCAGCTCCTGAATATTCATCGGATGCCTCGCTTCAGTCAACAATAGTGCAGACCTGTTAACAGTTAACAGTTACCAGTTATCAGTTATCAGTGCAAGGAAAACTTGATAACTTTTCACTGTTTATTTTTCACTGATTTATCCCTGGGGATGAAACCGATGATAGAGCATCTTTTGAACTCTTTGACCACCTAATAAATGCTTTTCTATAACTAGAGGTACTTCATGGGGTTGAATGCCGCTATACCAGACCATATCCGGCAACACCAACACCATCGGCCCGTTACCGCACTGTCCTAAACAACTGCTAGCTGTCACCATTGCTTCAGCAACTGGCAAAGCTGCAAAAGCTGCTAATACTTCCTTCGCACCTTGCTTTTTACAGGTGCGATTTTGGCAAACTCTTACACATCTAGGAATAGACGGTTGTTCTGTAGTTGGGGAGTTAAATTCTGGAATGAAGTTGGCCATAGGTAATGTTTCCCACCCTGCAAAAACTTCGTCAATAGTCATCATAATTAATGACTATTGACTAATGACTAATCCACAGACAGTCCTTTTGATGCTAACCATTCACGGTTAAATATCCGCGACTGATAGCGAGAACCACTATCACATAATATGGTGACAATGGTATGTCCAGAGCCTAATTGCTTGGCTAGAGCCACAGCTGCGCCTACATTGATACCAGTCGAACCACCCATTAATAAACCATCTTTTCGCAATAGCTGGTAAACCACTCGCAAGGCTTCTTTGTCATCTATTTGGATAGCATCATCAGCTGGTGCGCCTTCCATGTTGGCTGTAATGCGACTGTTACCAATGCCTTCGGTGATAGAATTACCTTCTATTGTGATTTCGCCTGTTTTGATGTAGCTGTACAGTCCACTACCCATGGGGTCAGCAACTACACATTTAATTGCTGGATTTTTTTCCTTCAGGTACATGGAAACACCCGCAAATGTTCCCCCAGTACCAGTTGCAGCCACCCAACCGTCAACTTTTCCGTCAGTTTGCGCCCAGATTTCTGCTCCTGTAGTTTCGTAATGAGCGCGACGGTTAGCTAAATTATCAAACTGATTTGCCCAGATAGCATTATCCATCTCAGCCGCAATTCTGCCAGATAGCTTGACATAGTTATTGGGGTCTTTGTAGGGTACAGCCGGAACGGGACGAACTTCTGCACCCAAGGCTGTAAGAGCGTCTATTTTTTCTTGTGATTGGGTGTTAGGAATGATAATCAGGCATTTGTAGCCTTTGGCATTGCAAATATGTGCCAGTCCAATGCCAGTATTACCAGCCGTTCCTTCGACGACAGTACCACCCGGTTTAAGTAAACCTTTTTCTTCTGCATCTTTGATGATGTAAAGTGCAGCGCGGTCTTTGACTGAACCCCCAGGATTAAGAAATTCTGCTTTGGCCAGAATTTCACACCCTGTTTCTTCACTGAAGCTATTTAAGCGAATCAGTGGGGTATTGCCAACAGTGCCTATGAAACCATTTTTAATATCCATTGTCATTTTACTTGAGTTCTTACCTATAAAAATTGTGGCTCATAGCGGTGGTATGTATACACTGATTTTAATCCGTAAAGCGATGACCGACCGACGCTCGGAGACCATCTCTACGTTCCCTGCGGTAGCGTATCCGTAGAATTCACCCAGGAGGGTTACGCGGAGCGTGTCGAGAGGCTGCGCCTAAGTGGGCGGATACGCCACGCCATCTCTACCAAAATTCCACTTTTCTTAACTCTCCGCGTCTTCTCTGCGGGACGTTCCGCGAATGCGCCTCTGCGTGTTAGCGTTAGCGGGGCGTAGCCCAACAAATTCATCCGCAATTTCCGAAAAGCAAGCCTAAGCTGTAGGATCTATTCTCTGAAGTCAATTTAAAAACCCCTGAATCAAAATAGTAAATTCACTGGGGTTGTCAGCTACATACGTAAGTTAATATACAGAAAATTGATAAGTAATAATATCATCCTCAATGGGGTGGATATCCATGACATCTCAAAATAATCACCATCATGAACTGGAGCAAAGGGAACGGATACTGCGAGAGAAAGAAGTAGAATTACGACTCCGAGAAATGGAACAACAAATGCCTACTAATGATGCACCATTTCATAAGACGTTGAAACACCAACCAGACAATTCTCCTAAACCCTGGATGAAAAAAGTAATTCTTGGTGGTAAATTATTTGCTCTTGGTGTAGCAGCGTTAGTTGCAGTCAGAGTAGCATCGGTTTTGGCCGGATTTGTCATTATGGCAGTTCTAGCTTGGGTAGCATACAAGCTATTTTTTGAAAATCGCAAAAAATCATCTTAAATTAAGGGAAAATGGTGATGGTTAATCAAGTAGCAACTGATAGATTTATTGAAGATTTAGAACGTGTTGCTCAGGTACGTTCTGAGATGGCAATGTGTTTACAACATCTATCTGAAACCATTAATAAAGCTGAATTAGATGGGGAATCTTCCTCTGGTAAGCTTAGTTTAGAACGGGATTTAGAAGATATTGATATAGCAAGTAAAAACTTAAAAAAAGGTGTATTTCGCCTGTTGGTTTTAGGCGATATGAAGCGGGGTAAAAGCACTTTTCTTAATGCCTTAATTGGAGAAAACTTACTTCCCAGTGATGTTAACCCCTGTACCGCAGTTTTAACAGTTTTACGCTATGGTTCAGAAAAAAAAGTTACGATTCATTTTAATGATGGCAAAAAACCACAACAGCTAGATTTTCAAAGTTTTAAATATAAATATACAATTGATCCAGCCGAAGCTAAAAAGTTAGAGCAAGAGAAAAAACAAGCATTTCCTGATGTTGATTATGCAGTAGTTGAGTATCCTTTAACGCTCCTAGAAAAAGGGATTGAAATTGTTGATAGTCCAGGGTTAAATGATACAGAAGCCAGGAATGAGTTATCTTTAGGGTATGTCAATAATTGCCATGCGATTCTATTTGTGATGAGAGCTTCCCAACCGTGTACGTTGGGTGAGCGTCGTTATCTAGAAAACTATATTAAAGGGCGAGGTTTATCAGTTTTCTTCTTAATTAATGCTTGGGATCAGGTAAAAGAATCATTGATTGATCCTGATGATGTAGAAGAGATTAAATCTGCTGAAAATAGATTAAGACAAGTTTTTAAGGCGAATTTAGCAGAATATTGCCAAGTAGACGGACAAAATATTTATGATGAAAGAGTATTTGAACTGTCATCGATTCAAGCACTGCGGCTACGTTTAAAGAATCCCCAAGCAGATTTAAGCGGGACTGGCTTCCCTGATTTTATGGGTGCGCTTAATACTTTTCTTACCAGAGAACGCGCGATCGCAGAACTCCGACAAGCAAGAACATTAGCAAGACTTGCTGTTAACCATACCCGTGAAGCCATAGGTAGAAGGATACCATTACTTGATCAAGATGTCGAAGAATTAAAAACACGCATTAATTCTGTAGAACCTGAGTTTAAAAAGCTCACGAATATTCGAGATCAATTCCAGAGAGAAATCTTTACTACTAGAGACACCCAATCACGCAAAATATCTGAATCTTTCCGCAGTTATGTTTTAAATTTAGGCAATACTTTTGAAAGTGATTTCTTACGCTATCAACCAGAATTAAAGATATTAGATTTTCTTAGTAATGGGAAACGAGAAGCATTTAATGCTGCACTGCAAAAAGCCTTTGAACAATACATGACTGATAAATGTGCAGCTTGGACTTTAACTGCTGAGAAAGATATTAATGCAGCTTTTAAAGAATTATCTCGTAGTGCAGCGCAGTATGGTGCATCTTACAACCAAGTCACTGAGCAAATTACAGAAAAACTCACTGGAAAACAAGTTAAAGTCAACACTAACAACAGTAATACAGAAGAAGATAATGCTCCTAGTTGGGCAAAATGGGCAATGGGATTGTTATCACTTTCTAGGGGGAATCTAGCTGGTTTTGCAATGGCTGGAGCTGGTTTTGACTGGAAAAATATCTTATTAAATTATTTCACTGTTATTGGTGTGGGGAGTATTATCACCGCAGTTACAGGTATACTTCTCGGCCCCATTGGATTTGCTTTACTTGGTTTGGGAGTAGGTGTTTTACAAGCAGATCAAGCTCGGAAAGAGTTAGTTAAAACTGCGAAGAAAGAGTTAATAAAATATTTACCCCAAGTAGCAAATGAAAAATCACGAACTGTATATGATGCAGTAAAAGAGTGTTTTGACAGCTACGAAAGAGAAGTGAGTAAAAGGATTAATGATGATATTACTGCTCGTAAATCTGAGTTAGATAATCTGCTTAAACAAAAAGAAACACGAGAAATAAATCGGGAGAGTGAGTTAAAGCGGTTTAAAACTTTGCAAGAAAATGTCATCTTTCAATTACAAAAGATTGAGACAGCGTATAGTAATCTTTTAGCTTACTATGGCTAGTATCAATCAAATCTCATCTCTCTCTTGGCTACAAATAGAGAGAGGTAGGAATTTTTAAACGCAGAGGTTGAATGAAAGCTTTGTGTTTAGAGGTTAAAAAATTGTGATGCTCCCTTAACTACATATGAACACTGATAAAATTATCTGTGTTTATCTGTAGTTAAAAGTTTACAGACTAAACCTAGAATGAGGGGAATATGCCACAACAGGATATAAGATACAGAGACTTAGCAGATGTTTTAAAATCTGCATCTAAATTACTAGGTTTAGAACGCACATCACAACTACATCAAGATATTATTAATATTGGCAATTATCTGACTAATCCTAACTTTAGGGTTGCAGTTTTTGGCCCTTTTAATCATGGTAAATCAACGCTGTTAAATGCTATTTTAGGAACTCGCACGTTACCGATAGATTTAATTCCCACCACAGGCGCAGCTATTACTGTGAAATATGGTTCTGATGTCAGAACTCGCATCATGTTGATAGATGGATCAGAAATCTATCGCAGTGGTACGGAAGTTTTACAACAATATGCAATCCTTGATGGTGATAGACAGATGCGAAAAGATGTAGCGTCTGTTGAAGTTTTTTGTCCTCATACTTTTTTAGAAACTGGTGTAGAGTTTATTGATTTACCAGGGACAAATGATCGGGATGAGCAGGATAATTTAGTTCGAGAGCAACTTTTTAGTGCTGATTTAGTTGTGCAGTTACTAGATGCACGCAAGTTGATGACTTTAGGTGAGCGGGAAAATTTACGAGATTGGTTATTAGATAGAGGTATTAAAACAGTTATTTTTGTGGCTAATTTTATTAATTTACTTGACCCGGAAGAGCAAAAACAAGTGCAGAATCGGCTGCGGTTTGTTGCAGAAAGTTTCCGTGCGGAATTACCTCCAGGGTTTAGTAATTTATATCGTGTGGATGCTTTACCTGCTTTACGCGCTAGATTAAAAGGTGATGTGGCGGCGGCTAGTAGTAGTGGCTTAGTGGCTTTTGAGACGGCTTTGCAAAATATTGTGAGTATTTTACAACAAAATCGGGGTGGTGTCAGGTTGCCAAGAGTGCAGGCGATCGCATCCCAAATTCAATTATCATTAAAAAATAAAATTGACCCTATTGCTAACGAATTTAAAGTTTTTGATGCAAAACAAAATGCCAAAATAGAAATTAAACAAAAAGCACAAAATCTGATTAAACAAGGCTTTAATACTAGTCTATATGAGTTAAGAAATTGGCTATCTTTACCAAACTTATTAGCTAAATATCAAGCTGATGCGGCTGTTGCACTAGCAGAAAATAATTTTAAATCTTGGCAAAAAAATCAACTCAAAAAAGAACTCATAGAATTACAGTTAGCTGTAATGAAATGGCTATATCAAGCTTATGATTTTTTTAAGGAAGAACGACCTGAAGATTTATTAATTTCTTTCCCGCCAGAACCACAAATTACTTTACCATCAAAACCAGATAATACTGAAATATTAAGTGAACCTGGAGCAATGGCTGTAGGTGGTGGGATTGGTTGGTTATTAGGTGGGCCAGTAGGTGCTGCTGTTGTTGGGAGTATTTCTTATGTATTAAATAAAAATATTCAACAGTATGAAGAAAAATCAGCAAACGAATCATATCATCAACAAGTTGCTAAACTTTGTATAAATGCTACTGAAGATTATTTGTCTCAATTTAGTAGTCAAGCTTTATCAAAATTATTTGAATTTGAACGTCACGCTGAAAAAGTGATTTACTTTAAAATTACTCAAGAAACCCAAGAAGTTAATCAACAACGTGAATGTTTACGACGACTGCAACAAGGATTTAATCAATTACTTGGTGAGTTAGAAAAAGCGAAAATTCCTTCTAACTATCAACCTTATATAGAAACGCCAAAAGTTAGTCAACCTCAACAAAAGTCTTCGCGCCAACAAGAACGGATTTATACTCGCCCACCTCAAGCTACTTATAACCCACCAAGACAGGAGAATACACCTAAGACTCCTGAAAAAAAGGTAGAATCTCCAAAACAACAAGTTTATTCTCCTCCACCACCAAAAACTACTCCTTCACCCAATCCCGCAGAGTTAGAAGCGAAGTTTCGTAACTGGGAAATGGATGAAGAAATAGCACGAATGAAAGCAGAAATGCGTTCTCGTGGTTTTCAGAATAGTCAGCAGCAAACAAATCAAAGTAAGCAAGCACCTAAATCACCTCAAAGCCAAGTAGAAAAAGATAAAATTGCTCGCGCTTATAATATTTTAGGCTTGCCACAAAATGCAGCTTTTGCGGATATCAAACAGGCTTATAAAACTTTAGTTAAAAAATGGCATCCAGATTTATTTGTCAACCAACCTCAAATGCAAAAACAAGCTCAGGAAAAAATGCGTTTGCTTAATGAAGCTTATACAGTATTATCTACTGCTAAAAGTTAATTTATTTTGAATTTTTGACGAAGATCGCCTGCAAAAAAAACCGGGGTCTACCCCGGTATAAATTTACATTATGATTGCAGCCTAACTGCCAGCAAAACTTGAGGGGGAACGAAACTTGCTGTTGATCAGATGTTTGAACATATGATCCACTATGCTTTGTTTAAAGGCTTACCTGTGCTATCTCCTGCTCTCTTGTAATTTTATTGAACTCATGTTCATCTGTCTCAAAATTGCTGTACATAGTGGACTATCCGCATCTAAAAAACCTTTGATTGCGGTAAAGTGATTTTCTTGAGGCTGTGGTAAGTATTCACCAGTCAATCCTTTTTCCTTCCATGCAGTCAGAAAATCTTGCGACTGTCGTTGAAATTCTGAAGTTTCTTCTCCACCATAGGTTATGAGTAAAGAGCCAGCTTTTTCGGGAAGATTAAGCATAGGACTATTACGAAGAACTTCAGCCCAGGTTAGTTGTAGTTTGGGTTGTAGCCAGGTGTAGGGAAACGGCATCAAATCAAACAAACTGCTAATAGCACAACCACCTTTAATGATATTATCTGGCACTCCATACTCGTTTTTCCAGTCTGTAGCCATGACCATTGCAGTTAAATGACCACCGGCTGAGTGACCAGCTACATATATCTGATTGGGGTCTGCGCCAAAGCTTTCGGCATGATGATAAATCCAGGTAATTGCTGAACGATTTTGGCGGACAATTTCATCAATGGTCACTTTGGGACACAACGCATAGTTGACTACCACGACTGTAACGTTTGCAGCTACCAGACCTTGGGCGACAAAGTTAAAGTCTTTACTACTTCCCATTATCCAATAGCCACCGTGGATAAATACCAAAATTGGAGAGTTTGGCTCTGTTGCAGGGAAAATATCTAAGTGTTCGACTACGGTAGGGCCAAAAGCAACATTTAAATGGCAGCGTAGTTTGTTACGCACTTTAGCACTGTTTGTAGCATAAAAATTCATGTACGCAGGTATATCAAGGCCTAGTTCACCAGGATTGTACTGAAAATCTAGCTCTGTTTGAGTTTGAAAATTACGGTAAAGCATTAAATTTTTCTGATTTATATTTTATGTGAGTTAAAAAACTGGATATTTGTTCAAAAGTCAGCACATCAAGAAATAGGCAGGAGAAAATAGCCCATAGGGTTGAACCGTAGAGCAGCAGCTGGCTTTTGATCGGTCAGAGCGCAATGCTGTTTATGCAGTAGCGATCGCCGTGAAAGAAGCGATGGTAGAAGGACTTGCACTTTGCAACCCTGTTATTCGGTAGAAAGCTTTGAACTCTTTACCATCGCACAAAGACTCAAAATTGAGCAGATAGCTTAGACAGGAATGAGCGATCGCTCTGATTGATAAACTCTAACGAAGGGTTCTTGATAGGAATGAGTTGTAATATAGGCATGAAACTCATTGATCAAGTCGGTAAAATACTCAAACGCCACATCAATAAATTCTAGTATTTGCTGATGAATCTCCTCTGGCACTTCAATCTCTGCCATTACTTGCAGAGACGCAGGAGTATGGAGAGTGTGAGTATTTTCTATGTGGTTGTGCCGCATTCCGAAATAACGGAACTCTGCTTCAACTATTTCTTGCAGTTGTAGTGCCGCAGACATAGTTGAACGGAAAAAGACATTTGCTGTCACTTCAGAGACTTCTATGGCAACTAATTTGATAATCGGATGCGCTCCATGAGTATACCGCTCGAACAGAGGAAACATGGAACGGGAAACTTTAGTATGCTCACTCCAAATGAATCGCACTGCATCGCTAAACCGCATAGGATAGTCAATCCCCATCTTTTCCATGTCTTCCAATAACCATTGCCAATGGAAATGCTCTTCGTGGGTATGCACGTTAACCATATCTTGAATGTAATTGGTCGTTGGCTCATCTCTGAGAACTCTTTTGCACAACTCACTGAACTCCATTGCCAGTGGAGTAATTACAGGTGCAAATGCTAACCTCTGCCGGGGGTCAATTGTCTCGTCTTCCATATACTTGAAAAACGGCAACTGGGCGTACTCCTGGTTCTTCTTTTCGATCAACTCAAGAATTGATTTCATTTTGATGCTCATATCTTTTCCCGTTGGCAGAATAAACAAAGAGCTAGGCACTTACCAGTAATAAAATGCTTGACCGCCGCTTCTGCACTCAATGCAGAAGCGTCAAAAATATATCGGTTGTATAAAAAATATTTTTGATCCGGTAAGGCAGTAAGTCTTTGCGGTTTAAGTTACAGCCAAGCGGCTGCACCAACCCGAACGGCAGGGCATTTTATTTTTGGAGCTTGATCATACTTTTTAGCCTACACCACAATAATACCTTATAAATACTTAAATTTATATAAAGATTAGGTCAAAAATGATAACTTTGGGAAAATTACATAAAATTGAAAGCTCACACCGCCTTTGAAAGGCAGGGCAAACGCACCTAAATGTTGATGAGCCTAGATAAAAGTACGTAAGTAACTAGGCACGAAAAAACAAAACTATGTGAAGACCATTAAACAACTTCGCTAACGCAATTACGTTTTGTAACGAGGATTTTAATTAGGCATCAAAACCTGTGTATTTAAGTGGGGATGTAGCAAGAATTTCCCCTCGCACCCTAGTGGTTGACTCAAATATGTATATGAGTAGAAAGTTATGTATGTTGAGCCAAAATAGGGACAGTCTGCTCACTTAGCTCACTTAACAGATATTATGTCAAACTCGCTTAAAGCATCAAGGGTGCTGGTGCAATCAAGGTAACAAATGGCAGACTGGAAGCCGCTAGTGGTGCATCTGCATTTTATGACACCTTAAAT
Source organism: Anabaena minutissima FACHB-250 (assembly GCF_014697125.1). Classification (GTDB taxonomy): domain Bacteria; phylum Cyanobacteriota; class Cyanobacteriia; order Cyanobacteriales; family Nostocaceae; genus Trichormus; species Trichormus minutissimus. The sequence continues at coordinate 82,802 of NZ_JACJRG010000013.1, read as the reverse complement.
TGCGATAAGTTTAGGGGTTTAAGGGTGTAGGGGTAGAAAGATTATTTCTTGAGAATTACCAAATTTTAGACATATTCAAGACAAATCCGGGTAAAGCTGGATCTGCACTCACTTTATCAAGACTCTCTAAACATTCTTCTGGTTGACCTGGATGATATATATAAACTCGGCGATACTTGCGGTCAATCAACCAACCTAACTTTACCCCTGGCTCTTTCATATATTCAACCATTTTATCTTTCAGGGGTTGGAAGTTATCGCTAGGCGATCGCAGTTCCACTACAAAATCGGGACAAATAGGTGCAAAGCTTTGTTGCTGTTCTGATGAGAGAGTATTCCACCGTTCTAATTTCATCCATGAAGCATCAGAAGAGCGTTTTGCACCCGTGGATAATGTAAAGCCTGTACTGGAGTCAAAACAAATACCTGTACCATCTTGTTCTGACCAAACTCCTAGCTGTAAAGCCACATTAAAGTTACGATTTCCTGTTTCTGAACCCGTAGGCGGCATGATTGAAATTTCTCCAAATTGATTCATTTCAATGCGTAATTCACGATTCACTTGACAGAACTCAAAGAATTGCTCGTCTGTCATTTGCATTGATGGCGGCATTTGTATCACTAAGGAAGATGACAGCATAAAATTTCAACAGCTGACTTTATTTTCCATTTTTACGTAAATAACCTGAGTTCGGGATAAGAAATCCTCAAAAGCCTTGACTTATCGTTGTTCGGTCTGAAGCTCTGTTTTCATCTATTCTCAATAAGACATATTGTTGAGATTAGTTTCATTTGTGAACCTTATTGACAAAAGGATTCCACTTTAATCCCTGCTTTGATCACTTCCAGTTTTATTAAATCCTGACAGAATAAGCTTTTTAGCTTCTGGCTTAACCCGAACTCAGGTTAAATACAAAAAAACGCAAAGATGAAGCTTTGCGTCTTGTACACGAACTGACTTAAAAATTTACAGAAGACAGTGCTACAGGCTTAAAGCTAGACTAGGCTACGCTCAATCACCTATCACCTGTCACCTTTTACTTATTAGGCTGAGGAGTCATCCGCAAGTAGGGTTTAACTTCTTGATAGCCTTTGGGGAATTTTTCCTTCAATACTTCTGGATCTTTGAGCGAAGGTACAATTACGCAATCGTCGCCATCTTTCCAGTCGGCTGGGGTAGCGACGCTGTAGTTGTCGGTAAGTTGCAGTGAATCAATTACCCGCAACAGTTCATCAAAGTTGCGTCCGGTGCTGGGGGGGTAAGTAAAGGAAAGACGGAGTTTTTTGTTGGGATCAATCACAAATACTGAACGCACTGTAACAGATGCGTTAGCGTTGGGGTGAATCATGTCGTAAAGGTCGGAAACTTTACGATCTGCGTCTGCCAAAATTGGATAGTTGAGGGTGGTGCTTTGAGTTTCTTCGATGTCGCCTACCCAGCCTTTGTGAGATTCTACATCATCAACGCTGAGAGCGATCGCTTTTACGTTACGCTTGTCAAATTCTGGTTTTAGTTTGGCAACTGTACCTAATTCAGTTGTGCAAACTGGTGTATAGTCAGCAGGGTGAGAAAACAGCACAACCCAGCTATCACCAGCCCATGCGTAAAAATCTATGTCGCCATGTGTAGACGCTTGTGTAAAGTTGGGTACTGTATCACCAAGACGGAGAGCCATATAAGATTCCCTGTAGTTAAATAAGGCTTATGTATTTTAGCGTGTCGTTTTGACACAACATCGGTTTCCCCATCGGCTTTTAGTTGTTTGTAACAAAATTTTAACTTTTGAGCCTTTAAGAAGTCTTTCCAGATGGGGAATAATAACTGACGGAATCTGATTATTGCATAAATACAATGTATTTGTTTTTTCTTAACTATGAAATAATGTGACAAATTTTCTGGAATAACCTGGCAAATATTTGTAGTTTTTAGAGGTATTTGTATAATCTGAGTTAAGTTATACTTGTTACAGGCTTTACCTACATATATACGCTTTTTAGGCAGTTGATATTAAAAATATTTGCTTGTAGTAGGAAATTGCAGAGATTACTAGGTAACTGACTTTCTGGGATAAATACATGATTCTCAAAGGGTCTTGGTCAATTACACGCTTGACGGCAGCCTTTAGTCTACTATTACTAACAGCTTGTAATAGTAATGCCAACTCTGATGATAACTTTACGGGTTTGAAAGTTAAGCTTTTGGTGGGTAGTGCCTTGGGTGATTTTTGCAACCAAGCCGCAAAGAATTTTAATGATACTCAACCGAAGTTAGATAATGGGACAGGGTTTCGGGTAAGTTGCGAAGCATTAGGTAGCGGCGATGTGGTGACAAAGGTGGTTACTTCAGCTACGCAACTGAAAAATGGGACTTTGCCAGCAGATGCACCAGACTTACCAACTATTATTTCTCTGGATGGAGATATATATCACAGTCAGCTAGTTTACCGTATTAACCAACTGTTTCCAGGGCAAAATTATATTCCCGATATCACTGACGCACAGCTAATAGCGAACACGCCAATGGTGTTTATGGCGCAACCGGATGTGGCTGGAGGACTAAAAAAAGTTGCTGACCCTTATCAAGCTTTGGTGACAGCGAAGACTCACCGGGATATTGACCCAGCCGCGCCGCCATTAACTGTTAACTATGTCCACACTGCGCCGACTCGTTCTAACTCTGGGTTACAAACACTGGTAGCTCAATATGTCAGTGTATCGAATAAGCGTCCTGAAGAGTTGACTGTTGCTGATGTGCAGAAGTTTCAGCCGCAAATTCAGCAAATCCAAAGCAAGATTACCCGTTATGGTGTCTCTACTAATTCTCTCGCCCAATCGATGGTGAAAAATGGGACATTTTGGGCTTCGGTGGGGTCTGTTTACGAGTCTAGTGTGATTGTGGCTAATTCTGGCTTGCAACCTGGACAGCAGCGTTATACAGCCGTTTATCCCAAAGTGACATTTACTTCTAATATGCGGGCAATTGTGCCGAATACGCCTTGGGTGAGTGCAGATGAGAAGGCTGCTGCTGAGAAGTTTATCACCTATTGGCGATCGCCGGAAACTCAAAAAATTGCCCCCGATTTAGGTTTAAGGCCAGGAACTCCCGGTGTGGCTTTAGGTGCAAAGTTTTCTCCAGATTTTGGTGTGGAATCTCAAGCCAAGTATGATTCCCTCAGACCACCTAAACCAGAGGTGGTTGATGCTATGTTGAAATCTTGGCAGGAAGCCTCGAAGAAACCATCGTTAGTGGTGGTAGTTGTCGATTCTTCTGGTTCGATGGAGGGAAATAAACTACCAGCCGTCCAAAATACTCTATTAAATTACATTAATAATCTCGGTGTAAAAGAGCAGATTGCTTTGATTGATTTTGATTCGGAGATTCGTCCCCCAGTGTTAGTAGATGGTACACCCCAAGGGCGCGATCGCGGCCTGCAATTTATTAGTGGACTGAAGGCGGATGGTGGAACAAGATTATATGATGCTGCTTTACAAGCTCGCAATTGGTTACAGCGAAATCGTCGTCAAGATGCAATTAATGCTGTTTTAATATTAACAGATGGAGAAGATTCTGGCTCGCAAGTTTCCTTAGATAAACTATCAAGTGAATTGCAAAAAAGCGGCTTTTCTACTGACCAAAGAATTGGCTTCTTTACTGTTGGTTATGGGAAAGAGGGTGAGTTTAATCCGGATGCTTTGAAGAGGATTGCTGAGTTGAATGGGGGATATTATTCTAAGGGTGATCCGGAAACAATTGCTCGGTTGATGTCAGATTTGCAGGTTGAGTTTTAAACGCAGAGGTACGCTGAGGTAAGCGCAAAGTAACGCGGAGTTTTTCTATTATGCTGAAATTAGCAAACCCAATGTTTTATCCGTTAGCTGTGTTAGCTGGAGGGGTAACTTTATTTGTAGGTGTGCGTTTAGTACAGTTGCCAAGTCCATTTATGATACCTTTTGCTGCTGGTATTGCTGTTGCTGGAGCTAGTTTTTTAAAGTCTCGTGAACCAGAATTTTTAGAGTTAGATAATCCAGCATTGGAACGGGAAATTTTAGCAGTTAAAACATCGGCGTTGGCTTTAGCGAACCAAGCTAATGGACTAAATTTGGCAGCCCAAAAGCTGTTAAATGATACTTTTCAAATTGAACTGTTGGCTACTGTTTCTATAAGTTGCGATCGCGCTGTCGAACTTCCAGGTAAAATTGATAAGTTAGTCTTTAATCTGCATCATACCAATTTACTCCTTTCTATCGAGACTTTACAACAGCAACTCACAGAAGTACAAAAGAAATTACCCTCTAGTTCTGGGGTGGCTCAACGACACCTCAATCAATTATCAGAGAGTCTCAAGCGCAATATACAGTTAGCACAAGAAGGTGAAGATAGTCGTCTAGCCAGGATTATTAATATTGCTACTTTAATACAAGATTTTGCAGGTGTATTGCAAAAACTGCAAACAAGATTACGTACATCTGATTTAACTGATTCTGAACAAATTAATGGTTTACAATTAATTGCCGATGAACTAAGTAGTCTTTCAGAAAACCTAGATTTAGTAGTACGACAATGAAGTAAGAATGGACTGCGTTTACGCTAACGGAAGTTAATTGCTCCTTCACTCTCCTTTCCTTATTTCCTATTTCGTACTGTACACATGAAGAAAAAATTCAGTCTTCTGAAAAATGTTACTTTTGCTGTCATCATTGGAGAATCATTGATAGTTATACCAATGTTGATATTGACGCTTGGTAAGTCAGTTAATTTAAAATGTCAACGAATTGAACCTAATTATGTCAAATGTCAGCAGCAGGTTAGCCATTTATATGGTTTGTGGTCAAATGCACCTACATCATTTAGGTTAACGGGTGTGGAGTTAGAAGAGTATGTCTTTAAAGAAGATTTACCTGAAGGAACTTATATTTATCTCCAAACAAATAATCAAGAAGAAAATCTATATTTTTACGGAAGTGATTTAAAAACAGCATTAGCCGATAAAGAACGTCTGGAAACACTACTAGCGAATACGGGTCAATCATCCCTAGAAGTCACAGTTACAGATACTTATTTTAGTGCTTTAAATTTCCTCGCAACCTTAGTAGGACTCAACATTATGATTGTCTTTTTGGTTGCTTTTTTTTCTTTAATTACTCTGATTATGTTTATCGTGGTGGTAGTTACCGTTAGTCACTTCTCCCGCAAAATAAAATAAAATAAAATAAAATAAAATAAAATTATATGAAATCCAAAAAATTTAAATTTAACCGCAAGAATCAAGTTTTTACCTCAATCACTATTATCTTAGCCTCATTAGGCTTAACTTACGCCCCAATTCCTGGGTTACAGCAAACTGTGGTAATTGTGAGTGGGACGGAACTACAAGAACCACTGCAAAAATTAGAAGCAAAATTTGAGCAGGAAAACCCAAATATTAAGTTAGAACTCAAGTTTCAAGGTTCTCAAGAACTAATTAATAATTATGTTAATCAGAAGAACGACTTTAAACCTGCGGTGTTAATACCTGCCAGTGGGGAAATTTTAACAGAATTGAGTGATCGCCTGCAAGCTACCAACAACATCGACCCATTTTATGATTCTCCCACACCAATAGCTAAAACCTTATTGGTAGCCATTGCTTGGCCACAACGGGGTAAAGTCCTGTTCCCAGATGGACGCTTCCAATGGCAAAAAATCGAACAAGCAATGCAAGCCAGTAACTGGGGAAAAATTGGCGGTGCTAATGACTGGGGTAGCTTTGATTTTGTCACGACAGACCCCACCCGTTCTAATAGTGGTCAGGTGACACTAAACCTATGGACACAAGCAAAATTAGGTACAAACATTAACCAAAATAGTTTTAATAACCCATCTGTACAGTCTTTGTTTGGGTTGGTGAAAAAATCAGTCTATCAGCCACCACGGTCTACAGATATTCTCTTGCAAGAGTTTATTAGCAGAGGCCCCAACGATGCTGATGTGGCCACAGTATACGAAAGTATAGCTCTCTATCGTTGGCAACAATCAGGTGCTAATCAAGGTAAACCTTACCAAATCTACTATCTAAATCCTACTAGTGAATCTATCGCTACAGCCGCAATTGTCCGCCGAGATGTTGATGGTGGAACAGCAAATGCAGCCAGGAAGTTTTTAGATTTCCTCACACAACCCACACAACAAGCCGTTCTAGTTCAGCATGGTTTCCGTCCAGTGAATAATGCTGTTGATTTAAAAGCTGTACCTAATAGTCCTTGGAATCAAAATATCCCTGGTGCTGAAATTAAGCCAACTGTGCAAACCATCTCACCACCCAACACTCAGACAATTAGAGAAATTCAGCGTCTCTGGCAAAGGGTTAATTAATTCACTGATTCGTGATAATTTTTTGATAGGCTTGGATAGTTTGTTTTGCGATCGCATTCCAGCTAAAATTTTCTAGGGCATACTTTTGAGCATTTAATCCCCGACGCTGACATTCTTGAGGATTTTGCAAAGCCTCTTGTAGCAAGTCTACCAACGATGATACATCTGTTGTTCCCACCCACCCTGATTCACTATCACGCACCTCTTGCCAAATATGCACTTGGTCGGAAATAACTACAGGTTTTCCGGCTACCATAGCCTCAGCTACGGCAATACCAAAGTTTTCATAATAAGAAGGCAAGACAAATAAATCAGCTGCTTGTAGTAGACTAGTTTTTAATTCACCACTGACAAAACCTGTGACGGTTGTGTGCGATTTTAAAGGTGAATTATCGATTTGTTCTTTAATTTTGCGTTCATAATCTGGGTCTTGGGGACTTGCACCAGCTAAGACAAAATGAAAGTTTGTGCCAGATGCTAATAATTTTTCTAATGCTGGAATTAGCAGATTTAAACCTTTTTTTGGGTCAAGTCGTGACATAAACAACACTAAAGGTAAATCTTTTGATATACCTAAATTATTATTTATCAAATCTCTCCCATTTTTAGGTAAAGATTCAGGAGGAATCACACCCAAGGGAATCACCAAATCTCGTGTAGTTGCACCAAATCTTTCTGAGATTTTTGCCTCTTGTTCACTTGTAAAATGAATCGCTGCTGCTTTAGCTAAATTACGCCGTTCAATAATTTCTACATACAGCTTTTTTAATTGTTTTTTCTTCAGTAAATCAGACGGATCAAGCGTTCCTAAAGGACGTAAAATATAAGGTAATTTTTGTTGGCTACATACAACCGCCGCCGCACTACTCACCGGAGAAAATAAGGCATGAATATGTGCTAAATCAAAATCTTTAGCGTAAGTTTTTAACCAATTTAGTAAATCCAAAGAAAATTTATAACGCCGAAATGGCGCACAGCGAAAATAAATAATATCATAGCCATCTTGTTTTATAGGTACATTTAAAAGTACATCCAGAGGTTTTTGACCAGTATCACCATTACTATCTGTAGTTAGTACCGTAACTTCTACCCCTTCTTTAGCCAAAGCCGGTGCTAGTCCTAGCACCATTTGACTAGGGCCACCATAGATTAAAGAAATCGATGGAACAATATGTAAAATTTTCATTTTATTTAATTTTTATTGATTATAATTCTAATGACTATTGACTAACTCCTGATAAAACTCAAATTGTTGCTTGGCTAAAGCTTTATTCGTATATTTATCCATTGCTTTCTGATAACCAATTTCAGCCAAATTATGAGCCAAATCTGGTTTTTCCATAAGCTGTAATAAACAATTAGCTAAAGCTTGAGCATCACCTTCAGGAAATACCAAACCAGCGTCACCAATTACATAAGGTATTTCCCCCGAATCAGAACCAACCACAGGTACTTTACAAGCCATAGCCTCAATTAGTACATGACCGAACTGTTCTTTCCAACCAACAGAAGTGAGAGTTTTAAATTTGTATGTAGTTTCTGAAGGCAAGACTAAGGTACTCATTAAATTAATGTAGTTGGGGACTTCATCATGAGGCACACTCTCTACGAAAATCACCCTATCTTGAATATTATTTTCTGTAATTATTTTGACTAATTCTTCTTTTAAAAGACCTCGTCCCAATAGTAGTAGTTTCCAATGTTTATTTTTTAAAGTAATTAATGATTTTAAGAGTGTGAATAAACCTTTTTCTGGAACAAAACGCCCTACGAAGCCCACAATGAAATCTTTGGGTGTGATACCCAATTTAGCAGCTAGTTCTGGTTGTGCTTGAGGAGTAAAAAGATTTTCATCTACACCCAATTGCGGCATGACTTTAATTGCGCCTTGATAACCCCTTTGTTGTAAAACTTCAGCCCCATCCTGATTACCAGAGATGATACCGTGGCTGTGGTTAAGGTTATATTTTTCTAATAAAGCAACTGGTAGTTTTAATTCGTAAGGTAAATTCCACCAAGTAAAAAAGATATTTTTTGCCTCCAGTCCTAATAACTGATTTAAGACAATCATCTGAGTATAAGCCAGACTCCTAGAACCTTGTTCTACTTGGATAATTTGGGGGCGAAACTGTCGCAATAAAGATATTAAATCAGCACCGAAGGTAAGTAGACCTTGATGGTTTTGACTAAAATTAGAAACCGGAACTATTCTAAATGCACCTTCATCTCTATATTGGGTGGCAATAGTTTTATTTTGTACACCACCAGGTTTCCAAACTTTAGGAACTACAACTTTCACCTCAATACCAGGTTGCAGTTGAGATAAAGCCCGAAGTTTTTCACAATTGAGGTCTACGATATAGGTATGACTGGCAACTAAAATCTTCATTTATGGGGGTTTTAATTTTTGATTTTTAATTTTTAATTCCCCGTAGGGGTTGACTCTTGATCAAGACGACTGTAAATTTGCCCATCATCCCAATTAGATTGAATGATAGTCCCCAAAGCTTTTAAGAAACCTAAGATATAGAATACACCACGAGTAGCAATTTTTATAGGTGAGCCACTCTTATGACAAGGGGGACGACCAAGGACGTGGCAATCAAATAAACGGGCGTATAAACGTAAAGATTGGCTAGCAGTAAGGTTTTTCAGCCCCATCAAAAAATGATTGTGATAGAAGGTCATTTGATATTTGAGCGATCGCATACTAATATCATGACAGCCTCCTGTTTCTTCCCCCAGATGAACTAAATTAGCTTCTGGGTCATACCAAATCTTATACCCTGTCTGCCGTAACCTCAGACAAAAATCTGATTCTTCCCGCACTGCACTACCGCGAAACCTCTCATCAAAGTGCAGTCCATATTTAGTGAAAATTGCCCGACGGAAGGACATATTGCAACCCCTGGCTGTCAGCACTTGTTGGGGCTTAATGGTGTGTACTAAGTCAATGTGATACCAAGCTATTCCAGCGTCCATCGCCTCTGGGGGTAGATATTCAATCTCAAATTCTCCCCCAGAATCACCTAATTTCATTCTGTCAAATACCCGTCCAGCCACCGCCCCTATTTCTGGGTTTTGTAGATAGTTTTTGGCATGAGATGAGATATAGTTGGGGGTTAACTTGACATCATCATCAATAAAAATAATTATTTCCCCAGATGCCCGTCTGACACCATAGTTCCGCGCACCCGGTAAACTTGCCCAGTTCAGTTTAAACCATTTAATTTTTTCTGCTGCTGCTAGTTCTTCCAAATAATTTTGCACTTCTGGTTGGTGTGTTGGTGACTGGTCTACTACCAAAACCTCAAAATTTGGATAATCTTGATTTAAAACATCTGCAATACTATCTCTTAATGCTTCTTCTCTACAGTATGTAGGAATAATTACAGTGATTAAAGGCTGATTATTCATATTTTTGATGATAAATGAAGCTATCAAAATTTAAGTTGTTTTCTGGTCATATATCCGCACAAACAGGTCAGACTATTTTTTCAACATCAAACACTTTTTCCTTTTTCTTCAAGTGCTTCATTTTTCCTTTCTTGTTTATCTAGTATTGGTAATTTGAAAAGAACTCCAGCAAAAAACCAGTAATATACAGCTACTGGATCGACATCTAAAGGATAGTAGTAAGTGTTGTAACTGATAAACAATATAAACACCCATATAGCAGCTGCGTAAGTACGGAAACTACGGTTTTTTATCGAACGATACGTTTTAAAGGCTGTAACCGTCAGGGTAGTCACTAAGGCGACAAAACCCAATAATCCCACAATGCCAACTTCATACAGCACTTTGGGATAGTAGGTTTCCACCAACTTAGTTCCACCTAAACTGCGAGCCGAATTAGTAGCCCTTCCCAAACCACTGCCTATGGGAGTATCTACAGTTTTCCAGTTCTCCTCAAATTGTTGGACGATAAACTCCTCTGGTGGTGAAGCGTCCCAACGACCAGATAAACTATCAACCCTTTCTTGAACTACAGCAGGGTTAGTGACCATTGCAATTCCTAAGATGGCAGCCAAGCCAATACCAATGGGAATAAAGCGTTTGAGGTTGGCAATTTGACCTGTGAGTATTAGCAACAACATAAAGCACGTTGGTACTAAAGCTAGTGCAATTCTCTGCCCCGAAACAACGGCATTAATAAATACCGTTGCCAATGAACCTAAACTGATTGCACGCCAAATAAAAGAGGGGTCAGAAAAAGCCGCCGCAAAGGCTAAAAAGGTGCTGGAAATTAAGAACCATGCCCATTGCCAAGGAGCAACAAATGTTCCCGGTAAGCGAATAATTCCCTGGCTAGGACTATAAACTAGAGAACCACCAAAATAACAACGTGCGTCCAGCGTGGCTTTGAATAGGTCAGCACCTGAAGCATTTCTAGTACCTTCACAGATCCCTGTATACAATAGTCCGTATTGAATAATACCTAATGCTCCACATATGAGGATCGCGCTTACCTGGAGGCGAGATAAGAATAGAAAATCCTGTTTGTCACGAATTAAATAGTAAGCGCAACCAATCAAAGGGACATAGCCTAAAAATACTTTTAGTCCCAGAATACCCATACCTATAGGTATTTCGCTAGTAGCTGCTTGGAATTGCCCCACACTAGGTGGGTTTAGTTGCTGTCCACCATTGATAAACAGCAAGGTCAGCATACACAAGCCAAATAAAATAAATAGTGGAGTTCTGATAGCAGAGGGCAGAATTAGAGGTAGTTTCTGCTTCCGGCAAGTTTGCCAAATTGCGATTAAAGCCGGAAGATAGAACGAGTCCTTAGCTAGTTGTAAGATAGGACTGTTACCAATGTAGTAAGTGATTGTACCCCCAAAAGGTACGTAAACCAGAAAAGCAAAAAGAGCTAACCTTGGATATTTGTAAGATATAGACATCACAATAATTCCCAAAACAGTAGGAACTGCTGCCTTTATTCCTACAGTTAAAAACAGCAATATACCAACAAAGAAGCTGAAGAAAGAGACGGTAGTTAGTAAACTAATCAGTTCTTTACGCGCTTGAGTCTCTTTCCGCTTTTTGGCTAACCTGTCTTTTAGGCTCAGGGTTGGCGTTTCTTTCTGTGGTTGCTGTGTTGATTTTTTAGCACGTGATGACTTGGATTTTAATTTTGGCATAGGTGCGTTTTAGCCTATCAGCCTTAGAAAAAGTATATTTTTGACCTAATAAATTCAGATTACGGTAAGTTATATAATCCAAATTCCTCTCTCATCGATTGCGTAATCTTTTTACGATTAAAAATGCTGAAAGTTAGCTTTGTGCGATCATAGTAAAGATTTTCTCCTGTTTCTAATATATAAATTGCACCAGGAAATGGTAATGGGCTAATAGGTTGGGCTTTGTCTGTCAAAATATCTTTAACTTTGGCATGATCTAGATAATATTTATAATAGCCATATCCACGGTTATATTCTGGGGGTTCTGGTAAAAAATTTAAATCGTATCGCAAAATATTACAACTACCACACATTCTATAAAAGTTATTTCTTTTACTATATATATAGTCACTACCTTCTTGATATTTATAACCTTGATTGATAAACCATCCATTACTGTGAGGATTGGTTTTGACAAACTCTGCTAACTTTTTGCTGATACAATCATCGGCATCTAATGCCATAGTATGAGTAGGAGCAAATTGTTGGGCATATACTAATCCTTGCAGGATTTTTCTTCCTTTATCTGTGCGTCCACGATTGATATAAAGGGACTCTTTATGGTCTGAAAAATCAACTGTTAGATATGTTATGTTAGGGTGATGAAATTCTATTTCTGGTTGCTCGTTGCAAACCACAATTACCCGGAAATCTGGCGAGGTTTGATGACAAACTGATTTAAGACATCTTTCAAATAAATGTGTAACACGCTCCCATGATTTTGAAAATTCGCGCCCTTTCAGTGGGATAACAAAAACAAGCATATTGTTACCTTGTATAAATACCGCAATAGTTAACGCGTAAATAATAACATAGTAACAATTAATGTCTCGTGGCTGAAATATAGATTAAGAAGTCTTTTCATGTATCCTGCTATACGCACTTTATTCTGGCTAATTATCCCATTTCTAAGCAATAAAAATGTTGCTTAAAAATGGGACAACAACCAAGATGAGTGGAATCACAGAGACTTAGATGGCAAGGTGTTGCTGTACTTGTGTTACTAGTTCATCTGTCCAGTAGTTAGCTAGTTCTGCGCTAGCCGCTTCTACCATGACTCTAATCACTGGTTCTGTACCAGAAGCCCGGACTAAGATTCTGCCAGAATTGCCCATTGCAGCTTCCGCAGAGGCGATCGCTTTCTGCACAGGTTCGCAATCTTGCCAATTCAAACGGCGATCGCGATCTGTCACGCGCACATTCTGCAACAATTGGGGATAGGTATCAAAGCTTTGGTCTACTAATTCCGCTAGAGAAACACCAGCCTGTTTCACCAAAGCAGCTATGTGTAAGGCTGTTAGCAAACCATCCCCAGTCAAACCGTAATGTCGGCAAAGTATATGACCAGATTGTTCACCACCTAACATCCCTCCGGTCTTCAGCATTTCGGCTTGCACGTATTGATCACCTACAGCCGTGCGAATTAATTCACCACCCTGTTGTTGCCAAGCCCTCTCAAAGCCCAAGTTAGCCATGACTGTAGATACAATCAAGTTATCTGGTAATTGTTGCTGTTGCTTGAGATTTTGTCCCCAGAGATAGAGAATGTAATCACCATTGACTGATCTGCCAGTATGATCTACAGCCAAAACGCGATCAGCATCGCCATCAAAGGCGAAACCTAAGTCCGCGTTATGTTCTTGCACAGTGGCTTGCAAAATGTCTAGATGGGTAGAACCGCAGTCAACATTAATGCGATCGCCATCTGCTTCATTATGCAAGCAAATGACCTCTGACCCCATTTCTTGAAATACAGCCGGTGCTAACCCCACAGCCGCACCCCAAGCTAAATCTAAAACAATCTTCATACCCTGAAGATTGCCAGCATTTTGTAAGGGTTTTTGTAAAGCTTCGCCGTAATTCTTAATTAATTCCAGACGTGAGTAATGCCGTCCGCAATGATTTCCACCACCTGTAACTGAAGTGTTACCACGCAATCCTTCTTCAATTTTTTTCTGTAACGCTAGTGATAACTTAGTACCTTCTGCACCAAAAATCTTAATCCCATTATCTTCTGGTGGGTTATGGCTAGCAGAAATCATCACCCCACCTATGGCTGCACTGATGCTAGTCAGATAAGCAACGCAAGGAGTAGGACATAATCCTAAATACCAAACTTCTATCCCTGCGGCTGTTAACCCCGCACTCAATGCCATCGCCAACATATCACTAGAGTTGCGGGAATCCTGTCCCAAAATGATTGGTCCATCCCGATCAACATGGTTACGTAGAACTACACCAGTCCAGAAACCAACTTGCAATGCCAAAGGCGCACTCAGCAATTCTCCTACTTTGCCTCGAATCCCATCTGTACCAAACAGGGGATTTGCAGGTAAAGATAGTGAATTCAGTGCATTATTCTGCTCAAATCCCTTACCTAACTTCTCAACTTCAGAAGCAGAAATCACTCGAATGTTGCTTTGAGTTCGAGTTATTGATGAAACCATATGCTTAAACACCCCACACACTCACACAGGAGATTATCACTTTAAAGGTTATTTAACAATTTATAATCAACGTTCTTTGCTTTGCTTTTATGATAATTATTTTTCTTTGTAATTCAGAAATTGTTAACTTCATTTTTTAAGGAATTTTACTGAGAAAAGAACGAGGTTTCGGGATTTTTTTACATCTCAATATACCTGCCTAACTAAGATGCTCCCAAGTTTAACTCCTGATTGCGGTATTTACCAGGGCAAATTTGATAACTTCACAAAATTTTTTTAAAGAAGGGGTGAATACTCATTAGGTGGGTAGAGACGTTGCACTGCAACGTCTCTACAGGCGTTATTATTTATTTTGGCAAATTATCTGATCCAAACCGTATTGCCTACACCCTCAGAGCAGAGTGCAAGGATTCAACAATGCTTTTTGCAGTAGAATTTGATAGTCTTCATCATTGATGCAATAAGCACCAAACCTTTCCAAATGGGGGTTCATCATTTGAGCATCAAACAGAACAAATTGTCTTTGGCGTAATCTTTCGACTAACTTGACCATCCCTACTTTAGAACCTTCGGGAATCAGGTAAAACATCGATTCGCCAATGAAAGCACCACCAATGACAATGCCTAAAATACCCCCAGCGAGTTTGTCACCTTGCCAAGTTTCAAAACTATAAGCAAAGCCAGCTTCGTGTAGTAATAAGTAAATATCGGCTAATTCTGCGGAAATCCAGGTGGTTTCTCGGTTAGAGCAACCGGCGACTACAGAGTGAAAATCCCGGTTAATTGCCACAGTAAACCGTTCTTGATTTAAGACACGCTGCAAAGACTTGGGGTAGCGAAATTTATCATCTAAAGGAATCAAAGTGCGATCGCGACTTTTGTACCATCCCAGTCCAGTATCGTCATCAGCCATGAGAAAATAGCCTTGAGCATAGCCCTGTATAATAGCGGCAAGATCATATTGCATAGATACAACTAAAAATAAACATAAAAAAACAAGGCAGAAAGCAGAGAAGCAGGGGAGGAAATTTTACCCCAATGCCCTACGCCCTATGCCCCATACCCAATGCCCCATACTGTGCGTTTAATAACGATGACACAACCAATACCACCTATCACCCTACCACCCTCAGACAATCCCCACCTCGAAGGTGAATGGTTACAAGAACGTTTGCTGCGGTGGCTGGATACAGAATTTATTCCAGAAGCAGTTAATCAAAAGATTGCTCAACGCGCTGCACAGATTTTTTTGCGTCAAAGAATGGAAGGGGAAAATGACCTTGGTTCTCTAGTGATTGCCATTGTCACAGAGATGCAGGCGTTTGATTTTTCCAAAAGCTTTTATGGAGAGTTTGCGATCGCCAACGCCGTCAGCGATCTACTCTTAGAAAGTCTGGGTATCGACCGTTGTTGCGGACAATAAAAGAAAGTCTACAGTCAAAAGTCCAAAGTCAAAAGCTCATGTCTGGACTATTGACTAATGACTATTGACCAAATAACTACCAACTAGACTTAACTACTCCAGGTAACAGGCCTTCGTGCGCCCATTCCCGTAGCACGTTCCGAGACAGCCCAAAATCACGGTAAACGCCTCTAGGACGACCAGTTAACCAGCAACGGTTACGCTGACGAGTAGGCGCACTATTGCGGGGTAGCTGTTGGATTTGGCGGTGAATTGCTAGTTTATCTAAGGGAGACTCTGTTGTTCTGAACTCTTCTAACAGAGCTTCACGCTTGGCAGCATACTTTTCCACCAACTTAGCGCGTTTTTTCTCGCGCTCAATCATACTTTTCTTTGCCATAAATTATCTTACCAACGTAAAGACAGCATTTTCCATTCTACATTTAGTACAGGCTGATCGTCTCTCTTTTTGACTATTTATCTAGAGAGTGCTGAGTCTTGAGTGCTGAGTGCTGAGTCTTGAGTGCTGAGTTCTGAGTGCTGAGTCTTGAGTGCTGAGTGCTGAGTTCTGAGTTCTGAGTCATTAGTTTTTCTCCTCTGCTGCCCCTGCGCCCCTACTCCCTTACCTCCTACCATCACAGCAGGGCATAAATCAGCCAGTTCGCAAGCTACACAAACGGGAGAACGGGCTTTACACACAGTGCGACCATGATAAATCAGGCGAATTGACCAATTTTCCCAATCTGGCTGCGGTAATAACTTCATCAAATCTTTTTCAATGTGGATGGGATCTGGATACTTCGTTAAACCCAAGCGTTGGCTGAGACGTTTAACGTGAGTATCTACTGTCACCCCCGCATTAATCCCATAGGCATGGGCTAAAACCACATTGGCCGTCTTTCTTGCTACCCCAGGTAACTTTAACAGATGTTCCATTTGATCGGGAACGACAGAATTAAAGTCGTTCACAATCATCCGACAAGCCCCTTGGATATTTTTGGACTTATTGCGATAAAAACCAGTGGAACGTACCAAGTTTTCTAACTCCGCTAAGTCAGCATTCGCCAAACTCACAGCATCAGGAAACCGACTAAATAAAGCTGGGGTGACTTGATTAACTCGCTCATCTGTACATTGAGCCGAAAGAATCGTAGCCACCAGCAGCTGCACAGGAGTTGAATAAGTTAAGGAGCAAGTTGCATCTGGATACAACCGCTTCAAGCGAGTCAGAATTTCTAGAGCTTTTTGCTTTTTAGATAGGGATTTGCGGTTTGTACTCACTGGAACAATTTTTGTACCCACTCCAACTGGGTAGTTTCTTTGACAATCAGAAAAATTCCCAGACCCAAGAGTAGCATTAAACCAGTTTGCATCACACCATCTTGAATCCGATTAGGTAAGGGTTTACCGCGCAAACCTTCGATCAGCAAAAATGCTAATTGTCCTCCGTCCAAAGCCGGGAGGGGTAAAATATTAATGACTGCCAAGTTGATGCTAATTAAAGCCCCAAAGAAGAACAAACTACCTGTATCGTTTTGGGCAATGTTAGCTCCAATTTCGACGATTTTAATGGGGCCGGAGACTTGACTGGCTGTTTCACCAAAGTTAGTAATTAGCTGTCCAAAGCCTTTAAAAGTCATGGTTACGATGCGCTGAAATTCAGTAGCACCGATGCTTAAAGCTTTTCCTGGATTAGTAATTGCACGACGTTCAACTTTACCATTAGGTGCAAGTCCCACCCCAATACTGCCACCATTAGGCTTGGCTTCAGGGATGACATTTACAGACAGCGTTTTGTCACCACGGGCTATTTCTAGTTGAATCGACTGATTGGGACTACTTTTAATGATGTCTCTTAAACTATCGATTCCTTGGAGGGAAGTGCCAAATTGTTGTTGATTAGCTGCAAGAATCACATCTCCTGCTTGTAGTCCGGCTTTAGTGGCTACATCACTGACATCTGGTGCTAGCTGTTGAATTAATACCCCTGGTTGACTAGCTTGGCCGATACCAATGAAGCTAACTTGGCCTACCAGTAACATATAGGCAAAAATTAAATTGGCGATTACCCCTGCACTAATGACGATCGCTCGATCTAAAACTGGCCGATTACGCAGCAAATTCGGGTCATTGGGCGGAATATCGCTATCGGGGTCATCATCAGGAAACCCGACAAAGCCACCCAAAGGAAAAGCGCGGATAGCATATTCGGTTTCAGGGCCTTGATACTTCCAAAGAACTGGGCCAAACCCCAAAGAAAAGCGGTTCACATGGATACCTTGAGAACGGGCTGCAATAAAATGCCCCAACTCATGTACCAAAATTAATACAGCCAAGACTGCGATCGCTGCTAAAACTGACATAGAGCAAATTAGTCAAAATATTTGGATATATATTTTTATTGTAGTAGTTAGAGAACTGACACACAGACTCAACCTATCTCCCAGGGTGAGATGATGCTTGGATTCAGCCTAGCGATGCCTATAATAATGTTCTGCCTACGCACTAACGCACTACTCGAATTTCAATTCCAATATTAAGGTTACTCCACAAACGATCAGTGGTGATCACAGGCTGGTTGAGAATAACACCTAAAGCCAGACAAGCACGATCTCCAAATGAAAGTCCGATAGATTTAGTAGCCAGACGCATCATACCAGCCCTCAGAGCTTGTTCTTCATTAAAAAGAATTACCTCAAGATTTAGATTCAATAGAATTTGCCTAATCTCTTCTTCAGGGATTCCTGCTTCTGCTAACTTTGCTATAACTTCCGATAGGTTGACACTACTAATTGCTGCATTGTCAATCAACTGCAAAATTTCTTCGCTACCAGTTTCTTGATTAAGCAACGCTAAAACAGCAGAAGCATCTACAACAACTTCACTCACTCAAGCTCTCTAATCTTCTCTCCTCAATCAACTCTTCAGAAAGCTCTCTACTAGCAGGAATATATTTTCTCAAAACAGCCTGAGCTTCTTGGACAGAAGTTTGAATACTACTACTGATGGGTTGATCTTCTAGTACAAGGACAGCATTATATTCACCCACAGGTAGGTCTACAGAAGCATTAATTAACAACTTACCATCTGTGGTAATGGTGACAATTATTTCTAATGTTTTCATATTTCATTTTTAGTGATTCAGACTATTAATTATCTAGATAATGATATATTGAAAAATTGATAAAATAGTGGGATAAAAAATAAGTCTGGCTTACAAATTCATATCCAAAACCACTTATAATACGAACGCAAAACAGGCTAATTCTAAGCATTTTAATCAAGAAATTTTATGACAGTATTTTGGTTGATACATAGGATTGCTCTGACTCATATTTCCATTACTGTTACGAACAAGATAATGTGTTCCATCAAAGTGAATTCCACTAGATAGAGACACTACCTTGCGTCGGAAGTAATGGTATGAGCCAAGCTTGTCTTCAATAGACATAGTTTTTGACGAAGAGTATGCTTCAAGTATATAGAATTTTCCAAAATACTGGCAGGAGATATCTGTACCTAAAACAAATCCTGTCAGTTGTAAATCGAAATTTAATTTGGCACTACCAATGCGTAAATCCTGTTCTTCGTTGTTGACGTTTAACGACATATATATGCCATTATTATCAGTTGCAAATTCAAATCGCAGGTAGACTGGTTTTTCGTAGATTATTGGAGCTTTACAGAAATGTACTTTATATTCTTTGTCAATACACTGATAAACAATATACCCATTCTCAATGAAAACAGATAAGCGATTTTTTTGAGGAAAACCATGATCAGCAATGAATGAACGTGGAAATAGCTGTTCTTTGTCAAAAATCAAGTGGTAAACCACTGACCCCCCAATTCGATTTTCTGTTTTTCTATAAGTGATTAAATACTTGTCAATTAGTTTATTGAGCAATGAATCATAACAAAGAAATGAAGTTTGAGTTGTTCGATTTTCAAGAAGTCGCGATACGTCAGCCATATTATTATCTTGTGCAAGTCCATAAATAAGGATGATTTTGTACGAAGATATTTCTGGGATTGACAAATCTGATTTCACTACATTTCGAGCTTCAGGACGTTCGCGGATAGAGTCAGCATATTCAGTAGCTTGAGAAATATACGACTCGGCAGTAGCATTAAACTTTCGACGATTGCCATCTGTTCTTTCAACGATGAATGGAGATACAAAGGGAGTTTTAAGCTCAAAAATAGTTAAAGTACAAGATTCTAGGTTGGCACATAGGAAATCAGGTTCTGGTCTAAAACCGCGCTCGCTGTCAAATGGTATGTGTTTACCAGATGATTTTTCGTATGGCTGAAAAGTATCAAAACCTAAAGTTTTGAAAACAACTGGATTCGACTCAAAAAAGTTTTGGTATTTTGCCTCAGATTTCTCTTGATCTACTAGCAATTCATAGAGTGCATATATCGCTCTCCAAAGGTCTACATCACTATACATATAGTTTCAATAACATTAATTACACAATTAGAGTTGAAAATTATAACGCCTCTAATTGTGTAAATTTTGAACTAATTACAAAATTTCACGTCCCAAGAAAGATTGCAATACTTCCGGTATCAACACAGTCCCATCGGGTTGTTGATAATTTTCCAAAATAGCTGCCATTGTGCGCCCCACAGCCAAGCCTGAACCGTTGAGGGTATGGACAAACTGAGTACCTTTCTTCCCAGCTTCTTTAAACCGAATATCAGCCCGTCTCGCCTGGAAGTCTACAAAATTAGAACAACTGGAAATCTCTCTGTACTTACCAGAAGAAGGTAGCCAAACTTCTAAATCATAGGTTTTAGTGGAAGAGAAACCCAAGTCCCCACTACATAAATTGATCACGCGGTAAGGTAACTTTAAAGCCTGTAAAATCGCTTCTGCATTGCCTACCAATTTTTCTAACTCATCAAAAGAGGTATTGGGATGTACAAATTTTACCAACTCCACTTTATTGAATTGATGTAAGCGAATTAACCCCCGCATATCACGCCCATAGCTACCCGCCTCTCTACGAAAGCAAGGAGTATAAGCACAATGGTATATAGGCAAACTTTCCGCCCCTAGAATTTCTCCCCGATAAAGGTTTGTCACGGGTACTTCTGCTGTCGGAATCAGCCATAAGTCATCATCAGCACATTTAAAACTTTCTTCTGCAAACTTGGGTAACTGGCCTGTAGCCGTCAAAGACTGACTATTTACCAAAAGCGGCGGACTAACTTCTACATACCCAGCTTGGGTTTGCATCGTCAGCATCCAGTTAATTAATGCCCTCTCCAGTGCTGCACCAGCACCGATGAGGTTTACAAAGCGACTTTGGGCAACTTTCACAGCTCGCTCGACATTGAGAATACCTAGCTTTTCGCCAATTTCCCAATGCGGTAGAATATTGGGATTCTGAGGTATGTACTCATCACCCCAACGGCGAACTTCTAAGTTATCTTCCTCACTTTTACCTAGGGGTGTAAAATCACTGGGTACATTAGGAATTGCGAGGATAAGTTGCTCAATTTCTGCTTTGAGTTCTTTTTCTTTAGGTTCTAGTTCGCTCAATTGGGCTTTAACACTATTACCCTCATCCCGTAATGCTTGAATTTCTGGGTCTTGAGGACTCACGCCAGATTTAATCTTCTGCCCAACGAGTTTACCAATTTCATTACTTCGAGCTTGCAGTTGGCTACGAGTAACTTCTATGTCTCGTTGCTGCCTATCTAACTGTAATATCGGTTTTATGTCGTATTTACCACTACGACTATTCAACCGTTCCTGAATTAGTTGGGGGTTTTCCCGTATTTGCTTAATATCCAGCACAGATTTTTCTCAGTCTTTTGCCTAATTCCTGCCAACACATCAGCATATACTGATTTTGACTTGCCATGCCAAGAAAAGCAAATACAAAAATTATATTAAAAGAGGGAATCAGGAGTGGGGAGTAGGGAATGGGGCAAACAACTGGTTCGCCTCGTTTTGGCTAATAAGCTGTTCCAAATTGAATTTGCATACAGTGTATGGCTAGGATGCTAATAAATGCTGGGTTTTTCATTTTGAATTTTGAATTTTGAATTGATTAAGAGCGGTTGATGCGATTGAGTAGCCATAGTGAAGCAACTAACCCAGCAAAATGAGCTGACACAGTATTAATATTTGCTTGTACCACCAACATATCTAAACCACTAATGATTCTGGTGGGGTCAAAAAATTGAGTTGTGATGGCTTGCGGAGATATTGACCTAGCTACCAGTGTACCGACGATCGCCTGCGCTCCCAAAAGTGTAACTAGTGTTCCCCCTAAATTTACCCATAGCCCTAACCGTAAAACCTGTACTGTCTCAATTTTCCGAGGGCGATTGCTAGGGTTCGATGACAGCAATTGCTTACCAATTCTGGTATAACGATAAGCCAGATATAGCCCGCCACCTAAGATTAATATTCCACAAACTGCTAAAAAGACACCGAAACTAGTCCCAGGATTATTACTAGGACTGCCTGCTCTTTGACTGAAAACAGCAAATAATAAGACAATAATCCCAGAAACTACACCTAGCACTAATTGAATCCAAAAGCTAATCCAACCCGTGAGGCGAAATGTCTGGGCAATTGTTCGGAGATTAGAGGAGGACGAAGGAGCATCGGAGTTTTGTGACATACTGAATCACCAACCTGCTAGGCACTTACTGATTTTATGGATGACTTACACACAGGTAACGATAGCTGAAAGCCTAGGCTCAAGAATGTTAGTGATCAAATCTTTTACACTCACACCCCTATATCCCTACCATTTTGGTGTCAGCCCTGTTAATACTACACTTACCAGATGAGATACGAATATCTCAAGGTTAGACATCTCAGTGTTGCATATTTTGAGCCTGTCTACAGGTCTTGAGCTTGCCACCATATCATCATTAGTTGCCCAATTTTTTGATGATTTGCACTAAAATGTTGATTTTTTAAAAAAGTATTGGTTAACTTTTCCAGATTTACAGACAAAAAGACATTTTACCTGTAAAATTCTTTCGATAGCATCTTACGTTTAAGCAGTTCTAACCAGCTCCGCATTACTTAAAACAAAGGTAGTAGAAAAATCTACTGTCTTGATTGCTCCTCACAACACTAATTAAAGCTAGGCTGGGAGCGTTTTATTTTCACGCTCCTAAAACTTTTGTTATTTTCCCTGATTTCTAATCGTGGGTTCTCATTTTGATGTTTACACTTAGGAAATTCTGTCTAGGTAGCACTATATACTTACTCGGATTAGAGTAGCAGCGTATACTGGCTACAAAGATGTAAATTCCACCCTAAGGCATACTTTTAGCCATTTACTAAATTATGAAAATTGAGGATATATATCAATTCTTTGAGAATCCTCCGCCAACTTATCTCTGCCAAGAACTAGCAATTTGTTACATTCTGGATGTGTTGCTACAAGGGGAATCCTACGGTACTGAGTTGATTCAACAATTAGAAACTGAATACCCCACCTATCGGCTTTCTGACACTGTGCTTTACAGTGCCATTAAATTTCTCGAAGACCATAATGCTATTAATGGGTATTGGAAGAAGTTGGAAGGTCGAGGTCGGCCTAGGCGAATGTACCAAATTTCCCCAGAATGGGAAGGACAATCACTCGATTTGGCTCGGCTTTGGCAAGATTACATAACTCAGAGGATAAAGTAATTAAATAACCCAAGTCGCTAGTTAGGTAAATGTCTAGGGGTGTAGAAGTATAGTCAACATCACTCGAAAAATCGAAAATGCTTATTCCCTACTCCCTATTCCCTGACTACGGAAGCAAGTACGGCTATGCTCCCCTAAGGGATACAAAAATCAAAGCGGATAATTATATTAACTGGCGTTGATAATTAATAATGAATAAATCTCCTCGATGTTAAACAGTCACAACCCATTATGGATACTGCTATTTTGCCATCCACGTTACTGCTAACCTTGTTATTATCGGTTGGGCTGCTTTTCTTTATTCGTGCTGCGACTAAAGACAGGACACAGACAACACAGCTGATATCTGAGCAAGATGAAGCAGTCTTCATGCCTCAATTACAAGATTATTTTCGCTCTCGCTCTTACCGAGTAGTAGAGATAGACGAGTCAAAAAACGTAGTAGCTTTTGAAGGATTTGTCAAGCCCAGTATTTTTCTAGCTGTCTTTTTAACTCTGCTAGCTGCTGTTGGTCTTGTCTGTTTATCATTGGTTCTATCTTTCCTTTTTCCTCAATACAGCCTTCTTTTTTTCGGGCTGTTACTACTTTCACCTTTGAGTGGTTTTTTCTATTGGCAAAAGGCGGGAAGACTTGAAAAAGTGTTGCTCAAACTTGAACCAAACTTTAAAGATCAAGTTTCTTTTAGCAAAATTACTGTGACAGCTCATCGTGATGAGCTGGCTGAATTACAAAAAACATTGCAGCTAAAGCCTGGCAATGCCTAGAGTTAAAAGTAAAAAAGCTTATAGAATAGGCTTTTTACGCCCTGGTGTACTAGTAATTGATGTTCGATGCGTCCTGATGACCTGAATGTTTGGGCTAAATGTTGAGTGTTTGACAACTTTCCTGTTGCCGTTGGTGCTAAATCTCTGGTTTTAAAATACAGAATTTTGCACCTGTCGAGCAACCGGATAAACAATAGGGAATTAGATAGATACCTATTCGGATACTGATTTCTCCTACGACATAATGCCGTAGGAGAAATCAGTATGTGCTGGCAGAGCTTTGTGGGCAATCCAGAAGATGAAAGTACATCTTAACTCTCGCTTTTGGATGCTTTTTGCTCTATCTTGACTCCCTTGTGTAGGATGCGACCAAATAGAAATCAATAAAAACCAAAAACCTTGGTTTATAGTTGATTGCCCATGTACTTGGTCCAAATTTACTGGCAAATCAGTTACAAACTTAAAAAAAATGGAAACTTTGCATAAACTGAGCATCTTTGCCAGTTAAATGGTTGTCAGAAGTTGCACTCAACACGTAAGATAACCATTTGTAACTCAGCGACTGCCCACAGCCACTGGTTCTAAACCTACGGGAGGTTCTAGTATCCGCAGGCTAGGAAACAAAAAATGGTTCTCTTCCACATATTGAGCGCCAAACAGCCCTTTTTCTGCCCAGAAATAGCGGTCTGTTGTGTGTTCATTTCGCTTTACGAGTAGCAATGCTGGTGGCAAGATACCTTCAGCTTGAATGAATTTTCTGGCTGCTGTCACAGGTTTTTCTTCGCCGCTCTCGATGCTATATTGAGGCACATGTTCTAAAATACGCCGTCCTTCTTGGCGACGACGACTCTTTCTTTTGCGTCTCCTTGCCAACCTATTTTCCTCCTCTTTCAAGCTATAGATTGTAGTGATAGCTACAAAATCCGTCGTAATTATATAGGTTCTAGTTCAAAAGATCAATAGTTTTTTAATTTTTGATACAGCAAAAATATTATTATTGACAGTAGATTAAATGAGAGCGAAAAAGTAAATAATCCTTTAGTGAAAACTATTACTGAAAATATTTAGTTAAGCTTTATTAAATAATGGGGGAAAACAAAGTATTTTCTTTTATCTTCTCTCAAATTCTGTGATCCTGAGCAAGAGCTGAAAAATGTTAATGTCTGCCAGTTCAGATTTTGTTGCTCTATGCCGAGAGCAAATAGCACTATTGACCCAAGGGCTGGGAGCATCTTTAAGCGTGGTTTATTTAACCCAAGAATTGGTAGAGTCTCCCACAGGTGAGACAAAACTCATTCCTGTAGTAGTTTACCCAGAAACCGCAGTAATATTGCCAGGAGAGGAAATTTTTGAGGCTACAGCCAGCAAACAACTGCAAATAGGAAATTTGTTGGCACTGCCTCAGCAACAAGGAAATTTATTGACACCAGCACCAACCACAGAAACACCCCAAACTGAACAACCGCAATTAGAAGAAGACTTTTTGTTGAGTGGGTATCAATTTGTCTTTCCTTTAATTCATGAGGGTGTGATGATGGGATTATTGGTGACAGGTAGAGACGATCGCCCGTGGAGTGAACCTGAACAGAACCAAATTCAAACCATTGGGCAAACATTAGCGATCGCTTGTATATTGGATCAACGTCGAGCCTGGTTGCAACAACAACTGCATCAACAGCAAATTTTGCAAGAACAACAGCGAGATTTGTTAGATAACTTATTACATCAGTTCCGTAACCCGTTAACTGCCTTACGCACCTTTGGCAAACTGTTATTAAAGCGATTGCGACCAGGAGATATCAATCGGGATGTGGGAGACAATATTGTCAGGGAAAGCGATCGCCTGACGGAATTGCTGCAAAAATTTGATGAGGTGATCGATTGGGCAAGTCTAGATTTAGAGCTTCTTTCACTACCAGACAATGAAGCATTTGTAGAAGCTACTGTACAAAAAGAATCTCAACCAGTATTATTACTACCAGGCACAGGAGACAAAGCAACTGATTTCTCCTTGGCTGAATTATTAACACCATTGCTAGTTTCTGCTCAAGCGATCGCTCAAGAGAGGAATCTAGAATTAATATTGGAAGTTCCCCAGGGTTTACCGTTAGTTAGAGCTAATCTTAAATCCTTACAAGAAGTATTGAGTAATATCATTGATAATGCACTCAAGTATACTCCTTCAGGCGGTAAGGTTTATATTGAATTAGGGCAAGAAAAAGCTAATTTTCAAGGCATAGCAATTAGTGATACTGGCCCTGGTATTCCGCCCGAAGATTTAGCCCATCTAGGGGAAAGACATTATCGAGGAGTGCAAGCCCAAACAGAAATTCCCGGCACAGGTTTGGGATTAGCGATCGCTAAACAATTAATTGAGCAGATGCACGGACAAATAGAAGTTTTCAGCCCGGCTATCAACTCGGCGATCGCTACACCAAATGCGCCAGGAACAAGTGTGATTATTTGGTTGCCAATTAGTCATTAGTCAATGTCAACTATCCTGACTGTTCACGAGATTTGGAAAACCCCTCTCCAAACTTGGAAGGAGAGAGGCTTTAAATCTTCACTTTTCTCGTAGGGAATGGGTTACAGGGTTAGGTTCAGCATAAATTTCTCCACATTACGTAAAAAGTCAGATTAACTATCTCAACGAAACCAGTAAATTTTGATTAATTGTCATTTGTAAGTCTGTGTCTGGGTCAATGGCGATTAAGTCTACGCTGTTTCTACCGAAGAATAAACCAATTAGTCCACCAATAGCCGCGCCACCTAAGACTTCTTCTGTAGCGATCGCGCGATCGCCTGTAACCGCAGATACCGCAGCAGCTGCACTTGCACCTAACACAGTATTTTTGAGAATTGTACCAGTGCTAGTACCCTTTCTGACGGTTTCAGTTTTGGTAATAACTTCGGACGTTGCACTAATGTCATACTCTTGACCTGTGGTTAAAACCAATTTTTGGGCAACGAATTGAGAACCACCCTGAGTAGGTCTGAGTTGACCCACGACCTGACTACCAGCAGGAACAACTACATTTCCTTGTTGAGTAACAACGTTTTGCTCTACTGTCAGTGTCAAAGGTGCTGTTTCGTCTTTTGTCACCAGAATTTTTTCTGCCTTATCATACTTCACAGGAATAACTGTCCCTTGAGGAATGGTGACAGCAATCGGTGTTGGGGTTGTAGGTTGAATAGCTACAATATAGGGTGAATTAATCGTTGAAGCTTGATTAGAACTAACTAATGCTTGGTAAATAAAAGCTGCTACCTGAGCGCGTGTAGCGGTGTTGGTGGGACTTAAAAACCTGACATTGGGATAGTTGACTACAATTTGCTTTTCAGTCGCGGCGGCGATAGGGCTGCGGGCATAGCCTGCTATGTTAGAAGCGTCGTTGAAATATTGCAGAGTGCTTTCAACGTTACCGCCAGGAGCATATTCTAGACCATTGGCTAGAGCAACCAAAACTTGCTGGCGGGGAATGTTTTCATTGGGTCTGAAGCTATTACCGGGATATCCTGATAAAAAACCGATGGTGTAGGCTTGCTGAATAGCACCATATGCCCAATAGTTGCTGGGTACGTCTACGAATCCAATTGCTTGACGTTCGGGTGCTTTTTGGAAAGCTTTGTTCACCATTGCGGCAAATTGAGCGCGTGTGACTGGTTCTTCTGGACGAAAGCTACCATCAGGAAAACCAGCAATTACACCTCGCTGTGATAATTCTCGAATAAATTGTGCTGCCCAGTAGTTAGATGAAACATCAGAAAAAGTAGTTTGAGCAAAAGATGGAGCAGCTATAACAAAAGGTGCAACAGTTCCTGTTGTGATGCTCAAAGCCATAAGTGCAGCAGTGCTAGATTGCCAACGATTTAATTTAAACATATATTTAGGACTCCACACAATTATTTGTTTATCTTGTTAATTACTTAGACAATTTATACATTAAAAAGTTTCCCATATGTCTCTATGATTAGAAATATTATTTTGTCTGCATATTCTAAATAAGGTAGAGATTTATATCACAAAATATATGCAATAAGTAATAGTGTAATCACTTGTTGCGATATTGCTAAACTTTTAAGGATGAGAAACCTGACTGCTTGAACAAATTAGATATCTTTTGATCAATGATTTAATTTGCAAAAAAAAATCAACGACCGCCTACTTGAAATGAAAGTAGCGATCGCTAATTGAATATCATGACAGTCAAAATTAAAATTAAGCGCAGCTTATTAGCGGATTAAATCTACATTCAAGTTAGAACTAAGTGCTAGTCTCAAGTCACGCTCTGGTCTAATTACAAATACTTCAGTTTCTTTTTTCCGTAATAGTACGCTAGCTAAAGCACCTGCTGCTGCACCACCTAAAGGTTCTCCAATTTCAATTCTTCTATTACCTGTAATCAGTGAAATTGCAGCCGCAGCACCTGCACCAATCGCGGCATCCGTTAATACTTTACTAGAATCATTGTTGCTGATTTTCTCAGTTTGAGTAATTGTCTGAGAGTTAGCATTAATGGTTTGTCTTATGCCTGAAGTATAGACTAATTCTCTAGCGACAAATCTTACTCCTCTGACGTTATCTTTATTGTCTGTGTCTGTAGAATATTGTCCATCAAAATATACTGGTTCTAATTGTCCAATAACTTCAGTACCAGCAGGAATCAAGATATTTCTATTTCCATCAATAATATTGTTAGCAACTTTCAAGGTTAACTGTATAGTTTCTCCCCGGCTAACAACAACTTTCTCTTTGTCATGTCTAACAGGAAAACTAACTCCAGCCGGGATAGCAACTCTTCGAGTTTGTCCAATATTGTATTGAGCATTAGCCGCAGGAGCAAAGGCAATTATCGGGGTAATGACACCTGTGGTAATTGTCATTGCCATAACTGCGGCTGCTCCAGATTTCCATTGATTCAGGTGGTTCATAAACTTTTGAGGTTTGATTGCTGTGATAGGTTTCATGACGAGCATTTACTGAGATTGTTTCTGACTGCTTTTAAACCTCTGCATAGGGTAATACGGTTCATTTAAGCGTTATTTGCTTAGAGAATTAGTCTGAGCAGATGGGATAAATCGCTTCTCTACATGAGCATTTTGGGTTGATCTGAACTTTAGTAGAGATATTGCAACGTCTCTACTGGCGTTATTATTTTGACCAAAGACTTCTCGCTAAGAAAACCCCACTCTTCTCGTAAAAGTATTGTGGTAAGGTTCTGGCAATGATAAGTAATATTAAAAATTAAATTTTAAGATTAAGCAATATAAAAATGGACAGTTTTCAACCAAACTGCGATTTTAGGAATATGTTAGATAATTACGTTTAAATTTTTGCTATTTCAGGCATTCTGCACAGCAGAAACATTACCTTGTCCAGATATTGGACGAGGAAAGTTGGGTAAATCAATACCACTATGACTAGAAGTACGGGTTTTAAGAGCCAAGCGATAACTTACACTCTGAAGTTCAGCTTGTAGCTGACGGTTTTCTCTCTGTAAGGTAGCTACTTTTTCTCTGACTGGAGTCATCCGTTCTTCAAATTTACGCCTGTAAATTTGAGGTAGTTCCTGTACTACTTGCTCTAACATCCGACTACGGTCAGTTAACTCTTGCACCGATTGGCGCAGTTGGTAAATTTCCAAATCACGAGATGTGATTTGCTCTTGATAGAAAGTTACTTGCTGCTCAACAGCTTGTAACTGTTCTTGCAAAGCTTTTAACTGAGTTAAATCCTGTTCCGCCTCTAATCGAGGAGGGATAAAATTAGTATTACCCTTGACTAGCCGGAAAAGTTCTTGAGATAGTTGCTGCACTAATTGATCGCGTAGCTGCAACTCTTGGCGCAGCTGCGACATTTCTGTAGAGAGAGCTTGGATGTTGGGTATTTCAGTTTGGCTCACGCTGGCTTAAAGCTCCGATTGAAGAATATTTTCCAACCTTGGATATAACTGCGATCACCTGCTTTTGGCAAGTAATGTTAATTTAGCATTCCCAACTCCATCACAAAATAAGGCAGAAGGTAAAAATTTTTTTGTTTGTTAGTGCTAAGTGTTGAGTTATGAGTGCTAACAGCACTCAGCACTCAGCACTCAGCACTCAGCACTCAGCACTCACTACTCAGCACTCAGCACTCACTACTCAGCACTCACTAAAATCGCCTTAAGCGGTGACAGCGACTTCCTCGGCTTCAGCCTCGGACACGTCTTGCTTGGTTGTGAGGTAGCGAATTACGTCTTCGCTCAAACGCATGGCGCGTTCTAAGGGAGCAATCACTGTTCCAGGGCCAGTGTAGTTTACTTGAATATAGATGCCATCACGATGCCTGTTAATTTCATAAGCAAGACGACGCTTGCCACGGTTTTGGATTTCGATGTTATCAGCACCTTGATCTTTGAGCAAGTTCTGATATTTAGCGATCGCTAACTCTACTTGTTCATCTGTCAGGTCTGGGCGCAGGATATATAGTGTTTCGTAAACTATGGACATGGATGTAATTCTCCTTTTGGACATCTGGCTGCTAATGCTAATTTATACAATCACTCTGTTAAAGTTACTAGTATCAATGAACATCTGAAGCAACAAGGAACTATAATCTTACCAGTTTTCTATTTTAATCATCAGCCCCATCTGCCAAAATTGACCTTGTTGATGAGAATTGACAGGTGACAGGTGATAGGTAAGAGAATTTAATTTGCTTATTTCATTTTTTGTTTGTAACTGCGATAGTTGGAGGCTTTTAAGAAGTAAGGTTTTAGGCATGTAGGGTAAAAAAGGTAGAAATTTTTCCCCAGTCCCTAGTCCCCAATCCCCAGTCCCCATTTCCCAATTTTTACTTTTAACTTTAGACAAGAGGATATTGATCAAGGTTATGGCCCAACGCTATGTGCGAGTTCAAAATCAAGAAGGAAAGATTTACTATGGGTTATTACAACTATCCCTGAACGTGCAGGTGTTGGATGCTCCACCTTGGCTACACGGACAACCCACAGAGTTAGTTTTAGAAGCAGACAATTACCAAATTCTTGCACCTTGCGCTCCCTCGAAGATTGTGGCGGTAGGCAAGAATTACGCAGATCATGCGGCAGAAATGGGAACTTTAGTACCCGTTGAGCCATTAATTTTTCTTAAACCACCAACATCGATTATTCCCTCGGAGACAGCAATTAAGTATCCTCCTCAGTCGCAACGAGTAGACTATGAAGGTGAATTAGCATTAGTAATTGGCGATCGCGCTTGTAACTGCACGCAAGAGGAAGCCCAAACTAAAATTTGGGGTTATACAATCGCCAATGATGTGACAGCAAGGGATTTACAACAAAAGGATGGTCAATGGACGCGAGCTAAAGGTTTTGATTCTTTTTGTCCTCTAGGGCCTTGGATTGTCCGAGAACTAAATCCTGGTGCTAAATTGCAGACGTTTGTGAATGATGATTCTCATCCAGTGCAATCTGCGCGTATTGATCAGATGGTTTTTCCTCCTGATTTTTTAGTGTCTTATATCAGTCAGGTTATGACGTTGCTACCCGGAGATATAGTGTTAACGGGTACACCAGAAGGTATTGGCCCATTGCAAGTAGGCGATCGCGTCCGTGTAGAAATCGAAGGTATCGGTCGCCTAGAAAACACAGTGGCATCCCATTAAGTATTAGCGTACCTGCATATACACCGCGTCAGAAATAGCGGGAATTTCTGCATAACGTCCTAGTAATGACTGAGCAACTGAATATACTACTGCTGCTACGATCCCCAGAAAAATTGTGTTTGCTATTGTCTCGATGGCAAAGCCAGTATTAGGAATTTGCGTTAAAATTCGCACTAGTATAGTACACAAAAATATCACAATGTCCAGCAGAATTGCCTGCATGGTGTTGAAACGAATAAAATGACTAATTTTCTCGTTTCTGACTACGAATATGAATAAGGCGAAGAAAACGAGCAGTTGACCCAATTGTCCTAAGCTACCGTAAACTATCAATACTGGTTGCAATGGTAATAGAAGGACTTGTAGTGCTGGAAATTGTCTTAACAAAAAACTCCCGAACACTAGACCATCAATTATGGGCAAAAGATAAGGTAAACAAGCAAAAATTCTATCGGCAATTGTTGTAGTCCCGCGCCAGGCCATTGTGCATTCTCCTTTGGCTAAATTTTTAGAGTTACTTGAGCCTAGGATAACGCAGTTACTCAGCCTTGCTAGAAAAGTATGACTATTCTATATGGGCAATGCGGAAGCCCATCAGACATTCATACTGTTCGGGGTACTGTTGTGCGAGTTTGCGAATAGCTTGACCACAAGATAGCTGTCCCCTACGCCAACGGGGTTGACCACTACCATCAGCAAGCAAACAAGACTGGCAAACTCGCTCAGGAGCTAGGATTTGCTCATCCATTAAAATGACCAACATATAAAACCCCCCCTTTAAAACTCTACTGCTGCAAGGTTTATTCCTAGGCTTAATCAAGCTACACTAGCTCAACAAAGGTAGTTTAGTTTCACTGTTCCCTTTTTAGCCCAATACTGTATATCTCACAGCAGATGCAAAAACTCTTTTGGATATTATTCCCCTACTGAGCATCGAGTTAAATATTATGCTAGGGATAAAAAGCAGATGTTAAATATTTAGGTGTACTAAGCATTGATACCCAAGATTTTACCACAGCCCCTAAACTCGCTTGGGTAAACACTTGGAAATATCATCATTACTTAACCTTCACTGTATAAGAATCGCTACAAATAATCAAAAGTATAAAAGTTCATATTTTCGTAAAGAGGTTTATGATGATTAATCTATGGAACTTGGCTGGTAGCTAATAATAAAAGATGATACAGATGCGATGAATCGTATTTGCATAGCAGATCAATAACATAGAAATATTGACTGTTGATTCTTAAATGTAGAAGCTGCCTGCAAACCAAATCCGCTTTTGTACAAACTTCCATTAGGTATAGTTGAAGTGACTAGGACAAATTCAGACTTACTTGCTACCTCCGATCCCGCGATCGCAGAATTAATTAATCAAGAACTCCAACGTGAACGCGATCACTTGGAATTAATCGCCAGTGAAAACTTCACCTCTGCGGCTGTTTTAGCGGCTCAGGGTTCAGTCTTAACAAATAAATACGCCGAAGGTTTGCCTGGCAAGCGTTACTACGGCGGTTGTGAATTTATTGACAAAATCGAGCAAATAGCCATTGACCGAGCCAAACAGCTATTTGGTGCGGCTCATGCTAACGTACAACCCCACTCTGGCGCGCAGGCGAATTTTGCTGTTTTCCTGACATTGTTAGAACCAGGCGACACAATCATGGGAATGGATTTGTCTCACGGCGGACATCTCACCCACGGTTCACCAGTGAATGTGTCGGGTAAATGGTTTCAAGTCCGTCACTACGGCGTAAGTCAACAAACAGAAAAGCTAGACTACGACCAAATTCGCGAGCTGGCGTTGAGGGAACGTCCCAAGCTCTTGATTTGTGGTTATTCTGCCTATCCTCGCATCATTGATTTTGAAAAATTCCGCAGTATTGCAGATGAAGTTGGTGCTTACTTACTAGCTGATATTGCCCACATTGCCGGTTTAGTCGCCAGTGGCTTACACCCAAACCCGATTCCTTACTGTGATGTCGTCACCACCACCACCCATAAAACCCTGCGCGGCCCCAGAGGTGGTTTAATTTTGACCCGTGATGCAGAACTCGGTAAAAAGTTAGATAAATCCGTGTTTCCTGGAACTCAAGGCGGCCCCCTAGAACACGTAATTGCAGGTAAAGCAGTTGCTTTTGGTGAAGCCTTAAAGCCAGAATTTACAACTTATTCCGGGCAAGTAATTGAGAATGCCCGTGCTTTAGCGACTCAACTAAAAAACAGAGGATTAAAACTGGTATCTGATGGTACAGATAACCATTTAATGCTCGTTGATTTGCGTTCTATTGATATGACAGGTAAGAAAGCAGATCAGTTAATGAGTCAGGTAAATATTACCACCAACAAAAATACAGTCCC
This sequence comes from Anabaena minutissima FACHB-250, assembly GCF_014697125.1. Lineage (GTDB taxonomy): Bacteria > Cyanobacteriota > Cyanobacteriia > Cyanobacteriales > Nostocaceae > Trichormus > Trichormus minutissimus. The sequence continues at coordinate 48,974 of NZ_JACJRG010000013.1, read as the reverse complement.
CTTTGATCCCCAATCACCATTTGTGACTAGTGGTTTACGGTTAGGTTCTCCCGCCATGACAACACGGGGTATGGGAGTAACTGAATTTACCGAAATTGGGAATATTATTGCCGATCGCCTGCTCAACCCAGAATCAGAAGCCGTAGCGCAAGATTGTAAACGCCGGGTAGCCGCATTGTGCGATCGCTTCCCCTTATATCCACACTTAGAGATTCCTGTACCAGCCTTAGCGTAGGGAGTAGGGAGTAGGGAGTAGGGAGTAGGGAGTAGGGAGTAGGGAACAGGGAACAGGGTAAGAGGTTTAATCAATCCTAATACCCAATCCCTACTCCATAATTCTTATGCGGATAGGGGTCTCAAATGTAGTAAAAATAGGAAGGAAACGTCCTTAGCCAATTTTTGTTAATAAACTCTTAAAAATTACAGATGCCTGCTCAGATTTATCATCTGCTCGCTTTTCTTGTCGCCGCCGTAGTCGTACTCTGGACTACACCTGATGTCAAAAATATTGGTATTAGAAGTGGGCGTGTAGATAAACCTGGCGATCGCAAAATTCATGACCGTCCGATGGTGCGCCTGGGAGGAGTTTCTATCTTCGCAGGCACAATGCTATCTTTAATGATTGTTTGGTGGTTGGGTGGCTTTGCCAATCTGCCCCCTGATAAAGAATGGCAAATATGGGGCGTTACTGTAGGTGGTCTTGGCTTTTTTTTGATTGGTTTAGCCGATGATTTATTAAGTCTATCGCCTCTAACACGCCTGCTGATACAAATTGTTGTTGCCGCAGGTGCATGGAAAGCAGGTGTCAGCATAGATTTTATTACCGTTCCTACCGTTGGTATAGTTGACCTCAACTGGCTGAGTTTGCCCATCACAGTAGTTTGGTTAGTCGGGATGGTAAACGCCATCAACTGGATTGATGGATTAGACGGTTTAGCAGCCGGGGTTTCTGGTATTGCAGCTGTAGTCATGCTATTGGTGTCTTTATTTATGCACCAACCAGCAGCAGCCTTAATTGCTGCGGCTTTAGCTGGCGCAGCTTTAGGATTTCTCCGTTATAACTTCAACCCTGCTCAAATCTTTATGGGGGATGGGGGGTCATATTTTATGGGCTTCACCTTAGCCTCTGTAGGTGTCATAGGTTTAGTCAAAATACCCGCTTTCACTGCCGTTCTTTTGCCATACTTGATTTTGGCAGTCCCCATTGTAGATATGTCCGCAGTGATTTTGGCACGTCTGCGACGAGGTAAACGCCCTTGGGTTGCAGATAAATGTCATCTACATCACCGACTCTTACAGGCTGGTTTATCCCATCGTTGGTCAGTATTATTCATTTACTCTCTGACCTTGTGGGTGGGGAGTTTGGCGTTAGGTGTCGCTGGTGTACCCAGCAGTATTGGTTACATCTGTGCAGCAACTTCGCTATTAAGTTACGTTATTTGGCGAGTCCGCAAATTCTCCCAGCAAAAATAAATTATTAGTCAATTAAATGAGTGCAGAAATTATTTGTGTCGGTACTGAACTCCTGCTGGGAGATATCCTCAACGGAAATGCTCAGTATCTAGCTCAACAACTAGCCCAATTAGGCATTCCTCATTACTATCAAACAGTAGTAGGGGATAACCCAGAACGCATCAAGCAAGTTATTGAAATTGCTATTTCCAGAGCTAATATTCTGATTTTCACTGGTGGACTAGGCCCCACACCAGATGATCTTACCTGTGAAACCATCGCTGATTTTTTTGGTGTTCCCTTGGTAGAACGTCCAGAAATTATTGAAGATATCACACAGAAATTTGCCCAACGGGGGCGAGTCATGACCCCCAGCAACCGCAAACAAGCTTTAATTCCCCAAGGTGCAGACATTTTACCTAATCCCAGTGGCACAGCACCGGGTATTATTTGGCAACCCCGTCCTGAAATCACAATTTTTACCTTTCCTGGCGTTCCTAGGGAAATGCACCGGATGTGGGAAGAAACATCTGTACCCTTTTTGAAAAGTCAAGGCTGGGGTCAAGAAACTATTTACAGCCGGAGTTTGAAGTTTTGGGGGATTGGGGAATCGGCTTTAGCAGAAAAAGTCAGTGCTTATTTAAGTATGCCTAACCCTACAGTAGCCCCCTATGCAGGCAAGGGAGAAGTGCGGCTACGTGTCTCTGCAAAGGCTACTTCACAAGCAGCCGCCGAGGCTTTGATTTTACCCATTGAAAAACAAATTAAAGAAATTGCTGGATTAGATTTTTATGGTGTCAATGACGACACCTTAGCTTCTGTAGTTGGTCAGTTATTACGGGCAGCAGGAGAAACGCTATCAGTTGCAGAATCCTGTACTGGTGGAAGTGTTGGGCAAATGTTGACAGAGATCGCAGGTAGTTCTGATTACTTCTGGGGTGGTGTAATATCCTACGATAACTCAGTAAAAGTGGGGTTATTGGGAGTTAAGCCAGATGATTTATCACAATTTGGGGCAGTCAGTGATATTGTGGCTGAACAAATGGCTATAGGTGTAAAAACTCGCCTTTCCACAACTTGGGGGTTAAGTGTTACTGGAATTGCCGGCCCCGCAGGGGGAACGGATACTAAGCCAGTGGGTTTGGTATATATCGGGTTAGCAGGGCCAAATGATGAAGTCACAAGTTTTAAATATCAGTTTGGCACAATGCGGGATGGGCTAGGCGATCGCTCTTTCATTCGTCATTTGAGTGCGTGTACGGCACTGGATTTATTACGGCGGCGTTTGTTGACAATTCAACCTAAGGCTCAATAGGTTCAGCCGATTTTATTCGTTCTTCACTAACTTCAGCCTTTGCCTCGGCAATGATATCGTCCCAGGTTTCGCCCAATTCTGTGAAAGTCTCTTTATTTCTTTCATAAAAAGCGATTCCACTTTTGATAACCGCCTTAGCTATTGGCCTACCAAAACCACCTATAACGGGCAAAAATACTGGTACAAGAATTATTCCTACAATGCCTGTGACTCCTAATCCTTCGACTAAATCGCCAAGGTCGGGTAAAAGTTTAACTGACATAGTATTTTTCCTCCCTTGTTTTACTTAATCTTATTTTAAGGGAACGGTATTATTCAAGCTTCATCTCAAAGCATTTAGCAATGTAATGTAACTTTTAGCCTCATATTTCTTAAGTATGATGATCGTTTATTTCATTCGCAGGATGGAATACCTGAAAAACTTGACGAAACTTGAAAAGCGATTTTGATGCAAGTTTTTCATTCAGAGGTTTAAAAATGACAACTACAAACGGAAACCGCAAAATCCGTTATGCTGTGGTTGGCTTGGGCTGGTTTGCTCAAGAAGCTGCTTTACCTGCATTTGCTCATACTGAAAACTCCGAATTAGTTGCCCTGGTTTCAGATGACCCGACAAAACTTGAACAACTCAGCAAACAGTATGGTGTTGAGCATACGTACTCTTATGAAGAGTACGAGGACTGTCTAGCAAGCGATGAAATTGATGCTGTTTACATTGCACTACCGAATCACTTACATTGCGATTTTACTGTGCGGGCAGCAAATCAAGCCATTCATGTGTTGTGTGAGAAGCCAATGGCTGTGACAGAACAAGAGTGCGAATCCATGATTAAAGCTGCGAACGATAATGGTGTCAAGTTGATGATTGCTTACCGATTACACCTTGAACCCGCTAATTTACAGGCAGTCGAAATTGTGCGATCGCAACAAATTGGTGAACCACGAGTTTTCAACTCAGTTTTTACTCAGCAAGTAGAACAGGGCAACATCCGTTTACGAGACATAACAGGTGGTGGCACACTCTACGATATTGGAATTTACTGCATTAATGCTGCACGCTATTTGTTTCAAGAAGAACCAAGCGAAGTTTTTGCTGTAGCCGCTAGTAAGGGAGAACAACGCTTCAGTGAAGTGGAAGAAGCGACCAGTGCCATCCTCCGTTTTCCTAATGGGCGACTAGCGACATTTACCTGTAGCTTTGGAGCAGCAAAAGTCTCTAATTATCAAGTTGTGGGAACTCAAGGCGATTTATTTGTAGAACCTGCCTACACATGGCAAGGGGAAATCAAGAAATATCTCACAATTGATGGCGAAACTGAAGAGCGTACTTATGCACCTCATGATCAGCTAGCAGCTGAATTTACCTATTTTTCAGACTGTATTTTATCAAATAAAGAACCAGAACCTAATGGCATCGAAGGATTAATTGATGTGCGGATCATTGAAGCACTCTATCAATCTATTGCCACAGGTCAACCTGTGCAAGTACCAACTTTTGAGCGTGATCAGCGTCCTTCATCGGAGCAAACTATTGAGTATCCGCCTGTTGAAGAGAAGCCAGACCTAATTAATGCTGCTTCTCCTGCTGGCAATTCTTGAAGTTTTTTTGGATTTATCGAGCCTTCACCAACTGTCTAGTCGGCAGTTGGTTTTATTGAAGGTGTACAGCAATGGATTTATGGCAGTGGCGGTTGTTGACAAAGTTGGAGCAATGTTTCTCATCGCCGGATTTGTTGCGGGGACAGGTATTAAAGCAGTATAGTGATGCCACCACAAGGGCAAACGAACTTTAACTATTCTTGCCCCTTTGATTACTACTATGTCTAGTCAAATAACAGCCAAATATATTGCATTGCCTGTCATATCTTTATACTTAAGTAGTTTTCTGGCACTGATTGTTAATAGCAGTCATGTACAAGGGCGAATCAATAATAGTGATGGAGTGATGCTAGCTCAATCAGTATTTGAAACTTTACCACCACCACCAAACTACCCCCAAAATCAGCCTCTAGAATTTAATCAATATCAACCGATACAATCCCAGTACAACCAAAGTTTCCAACGTTACTCAGTTTACGTTGAGGATACTAGCAACTGGACTCTGCAACAAGTACGCCGCGTTGAACCTACTGCATATATTCGACAGTATAATGGGCGTTCTGTAATTCAGTCTGGAGTATTTAATCAGCAATCTAATGCTCAACAGCGAATTAGAGAATTAGATTCACTGGGTATTTATGGTGCAAAAATTGCGGGTTTTGATAACGCGCAAGAATTACCATATTCTCCTGGTAATGACAATAATGTCAGCATCAAATCTAGATATTATGTCTCAATTCCTGCTAAGTCCGAAGAGTTATTGACAATTGCCAACCAGATTAGACAGTTTCCAGGATTATACGGTTTTGTGACAGAAAGAAAACAACCTTTAGGTCCACACGTGGCAGTAGGCCCTTTTATTCAGCGCACTGAAGCTGAACGATGGAACAATTTTATTCGCGATCGCGGATTCGGTAACGCTAGAGTTTACTACAGCAAATAAAAATATAAATATCTACTCCCCATTCCCTCTGTTACTGCTGTTTTGGTTGTTTCTCTTTAAGGTTCTGGGGATTGGGAGTAGCGGCGTTGGCTGCGGCTGGTTGACTGGCTGTTGTTAATTCTTCTTGCAACATTTTCTGATAAATCTTGGGCAAAGACTTACTAATAGAGTTTGTTTCTATGCCATAGCCTAAGCTTGTCCAAGTGGGGGAGAGTCGCCGCAAAACTTCGTTTAATTTACCTTGACGCAATCGTTGAGAAATATCAATTCCCCAAACTTTGGAATCATTCAACCAACGGTAAACTACTACATCTTGATATTGTGGCTCAAAACTATAATTAGACCAAAACATCATTTGTCCTGGCTTGGGGTGATAACGAGGAGCAATATGATACCAAGTGGTGTTAATCATTTGATATCTGCCAGCAGCTGTGGAACAATTACCTGTGTTTGGCCCGACGGGAATAGTGACGCATATTTCAGGATGCTTACTTAGGTCAGTGATTTGCTGTCCACCATACAACAGAGAATAGGGACGTTTGCTATTGGCTTCACTAGCTGAGATGGTTCGCATCAAAGCACGAACGTAGGGATCACCGCCTTCCATCACCAACGGTGGTAAATTATTGCCAAAGATGGGATCAGAAGGCGATCGCAAATCCCCAAACACGTACCATTGAAATAAGTAAACAAAGCCTAGAAGTGCGGCTATAGGGCCAATAAATTTTTCAATACCCTTGAGTTCAACGCTTTTCAGAGTTTTACTCCTTTCAAATTCACTCTCTTAGCTAACAACAAAAGTTGACGCATCTATTTCGGTAAAGTTCACAAAATTAGTGCTGAGTGGTGAGTGCTGAGTGGTGAGTGCTGAGTGGTAGCGGGGCATTTAGCTGGTGGTGAAATAAATCAGCGTTTTACTTAGCATTGTTGAAATAATTCTTCAAAGCTTTTAGGGCTAGCTTCAGGTTTGGCGACTATCTCGACTATTTTATGGTGTGCGGGTGGTTTAAATAGGGCTTCCACACAAACTTGGGCGACTTTTTGGCGAGGAATACTACCCTCAAATAATGTATCAGCACTCTGCATGACGATCGCATCGGGGTTATCTTCATTTTTTAACCCGCCAGGACGAACAATTGTGTAGTTCAAACCACTTTTTTGTAAATACTCTTCTGCTTGTTTTTTCCATACCAAAATTAGCCAAAACAAGTTCAACGGATGGAAAAACTGGGAGACGCACAAAGAAGTTACTAAAACAAAATGTTCAATTCCCTGGGCTTTTGCCACATCAACTAAATTTTTAGTGCCTTCAAAATCTACTTTATAGGGGCCTGTGGGATCTAAACTGGGTTTTGCACCAGTTGCACACAGTACCACAGTACTATCTCCCAAGGCTGTCGTTAAGCTTTGTGGATTTAATACGTCACCTACTACTAACTCGGCATCAGGTGGCAAAATGGTTCTAGCTGTCTGTATATCCCTGACCAAAGCACGCACAGGAATATTACGCGATACTAACTCTTGTACTATGCGGCGACCTGTTTCACCTGTTGCCCCTGCTACAAATGCTTTCATAAGAAACGCTATCCTGGGAAACTAGTTATGTGATTGATCCGTTTTATATTGTAGTTATTTTATGAAGCACATGACAGATTTATAAGCTTTCGGTCAAAATGGAAGTTTAATGCTAATCCGCCCAATCAACCTGGGAATTATTAATTATAGACAAACGCCAAGCTAGAGGGGAATGCTTCATGCTTTCGACAAACGGCGAATATCAATCTCTGGAAATCACAGAAACAGTTGTCCCCGTTACTACAAACCTCCCAGAAAACGAAGACACGGGTACAGACAAAACTATAGGGACTCCAACCAAGTTTTATGGTCGTTATAACGACTGTATGGCAATGTCCGCCCCAGCACAGACGGTTTCTGAGTATCTAAATGCTCATGCTGATTGGTTTTCGCGGTGTGCTGAACCAATGAAGGTACAGCCTTTGGGAGAAAACGGTTATGCCTTAATTATTGGTCGTTTTGGCTCTTTTGGTTATGAAGTTGAACCGAAAATTGGTTTAGAACTCTTACCCGCCGACGAGGGAGTTTATCGGATTCGCACAATTCCTGTTCCTGATTATCAACCCCCTGGTTATGATGTAGACTACCGAGCATCATTACAGTTAAAAGAAGATTTGGGTGAAGTCACGCGAGTGGAATGGGAATTAGATTTAGTTGTTTGTCTGCACTTTCCGCGATTTATACAGCGTTTACCCAAGTCTTTAGTTCAGTCTACAGGCGATCGCTTGCTCAACCAAATCGTCCGCCAAGTCTCCCGCCGCCTCACTCGCAAAGTCCAAGAAGATTTTCACCAATCTGTTGGCATTCCTTTCCCAAATAATTGCAAGAAACGACGATAATTCTTTAACTCTGTGGTAAAAATAACTTTATTTTTCACCACAGAGGCACAGAGGCACAAAGAAGAAAAGATTAATGACTAAGCTTTAGAAAGTATTCTTTGGACAATTTCTACACCTGTGATAGCCTGCCAGGTAAACAGTCCTAAAATCACGAAGTTTAATAAAATGTGAGTTACCCGCGCCCAGTTTGCTCCTTTTTGCATAAAGGGAGATAGGGCAGCAGAAAATGCAATTAAACCTGTCATACCTAATCCAGCTAATAGGTGCGGGCCTACAAACAATTTACCGTTATTAATAAAGGTGACAGCCATACCACCAATTGCACCAGCTACCATTACAGCTAAAATTAACGAGCCAATTTGGTAGTGTTTGACGTTATATTTACCTTTAATTAGTTCTTTTTTTGCTTCACCTTGTGCGTTGCGTGTACGCTGTACTTGTAGACCGAGGTAAGCAGCATAGAGTGAGAGTGCTAGTAACACCCACATAATCAACGGGTGAAAGAAATTCAGCCAATATTTAACTGAGTCAGATAGTTCCAAATTCATTGTGTTCTCGCCCAATTCTTAAATCTTAATAAAAATTAGCACAATTCTACGTACCGTGGGCAAAGGGAGACAAGAGGAACAAGGTAGATTATATTTCCCATGCCCAATATCTTGCCAAAGTACCTAAAGCATTTCAGACTAAATTTTGGGACTGAATAAACAAGATTTCCCGGTTGGAATGGATTCATGATTGAAAACTATGATGCTTTGCTGCTGAAGGCTGCTAAAAGTGGTGATTTGAAGCAGTTGGATGCCCTATTGGTTGCGGTTGCGATGGTGGATGTGTGCGATCGCGATGGCACGACGGCGTTAATGTTTGCTGCTAATCTAGGCTATACCGAAATTGTGCGATCGCTCTTGGATGCGGGAGCAGATATCAATTTAGCTAGAAAACGCTACGGCTTGACGGCTTTGATGTTAGCTGCTAGTGCTAATCAGCTAGATATTGTGCAGCTTCTAGTTTCTAGAGGGGCTGATATTAATGCCACTAACGAAGATGGTAGTACGGCTTTGATGGCAGCTGCACTCAAAGGTCATACCAAGGTGGTTCAAGCATTACTGGGGGGTGGGGCTGATGTGAATTGCCAAGACAATGACGAAGATACGGCTTTAAAATTGGCAATCAAGCATGGACATGAGGAAGTAGTGCGACTGCTTTTAGAAAGTGGTGTGGATGCTAACACCCAAGATGAGGACGGCGAAACCCTGCTGATGATTGCATCTGACTTGGGACGTGTAGAGGTAGTCCAAGCATTGCTGGCGGGTGGGGCTGATGTGAATTTACAAAACCAAGATGGTGGTACGGCACTATTGGCAGCTGTGGCGGCTGGACAGGTTGCGATCGCAGCTATATTACTAGATCAAGGTAGTGAAGTTAATCATCAAGATAAAGACGGCGAAACAGCCTTACACCTCGCTGTTGTGGAAGGCTATCTTGATGTAGTGCAAATTTTACTTAGTCGCGGTGCAGATCCCCACATCAAAAATCATCTCGGTGACACACCTTTGCTAGTAGCTGCATTGCAGGGGCATAGTCAGATAGTAGAAGCACTGCTGCGTTATGGTGCAAATTTGCATGGCGATAAAATCGGTGAAACACCTTTAACCTTGGCAGTATCCCAAGGACAGACAGATGCAGTCAAGGTATTCTTAGATTATGGTGCTGATGTTGATATTCCAGCGAAAGATAGCAAAACCGCTTTAATTAAGGCAGCAGAACGTAACTATCCTAAAATTATTCAGCTATTGTTAGCCAAGGGTGCAAATATTAATTATCAGGATTCGGCAGGGGCTACAGCCTTGATGTGGGCTGCGGCTGGGGGCTATGGTAAAGCGGTGCAAGTATTGCTGGAATTTGGGGCAAATATGAACTTAAAAAACCGTGGTGGTTATACGGCTTTGATGCTGGCAGAATTTAATGGCTATAGAAATATCGTGCAAATTTTCAAGCAGGCTGGAGCGGAGGAATAATTTGTAATTCGTAATTCGTAATTCGTAATTCGTAATTCGTAATGGGTTGCGCCCCGCTACGCTAACGTAATTATGATGCTAATTAGTGTCTAATTAGTTACTTTGTTCTGAAAACACGAGATGTCCTTTTCTGAATTGCTAAATTTTCGACAAGAAATCAGCAATAAAAGTCAAAAAAATCTGTTATTTTTTAGACAAATTTTGGCTAAAATTTTTGTATCTTAAAACTTGCTTGAGACAACTTGACAACTAATAAAAAACACGGTATTAAATTAAATACTAAGGAGGTTAAAGAAGTCTGCTTCAGAAATGAGAAACTGAAATTATAAAAATCAGTCGTAGCTTTGTATAAAGTAACTACGGCAAAAATGCGAAGAAATTGAAACACCGAAGTAGACTAAGTAAAATGTTGATGCTTCAGGGATGCCAAAGAAGCACAACTAGAGAAGTAATTTACTTCCTAGTTTTTACCTTGTCCTCACCCCGGCGTTTCCTACTGTGCTAGATATGCTCAATATATAGTTTTTCATTTCTGATAACAGTATTCTAACTATCAGTTTTTAGGTATTTTAATAAACGTTAAAAAGCACAACTTACTAACTGATAATTAAATACCGAAAGGCTAAAAGTTTCAAATTCTACTTGATAGTAATTTAGTTACTAATGTGCAAATAATCCCTGATCAACAGCCTGTACAACAAAACCTGTGGATAGGATTTGGCTGTCAATCAGGTATTTCCTCTGAGTTATTATTAGTAGCAATTGAGCAAGTTTTTCAAAATTATGGACTTCTGCAAACAGAGATAGTCGGTCTTGCTACTATTGATATAAAAGCATCAGAACCGGGTTTAATAGATTTTTGTCATAGCTATAACTTGCCCTTGAAAACCTTTTCTGCCGAGATTTTGTCTACTGTTGCTGTACCTCATCCTACCGTAGCGATCGCTAAAATAGTCGGAACGCCTAGTGTTGCTGAAGCATCTGCTATTTTGGCAGCCTCTCACCTTAATTTGGCAGTCAAGCTTTTAGTTCCTAAACAAATTGTGCGCTTACCCGGACAACCAGGCGCAGTAACAATCGCTGTCGCCCAAGGACTGGAGAGTAGAGGACATAGGGGAGAATCACCAATAACTATTCCATAGCTCTGAGAATATAGCTAATTACGCTAGAAACTACAGATAGTACAATTGAGCCTAAAAAAGCGGCTAAAAAGTCTCTAATGATAAAATCAGGGCTAGGTGTGAGAACACTTGCTAGCCAAAGGATTAAAGCATTCAGAACAAATGTGAATAAACCAAAGGTGAGTAGAGTAATGGGAAATGCCAGAATACTTAAAATTGGTCTGACAAAGGCATTGACTAACCCAATTACTGCTACAGCAACCAGAGCCGCGACAAAACTCTTCACCTCAAATCCCGGTACAATATGGGCTGTAATCAGCAAAGCCACCGCAGTACCTAACCACGTCAATAGAAAGTTTTTCATATTTTGTTGAAAGAAATCGGCCTCAAGAGGAAATATACAAAAATTGTTAGTTGGTAATTGCTAATTTATTTGTCCATGAGCAATTACCAATCACCAAGCATTACAGAGATATGCTAATTCTTTTAGGGAACTCCAAAAAATAAATTATCCAATTTCTGAAATCAAAACGATTATCCCTCCCCTGCTCCTTTAGCATAAAAGCGACAGGATATTTTTTTGCTTGGAAGTCCCTTAGCAGACATGATATTAACGCCGTTGGGGAGAACGCCGTAATAAAGCCTCCCAAGTTGCACCGCCAACTACACCATCAGGCTCGATACCGTAGCGTTTTTGTGCTGCTTTCACAGCATTTTCAGTCATCACACCAAAATAGCTATCTACACCACCTTTGAGAAAACCTAGTTGGCTCAACCTGGTTTGTAACTTGGTAACTTCTGCATTACTCATCCCCACGCGCAAAATCGGCCATCCTTCTGATGTGTACTGCACACCAGGAATGCGGTTAGCGGCTGGAGTCGTGTTAGGACGAGTTGTCGTGGTTGTGCTTTGTCTAGAAGTAGTGCTAGGTCTAGCAATCGGTTTAGTATTTACAACCTGATTATTAACAGGTTTGGTGTTTGTCTGGTTGGTGACAGGTTTCGTATTCACAACTTGATTAGGAACAGGCGGGGGAGGAGTGGGTCTTGGTTCGGGTCTAGTATTAGTAGTTGTAGCAGCTTGAGTAGGAACAGGAAAAGCAGTTGTGGTATTGGCTGTTGAGTTGGGTATTGATGCCACAAATGGTTGATTGGGAAAAAGTCTTTGCCAGGTAGCAGCATCAACAATACCATCTGGACTCAAACCCACTGTTTGTTTAAACCGAGAAACAGCATTGGCGGTAGGTTCATTATAGTTACCATCAACTGCACCAGAATAAAAGCCCAAAAGCTTCAGAGTCGCCTGAAGTTCGGAAACACGTTCGCCTTGACTACCAACCTTGAGAGTAGGACGGTTTATCCCAACTTGTTGGGCAATTTGTTGGGGTACTCTAACTGCTACTACCGCCGATGAGCCAAAGAACACAGACATACAGGAAAACAGGAGTAGCCAATAAAACTTACTTTTGCTGAAGCAGCGAAATGTCTTTAGTGACTCTAAGTAGCTTAAAATACTTGCTGTCAGGCTGCCTTTCATGGAAATCACTCCCGGAACTTCTGTTGCTAATATTACAACTTTTAGTAGTGCTGAGTAGTGAGTGCTGTTAGCGGTAGTGCGGCGTTTAGCCGGTGCTGAGTAGTGAGTCCTGAGTGCTGAGTAGTGAGTCCTGAGTAGTGAGTGCTGAGTCAATACACTTCAGTTGAGGAACATAGGCGCAAGCCTTTCCTGCGGAACGCTCTGCGAACTCGAAGAGTAACCCAACAGCCTCAAGACTTTGTTGGTTTTCGGTGTCGCTCAACCCAACCTACTTTTCCTCTTTAATGAACCGTATTAACTCATAACTCATAACTCAACACTTATAACTCAGCACCGCACGGTTAATTGCTTCTTCCTGACCTACTAAAGATAAATAGGGTTTCTGGAGATAGCGACGCGCTGCTATTAAAGCCTCTTGGACGGTGACAGCCGCCGTTAGTTCTTGGAATTGCCTATCAAAGTCGATTCCTAAACCCAAAATTTCATACCAACCGTATATCTGAGCAATCTGTCCATTAGTTTGTTTACCCAAGGCATACTGCCCTAAAATTTTGTTCTTCGCTGCTTGTAAACTTGTTTGAGTTAATTCGGTGGTACACAGTAACTCTACCTCTGTCTGTAATCCTTCTAGGGCTATAGTGGTATTTTCTGGTGCTGTCCCCATATAAACTAAAAATGAGGTTGGATATAGCTTAGTCGGGTAAAATGCCGAAACTTCATAAGCTAGTCCCCGTTTTTCTCGTAATTCCACAAATAAGCGGCTAGATAGTCCATTACCCAAATAAGTAGATAGCAATTTCAAAGGGGCATAATCAGCATCATTCACTGCTGCACCCAAATAACCGAGCATGACAATAGATTGCTGGGTGTGTATAGGCTTAAGCTGGGATTGTGGCTCTACTGCAATTTCTGGGAGATTAATTTCTGGTAGGGCTTGCTCTGGATTTTGCCAATCACCAAATACTTCTTCTACTAAGGCTACAGCTTCATTTAAAGTGACTCGCCCAGCGATACTAATTACTATATTGTCTGGACGAAAATAGGTTTGGTGATACTCTACCAAGTCTTCTTGGGTGATGTTGCTTACAGTGTTTTCATCCCCCATCACCGACAGGGAGTAGGGATGATTTTGGTAAATTACCCGCCGTATTTGCTCCATAGCTAGGGTAAAGGGCTGCTCTTTTTGGGAACGAATGCTATTGATGGTTAAACGTCGTTCTAGTTCTACTTGGGTAGTGGGGAAAGTAGGCGATCGCACAATCCGCCCCGCCAGTGATAATATCTGAGAAAAATCCCCTGTCACTGTCTTTAACGACATTAAAAAATAATCAGTCGATGTATCTGCACTCAAGCTAGCTCCCACAGATTCCACTTCTTCGGCAATTTCCATACTAGAAAGTCCATCACATCCTTTAGTGATGACTGTTGCTAGCAAATGCGCTAAACCTGCTTTTTCGCGTTGTTCACGGCAACTACCAGCACGAATAAAAATTCGCCCCGCAATAATATCGGCAGCAGGATTTTCTGCTACCAGGACGACAATGCCATTGTTTAATACAGTGCGATGGATAAGGGAGTTGTTAGACACAGCAGGATTCACAGTTTGAGTCATTAGTTATTAGTCAATAGTCAATAGTCAATAGTCATTAGGCATAAAAAAGTCAAACGTCAAACTTCAAAAGATTCTTTTGTTTTACCTTTTTACTTCCTTGTCTTCCTTGTCTTCCTTGTCCCCAGTCAACACGGTTTAATAATAGTCACCGCGTAATTTTGCGGTGAAATATATTGTTTAGCTAATTGTTGCAATTCGTGGGGAGTGAATGATTGAATTTGCTGAGGATAGGTGACAGATAATTCTGCTTGGGCAATGGTATTGTAGTAGCCATACATCCCACTCAACTGATTTGGTGTTTCAGTAGAAAAGGCATAATCATTACATAACAGCCTACGGGTGCGAGCTAGTTGATTTTCATTAATACCTTGGTTGAAGATATCATCCAAATGGCTAAGAATTAAATTCTCTACTATTTCTAGATATTCTGGCTCTAACCAAGCCGTAATTGTAAATAAGCTCGCTTCTCGTTGCAGAGAAAAATTACTGCAAATTCCCTGCACTAGTTGCTGTTCTTCTCGCAAATCACGTACTAAGCGCGAAGTCCGCCCTTCTGCTAATAATACTGACAATAAATCTAAACCATAGGCTGCACGCAGTTGTTCTACTCCTGGTACTAGCCATGCCATTAACAGCCGTGTTTGTTCTAGATGTGGTAAAGACAATTGTTGGCGGCGAACTCCATTAATAACTGGCTTGGCTAATGGTTTAATTGGCGGACATTCTCCACGCTGACCAAAATTACAGAATGATTTGTTAACCAAATCCCATGCTAGCTGTTGGTTAATACCCCCAGCCATCACTACTGTCATATTTTCTGGTTGGTAGTGAGTCCGGTGAAAAGAGCGCATTGCTTCTGGAGAATGCTGCATTAGTTCTTGCTCATTACCCAAAATTGAGCGTCCATAAGGGTGATCTTGGTAGACATTTTCCAGTAGAGATTGGAAGCCTACACTATCTGGGTCATCATAGGAAGCGCGAATTTCTTCTAATACTACATCCCGTTCACGAACAAACTCATCCTCTGGAATTGCTGCATTGAGTAGTAGTTCTCCCAAATGAGGCAGAGTATCTTCTATATAAGTAGTAGCCGTAGTTAGGGAATAATTAGCATAATCGTAGCTTGTAGCCGCATTGCTTACACCACCTGTATTTTCAATATTATGGTCGAACATTCCCGGCTCTAGGGTGGCTGTACCTTTAAAAATCATGTGTTCTAAAAAATGTGCCATGCCGAACCACGGTTCTGGCTCATGTATACTTCCAGCCCTGACCCAAACATCAGCCACAACTACAGGAGTAGTGGGAATTTCTTGATGAATCAACGTTAAACCGTTATCTAGCCGGAAAACCGACGCTGGAAATACAGGATTTGTTAGTTGCGGTTGTAACAATTTTTCTATTTTTAACTAAAATTTAAGTTATTTTTTAGTTATCTTAACTCTGTTTTGTACCCAATTAAGAATCATCTGATACAACTAGAGATGAATATCCCCTAAGATGTTTACCTAATATTTAGCCTCTAACCTTTAGCCCCTTCTTGACCAGTTATTGGTGTATGCAGTTCAAGACGACTACATAAGAAATATTAAAGCCCCCAGTTTTAATAAAATTGGGAGCTTAAAATTTTGAGTTCACCGCGACGCCGTTTTACCTAAGTTTATGACCTGGTTAAACCAGGGGGGAACAGATTTTACTCGTTTAAAGTTTCCGGGTACACGCCCGGTTTACTGCCACGAGAGACATTTAGTTCCCTTTTTCTTAAAGACATAGATCAAAAAACTTGATGGCAGTCACCAACGTCGCAGTGCAACTCACTCATTATAGCTTTTCAAAACCGATTGTGTACAAATTGGAAATTGGGCATCATTTCAGTCATCAACTGGAGTACCAGATAGATTCTACGGTGTGGGCGATTTGAGAGGCGATGGTCTCCGACCGACCGTAGGTCATCGCTTGGTTATAATTTTCTAACAAAACGGTAACGTGTCCTAGTTTGCGTCCTGGACGAGATTCTGTTTTACCGTACCAGTGGACGTGTGCTTGGGGAATTGCGGCTAATTGCTGGCGTTTGCTTTGGTAGTCGCTGTGAGAGGTTTCATAGCCTAATAAGTTGACCATGACAGCAGTTGTACACTGTAAAGCCGGATTACCCAAAGGCATACCACAAACTGCTCTCAGGTGCTGCTCAAATTGGGAAGTTGCACAAGCGTCTAGGGAAAAATGCCCGGAATTGTGGGTACGGGGGGCTATTTCGTTGACTAATATTTTCCCGTCAGCAGTGAGGAATAATTCGATGCCAAACACTCCGACAAATTGGAGGCTGTTTAATAATTTATAGGCGATCGCTCCTGCTGTGGCGATTTGATCGGGTGTAATATCCGCAGGGGCTATAACTCGGCGACATACCTGTTGTTCTTGCTGTGTTTCCACCACTGGATAGATGACAACTTCACCATCTACGGAACGGGCAGCAATTACTGCTAGTTCCCGTTCAAAGGGGATAAATTCTTCTACTAAAAATAGAGTTGGATTTTTGTGATTTAACTCTAGTTTCTCTTGCAAGGTAGCTAAATCACGAATGATGAAAGTTCCTTGTCCGTCATAACCGTGACGGCGAGATTTCAGCACTAGGGGAAAACCTAAGTCTGCAATTTTCGCGGCTAAATATTCCTGCTGTTCGACTGCAAAAAATTGCGGTACAGGTAGCCCTAAATCGCGTAAATAGCAACGCTGATGATATTTATCTAATAGTGGTGCTAAAGCTTCCAACCTGGGACGGAAGCAGACACTTTGCTTTGCTAGCAGAGATAAAGCCTCTAAATCGACAAATTCATTTTCAAAGGTGATAACATCGCTTTTGGCTGCTAAAACTTTTGTGGCATCAGCATCATCAACTTCTGCTAACACAGTATCATGGGCGATCGCCACAGCAGGATCTTGACTGCTAGGAGTCTGCACTATCAACTCTACCCCCAGCTTATTTGCTGCATCTCCCATCATCCAGGCTAGCTGTCCACCACCAATTACACCTATACGCTTCATGAACATCCCAAAGAATCACGAGTTTCTACGCCTGTTTGAGAATTTACTCCGCTAGCTTTTGTACAAAGTTCTTTGATTTGTGCCTTATCTAAAATTGCATCAGTAAAGTCTGCGCCTTCTAGGTTCACATTATTAAAGATGGCACGGAGTAAAATAGCTTCTTTAAAAACGGCATCGCTTAAATCAGCCCCTGTTAAGTTTACCTGATCCACCATTGCATTAGTTAAATCTGCTCCGTGGAGATTTGCGTTTGTCATTACAGAAGCACTTAATACTGCTCCCCGCAAATCAGCACCGACAAAGTTAGTCATTTCTAAGTTGGCGTTAGAAAACTCCGCCGCTTGTAAACTATCACCAGAAAAATCATGTCTAGATAATTCTGCATTGCTAAATGATAAAGGATGCGTCCAATCTACTGCCCATGCTGGAAAGGGCAAGCATAAGACTATGATCCCCAACAATAACACCAAGCCTTGCCGCCAAAACATCTTGAGGTAATTAATTTGGTGTTTCATTTTGCATATTCCCCATCTTCAGGTGTTTTGGATCACTAACACCTTAACATTTTGTCATAAAAGTTTGGCTCTCGCCTACGGTGGGCGTGTCCTGACAGCTAAAATATGCCGCTATTTATGACTATAGGGTGAGCTAGATAAGTAGAGAAATGATTCTCTAGTCAGATATATTTCAATTACGTAAAAAAAATCAGCAATTGCTCACCCACTAATTTACAATTCTTGATTTTAAAATTTGAATTCTACGATATAAATAGGTTTAATTGAGATTTAGCGATCGCTATGGAATTTACATTTCTTCAAGTTAATATTTCCCAAGTAAAGTTTATTGTCGTTTCCGTTTAGCAGGGAAGATAGGCTGTTAGTCTTTTAATCATGGCGAGCATTAAGCGTGATCGAAAACAATTTGATGATGTTTCGGAATGCTTAACAAGCTCTATATGGGGAGTATTATCCGTAGTTTTATAGTGACTGCTGAACTTCTGATAAATCTTGAGCAGATTTATTGTCCCTAACTAGACAAATTCAACAAGCCGAATAAGTAACTGCAATTATGACACACTACTCTATTGACTGGATCGAAGCATGGTGCGAAGAAAATGGCTGGACAGAACTATTTGTAGAGCGGCGTAACAATTACTGGGCATTTCCTCCGGGATGTGTCATGCCCGAACCAATTCCCAATCATGTCCTCAGAGGAATTAAATCTGAGAAGGGACTGACATTTGAAGAAAAAATCTGGTCAACTTCAGCAGTGATTAGTACGGTGTTAGCGGTTATTTCTACCTTTGTACTCAGATGTCCCATGCCATTAGTTTTCGCTTTTGCTGTCAATGCAGTTACAGTGGCTCAACTTGAACCAGAGGATGTCTAGATTATTCAATTGTGTTATTACTCCTCGTATACTGCTCTTGGTATCCTCTTCAGCCAGAGCAGTTTTTAATTTAAACTTCCTAAACCCAACCTCTTTGTGTAGAGACGCGATAAATCGCGTCTTGTAAGACTAGTTATCTCCACAAATAATTTTTAACTGAAATCATATTGGATTTTAGTTGGCTTTACGTTTCTTTACATAGTTCTGGTTATTCGCGCCTTTCTCCTTACTTCACAACTTCTCGCCGTGATTTATTAATTATTTTTTAGATTTTACCTCTAATTAAATTCTACTTAAACTCATAACCTCAAGATAGGTTAGTTCCAAAAAAATAGTCCCTTATTTCTTTGTTTTCAAAAGGGAGAATAGCTTAATTTTTATCACGGATTTTATCGGTGATGAACTCCCATTTGCAAATCAAAAAGGGTAAGTAAAACGCGAGATATAACGCTTGTATAGTTTGTAGTGTGCATCGCTAACAGAAGTTTATAGTGAGGAAAATAGAGATGAAATTGGGTTCAAAATTAGTCCTTGCTGCTAGTTTAGCTTTGGGTTTGGCTAGTGTAGATGTAAGTTCAGCATCTGCGGCGATTGTTCATTATGCTTTTACAGTTGATAGTCCTACCACGAGAGGAAATGGATTTTTTAGCTTTGATGACTCAACTTTCATCGATGATGTAGCAATCCTTAAGTCCCTTTCCTTCCAATTTGACGGTGATTCTAATGTTTACACCGAAACAGATGATCTTAACTACCCAGAATTCCCTATAGTCTATCCCACCATTTTTTC
Organism: Anabaena minutissima FACHB-250; assembly: GCF_014697125.1. GTDB lineage: Bacteria > Cyanobacteriota > Cyanobacteriia > Cyanobacteriales > Nostocaceae > Trichormus > Trichormus minutissimus. The sequence goes on along the minus strand of NZ_JACJRG010000013.1, from coordinate 29,739 downwards.
TACAGGCAAAACATCTTTAGCATTAAACTATCAATTTGATGATAAAGCCAATCCAGCTAGTTCTATCAGATACGAAATTGCTGGTGAAGACTTTACACTTTACTCCATAAATTCCCCAGACGCTGAATTTATATCTGGTACGGTTTCTTATAGAAAAGTACCTGAGCCTACAATATTAGGAGGTGTTCTATTGATCGGTAGTGTTACCTTGATGATGAAGAACAAGGGAATAGCAACGCAAAAACTAAAAGTTTAATCTCGCTGAAGTGGGTAAACTTTTTATTCCCGTACACTCATAAAACCAATAATTACAGTAATATTATTCACAATGAAGAATGATAGCTCCATAGTTCATTCTTCATTTTTTTGTACAGTTGTATTAAAATATATTTTCTTGAAATCGGACAGATTTGATAATAGCAAAAAATTTAAATTTTAATTAACTCTTTCTTTGTCAAAAATTAATCTCTAACTAGTAAGTTTTGACGTGCGTATATAACAACTAACACATTGATATCAGTTGAGAAACTGGGAATTCAACCCTGAGTTTGGTAAGGGAGAAAATACCCTACCTTTTTTGTGTTAGCTGTTGCATTCCTTTAACTTATTTTTAGTCAGGAGTAAGAGGATGGTAGATTACCATAATGTTCAGAAGTTCCTGCAAAGTCGCATCAAACGACGCAACTTAATTATCGGAGCAGGAGCATTTACAGGTTTAGCTATTGCCAGCCAATTTCCTCATCAACAAGCGATCGCTAAAGGTAGGTTTTCCGATTATCCTTTTAAACTAGGTGTGGCATCAGGCGAACCCTATGACACCAGCATCGTCATCTGGACTCGACTAGCTCCCGAACCTTTGAATGGCGGTGGAATGCCACCTGTGAATGTACCAATTCGCTGGGAAGTCGCCACCGACTCCAACATGAAGCGCATTATCTCCAGAGGGACTGTACTGGCAACTCCAGAACTGGCTCACTCTGTGCGGGTGGTAGTGGAAGGACTCTCACCTCATACTTGGTATTGGTATCGTTTTAACGTTGGTAGCGAAGCCAGCCCCATTGGTCGGACTCGGACTGCTCCCGCGTCTGGTAGTTCCTCAAATCTATTGAAGTTTGCCATAGCATCCTGCCAACACTATGAGCAAGGATATTACACTGCTTATAAATACATGGCTGAGGATGACCTCGACTTAGTATTTTTTGCGGGTGACTACATCTATGAGGGAGGGATCAGTCTGAATCGGCCTAGACAGCACAATGATTCAGAAATTTTCACCTTGGAAGATTACCGCAACCGTCATGCTCTTTATAAAACTGATCCTAATCTCCAAGCTGCCCATGCAGCCTTCCCTTGGATTGTAACTTGGGATGACCACGAGGTAGAAAACAACTACGCCAACTTGATCTCACAAGTCGATACCGAACCAGACCAAGATCCAGCCATCTTCGCACAACGGCGAGCGATCGCTTATCAGGCGTACTATGAACATATGCCTCTGCGTCCCTTCTCCCGACCAGTCGGCCCTGATATGCAGCTTTACCGTCGGTTAAACTTTGGGAATCTGGCTACATTCAATGTTTTAGATACTCGCCAGTACCGGACTGATCAACCCTGTGGCGATGGTAGTAAGGAACGTTGTCCAGAAGTTTTTGATCCCCAAGCCACAATTCTGGGACAGGCGCAAGAAAGCTGGTTGTATGATGGCTTAGATAAATCAGCAGCCACATGGAATATTTTGGCGCAGCAAGTTCCCATTGCTCAGAGAGATTTCCTACCCGGAGAAGGTCAAGTTGTCAGCATGGACAAATGGGATGCGTATGTGGCTTCGCGCGATCGCCTGATGGCTTTTCTGGCACAGCGTCAACCATCTAACCCAGTCTCCTTAGCAGGCGATGTGCATTCTCACTGGGCGATGAATCTTAAGGCTAACTTTGATAATCCAGAGTCTGCCACACTGGGTAGTGAATTTGTCTCTACCTCAATTAGCTCTGGTGGTGATGGTGTTGATATTAGCCCTAACGTTGAAGCTTACTTACCAGATAACCCCCACATTAAGTTCTACAATGGGCAACGGGGATATGTGCGTTGTACAGTGACTCCCAGCACTTGGAGGTCAGACTATCTGGTGATGTCAAATGTGCTAACACCATTTGGTACGATTAGTAACCGTGCTTCGTTTGTAGTTGACAACGGTATTCCTGGAGTTAGGCAAGTCGTCTAATTATCAACCTGATTTAACCCCTCTCCCCGCAACGCTACGGGAGAGGTTCAAACATTAGTATGAGGGAACTCCAAAATTGAGACTACTTAAGGTATATAAATATTAAGGTATAAAATATCTATTTAATTCTTTGATACAGCAACCCAAGCCCCAACAAACAGCTGCAATTCTCAAAGCCGAATGGAATGACTTGATTGTTGAGTATGGTCGATTGGAAACGGTGGGAGATTTTGACTTTGCGATGCCCAAACACGCTATTAGTGTGGCGTTTATTCCCCATGAACGTGTTACTTGGTCAGTAGATGGGGGTCAGCCGCAAACTACTTCTATGCCTGCCGGCAGCGTGTTTGTGTATGCAGAGCGTGAGTTGGTATGGCATCGGCGGGAAAAGGAGAGTGAATACGTAAATTTGATGCTATCGCCGTGCTTACTCAACCGACTGGCAGATGAAAGCGGATTGTCTCCTCCGTTTGAGTTGCAACACCGGGTGATTTTTCTAGATCCAATTATTTTAAATGTGGCGCAGTTGTTGAAGTCTGAGGTAGTCAGTAGTGGTTTGGCAGGCAATCTATATGTCGAGTCGTTGCGGAATTTGCTGGCTGTGCATCTACTACGAAACTACAGTGGAGTATTGAGTAAATCTACCCCCACGAAAACTGATGCGATTGATGCGTTAAAGCTGAAGCAAATCAAAGATTATATTGAAGACAATTTAGCTGGTGATTTAGCGATCGCACAACTAGCTGCATTAGTCCCCATGAGTCAGTTTCATTTTGCCCGTGCCTTTAAAGCCTTAATAGGAGAACCGCCACACCGCTATATTCTCCAACGACGAATCGAACGGGCAAAAGTATTGCTAAAAGTGACGCGATTTTCGTCGGCAGAAATTGCCTATCAGGTAGGTTTTGCTAATCCCAGTCATTTTACTGCCCAATTTCGTAAGTTTTCCGGGGTAACGCCCAAGCAATTTCGCAACAGTATTTAAATTTAATTGAGCATGATTTTGACATAACCCCGCAAGAATCAGGCATGAATGCTGGCGGGATATTCTCTAAATTGTATTTAGCAAGAGAATCAACCATTTTTATACTCATTAAGGAGTTACGAATATGTCTCTCAACACTTACTACACCCTAGGACGTTCTGGACTGCGCGTTAGCCGTCTTGCCCTTGGTGCGATGACCTTCGGGACTGAATGGGGTTGGGGAACAGATGAAGACACTGCCCGCCAAATGTTCAATACCTACGTCGATGCAGGTGGTAACTTTATTGACACAGCAGATTTATATACAAATGGTACTAGCGAAACTTGGTTAGGTAAATTTATGACAGAGCGTAACCTCCGCGATCGCGTTGTCATCACAACTAAGTTTAGCTACAATGCCGAACCAGGAAACCCGAATGCAGGCGGGAACGGACGCAAAAATATTTTGCGGGCGGTGGAAGGTTCACTGCAACGGTTAGGAACTGATTATATCGACCTCTATATTCTCCATACTTGGGATATGATTACCCCAGTCGAAGAAGTTATGCGAACACTGGATGATTTAGTTCGTTCAGGTAAAGTGCGGTACATTGGACTGAGCGATACGCCAAGCTGGTATGTAGCACGAGCGCAAACTATAGCGGAGTGGCGCAATTATGAACCGCTTTGCACTCTCCAACTCGAATACTCACTAATTGAGCGTAACATTGAACGGGAATTTATTCCCCTCGGTCTAGAACTGGGAATGGGGACGATGGTGTGGAGTCCGTTGGGGAGTGGTCTTCTCAGTGGGAAGTACAAGGCCAAGGCCAGTGAGGGTGGATTTACGGGAGCAGGAAGACTAGAGACGGTTCAGGGTGTCTCAAATCCAGCGTTTCAGAAATTTAGCGATCGCAACTGGAAAATTGTAGCAGAACTCGAAACGGTGGCGCAGGAATTAGGGCGCAGTATGGCTCAAGTTGCGGTCAACTGGACAGCAAATCGTCCTGGGATTGCATCGGTGATTATTGGAGCAACTAAGCGATCGCAACTAGAAGATAATCTCAACGCACTCTCTTTTGATATTCCCCGCGAACTAGCTGATCGTCTGGAAGCAATCAGTCGCCCCGAACCGCAATTTCCTTACAGCTTCTTTGGTTCAGAAATTCAAGGTATGATTCACGGCGGCGTAACGGTTGGATCTAAGCCGATTGGGTACAAACCCGATGTGTTAATTCAGTCAATGGGTGGGGGCGTTTCTTAGTAAGAATTATAATGAATTGAGGGATAAAATTTAAACGCGTACTGCAAGGCAGAACCCGTAGGGTAAGGGAGGGGAGAGAAGCCTGACTTTTCACGTTATGTGGAAAAGCTAACGCGAAACCTAACCCCCTAACCCCCTTCCCTACTAGGGAAGGGGGAAAAGTTAAAGCCTCTCTCCTTGTAGGGGAGAGGTACTCTACGAGAAGAGCTTCGCTCTATGGAGAGGGGTTTTCCAGATTCCGTGAAAAGTCATCAAGCTTGCTGCAAATAGTAGTCAAAGCGTTGGCGGAGTTGATCTATAGTTAAATTCTGCGTCCAGTATTCTACAAGGGCGTGACCAAATGCCCAAGCATTGCGATCTGGTGTGGTGGAGTTTTCTAACAGTAGCGGCCACAGAGATAATAGGTCAAATTTAGCTGGGTGAGAGTCCTCTGTTCGCAACAGGGAGAATAAATCATAAGCCATCTGGAGTTTACCAATGACAATCGGTAACTGTTCCACTGGAATTTGTTCGGCTAGGATGTAAGCCAAAGTGGGAGAACCTGTTGCCAATGTAGCGATAAACTGTAATACAGGACTTTTTAGTAGTGCAGTTAATCCTTGGGTGCTTGCCATTTGAAAGGTGTAGTGATCGATGATTTTGGCAGCCGCTACGGTACGGGCTTCTAGATTACGCAAAAACCTAGCTAGTCTGAGTTGCTTTGCAGGTGCGATCGCTTCTATTAATCCCAAAGATAAAGCATCTATTCCCCAAGCAATTCTACCTGTTTGCAGATCACTTGTAACCACAGGTAAAACTAAATTACAAAATTCACCTAATAATTCCCCACGATAGGCTATAGCTTCTCGAATGGCGATTTCTTTTGGTCTGTCGCCCCATTGCCAATCATAAGGGGGTTGCCATTCTCGGATGGGACGCAGGCGATCTACCTGGGTAACGACTGCGATCGCGGGGATATCTGCAATGGTTGCCTTAATTGCTTGCAAAAAGTCTACATCCATTTGCAAGGCGGGATCAAGCACAGGATTAACCAACAGCAATAAATCAGCGTTAGTGGCGTAGTCCAACACCATTTGACGTAAATCTTCCCGCTTGACTTGTTCATAACCAGGAGTATCCCAGAGATGGAGGGTTTCGCCGTCTTGGGTTTGCCAATGATAGTCTTGAATTTGGTCTGTGCTGGGTAAAACGTCAACTTCTGCCATATCCCCTTGAAATATGGTGTTAATCAAGCTGCTTTTCCCTGCGCCTGTTCTCCCCACAAGTAAAATACTGAGCGGTTTTTGCTCGACTTTCTCGACTGGTTCGGCTTCGGATAGGATATTTTGCAGAGTTTGGGTTTTGGTTTTCGGTAGAGTTGGTGTAGAAACTGCGGCTGTGGGTAGGATATCACCACCGTAGAGAGCGATCGCCTGTCTACACAAATTTCTTAAAGTAGCTTCTCGGAATAATTGTCCCAAATTCCCCAATAATTGCTGATTTGCCTGATGAGAATAGCCCTTAGTAGCACGGTTAGCTACAGCTGCTACAGGATTTAATAGCCACTGCGCCCAACCCCAAGCCCGTAAAAGTTTTCGGGCTGATGGTTCTAACTTGCGGTAGACTTCGTAGCCTTGATAGGCTTGCCCAACTGTCACTTGATTGAGTGCAGGTGATAACTTTTGCATCCACTGATCTACATCATCCACTGTTCCCCGAATCAGTCCATAAGCTTGGGGAAGGTAGATATTTAGTAAAGGATATTGCACTTCTGGATGATAAATCCGGGCAACACCCACCACTAAATCTTGACAACGCTGCCAAAAAGTTGGCCAATCTTCCCAAATCGGGCGATCGCTTTGGGCAACTGTCAGGATTTCTTGGAGTGCGTCTTCGGCTTGCTGTGTAGCATCACTGCTAACTGGTGTGGTGGTATCTGCAACTGTCGATTTTAATTCTTCACGGACTTCTGCAAGTGCAGCTTCTACTTGTTTGATTGCGGGTTGAGTCCAACGCACCAACAACCAACGCCAACCCACAAATACCAGTGTGAACACACCCCAAATCCAATTGAGTCCCCATTGATGGATCTGCATTCCGGCAGATACCAGTAAGAAAATGATGATGGAGGCGATGGGGACGGCCAATACTACCCATTGCCACGGTTTTAAACGCACCATGATCTTATACCTACTTGAGTTAGATTGCTAATACTGCTATTTTCACTGTAGTAGGTGATCAAGTTTGAATTGATGGATAAACAAGTTTGTAGTAAGGACTTTAGTCCTTAAAAAAATCAGGATGAAGGTCACTATGGCATAATATTGTCAAGTTTAAGTTGTAAGTTAGGAAACAGAGAAGAGAAAATAGTATCTCCCAAACGATATTGTTGCTGCTGATATACGCCATTCACTAGTTGACAGATTGTGAAGGTAGGTTGTTTGGGATTACCGATAAATTGCAAGCCACCCAAACCGCGAAAATCTACAATCCAATATTCTGGTATTTGCAGAAAGGCATATTCTTCAACTTTTCTGGCATAATCATCCTGCCAATTTGTACTCACAACTTCAGCAACTAACTCAATAGTATTGCCATTACAAATAATCGGTTCTTTTTGCCAAAGTGGTTCGTTGGTAAGTTTTGCTTTATCTAAAACAATAACGTCTGGACGGAGTGCTGTTGCTTCAGCCGCAGGTGGCTTAATCAAACAAGTTTTTGGAATCAGCCAGTTTAAATTAGAACGAAGAATTTCAGCATAAATTCTACCCGCAATATTTCCTGAAACTTCTTCATGCGGGCCAGTTGCTTCCATGTCACGTAGTTGTCCATCAATGAGTTCGTAACGGGTGTTGTCCCCATACTTAACTAAAAATTGCTCGAAAGTGAGGAGTTTAGGTGGGCTATAAGTCATAAATTCATATTGTGACATACTTAAGGCTAATAACTGGCAGGAAGTGAATGCACTCACGATTTACTTGAGCCACAATTGCTATGAGTTGTGCATTCATCCGCCCTTCCAAGCCCTCAAGCTTGATATATTTCAGTTTCTGGGTAGTGATACACTCATATTGCTATTTAAGCATTATCTAGTATTACCCAGCAAGATTAATGGGACAGACCACTAGTAACCTAAAAGGATTTCTGAGAATAGGAGATATGTGATATAAAAAAACCTTACGCGATCGCCCTGAAATTTCCACATCACGTTATCATCGGATATTGTGGCTTTGGCGTGCGTAAATTCTAGCATCTATCCTATGACCGTTTCTGACTCTAACATTCAGCCGAAAGAACCCAATCATTCCACAGGGCCGCATACCGACACGCGACAGGTAGACCGTAGTAAGCTGAGTAAAATGTATCAGCACTATGTTGAGGTCAAAGATAAACATCCTCATGCGCTGTTGCTGTATCGAGTAGGCGATTTTTTTGAAACTTTTTTCCAAGATGCGGTCACAGTAGCGAGAGAATTAGAATTAGTCCTTACCAGTAAACACGGCGGTGAAGTTGGTCGCGTCGCCATGACTGGTGTACCCCACCACGCTTGGGAACGCTACACTACCCAACTGGTAGAGAAAGGTTACGCCGTAGTGATTTGTGACCAAGTGGAAGACTCTTCTGAGGCGGTGGGTTTGGTGCGGCGGGAGGTGACGCGCATCCTCACCCCTGGGACATTGCTAGAAGAAGGAATGCTGAAATCAAGTCGTAATAATTACTTGGCGGCTGTGGTAATTGCGGGAAATCACTGGGGTTTAGCCTATGCAGATATCTCTACCGGGGAATTTCTCACCACCCAAGATAGTGATTTAGAACATCTCACCCAGGAACTCATGCGCTTGCAGCCTTCCGAGGTATTAGTTCCCACCAATGCGCCTGATTTGGGTACTTTGCTGCGTCCTGGGGAAACTTCGCCCCATTTACCAGAGTGTTTACCACCATCATTTTGTTATAGTTTGCGATCGCAAGTCCCCTTTTCTCAAGGTGAGGCTAGAAGTAAATTATTGCAGACATTTAAAGTGCGATCGCTAGAAGGTTTAGGTTGCGATCATCTCCCCTTGGCTGTAAGGGCGGCTGGTGGGCTATTGGAATATGTGGAAGATACCCAAAAAGAAAAACCCATCTCTCTGCAAAGACTCCGCACCTACACCATTACGGACTACCTAATTGTTGACCACCAGACTCGCCGCAACTTAGAAATTACCCAAACAGTCCGTGATGGCATTTTTCACGGTTCTCTACTTTGGGCATTAGATAGAACTAGCACCGCAATGGGTACTAGGGCTTTGCGGCGGTGGTTGTTGCAACCATTACTAGATATTAAAGGCATTCGGGCGCGGCAAGATACTATTCAAGAACTCAAGGAAAATACACCTTTACGTCAAGATTTGCGACAATTATTGCGGCAGATTTACGACTTAGAACGACTCACAGGTAGGACAAGTTCAGGAACTGCTAACGCGAGAGATTTAGCGGCTTTGGCTGATTCTCTCGCACGGTTGCCAGAATTAGCCCAATTAGTAGCTGATGCGCGTTCTCCCTTCCTCAAAGCATTGCAAAAAGTGCCACCGATTTTAGAAGAATTGGCGCAGAATATCCACGCCCACTTGGTAGAATCACCACCAATACACCTGAAGGACGGGGGCTTAATTCGTGCTGGGGTTAATCCTCAGTTGGATGAAAGAAAGGCGACGGTAGAAGCAGACCAGCAATGGATTGCTAATTTAGAAGTAGATGAAAGGGCTAGAACAGGAGTACCTACACTGAAGGTAGGATTTAATAAAACCTTTGGTTACTACATTAGTATTTCCCGTGCCAAATCTGACCAAGTACCCGATAATTACATCCGCAAGCAAACCCTCACCAATGAGGAACGCTACATTACTCCAGAACTCAAAGAACGAGAAGCCCGGATTCTCACAGCACGAGATGATTTGAATCAGTTGGAATATGAGGTTTTTGTAGCACTGCGGGAAGAGATAGCCCAAGAAGCGGAAGTAATTCGTAACCTTTCCCGCGCCGTCGCCGCCGCCGATGTGTTGTGTGGTTTGGCTGAGTTGGCGGTGCAGCAAGGTTACTGTCGTCCCGAAATGATTCCTGGACGGGAAATAGAAATTGTTGATGGTCGCCATCCTGTAGTAGAACAGTCCTTACCTGCGGGGTTTTTTGTCCCCAACTCAACGGAATTAGGAAGTAGTACAGAAAATCATCCGGCTCTACCCGACCTAGTTATTTTGACTGGGCCAAACGCCAGTGGTAAAAGTTGCTATCTGCGTCAGGTGGGATTAATTCAGCTAATGGCACAAATTGGCAGTTTTGTCCCGGCTAAGTCGGCAAATTTGGGAGTATGCGATCGCATTTTCACCCGCGTCGGTGCAGTTGATGACCTAGCGACAGGTCAATCTACCTTCATGGTAGAAATGAATGAAACAGCCAATATTCTCAACCACGCCACAGCTAAATCCCTAATTTTGTTAGATGAGATTGGTCGGGGAACAGCTACCTTTGATGGGCTGTCTATTGCTTGGGCGGTAGCCGAATATCTAGCCACAGAAATCCAGGGGCGGACAATTTTTGCAACTCACTATCATGAATTAAATGAATTAGCGGCGATGTTACCCAATGTTGCTAACTATCAGGTGACAGTGAAAGAATTACCAGATCAAATTATCTTTCTACACCAAGTCCAACCGGGAGGTGCTGATAAATCCTATGGGATTGAAGCAGGACGGTTGGCGGGTTTACCGTCGGTAGTAATTCAACGGGCAAAACAAGTAATGGGGCAAATCGAAAAACACAGTAAAATTGCGATCGGGTTGCAGAATTTAGAGTAGGTGAAATCATTAATATTTCTTGACAATTTATCCTATTATTTAGACTGCAAGTTCTAGCCTGTTAGGTGCATAGATTAAAAAGTGCTGTTGTGGTAGCGAGACTTGTTTTCTTTGAAGAAATCAGTGCGATCGCTAAAATTGCTGTATGATGGCTACATATTCGGTTCTGATGGGGAACAGCCATCAGAGGTAACGGGGAAAGATTCGGTGTAAATCCGGCACTGTCCCGCAGCTGTGATGAGATGTAAATCTCAAAGTCAGAATGCCCGCCGCCAATAAAACAAGTTCCCATCTGCGAGGTACAGGTGAATATTGCAATGAATATTTCCCCAATTCAACAGGATTACTGTCTCATACCGTCAGGTATACCCCACAGACTACAAATTTCTATGAAATTGTAGACAGTTTCCTACGCATATAAATTCTTCCACAGAAGGTTCTAGATACAAAGCTGAAAACCTGGTTGTATCTGATATTTCCCTTCGCATATTTACATTATCTTCAGTGAGCCTATCCTGCGGGTTCTGCTTGCAATATGCGCGAAACAAAAATCACCCCATTAATCAGCAACGCCTGAAAATCAATGAATCAAAAACAGCATACGATATTTGTCTGCACGACCTGCGCCGGTGTATGGCAAGATGGCAAGCGAGTTGGTGAAAGTGGCGGACAGCAACTATTACAACAACTTCAAGAACTTGCACAAACCTGGGAATTGCAACATCAATTCTCCATTCAAGGCGTTGAATGTATGAGTGCTTGCAACCATGCTTGCGTTATCGCCTTAAAAGGAGAAGGGAAATTAACCTATCTTTTCGGCAATTTACCAGTAGATAGTAGTGCATCTGCGGGGTTGCAATGTGCTACTCAATACCATGCTAAAACTGATGGTTTATTACCTTGGTCAGAACGACCAGAACCTTTTAAAAAAGGCATCTTAGCAAAAATACCACCCCTAAATAAGTGGGCAAAATTAACCGTAAATTGCTGTTAATTAATGACAATTAGTGCATCAATTTCGTAGTAAGGACTGTAGTCCTCAAGACTCTCAGCACTAAAGTGCTTACTACAAACTTTTGAAACTAGCTTGTAAATTGCACTATTTATGTGATAATCATAATCATTATCATTATTACAAACAGCAGATTTCCTACTGGCTGAGAGTTTTTTTAACCAAAAAAGCTCAAATCTTTGCTTGCGACCAATTTTTAGTGATACAGGTGGCTTAAATTACCAATGCGTACTCAGTTTATTACCAGATGGGGAACTCAACTTATTGTTTCTAGTTTGACTATCACCGTAGGGATGCTGTGGGAAAATTCCAGCACTATAGCCACAGAAGTTACACAAAAGCAAGAACCAGATATTGAACTCACAGTTATTGACAAACTACTCAATGAACCTGTATTTTCCCCCTTCCGTCGCGAAGGGACAGTGAAAGATTCGACCCGTCCGGTGTATGTGATTACTGGGGAAGAAATGGAAGCGCAAGGTGCGAGAACAGTGAAAGAAGCACTGCGATTTCTTCCTGGTATTTTGGGTGACGGTACTGTTGGAACAGAAGTCAATGCTTTAAGCGGTCAATTTATTCGCGGTTCTAATACAGGTCAAGTATTAATATTGTTGGATGGTAGACCAATTAATAATCTCGGTGGTGGTGGTTTCGACCTGTCAGAATTTACAACTAACAATATTGAAAGAGTCGAAGTATTACCTGGAGGTGGTTCAACTCTTTATGGTTCTGACGCAATAGGTGGGGTAATTAACATTGTTACCCGTCGTCCTACAGAGAAAATCACCACAGAAACCAAAGTCAACATTGGTTCATATGGACTGAACCAACAAAGCATTCAAAATAGTGGGAGAACAGGTGATATTTCTTGGGTAGTAGGTTACAACCGTACCCAAGCGGAAAATAATTATCCTTTCACCATTCCTGAAGCCAATTTTGAGGGGACGAGAAGAAATAATGATGCACTTTTTAATAACTTTAACGTCAAACTAGAGGCAAATTTAGGAACGCGTAACACCTTAACTCTCTCCACCCTATATTTAGGAAAAGAACAGGGAGTACCGGGAGGTGTACCAATTCCTGTACCCGAATTTGGACAGGGATTTTTTAACTCTCTCACCGATAATAATCGTAAATACACAGACCAAGTTCTCACTGATTTAACCTGGAACTCCAAATTAGGAAGCGGAAATGATTCACTGTTAACAGCGAGAATTTACGCTGATTTTCTCAACACTCGTTTTGATAATCGTAGCGGTGCAATTACATCTCAAAATCGCTTTGATACTAAACAGGATTCCTATGGTATTCAAACCACACATAGCTGGAACTTTGCTAAGAATCAAACCTTAGTTTATGGTTTTGATTACCGAAATACGAATGTACGCAACACCACATTTAATTATGGTACAAATATCACCAGAGAAAACTATGATGATGCCATAGGTCAAGGGGCAATTTTTGGTAAATATGAAATTAATTTTTCTCCTAGCTTGAGCATGAATTTAGGAGTAAGGCAAGATTTTAGTAGCTTGGTAAATGGCTCATTCACATCACCATCTGTAGGGGCAAAGTTAGCATTATCAGACTCAACTACACTCAGAGCTAACTATATCAGAAATTTCCGCGCTCCTACCATAGCCAATTTATTTAATAATAATCCTACTAACATTGGTAATCCTGAACTGAAACCAGAAAAAGGGGATAGTTTTGATGTAGGTATTGACCAAAAGTTAGGGAAGATTGGCTTGTTGAGGCTGACATTTTTTAGTAACAGAGTTTCTGATACAATCGCTTTTAAAAGACTTACTCCGCCTGTGAATGGGAATACCGGGACTTGGGAAAATATCGGTTTAGTACATACTACGGGAATTGAAGCTTCGTTAAATTTACAACTGGCAAATAATGTCTACGTTTTTGTTAATTATACGGCTAATGATCCGCGTATTTTAGAAAGTGCTAATCCGGCAGAGGTTGATAAGGACTTGAGGTTTGCAGGTGCTGATAAGTTAAATTTAGGGGTGTCTTATGAAAATCCTCAAGGTTGGTATTTGGGGGTGTTGATGAATTCTTTAAATGGATATCCAACTAATAATATTAATACGGAATATTTGTCGGGGTACACTACTTTTGATTTGAAGATGCGTGTGCCGATAAGTGATAGTTTGGTGTTGACTAGTAGTTTGGATAATTTGTTTGATGAGCGTTATCAGTTGTTTCCTGGTTTTCCTGATGGGGGGAGGGTTTTTCAGGTTGGGTTGAGTTCTCGGTTTTAAGAAGAATTATCTCACGCAAAGGCGCAAAGGAGAATGAAGAATGGCTGAGTTTAATTGTTGGGTGACACCAGTTAATGAGGTAGTTAAGGAAGATTTAGCTACGGGGGGGTTTATTGAGTATGAGTATTTTGATTGTGGAAGTGATGTTTTAGCATCGTTAGTTTATACTTTGTTTGAACAGAATTGGCAGCAAGTTGGGATTGCTCATATTGTTCAAGGTAGTGTTTTGGAGTTGGAATTTAATGCTCCGCCAAAGCTTTGTATTCTCTATGATGGCTATTTGACCGTGGCGGCTGAGGGATGGCATTTACATTTATGTATTGATACTAATTTTGGTGGGCCTCTGTGTAAGACTCCTGTGGAAGTTAGGAAGCAGCGTCAAGTTAGTCGTGCGGCTTTTTATCGTCGGTTTAATACGGAAGGTAATCCTCGTAGTTGGGGGATTCAATTTTGGAATGGTGCTAATGAACAATTGATGAAGATTTTATTACCTAATCCTTTCGTAGATGGTGAAAACTTATTACCGGAAGGTAAACCAAATTTAGATAGATTAGCTCTTTATCAAGAATTAAGAGATATTTATGTATTAGGTAAAAAACAGATACCATTTACCAAAAATCCTCTCAAACATTCCTATATTTCTGTTTGTACCTCTACACGCTGTCTTCCTTCCCGCAAATGGCAACCTACATTTGATGCCTTAAAATCAGCAGTAGAAAACGCAGGTTTAGACATCGAAGTAAGAACCTCCGGCTGTTTAGAAGTGTGTCAACTCGGCCCAGTTGTTTTTTATTCCAATGATAGAACTTGGTACACTCGCGTTAACCCCAATGTTGCCGAAAATATCGTCAACGAACATCTAGTTAAAGGTAACAAAATCACCGAAAACCTCTACCCACCCCAAACCCCCTAATTTCCATCTCCCTTTGCGTCTTTGCGCCTTTGCGCGAGATAAAAAAACATGAAATTGGTAAAATTCCCTAAAAAACCAATCATTTTCCTCTGCAAATTATTCCTCATAGCCACCCTCATCATCGCCTGTCATAACACCACAATTCACACATCAACTAACACCTGCACTCAAAACTACAACCCCAATCAAGATTACTTCCCCAATAAAATTACAATCACCCATGCCACAGGCTTTGCAGTAGAATATCATCAACACTACAAAGTAGTCACCATTAAAAACCCCTGGCAGAATGCCAAAACCCAGTTTCAATATGTTTTAGTTCAATGTGGAACTCCCACACCCCAAGGATTTAATCAAGCACAGGTAATTACAGTTCCCATTAACTCTATAGTCTCTCTATCAACTACACATTTACCCCACCTAGCCAAATTAGGTGTAGTTGATAAACTAATGGGGATTAGTAATAGCAATCAAGTCAATACTCCTGATGTAGTTGAGAGAATTAAAGCCGGAAAGATTACACAAGTCGGTAATAATTCCAATGTGGATATAGAAAAATTATTAGAATTAAATCCTGACTTAGTGACAACCTTCGGTACAGGAAATTCCCAGACTGATAGTTATAGCAAACTCACAGAGGTGGGTTTGAAGGTGGCGATAAATGCTGAGTATATGGAAGACACACCGTTGGGAAGAAGTGAATGGTTGAAATTTACAGCTTTGTTTTTTAATCAAGAAGCACAAGCAGAAAAGATATTTAATGAAATTGCAAATAAATATACACAAATAGCCGAAAAAGCTAAATCTTTAAAACAGCGTCCGACTGTATTTGTTGGCTTTAACTTTAAAGGTACTTGGTTTATGCCGGCTGGTCAAAGTTATGTAGCCAAATATCTCGCTGATGCTGGAGGTAACTATCTTTGGAGTGATGATAAATCTGCTGGTAGTCTCCCCCTTTCTTTTGAAGTGGTTTTAGAACGTGCAGCTAATGCTGATTATTGGTTGAATTTTAGCCAATCTTGGCAGACTTTGAAAGATGTAGTTGCTGAAGATAGTCGCTATGCTGATTTTCAAGCTGTGAAAACAGGCAATCTTTATAATAACAATGCTCGTGTAAATGATAGTGGTGGTAATGATTACTGGGAGGGGGGAATTAGTAACCCTGATATTGTTCTCTCAGATTTAATTAAAATATTACATCCAGAAATGTTACCTAATCATCAACTATTTTATTACCGCAAATTTATTCAATAATGTTACTCAAAAAATATCTCCTGACAAACCTGTTATTTTATGCCAAATCTACGTCTATCAAAACCTTAGCTTTTTCGCTGTTAATTATAGGTTTTGTTTTTGCGTTTTTACTAGATTTAGCTTTGGGTTCTGTCTCTATCCCTATTCATGAAGTTATCAATATTTTACTGGGACAAGAACCAGAAAAGGCAACTCATGCTCATATTATTCTCAAATTTAGACTACCTAAAGCTTTGACAGCAACTTTAGCAGGTGCGGCTTTAGGTGTGAGTGGCTTGCAAATGCAAACTCTATTTAAAAACCCCTTGGCAGGGCCTTTTGTGTTAGGAATTAGTTCTGGTGCAAGTTTAGGTGTAGCTTTGGTGGTGTTAACTGCAAGTGTGACTACACCGACTTTATTAAATGATTTGGGAATCATTACTGATTTTGGGTTGGTGATAGCCGCTAGTTTCGGCGCAGCATCGGTTTTAGGTGTGATGTTAGTGGTTTCGCGTCGAGTGCAAGATACGATGACGCTGCTAATTTTAGGTTTATTGTTTGGCTATGCTACTAGTGCAATTGTCAGTATTTTGTTGCAATTTAGTTCTCAAGAACGGATTCAAAGTTATATTATGTGGACTTTTGGTAGTTTCGCTGGGGTGACTTGGAAACAGTTAATTGTTTTGATTCCGGTGATACTTTTAAGTTTATTGATGGCTGTGTTGCAATCAAAATCTTTGAATGCGCTTTTATTGGGTGAATCTTATGCGCGGAGTCTGGGTTTAACGGTGCAGAAAACTCGATTTTCTGTGATTACTAGTGCTTCTATTTTAGCAGGTGCTATTACGGCTTTTTGTGGACCGATCGCATTTCTGGGTGTGGCTATTCCTCATTTGTGTCGCAGTCTGTTTATGACTTCTGACCATCGAATTTTAATCCCTAGTGTGATATTTATGGGGGCAATTTTGGCTTTGGTGGCTGATTTGTGTTCTCAAGTTTGGGTGAGTCAGATGGTTTTACCTTTGAATGCTATTACGGCTTTGATTGGTACTCCTGTGGTTAGTTGGGTGATTTTGAGGCGTAAGTAATTAGGATTTTTTAACGCGGAGGTACGCGGAGAGTTTTTTTGAGGTGGGATTGAGTATGAGTAATGCGGTGTTGACTACTTGTGGGTTGAGTATTGGTTATAAGTCGGGGAAGGGGGTGCGGTGTGTTGCTTCGGATATTTCTGTGTGTCTGGAAGGTGGGGAATTGGTGTGTTTACTGGGGCCGAATGGTGCGGGTAAGTCTACATTACTGCGATCGCTTGCGGGAATGCAAGCACCTATAGCGGGTGAGGTGCGACTTTTGGGTGATGATATCTATAAGTTAGCACCGCAGGATTTAGCCAAACGGTTGAGTTTGGTGCTGACGGAAAGGGTTGATGTGGGTATGTTATCAGCCTATACTTTGGTGACGTTGGGACGACATCCTTACACTGACTGGTGGGGAAGGTTAAGCCCTGAAGATGAAGCTATTGTAGATTGGGCGATAAAATCTGTAGGTGCGTTACATTTAACTTCACGTCAAGTCAGTGAACTTAGTGATGGTGAACGTCAAAAAATTATGATTGCGCGTGCTTTGGCTCAGTCGCCGATGGTGATGTTGCTGGATGAACCAACGGCATTTTTAGATTTACCACGGCGGGTGGAAATTATGCAATTGTTGCGTCAGTTAGCACGGGAAACTCATCAAGCAATTCTCCTTTCTACCCACGATTTAGATTTGGCTTTACGTCTAGCTGACCAAGTTTGGCTATTAACAACTAATGGTATTTTACACGTTGGCGCACCAGAAGATTTAGTGTTAAGTGGTGCTTTTGCTGATGCTTTCAAGAGTGAAGGTGTGGAGTTTGATATCTTGTCTGGGGAGTTTCATCTGCATACACCACTGAAAGGAGAAATTAATTTAATAGGTGAGGGGATTGCTGCACTGTGGACTGTTCGCGCTTTACAAAGGGTGGGATTTTTAGTTAATAAATTTGCCAGTTCTTCAGCTAAAGATACTATAAAAACACAAAATTTTATAGAAGTAATCTCCAACTCAGAGCAAGTTTTATGGCGTATTACTAATAATAAATCTGTGTATACTCATTATAGCTTGTCTGATCTAATTAAGTTTTTTGACAGTGATAAATTTGCCAATTAATGACGAAATCTTGTTTAAAAGCATGATAATTACTAAGGATTAATTTGTACTTCTTCCGCTACTCGTTTGAGGCGACGTAGCTGTGCTTGCATATCTTCTTTTGTCCACTTAGCGGCGAAGGTGTTGAATCCCCAACTGACTATAGGGTTAGGAATCTCAAACTCAAAGCGGTTTAGTAATAGTGTACCTTGTGGTGTGGGTTGACATTCCCAGCGATCGCATCCTTGAAAAAATCCCTGAAATTCCCACACGACTAAACCCGGTTGACGTTCTACAACCAAACTGTTTAAGGTGGGTTGCATTAAGGGTATTTGAATCAAAAAGCGGCTTTTACTACCTATCTCTGTACTCCAAGTTTCACCTACAGGTTCACAACGTAACACAGGGTTGAGCCAACGGTGCATTAGTCCTAAATCGGTAAAACATCTCTCTACTGCGGTAGATGTGGCGTTAATTTGAATTGATTGCTCTAAAACTTGGGACATTCTAGATTTTTGTGTGGTAGCTGCATTTAGATTAGTGCATAGTAATAGTCATTAGTCAATAGTCATGAAGAGTGCTGAGTAATGAGTAATGAGTAATGAGTAATGAGTAGTGTTAGCGAATACTTACAAAGCTTTAGTTTAAAGACTGTAAATTAATCAAAAGAGAAGTAAAAAATTAATCTTATTATTCATTAAGCGTACTTTTCCTGGTAAGTTAATACGCAAACACTAGTGAAATACTTAGTATTATATATTGTGCGAAACAATACAATCACTAAATATTTCCAGTGTTGTCATGCACACTATTAATTCCGAAAAACCATGAACACAGCTTGGCAAGGAATATTCCAGGTAGCAGGAGTAGATTGGTCGCAAAAGATGCAGCCATTGTTGGCACAATCGCCCAGCTTACCCCTAAACCAACCAGGAGTGAACCAAGGAATCGCTGATGTGCAAGGAATTTTTCAACAAGTGATTCAGTTTACACCCCGTCTGCTGGGAGCAACAGCTCTTTTGTTGGTGGGTTGGTTGATTGCTGCTGCGGCTGGGGTCTTGACGCGGCAAATCCTTAATCGCACAAAAATAGATAATAAGATTGCGGCTGGGATAACAGGTCGTGAGGATGTCCCCCAGGTAGAGAAATTAATCTCCAATTTAGTCTTTTGGAGCATTATTCTCTTAACAGTCGTAGCTGTCTTGCAAACTCTGGGTTTAGAGGTAGCTTCTCGACCACTTAATAGCTTTTTGGAACAACTGATTGGCTTTTTGCCCAAGATTGTTGGCGCAGGAATTCTGTTAGGGGTAGCTTGGTTCTTAGCGTCCATCGTTAAGGTTGTGACAATACGCGGGTTGCAAGCACTCAGACTGGATGAGCGTTTGAGTCAAGATGAACCGAACGATAATCTTAGCCTTGATCGCTTGTCTTTGAGTCAGACAATTGGTAATGCCTTATATTGGTTTATCTTTCTGCTGTTTCTAGTTCCAGTTTTAGACACCCTGGGACTCAAGGAAGCACTACAACCAGTACAGGCTCTAATTACACAAATTCTGTCAATTCTGCCCAATATCTTGGCAGCAACGTTAATTGCAGCCGTTGGTTGGTTTTTAGCTAATGTGGTGCGGCGAATTGTCGTTAACTTGCTAGCAACAACTGGTGTTGATCATTTGGGTAGTAGGTTTGGACTATCTTCTACTTCGGGAATGCAGCCTTTATCTGCCCTCACAGGTACGATAGTCTACATTTTAATTTTAATTCCTGTGGCGATCGCTGCTCTCAATGCTTTAAAAATTGAGGCGATTTCTCTACCTGCGATCGCAATGTTACAGCAGATTCTCAATGTCTTACCTGCTGTCTTCACAGCCATAGCAATTTTAATCCTAGCCTATTTCTTAGGGCGGTTTGTTGCCGATTTAGTCACCAGCATCCTCACCAGTTTAGGCTTCAATAACATTTTCACCATCCTCGGTCTACCTGTACCCACAGCACAAACAGTCTCCGATGCTGAAAGTACACCTACACCTAAAATTCCTACTCGCACCCCATCGGAAGTTGCAGGTATTGTGGTTTTAGTCGGGATTTTATTGTTTGCTACGGTAGCAGCAGTCAATATCCTGAATATTCCAGCACTAACGACGCTTGTAACTGGCATTCTGGTAATTATTGGGCGCATTTTATCTGGCTTAGTAGTCTTTGCCATTGGCTTATTCTTCGCCAATCTCGCCTTTAACATCATTACCAGTTCCGGCAATCGCCAAGCCCAAATTTTAGGTCAAGCCGCGCGAATTTCCATTATTACCCTAGTTTCTGCAATGGCATTGCAACAGATTGGCATTGCCAGCGATATTGTCAATTTAGCATTTGGATTGCTATTAGGTGCGATCGCAGTTGCTATTGCTTTAGCCTTTGGTCTTGGTGGTCGAGATATCGCCCGCGAACAAGTCCAAGAGTGGCTCTCTTCTTTCAAAGAGAAGAGTTAAGAGTTAAGAGTGCTGAGTGCTGAGTGCTGAGTGGGGAGTGGGGAGTGGGGAGTGGGGAGTGGGGAGTGCTGAGTGCTGTTAGCGGTAGCGGGGCGTTTAGCCCGTGCTGAGTGGGGAGTAGGGAGTGCTGTTAGCGGTAGCGGGGCGTTTAGCCGGTGCTGAGTAAATTCTTCCCAGTCCCCAGTCCCCAGTCCCCAGAAGTTCTTTAATTTTGACTTTTGACTTGATTTGTCCCCAGTCCCCTCAAAGTCCCAAATCTTCTGGAACACCCAACATAATATTAAGATTCTGTACAGCTGCACCTGATGCACCTTTACCTAGGTTATCGAGACGCGCCACTAATAAGGCTTCTTGGGTAGCGTCATTAGCGAAAACGAACACCTGCACAATATTAGTGTTGTTCATCGCCATCGCATCCAAGAAAGTTCCTTCTCTGAGCAAAGCTGCATCTTTAAATGGGGCTACCTGGACAAACTTTTCATCTGCATAGTATTCTGCGATCGCATGATAAATCGCTTCACCTGTTGGGGGATTCTCTAAAGTCCATAAAGGCAAAGGTATTTGTACTAACATCCCCTGCTCAAAATCCCCGACTGCGGGAACAAACAACGGTGGCGATGCTAAACCAGCGTGCTGGTGCATTTCTTTGACGTGTTTATGCCCAAACTGCAAACCATAAATACCGTAGGGATAAATTGGAGTTGATCCCTTTTGCTGCTCATGAAAGGTATCGTACTTTTGGATTAAACTCTTACCGCCACCAGAGTAGCCAGATACGGCATTAATCGTGAGGGGAAAATTATTAGGGATAATTCCCTGAGCTATTAACGGACGAACACAAGCCAAAAATCCTGTAGGATAACAGCCAGGATTACTGACAAACTGAGCATTCGCGATTTTTTCTCGCTGTCCTGGGTTCAGTTCTGGAAAACCATAAACCCAATCCGCATCTGTGCGGTAGGCGGTACTAGCATCCAGGATTTTAACTGTATTATTAATCACCAAGCCAACTGCTTCGCGGGCTGCATCATCAGGAAGACAAAGAATTACTACATCGACGGAATTGATGATTTTTGCTCGCTCAGTGGACTCTTTGCGCTTAGATGCCTCAATGCTAACTAACTCAATGTCATTCCTTTGGTTGAGGCGCGAGTAAATTTGTAAGCCTGTAGTTCCTGATTCCCCGTCAATGAAAATTTTAGGTTTATTCATAAATATGATTGATTTGTCATCTGCTTAGATATTTACTCATTAAACATCTAGAAACCTTGTAGAAACGGAGCATCGCTACTACATTATTTTCCTTTGAATTTTACCTTGTGAAGTAATTCATCTTTGATCCGATTGAGAATTGAAGTTTCATCAAGAGTTGACAAAATCCGATTAATTACAGCTTTAGGCCCATCTGGCCCCCAAGTTGCCCCATTCACTAAATACACCTTGGTAACTTGACCAATACCATAGGAAGATACACCAGCTACTCCAGCTTGAGTAACAGCTACTGAGATATAGGGGCCAAGGGCAATACCGCCTGTAGCTGATGCAGAGATACCTAATAAGGTTTTTAGCCCACTTAAACCTAAGTTTGCCAATAATTCACTGACACCGATACCACCCATACTGATGGCGATTTTTTGCAGTAATTGCACAGCCCCAGCTTCGGTCATGGGGATGCCATAAAGTTTAGACAACCCTAAAATTAGCGCAATATCAATAACTATACTGCTCAATATATCTACTACTGTCACTGGATTGAGAGCGATCGCCACAGCTTTAGTCATGACAGCCTTCCAAATCAACTGATTGGCGTTCTGTTCGCGAATCATCAACTTACGCTGCACCAATTGCTCATTCACGGTGTCAGCATACAGCATAGTGTTCAACGCCACCAGTGCTTTGCCCTCACGCTGCAAAATCTCTAAAATTTTCAGCTTTAACTCTTCAACTTGAGCCGCACCTGCACGCAATTGTACACCCCTACTCCCATCAGCACGATATACCGCCGTTTTTACCAGTGGGGATGCTGCGGACATGACAATTTCCAGGGGTGTGAGTAATTCCCGCACCCTCTCATCCCGGATTTTCTGGTAAATTGTCAGGCGATCGGTTTCTGGATATTGGTCTACTTTATTAAATACCAAGATGATGGGTTTACCTGCTTCCCGCAATTGAGATAAAGCTTCATGCTCAACCTTGGTCATATCACCCGCAATCACAAACAGAATCAAATCCGCCTGTTTAGCTATTTTTTCCGCTAAGACTGTACGAGTCTCCCCATCGATTTCGTCTAAGCCTGGGGTGTCAATTAATTCCACCTGGGATTTACCAACAGCAGGTAAAGTTACCCTTAAAGCCCGTTCTGTTTCTCCAATAGCTTCTTCGCTAATACTCCAATTCACACTTTGAGCTGCACGGGTGACACCATGCAAAGGGCCAGTTTCAAACACCGATTGTCCTACCAAAGCATTCAACAAGGAAGACTTACCCCGTCCCACCATGCCAAAAGCCGCAATCTGGACTACCATACTGTCTAACTTACCCAGCATAGTTTCCAAATCAGCGATTTGGGACTCTAAACCCGCTTTTTCTTGGGGTCTGAGATCGAGACTAGCTACTAAGTTACGTAGTGCCGTTTGTGCTTGCTTATAGTTCAGTTCTGCTTGAATGTCTTCAAAGCTAAAAATGGCACTATCTAGTTCTTCCTCCCAGTTGGGTGAGTCGCTTTGATGCGGTTCGGGCAATATGGAAGTCACGTCACTGCACTCCGAATTCAAAATTCAAAATTCAAAATTAATAATCACCTTTCCCTTTGATCCTAGTGTAAGAAGACGGGGGTATGAGGGTGCAAAGGTATAGGAGTGCCGAGAAAAATAAAGTTTAGGCATAAAGTTTAGCTAAAACCCCACTCCCTAGCTAACTTGGCAAAGTATCCTTTAAAGTAGAAAATAAGATAACGTCGCCCTTAATATTTTCTTTGTGAATAACGTCCGTACTGTCTCTGATACAAAGCGAACTTTCTACTCTCTGCATACCCGACCGATTAACACAATTTATCGTCGGGTGGTAGAGGAATTGATGGTAGAAATGCACCTACTGTTAGTAAATGTAGATTTTAGCTACAATCCTATATATGCCTTGGGCGTTGTCACTACCTTTGACCGCTTCATGGAAGGCTATACACCCGAACGGGATAAAGAATCGATTTTTAATGCCATATGTCAGGCTGTAGAGCAAGACCCACAACGCTACAGACAGGATGCTGAAAGGTTAAAAGCTATAGTCCAAAACTTATCAGCTAATGATTTAGTGGCGTGGCTTAATCAAACTAATCATGCACAGCAAGATGCCCAATTGCAAGCGCAACTGCAAGCGATCGCCAACAATTCTCACTTTAAATACAGTCGATTGTTTGCGATCGGTTTATTTTCTTTGCTAGAAATTTCAGACCCTGAGCTAGTTAAAGACGAAAAGCAACGCAATGAAGCCCTCAAAACAATTGCTGAAGGCTTGCATCTTTCGGACGAAAAACTTAGTAAGGATTTAGACTTATACCGTTCCAATTTAGACAAAATGACACAAGCACTAATTGTGATGGCCGATATGCTTTCAGCCGATCGCAAAAAGCGCGAACAACGTCAACAACAATTGAATACCCCAGTCACTCCCCCAACGTCTAATGAGTAATTAATAGTCAATAGTCAATAGTCAGTAGTCATTAGTTAAATTATGTGGATATAAGTAACTTTTGACTATGGACTGTGGACTATAGACTTTTGACTTCTATTTCTAGAAAATACCTAATAACTTGTAAATCAAGCTGTTAATGATAGTAAGTGCAAACGCCCCTAGTACAGCACTCCACATACCAAAGCGCAGTCTGAAACCCTCTACTAACCAAGCAGCAATACTAAAACAAACAACGGCAATCATAAATGTAAAAACACCCGATAAAAAGTTAAAAGTGAGTATATCGGGTACAACAAATATCAAACTTAAAATTGGTCTGACTGTTGCCGTTACAATACCTAAAACAGCTGCGGAAATAACTGCTTTCTGTGGAGTGTCTACTTCAACGCCTAAAGGCAACTTACTGATAATTAACAAGCTGATGGATGTGACTACCCAAACAATTAACAGTGTCACAATTTGATTCATTGCCGTCAACCCCTGAAACGTAAATGGTGCTTGGCGATAAATTAGTTAGTCTATTGAGTCTATCGATAGAAAAAATTCACATCGGCAGATTATTTGTAAGTTACCAGACTTTTTTCTCTATTCATAATTTATTTTGGATATCTTTAGGTTTGAGGGGATTGGGGAGTAAGAATTTTAGATTTTGGATTGAATAATCTAAAATCCACTCATTGCAAATTATCTAGCCTGTCACCTGTCACCGGTCACCTATCACCTGTCACCGGTCACCTATCACCTACTCCCTAATTAGTCTTCTCAGGTGCTACAGGTGTTGCAGCAGGTACTTGAGGTGCTGCTACATTCGGCACTACAGGTGAAATATCTTGCCTTGTTGGTGGTTGATTGGGGGTTGTGGGTATAGAAAATTGATTAGGGCTTGTCGGGAAGTTGGGGTTAATTTCTGGTATTGGTACTGTAGGCGCAACTGGGAAATTGGGATTTGCAGGGAAATAGGGGGAAATGGTACTGGGTGTAGAAGAGGAATTAGGTATAATTCCCAAGGAAACGCGATCGCCTCCCACTTGCCGTAACAAATCTAATGTTTCAATGACATCATTGTAAGTTGCTGTGCGTGAAGCATTCAGAATCAAAACACCATTAGGGTTAGCTTGCAAAAACCCCCTTAACTTTTGCTCTAATTCTGCTTTTTGTACCATTTCTTGTTCTATGTAAATATTACCGATAGCATCAATTGTCACAATTTGGCTACCACCTGCTGAATTTATTCCAGCCGACGTAGTTGTGCTAGCTTGTGGTAAATCCACATTTATGGCTTGTTGTCTAGTAAATTGCAAAGCTGCCAACAAAAAAAATGTCAAGATGCAAAAAATGACATCAATTAAGGGAATAATCTGAACTTGAGCTTCTTCAATTTGAGTATGTAGATTAACTTTCATCTTTTTTGCATAGAAACTAGGGACATCTCAATTCAAAATTCACTCATCTTGCCCTCGAACGAAGTGAAGGGTCAAAATCTAAAGAACTCCTGGCAACTCCTAGAGACTGGAAACTAGAAAGAAACATGGGCGCAGAGCAGCCAGTACCGCGAAGGCGAAACCCGCAGGATGGGGCAGAGGGAGAAATTTAACTTATTCCCCATACCCAATACCCAATACATCATTCAAATTTGATTGGGTGGTTCTGGTGGTTGAGGAAATCTGCTGGTAGTTGGCTTGCTGGGTGGAGTCAAACTATCCCGTGAAGTTTCTGAGACAAGTGCTGAGGTCTTGTTGCTAAAATGTGCCGGAAACTGGCGGTAGAATAATTCCAATTCATTACCCGCTTTACGAAAAACCTTGACTTGATTAACTACAAAACTTTGAAATAAACGGTAGAATACCAAACTAACGATCGCCACAACTAGACCTGTCGCCGTACTAATTAAGGATTGTCCAATACCTCTAGTTGCTGTTGCACCTCCCCCTGTGGCAATATCGCCAATGTTAATCGACTTCAAAGAATCGATTAAACCCAAAACCGTACCCAATAGTCCCAACAGTGGCGCAAGAGCAATGACAGCTTCTAAAAGTTTTTCCCCACGCCTCATCCCTGCTATTTCGTCTTCTGCGCTAGATTCCAGTGCTAGGCGAAATGTTTCTGTATCACTTTTTTGTAAATTTAAGGGAGCATAGAGAAAACGCCCAATGGGTTGATCTGTTGCCCTTTGAGCAATGTCTGCCGCTACTTCCCAATTATCTTGGGCTGCATCCAGTACGCGCTCTACTATTTCCTTTTCTTGTGTCAAAATTCGCGACCAGAACCAAAGCCTTTCAAAAATGACACTCAAAGCTAAAATCGACAGAGCTAGTAAAGGCCACATGGCTGGCCCGCCTTCTTGAAACAAATTTAAAATATCCACTGTTTAAATTTCCTCCCTCCATTCCTGAAACAACTATCCCAAAGCATTTTAATTTTAAAGATTAATGCACAATTACTATACTCCTGTACAGAATCGTCGGTTACGTATTTGCCAATATAAGCATTAGCATCTTCCCAACTAACTAGGACGGTTATTCCCACCGGGAGTTTATAGCATAATTTGTCAAAATGAAAGTTAACTGGAGGGTTAAACCATGAACTTCTCAATCCAATCTCTATATAACTGGTATCGCGGTTTACTGCGTAACCCCAAATACCGTTGGTGGGTAATTTTAGGTACGATTGTTTATATTCTCAGCCCCATCGATATTGCACCGGATTTTCTGCCAGTTGTGGGTCAACTGGATGATGTTTTAGTTTTGACGATACTAGTTACTGAGTTATCTGGGCTAGTGATTGACGGTTGGAAAACTCGTAAGGGTGAAACTAATACTTCCACAGATTCTAACCCAAGTGACAACACCGTTGATGTTGATGCTGTATCTGTCAAGTAACTTTCAATAGGAAACTAAACTTAACCCCTGCTTTATTTGTGCGACGATGCTCCACCCCACTCTAGGCAATTGCTCGCATCTGTATTCTCAAAGTAGGGGATATTTTTATTTGGTGTTAAAAAAGTGATTTTTTCACGCCGGAGACACAAAGACACAAAAAAGACGAATCCAAAAGATTATTTTTGGGTTTGGTAAAAATTATTTCTGCAAATCAAAGGTTAAAACCCTGAAGCTAGAAATTTAACTCCACAAATTACCTTTGTTTTTATTATTTTTTTAACTCCCCAGGCCGGATTCGAACCAGCGACCAATCGATTAACAGTCGATCGCTCTACCACTGAGCTACTGAGGAATGATTGCTCTCACGATTTATAATCTTATCGTAGTCTTTAAGAGATGGCAAGTACTTTCATAAAAAATTTTTGGCTCATGCTGAAGTTACAAATTCTTCGCAGGCAAAACCCCTCTAGAGACAGACTAGAGCCGTTGGAATGCGTCGATTTACTTCACAATCCCATCCGTAATTGAGCAAGCTTTTGTCTTGCTTGAGGATCAATACTACTAGCTAAAAACCTACTCTTAGATTGTGTGCGTGCTTGAGACCTTTGTTTAACTCGACAAACCGTAGTTTGTACTTCCCCACACAATTGCAGTGCTGATAACCATTCAGCCCCATATCCCTGTACTGTCAACTGCTGTGCGCGGTCTGACGTGGCAACAATTACACGAGAAATCCGAGTTTGTGTAAATTGAGGACGTAAAGATGCACAAGTTTTTTCTATATACGAGTCTGCTGTTTGCCCAAAATCAGTGTAATAAACCGATAAAAGTTGGGTGATCACTTCCCTATTACTAGAGGTATTTTGATAGTGGGCATCAAAAACTATTTGAGTTTCATAACCTTGAAATGCGCTGTAACTTGTCATCGCTTCTACAAGTTCCCAGCGAGCCGCCTCTAGTCCAGCAGTGTCACGGGTTTTTTTAAGGCAATGCCAAGCACCAATTATGTTGTAGCCGTCTACTAACAAGACGGCTGGGGATAGGGAACGGGGCATGGTTTTTAATCACAGTATTCTAGAGTTAACAAGATCCATTCATAACTTTTATAGTAATAGAAGCATTGCTTGTAACACTATGTTACAAAGAACAAAATAATGTAATTTAATTGCAAAGGTTGCCTAAAAAACCCGTTATAACAACTGCGACGCGTCTTTTAAGGGCGCGTCGCAGTTGTTAGAAATTATTGACGAATTGGGGACTGGGAAGAGTTAGGGTCATAAAAAGGCAAGCGAAAAGACTCTTTTGACTTTTTATTCCCTATTCCCCATTTATATTCATCAACCGTTGTTTAAGACGCTGAGGTTCACCACTATCTATAAGTTGGCCTTTTTCTAGTAAGAAAGCACCATCACAGTAATTCAACTCGTCTAATCTGTGTGTCACCCATAAAGCAGTGATACCCCTACTTTTCACTAGGTTGCGGACACTAGCTACTAAGTCCAATTGGCTATCTGGATCGAGTAACGCTGTGGGTTCATCTAATAATAAGATTTCACAATGACGGGCGATCGCTCCTGCTATGGCTACCCGTTGTTTTTGTCCCCCACTGAGGGCATAAATTGGGCGTAGTTGAAAAGCACTCAAATTTACTGCCCCTAATGCCTCTTTGACCCTTGCTCTCACCGCAGTTGTTGGTAGTTTTTCTTCAACCAAACCAAAAGCTACGTCCGCACCCACGGTTGGCATCACTAGTTGATGGTCGGGATTTTGGAAGACAAAGCCAACAGGATGTAAAACCCGAATATCTCCAGATTTGGGAGCTAAGAGTCCCGCCAGCAGACGGAGTAATGTGGATTTGCCACTGCCATTTGTACCCAACAGCATCCAAAACTCCCCTCTGGGTACTTCCAAAGAGCAAGATTGAATTGCTGTCTCACCATTAGGCCAACTGAACTGTAAATCTTTAACTAAAATGCCCGCTTCCGCCATGAGTACACCTTGGGTTACTCACCAGCTAAGGCAAAAAATCCTGGAGCTCTGCCACTACTGGTGCTGACACCATCTTTTTCGGTAATCTGGACTCCGGTAATTTCAGTGGCACGAACAGCGATTTTCTTCTCTGTCTTGCCTTCACACTTAAGTTCTACAATGTCAGGATTTCCAGAACGCATAGCCGCCAAAATTAGCTGATAAACTGCTTCAGCGTCTTCTGCTGTCTTACGTTGCACTGTTACAGGAAAAGGCGTATTTCTGATGGTTAAGTCAATGGTAAGCATTTAGCAGTAACTATATATAACTGTAGGACTCATTTTAGCGTTATGGGAATTGAGAATGGGGAATTGGGTACTGGGCATTGGCAATTTAGTTGTTCACCTTTGCTCTCTTTGCCCCCCTCCAGCACCTAATCTCTCATAATTTCTGTATCAAAAATAAAATTATTCCCATTAGCCACTGGAAAAATTAGCGATTTGCACCTAGAATTATTAGAGTCAGTAAAAAATTGTAAACTAGATTGACAATCTGGTAACATTTCTGTTGTAGATAGCTAACTCATGCAAATCTACAGAAAAAACCGTACTTATAAAGATTTGGAGATTTGTTTTCATGACCATCGCAGTAGGACGCGCCCCCAGTAGAGGGTGGTTTGACGTACTAGACGACTGGTTAAAGCGCGATCGCTTCGTATTCGTAGGCTGGTCAGGAGTATTATTATTCCCCTGCGCCTTCCTCGCACTAGGCGGTTGGCTAACCGGCACAACCTTCGTCACCTCCTGGTACACCCACGGACTAGCCTCATCATACCTAGAAGGGGCAAACTTCCTGACAGT